>NZ_BDBV01000110.1 GCF_001613165.1 Nocardia mexicana NBRC 108244
AGCGCCGCGTGAGCAAGACGGGATCCCGTGCGGCCGTTCGGGACAAGCACGAACGCAAGATCCTGGGGCTGTCCACCGGCCGCGCGGTGATCCTGGCCGCCGTGCTGTGCGCGCTGGCGCTGACCCTGGCCGTGCCGATGCGGACGTATTTCAGCCAGCGCAGCGAGTCCGCGCAGCTCGCGCAGGAGCGCACGGAGCTGGAGGGCGATCTGGCCCGGCTGCGCGATCGGCGGGCGCAGCAGCAGGATCCCGCCTACATCCGGTCCGAGGCGCGCGACCGGCTGCGGCTGGTCATGCCCGGCGAGACCGCCTACATCGTCCAGGTTCCCGGTATCGAGCAGCCCGCCGTGCCCGCGCAGCCGACCCGCGAGCGCCGCCCGGACCCCTGGTACACCGAGCTGTTCCGCAGCATGTCCAACCCGCAGCCCGCCGCGGCCGCGCCGGAAT
This sequence comes from Nocardia mexicana NBRC 108244, assembly GCF_001613165.1. Classification (GTDB taxonomy): domain Bacteria; phylum Actinomycetota; class Actinomycetes; order Mycobacteriales; family Mycobacteriaceae; genus Nocardia; species Nocardia mexicana. The sequence goes on from NZ_BDBV01000110.1 coordinate 448, forward strand.
CCGATCCGGCCGTGCCGAATTCCGATGGTGCGGCCCCGCCGCCCCAGAACCCCGAAGGAGCGCCCCGGTGACCGAGCCCGCCTCTGACGCCGATCTGGAGATCGTCGCCCGGCAGTTGGGCCGTCCGCCGCGCGGCGTGCTCGCCGTCGCCTACCGCACCCCGGACGGCCAGCCGGCGGTGGTGAAGACCGCGCCGCGGCTGCCCGACGGCACGCCGTTCCCGACCCTGTACTACCTGACCGATCCGCGGCTCACCGCCGAGGCCAGCAGGCAGGAGGCCGCCGGGCTGATGCGGGGGATGTCCGAGCGGCTGCGCACCGACGCCGAACTCGCCGCCGGATACCGGGCCGCGCACGAGAGCTATCTGGCCGAGCGCAACGAAATCGAGTCGCTGGACACGGATTTCAGCGGTGGCGGCATGCCGGAGCGGGTGAAATGCTTGCACGTGCTGATGGCACACGCCCTGGCGAAGGGGCCCGGCGTGAATCAGCTCGGCGACGAGGCGGTGGCCCTGGCCGCCGATAACGGTCTGCGCGGCACCGCCGTTCCGGCAGACTGGCCGAAATACGAGCAGTACCACCATGATCCGGTGGGGAAGGACAGCGATGAGTGACCGGGTGGCCGCCGTCGATTGCGGCACGAATTCGATCCGGCTGCTGATCGCGGATGTCGGTGCGGACAAGCAACTGTCCGATGTGCACCGGGAGATGCGGATCGTGCGTCTGGGCCAAGGTGTCGACGCCACAGGCGAATTGAACTCGGAGGCGATCGAACGCACCCGGATCGCGCTGCACGACTACGTGGACCGGATGCTGGACGCGGGCGTGACCCGGGTGCGCATGGTCGCCACCTCCGCCACCCGCGACGCCCGCAACCGCGACGACTTCTTCACCGCGGCCGCAGCGGAATTGGGCCGCGTGGTGCCGGGCGCCCAGGCCGAGGTGATCACCGGCGACGAGGAGGCCCGGCTGTCGTTCTCCGGTGCGGTCGGCGAATTGTCCAGTGCCGAGGGGCCGTTCGTCGTCGTCGATCTGGGCGGCGGCTCGACGGAGGTGGTGCTGGGCAACAGCCACGGTGTCGAGGCGGCCTACTCCGCCGATATCGGCTGCGTCCGGATCACCGAGCGTTGCCTGCACGGCAATCCGCCCACGCCCGAAGAGGTCGTCTCCGCACGGTTTTTCGCCGCCCAGCGGCTGGCGCAGGCATTCGGGGTGGTACCGGTCGAGCGGGCGCACACCTGGGTCGGCGTCGCGGGCACCATGACCACGATCGCCGCGGTTGCGCTCAATTTGCCCGAATACGATTCGGAGCGTGTGCATCTCACCCGGCTGAGCCTGGAAGAGCTTCGGGCCGTATGTCATCGGCTGGTCAAGATGGACCACGACGAACGCGCCGCGCTCGGGCCGATGCACCCGGGCCGGGTGGATGTGATCGGCGGCGGCGCGGTCATCAGCGAGGTCTTAGCCGACGAGCTGGCCCGCCGCGCCGGCATCGGTGAGCTGATCGTCAGCGAGCACGACATCCTCGACGGCATCGCCATGTCCATCGCCTGACGTATTGCGTTGCGGGCGTGGTGAAATCACGCTCCGGTGCAGGCCGTCTGATGATGTCGGGGGTGTCGAACGACAGCGAACGCTCCGGCCGTGGGAACAGCTCCTTGTTCGCGGGCTGCCGGGGCGGTATCCGTATCTGTATAGGTGCAAGCCGCCGCTCCGCCGGACCTGCGGTCCGACATTTCGGCGTGATTCCGTTGCCGGGACGGCAAGGACCAGCACTGTGCCAAGTTGCCGGGCGTCGAATTGCGCAGATTGCGTGCATTCTGCGCATTGCCTGAACATTCTGATCGGAATCTACCTCATGGGGACAAGCGTCCAGTTACTCTGCCCTGCGGCGGTGGACCGGACCCGGTGCACCGAAACGATGCGACCGCCACCCTGGTTGCTGGAAAATTGCGTGACATGGAAAGGTCGAGCGCATGACGGGAGTAGTGCAGCGGTCCGGCCGACCCGCCGAGCGGACCCTGTTCGGGCAGCCGATGGGTTTGGCGAACCTCTTCGGGGTCGAGCTGTGGGAGCGGTTCTCCTACTACGGGATGGTCGCCATCCTCGGCTACTACCTGTACTACTCGGTGACCGACGGCGGACTCGGGATGAAGACGTCCACGGCGACGGGGATCGTCGGCGCCTACGGCGGGTTCGTCTACCTGGCGACCGTGCTCGGCGGCTGGATCGCCGACCGTGTCCTGGGCATGGAGCGCACCGTGTTCTACGGCGGCGTGGTGGTGATGGCGGGGCATATCGCGCTGGCGCTGCTGCCGGGCCTCGGCGGCGTCGGGGTGGGTCTGGTGCTGGTCGCGCTCGGCAGCGGCGCGCTCAAGGCCAATGCCTCCTCGCTGCTGGGCACCCTCTACGAGAAGGACGACCCGCGCCTGGACACCGGCTTCACGCTGTTCTACCTCGGCATCAATCTGGGCGGTTTCATCGGCCCGATGGTCACCGGCCTGCTGAACGACCACCTGGGCTTCCACTACGGATTCGGGGCCGCCGCGATCGGCATGGCGCTGGGCCTGACCCAGTACGCAGTGTTCCGGCGCAATCTCGGCGAGCACGGACGAGTGGTGCCGAACCCGTTGCCGCACAGTGAGATCGGCAAGTCGGTAGGTTTCGTCGCGGCGGTGATCGTGGTGGCCGTGCTGGCGATGGTGACCGGGCTGGTCACGCTGGACAACCTGCCCTGGGTGATCACGGGCGTGGTCGCCGTGGCCTCGATCGCCTACTTCGTGATCATGCTGACCAGTCCGAAGGTGAACCCGACCGAACGCACCCGGGTCCGCGCCTACATTCCGCTGTATGTCGCCACCGCCGTGTTCTTCTCGCTGTTCCAGCAGATCTTCACGGTGCTCACGGTGTACTCCGACGAGCGGATGAACTGGTCGATCTTCGGCTGGGACGCGCCGCCGAGCTGGGTCAGCTCGATCGATCCCGTGTGGATCATCGTGCTGTCGCCGCTGTTCGCGCTGCTGTGGGCGCGGCTGGGCACCCGCGCGCCCAGCACCCCGCGCAAGTTCTCCTACGGCGTCATCGGCATGGGCGCGGCCTTCCTGCTGTTCGTGCCGCTGGCCGGGATCGACGGCAAACAGGTGCCGGTGCTGCTGGTGTTCGTCATCATGAGCCTGTTCGCGGCCTCCGAACTGCTGCTGTCGCCGATCGGCCTGGCGGTGACGACTCAGCTTGCGCCGGAGGCGTTCCGCGCGCAGATGATGGCGCTGAACTTCTTCGCCATCGCGATCGGCACCTCGATGTCCGGTGTGCTGTCGAAGTACTACGACCCCGACCACGAGGTCGCCTACTTCGGCACCCTCGGTCTGATCACCATCGTGGTCGGTGTGGTCGTCCGATTCCTCGCCCCCTGGGTCAGCCGACATATGGAGGGCGTCCACTGAGCAAATCTCCGGAGAATTCCGAGACGCCCGTACAAATTCGGTAGGCTGACCGGACGCCCCCGTAGCCCAACTGGCAGAGGCAGCGGACTTAAAATCCGTCCAGTGTCGGTTCGATCCCGACCGGGGGCACTGTGGAATCGCAGGTATAACGCTGTTTTCGAGGTCGCCCGCCCAAGTCTCCGCCCCCGCGTCGCGACCCGATTCCGGTGAGCGCCCCGATACTCGCCCGACCGTCGGCCGCACCTGCCGAGTGTGTCCCTTTCGCCGCCCTCCCCGGCCCTGCCGTGCCCCGTTGGCACAATCACGACAGTGGCGTGTACCGGCCGCGAACCCTCCTCCGCCGCCACGGGTGAGGACGCCGTGCCGGGACAGCGATCATCGAGCAACGCTGGATTCCGGGTCACCGAGGGGCGGGAGTCACCGTGAGGATGGCTCGATAGGCGGCCGTATCGTGCGGTTCGCCGACGGGCCGTCCCTCGGCTTCGACCCAGGCGTGTGCCGCCGTGGGCGAGGTGCGCACCCCCGTCTTCCAGGTCGGCCAGCTGCCGTGGAGGCGGCACAGCAGCGCCGTGGCGACGGACCGTTGCAGGCAGTACTGGCCGGAACACCTTGTGCTGACCGCGATTACGGTCTGTCGGGCACGGAGGGCGCGGTCGTAGTCGGCCGGTGGTGCGCCTCGGCGCAGGACGGTCAGCGCGGTGCGGAGGCGCCGCGGTGGGAGGCGCAGCAGCATTCTCGCCGCGGCGACGGCGAGGTACGGCCCGAGGCGGCGGTGTAGCGGCGGCGCGGCGGGGTCGGCCAGCGACTGTTCGTGGCTCATACGGACCTCACGAGATCGGCGCGGGTCAGCTGGGTCAGGAGGTCCGCGACATCGGCCGCCGCCCGCCGACGATCGACCGGCCGGGTGTCGACCAGTGTGCGAACCATCTCGTCGGCCGTCGCGCCTGCCAGGAAGGCGTCGAGGATCTCGGCGCCGGTGGTGTTGAGTTGCCAGTATCGGCCGTGTCGTTCGTCCAGCAGGATCGTGCCGTCTTCGGTGGGGCACACGCTGACATCGTCGCGGAGTCGGTGCATTGCGGGGTTCTCCTCAGTGGTCGGCGCGGGTCAGATACGCGGGGACCGGGTGTGCGGCCAGATCTCGTAGCCACTCCTCGGCGCCCAGGGTGTTGTCCAATTGGGTGAAACCGCCGGTGAGGATGTGCGGGCTTGCCACCGCGCGGCGCAGTTCGGATCCGTCGACGATTCCGGCGGCGACGAGGCGCGAATCCTCGGCCCAGTCCATGAGGTCGCGCCGATGCGTCCGCAGGCCGGTGAACCACTCCTCGGTGCAGTGATCCTTGGTGCGGCGGTTGGCGATTCGCGGGGGAATGATCCCCGCCATGGCCTCGGCGAGCAGGGGTTTGTACGACCACGGGTCACGCGCGTATTCCGGCCGCACGCTCAGGCAGGCGTCGACCACCGCGTCGTCGCAGAACGGGCTGTCGGTCTCGAGGCCGGTCGGTCCCGCGACGTGGGCGAGGATCCTGGCGCCCCGGCCCGCTTCCTGAATCTGGTGTATCCAAGCATGTTTCCCGCGATCGTTCGCCAGGGGCGTTGCCTCGGTCGCGGCGGAGCGTACGAGTTCGCCGACCATGGTCGTGGCGTCGTCGTCGGCCCACGGCGGCAGGCGGAACCGCTCGCCCCATTCGCCCGGCGTCGAGGGGAGCGCGGGTGACGTTCCGGCGTCGCGCAGCTGGGTGCCTGCCGCGGCCAGCCAGTCGGAGTAGGTGCTCCGGTCGCTCAGCAGGCGAATGCTCGCGACCAGGCTCCAGCGGCCGCGCGCCCGCAATCCTTCGAGGTGCCGCAGGGCCGTGAGGGGTCGGCGGCGCAGCAATCCATACACGTACAGGACGTGCGGCAGGACCAGATAGTCGCCGCCGTGGCCCGTCAGTCGACATGATGCCCCCTGCGCGACCATGAGTTCGGCGATCGCTCGCTGCTGCGCCCGATCCCGGACGACGCCCATGGGCTCATCCGCGGGATCGTGGCGGTTGCGCAGTCCGTCGAGCAGCCCGGGCAGTCCCGCGGAGGGAAATGCCAGCCGTTCGATCCCGGGGAGATGGTCGGCGGCATGTCGGGCGTAGGCGCGGTCTTCGTTGCCCGGCGCCGACCAGTCCAGTGTGGCGGTGGCCAGGCGGGCCCCCGCCCGCGCGGCCAGAAAACACACCGACGTCGAATCCATGCCGCCGGACAGGTCCGCGCCCACGACCTCACCCGGACGGGCCCGCAGCGCCACCGCATCGTGCAGCGCGGCCCGCAGCGCCGCGGCGCCCTGATCGAGGGTCGAGTGCACCGGCGGGGGACGCCACCACCGCGACGTTCGGTGGCCGCCGTCGCGCTCGAGCACCACCGCCGCGTCGGCCGCGACGGCGTGCACTCCGCGAAACATCGCACGTCCACTCAGCGGATAGGGCAGTACGGGATAGGCGAGATGGGCCGCCAACTGGCGGATATCCACCTCGGCGTCGATCAGCCAGGCCAAGGTGCGCGCACGGTCCGCGCCGACCGTCACTCCGTCGACCGTGGCGTAGTAGCACCGGCGCGAGCCGGAGGCCGTGCCACGCAGGTAGCAGGTGCCGTCGATGGAGGCCGACAGGTGGTAGCTGCCGGGCAGGGACCGGGCCGTTGCTGCCAGGTCGGCGATTGCGCGCACCCTCCGAGCGCGGGACTCGAGTTCCGCGGGCGATACGGCGGACCGGCCGATGACGGCCAGCATCGTGTTCCCGGCTGTGGCCAGCGTCAGTTGATCCGCGCGCCACCTTCCCAGCAACCACGGCCGACCGGAAGGGTGTGCGATCACGTGGTCGGCCCGGGGCCGCAGGCGCGAAAGCATGTCGTCGCCGGTAGGACTGTCCGGCATGGCGACGAACCAGGATTGTGTATCGACGCGCATGATCAATCTCCAGGAATGGGGGCGGTGGCCCACGACCGCATCGGCCATGGGCCACCAAAGAACACCGACTAGTAGTTCGATCCCCACGCGCTCGGGTAGCCCTCGATGATCACATAGCTCGACCCGCGGGTCAGTTCGGTGAACTTCCCGACCTCCACCAGAATTGGCGGTTCGTACACGCTGTCCTCGTCGAATTTCCGAACGGAATCCATTGTCTGCACCTCGATTCTGCCGATACCTGCATCGAACATTTCCGTGCCGGTTCGATGCCTGCCCAAAGCTAGAAGCGGGCTCGCCGGAGGGGTCCGGCGATGATCGGATACAAGGTCCGGAGCAACGCGGAAGCGGCTAAACTGCCCTGGCCGGGTTCGAGGTCGGACAACGAGGACGGACGCATGGCGGGCGTCGGTGACAGGATTGCGGGCCGATACACACTGCGGGAGGTGTTCACCCGGGGCGGCGAGGGGATCGTCTGGCGGGCCACGGACGAAGACCTGGATCGGGATGTGGTACTCAAATGTCCCCGCTCCGACGATGCCGAGGGCGCGGCGCGATTGCGCACCGCCGCGCGCAATGCGGCGGCGCTGCGGCATCCGAATATCGTTGGCGTGCACAATATCTTCGAGCACGACGGTGTCTGCTGGCTGGTCATGGAGTATGTTCCCGGCCGCTCGCTCGCCGAGATCGCGCGCCGGGAGCGGAAACTCGACCCGCCGCACGCCGCCGCGGTCGGCGAGCAGATCGCGGGCGCATTGGCGCACTGTCATGATCGCGGCATCCTGCACTGCGATGTGTCGCCGGAGAACATCATCGTCACGGCCGACGGCGACGCCCTGCTGACCGACTTCGGCAGCTCCCTGGACCTGCGCAGCGCCGGGACGGGCGAAATGCCGAAAGCCGATGCGGCCCGGGGGAAGTGGCAGTATCTGGCGCCCGAGGTCGAGCGCGGCGGGCCCGCGAGCCCCAAGTCTGATGTGTTCGCGCTCGGCGCCTCGCTACTCGCCGTGACGGCCCGGCGGCGGCGCCCCGGGCCGCTCGACGCGCTGCTGACCCAGTTGACTCCGACCGGCCCGAATCACCGTCCGACGGCGGCGACCGCCGCGGCACGCTTCGCGCGCCTCGAACAGCCCCCGCGCGGGTGGGATCGCGCGGTGCTGCGCCGGGTGGCTCTCGGCGCCGCGGAATTGGCCGCTGTGGCACTGATAGTCGCGGCCGGGGTGGCCATGCCGGTCACCGCGGCGACCGACCTGTTCGGCGACCCGCAGACGGCCGACCCGTGCGCACTGGTCGATCCGGCGTCACTGGCCGAGTTCGGGCGGATCGACCTGACCACCGACGAAGGCAATTTCGACACCTGCGATCTGCGGGTGCGGGCGTGGGGGGAAGATTTCCATCCGGACATCGGCCGGGTCCGCCTGACGCTGACCATGCAGGCGCCCGCGCAGACCTCGCACGTCATGCTCACCCACGCGGGCAATGTCACCATCGTCTCCGAACCGGCCAGTGGCGCCAGATGCGTTCGGACGCTGATGCTTTCGAGCGGTGGAAACGTGGAGATCACCGGCGAGCGGCGGCTGCCCGACGGGCCCGATCCCTGCGCGCTGGCCGACGCCGCCGTCGAGTACGCGCGAAATGTGCTGTGGCACGGCCCGATTCCCCGCCGTCCCAGCCCGTTCCCGGCGGAGTCGCTGGCCCGTCACGAGGCCTGCGCCCTGGTCGACGCGGCGACCCTCGCCAAGGTGGCGGGCGTCGACGCGACGCACCCGTCCGCCGGATTCGGCCAGTGGTCCTGCCGCTGGGACAGCACCATCAACGGCCATGTCACGGTCCGCTACGACCGCGATTCACCGAAGACCGCCGCGGCGGGGCAGCCGCTGACCCTCGCCGGGCTGCCCAGCTTCCGCCGTGCGGAGGAGAACGACGACTGCATCGTGCAGATCCAATATCGGAGCTTCCGGGCGACCTCCGGCGGCGACCGGGCGGAGATCGTGGTGGTCAAGTTCTCGGGGGTGCGGCCACCGGCGCCGCGCTGCGAGACCGTGACCGACGTGGCGACCACCGTCGCGGCCAGCCTGACCCGATGACGTGCGCGGACCGGTCCGGTGCGGGCCGTGTGAGGCTCGGATCCCAACCGTAGGGAGGATGTCGTGCAGCAGAGAGCGGGTACGCCCGGACGTCGCGGCGTGTATGCACTGTCCGTATCGCAACACGGGCTGGCCAGAGGGGTCGGTGACGCGGAACCGGGCACGATCTCGGTGCTGTCGACGGCGGGCGGCGTGTGCGGGACCCCGGACGAGGGGAATGTCATCGAGTTCGGCCGCAACGTCGAGCAGGTCGATGTCGGGGTCGGCCAGGACGACCTGCGGATCAGCCGGGTGCACGGCAGCCTGGCGTTCCGTGAGCGCTGCTGGCAGCTCAGCAACACCGGCAGCGTGCCGATCCGGCTGCCCGACGCCCGGATGGTGTTCGAGGGCGAGGAGCCGTTCCCCCTGTGCACCGGCTACACCCCGATGTTCATTCGCGGATCCCACAATCGGGAGCATCTGCTGGAGGTCTACGTGACCGGCGTCGACGGCGCCCTCCCCGCGCCCCGGCACGAGCATGTGACCGACGCGCCCAGGCCGTGGCCGCTGGAACCGGAGGAGAAGCTGGTGCTGGTCGCGCTGGGCCAGCGGTATCTGTACCAGGAGCGCTGGCCGCAGCCGTGGACCTGGAAGGAGACGGCAGCCCTGCTCGTCGCGCTGCAACCGGAGGCGGGCTGGACCGAACGGCACGTCGCCGACCTGGTCGGTCGGGTCCGAGCGCGCCTGTCGGACAAGCGATATGCCCGCGGTTGCGGCCGGGAGCCGGTCGAGGGGCTGACCCGGGAACAGGTCGGCGAGCCCATCGGCAACATGCTCAACCACAACCTGCTGCACGAGCTCACCCAGTCGACCACCCTCGTGCCCCGCGACCTGCTCCTGCTCGACGAGCCCTGAACCCGAACGGATTTCGGTCACTCGGGCCCCCGGGGTGGCCACGCTAGCGGCGGTCGCGCCGGACCGGTCCGGGCGTGGGGGAGTGAACATCGGTCCGTGACATTCGGACAACGAGAGGCCCGATCATGACGTTCTTCCGCTCCACCCTGCTCGCTGCCGGGGGCACAGCCCTGGCCGGACTCGCGCTGTGCTCGGCGGCGCTCGCGGGCGTCTCCACCGCGGGCATGCCCGTCGTGACCGATGCGGTGGTGCTGACATCGCCCGCGGGGGTCGGTGCGATCGCCGGGCCGGTGGCTTCCGGTTCGGCGCAGCGACCACAGTTCGATCCCGGGCCTTACCCGAGCCTCGAGGACTGTGAACGCGCGCGAGCACGGTACTACGACCCGTCTCAACTGGAATGCGTACCGGTGTAGCGCCTTTCGATCTCCCGGCCGACCAGTCGGGCGAGGCGTGACCGCTCCCGAACCCGGAGCCCGTTGACGGTGGTCGATCGGGAGGTACGCTGTTCGTACGCGTACGAAAATGACGGGAGAGCGATGACCACCATCGACGTTGCCGAGGTAGGGGAGCGGTCCGCCCCGCCTCGGCCGGATGCCGAATTCGCGTCGGGGCCGAGTGTGGCGGGGCTCGTGCGCCCCTTCGCCCAGGGTTTCGCTGCCGTCGTCGTCCTGCAGATCGTCGGCGCCGTCGCGGGTCTGGCGCCACTGCTGGCGGTCGTGGAGTTGGGTCGGGTGCTGTTGTCCCCCGGCCCGATCGATCACGGTCACGTGTGGTTCGTGGTGACCGCCGGTGCCGTCGGCCTGTTCGTGCGGCTGGTGTGCACCGGCGCGTCATCCGGTGTCGGGCATCTGCTCGACGGCCGGGTGGAGCTCTCGTTTCGCCGACAGTTGGCGGCGCGGCTGGGGCAGGTGCCGATCGGCTGGTACTCGCGGCGCCGCACCGGTGAGCTGGCGAAGGTGGTCGGGCAGGACGTGAGTACCGTGCACCCGCTCATCGCGCACGCGCCCGGCGAGCTGGTGTCCGCATTCGTGGTGCCGCTGGTGTCGCTGATCTACCTGTGCACCGTGGACTGGCGGCTCACGCTGATCACGATGGTTCCGGTGGTGCTGGCGATCGCGCTGGTGCCACTGATGATGACCCCGAAGCGGCAGCGCGAACAGGTGGACTTCGACGAGGGGATGGGCCGGATCGCGAACGCGGCCATCGAGTTCGTCCAGGGCATCGCGGTGGTCAAGGCGTTCGGTGGCAGTGCGCGCGTGCACCGGAAATTCCGCACGGCCACAGACGATTTCGCCGATTCCTTCCTCCGCTGGGCGGTCGGCCTCTCCCCGATCGCCGCGGCCATGCAGCTGGTGCTGTCGCCGCCGTTCGTACTGGTGGTCGTGCTGATCGGCGGGACGGCACTGATCACGAACGGCGCACTGGCCCCGGCGGACCTGCTGCCCTTCCTGCTGCTGGGGCTGGGGCTGACGGCCCCGGTGGCGGCGCTCGGCCACGGTTTCGACGATCTGCAGGCCGCCCGCCGCGCGGTGGGACGCATCCGGGATGTGCTTGCGGTGCAGGCACTTCCGGAGCCGAAGCACCCGGTGGCGCCGCAGGGACACCGGGTGGAGCTGCGTGACGTTCGATTCGGCTACGACGAGCACGAGGTGCTGCGCGGTATCGATCTGGTGCTGGAGCCCGGGACGGTGACCGCGATCGTGGGACCGTCGGGCAGCGGAAAATCCACGCTGGTCCAGCTGCTGCCGCGGTTCTTCGACCCGGCCCACGGCGCCGTTCTCCTGGGCGGGGTCGATCTGCGCGAGCTGGGCAGCCGGGAGCTCTACCGGCAGATCTCCTTCGTCTTCCAGGACGTTCGCCTGCTGCGCGCATCGGTCGCGGACAATATCGCGCTGGCCGTGCCGCACGCCGACCTGGACGACGTGGTCCGCGTCGCCCGGCTGGCGAATATCCACGACCGAATCCTGCAGCTGCCGCACGGCTACGATTCGGTGATCGGTGTGGACGCCGAGCTGTCGGGCGGTGAGGCGCAACGGATCTCGCTCGCCCGGGCATTGCTCGCCGATACGCCCGTGCTGGTGCTCGACGAGGCCACCTCCTTCGCCGATCCGCAGACCGAACACGCGGTGCGCCAAGCGCTCTCGACGCTCGCGGGCGACCGCACGCGGCTGGTCATCGCCCATCGGCTGGAGACCGTCGCCGACGCCGACACCGTGGTGGTGCTCGAGGACGGAGAGATCGTCGAACGCGGCAGGCCCGCCGAACTGCTGGAGCGCGGCGGCAGGTTCGCGGAGTTCTGGCGGTCACACCGGTCGGCGATCGCCGACGAGATCGAAATCCACACCGGCGCAATGGGAGACGACCCCCGATGATTCGATTGCTACTGCAGGTGCTGGGGCACGAGTATGCCCGGCCGGTGCGCCGCACCGTGGCCCTGATGACGGTGACCGCCGTGGCCGAGGGCTTGTCCTACGCGCTGCTGGTTCCGGTGCTGCGGGCACTGTTCGGGAGCACGCCCGGCGATGCGCGGCCCTGGCTGGCCGCGTTCGGAGCCGCGGTCGCGGTCTACGCGGTGCTGCGCTATCGCAGCGATCTGTCCGGATTCCGCGTCGGCACAACACTGTTGCGCGGCGTGTACCGGCGGCTCGGCGATCATCTGGCCCGCCTGCCCCTCGGCTGGTACTCCGCCGGGCGCGTCGGCGAGGTGTCGGTGCTGGCCAGTCAGGGTGTCCTGCAGGCGATGAGCGTGATCGCGCACCTGCTGTCACCGCTCATCTCCGCGTCCGTGACGCCGCTGACGATCGTCGCCGTGATGCTCGTATTCCATTGGCAGCTGGGGCTGGCCGCGCTGGTCGCCGTCCCGGTGGTGGCGGCGGTCCAGGTGTGGACGGGACGTTCGGTGGCCGCCACCGATGCCGAGCGTCACGAACGCGGCGACGAGGCGACCGGGCGGGTCATCGAGTACCTGCAGGCCCAGCCGGTGCTGCGGGCCGGTGGCCGGACCGCCGAACGCTTCCGGTTCCTCGACGATTCGCTGTCCGAACTCGAGCGCGCGGGTCGTCGCTCGACGCTGTCGGCGCTGCCCGGCATCGTCGGACTGACGCTCACGGTGCAGGCGGTGTTCACCGCGCTGCTGGCCCTGGGCGCCTATCTCGCGCTCGGCGGGGCTGGGTTGCCTGGTCGCTCCGCAGGCTCCGCTCCTGTCGGCGCGGCAGAGGTTTTGGCGATCCTGGTGCTCGCCGCTCGCTGCGCGGATCCGCTGCTGTCGCTGACGGATATCGGCGGCAAGCTGCGCGCCGCCCGGACCGAGCTGGCCCGGCTCGATGCGGTGTTGCGCACCGAGTCGCTGCCCGAGCCCCGCGAACCGGTCCGGCCGATCCGCCACGACCTGGAGTTCGAGTCCGTCGCCTTCCGGCACGGCGACCGCACGGTCATCGATGACGTGTCGCTGTCCGTCCCGGCGGGGCAGCGGCTGGCCGTGGTCGGGCCGTCCGGTGCGGGGAAGAGCACGGTGCTGCAGCTGCTCGCGCGGTTCTACGACGTGGACGCGGGCGCGGTGCGCGTGGGTGGCGTGGATGTGCGCGCGATCGGCACCGAGGCGCTGATGGAGCAGATCGCCATCGTGTTTCAGAACGTCTATCTCTTCGACGGCACCATCGAGGAGAACGTGCGCCTCGGCCGCCCCGGCGCCGATGCCGCCCAGGTGCGCGCGGCGGCGACCGCGGCCCGGCTGGACGAGGTGATCGAGCGGCTGCCCGGCGGCTGGTCGGCGCATGTCGGCGAGGGTGGCGCGCTGCTGTCCGGCGGTGAGCGCCAACGTGTTTCGATCGCCCGCGCGCTGTTGAAGGATGCGCCCATCGTGCTGCTGGACGAGGTGACCTCGGCCCTGGACCCGGTGAACGAGGCCGCCGTCCACGACGGTATCGAGCGCCTGATGGCGGGCCGCACCGTGGTGATGGTCGCGCACCGGCTGCGCACCGTGCAGCGCGCCGACCGCATCGTCTTCCTCGACGGCGGCCGGATCGTCGAGGACGGCACCCACGACGATCTGCTGCGCCAGGGCGGCCGCTACGCCGACTTCTGGAATCTCGCGCCGGCCCGCCTGTGACGGAGATGGGCGGGGCTACGGGGCGGGGTGTCTCAGCAGCAAGCCGTCGACGATTGCGGTCAGGCCCAGCCGATGGGTTTGCCGCGTGGTGAGTTCGTCCCAGCGGTCGGCGACCTCCGCCAGGTGCGGGTAGGTGCCGGTCGCGGCATCGGCGAAGGCTCGGTCCCGATAGACCGGATCGTCGGACCGGGCCCGGCGGCGTCCGCTGTTCACGCGGATCATGAGGTTGCCGACGATGTAGTACCAGATCGTGCGGTAGACGTCGACGGCCTCCTCGGGGGTGCAGCCGCAGTCGACGGCGGCGCCGACCATCGTCTCCACGAACCAGAGTGCGGCCGGGGCGAACAGGTCGTCGGCCGTCAGGACCTCGACGATCCAGGCGCGTTCGGAGAGCAGTTCGTAGAGCAGGACGGCCGTCGCGACCAGTCGTTCCCGGGGGTAGTCGGGCAGGTCCGGGCGCGGGATGTCGCGGGCGTGCGCCTCCAGCACGAGCAACAGCAGCTCGTCCTTGTCTCGCACGTGGTAGTACAGCGTCATCGGCGCGCTGCCGAGTTCGGTTGCCAGTCGCCGCATCGACAGCTTGTCCGGGCCCTCGGCCTGCAGGATGCGATCGGCCGCGGCGACGATCGTCTCCAGGGACAACCGCGGCGGGCGGCCGCCGCTCTTCGCACGGGCTCCTTCTGCGGGCATCTGCCCATCCTCCCCGAACGGCGCGGATCGGCCGCCGCCGGTCCCATTCGGCATCGATGCGCATATGCGCCATTCCGACCAGCGTTGTTGCCGGGTCACCGAGATCGCTGGAGTATCGAAGATGGTCGGCCGAAGACGTTCGAGCAGTGTCGGCGGGCGGCCCTCCGTAATGCGCAACACAGTTCGTAACGCGCAACTTCGGCCCCCGATTTCGTCAGCGGAAAGGACCGAATGTGATGCCACCACGAACCCTGATCGACTTACCCACCACCCCCATGCAGGTCGCCCAGCCGGGCCCGCCCCCGCCGCCGGAATGGGGGCGCCCCGGCGACTCGGAGGCCGCGGCCCTGTGGCAGCAGGCGAAGACGGTGCTGGTCACACGCGTCGTCGGCCCGCAGCAGTTGCAGACGGTTCCGCGCCTGGTGGTCCCGATCGGCGGCAACCAGCTCGCGTTCCGCGTCTCCTCCCATTCCCCCGAGGCCGGGCAGCTGGCGCACGACGACCGGGTGCTCGTGCAACCCGGAGACTGGCGCGGCAACCCCGCGCTCGGAACCCAGCAGCGGCAGGGCCGCGCCCAACTGGTGACCGGCGGCACGCTGCTGCCGTACGTGCAGTCGGAAATCGACGCCAAATACAAGTGGCGAACGTCCTTGGCGCGCTTCGCTCATCATTTCGCGCGCGGCGCGGCCCCCTACGGCGACGTCATCGTGCTGGTCACCGTGCACGATCCGGTCCGCATGCTCACGTCGTCGCGCTGAGCCCGCCCTATCCCGGCAGCAGCCCGTGTTCCATCGCGAAAACCGCGGCGCCCGCGCGGGTTCGGTGCCCGGTCTTGTCGTAGATATGCGCGAGGTGGTGGCCGACGGTGCGTTCGGACACCACCAGTTCCGCGGCGATCTGCCGGTTGGACAGCCCGCGCGCGGCGAGCCGCAGCACCTCGACCTCGCGCTCGGTGAGACCGCACGGCAGATCCGCACGGGGAGTGGGTAATCCGGCCGCCTCCACGACCGCGGCGCACGCCTCGCGGTCCAGCTCCCCGGCCTTGGCGGCGACCATCAGTTCCCGGGCGGCGTCGTCGGCGGCGAAGGCGGGGCGGTGCGGGCGCGGCTCGGTGAGTGCCGCGAAAACGTCTGCGGCGGCCAGGATTCGCGCCGGTTTGGCGCTGTCGCGCCCGCGGATCCCGCGGTGGTAGCCGCTGCCGTCGAGGCGTTCGTGGTGTCCGGCCGCGGTATCGGCCAGGTCGGCGAGCCCGGGGCAGCGCCGCAGCACCCGCTCGGTCCAATAGGTATGCAGCCGAACGCGTTCCCGGTCGCCGGGGCCGAGCGGGCCGGGCCGGTCCCAGATGGCGCTGGACACCCCGGCGCGGCCGATATCGTGCAGCAGGGCCGCCGCCCGCATGGTCTCGCACTCGTCGGCGGACATTCCGCTCAGGCCCGCCGCGGCGCCCGCGAGCTCGGCGACGTGCCCCGAATGCCCGAGCAGCCAGCGGCCCTTCAGGTCCACCACGATGGCCAGGGCGAGGCACAGCCCCAGCCGCTCACCGGTCCGGACGTGCAGCGGCACACCGGGTTCCCGGCGCACCACGGTGTCCAGCACATCCGGCACGTCGATGCAGTCCCACACCGCGTCGGCGTCCGCGGAGAACAGGGCCACCAGGTCCGGATCGAGATGTCCGCCCGCGCGCCGCCGCAGCTCGGCCAGCGCCTCCTCGCGGCCGCGCTCGGCGGAGGCCAGCACGGCCTGCTCGGCGATGTGCACAATTCGCCCGGCCAGCGAAATCGTCTCGCCCCGAAGGCGTTCCGGTGCGCCGAGGCCGTCCCAGCGTTCCTTCACCTCCGTCAGCGCGACCACCGCGGCCTCCGGCAGCCCGAGGCGGGGGCCCAGGGCGCGACTCACCTCGCATACCGACCGGACCGCCGCCGACCGCTGGTCCGGTGCCAACGTCTCGAAACGGTCCCGCAGCTGCGGCTGCCGATCGGGCGCCCACGAACCGAACTCCTTCATCTGGTTCTCGAAGAACTGCGGATCTCCCCGGTCCGCCACGTGATATGCCTGCTGGAAGGCCACATCGTCGGCGAAGGCCGCGGCATTCTCGGACGCGCGGCTGGTGCATCCGATCGCGCCCAGCAGGGCGGCGTGGAAAACGGTCCGTCGATCGGCCTCGTCCAGGCCCGCTCGTTCCGCCAGGTCGGTGGCGACCAGGCAGGTCGCCAGGCCCTTCTCGAACGGCGCTCCGGTCGCCAGATCGGTCGTGAGCGACAGTGCTGCGAGCACCTCGGTAACCCGGATGGAGGCGGGCGGGATCGTCACTCCCCCACGGTAGTTCGCCACGGCGCCGCGCGGTGCCCGGAACCGGACGAATGCCCCGCGCGAGATAGGTCGATCGACCGATGTGGCAACACGTGCCGCCCCTGCACCATTGCTGCATCGTCCTGGTCCGACCCGCGGAGGTTCGCCCTTGCGCCGACCCCGGATCCGCCCGGGAAATGCCTACTGCACGTAACGACCCCTAGCTCGGCCTCGGGCGAAACGCGCTCGGGCGCACCAATGTTCGTATCTCGAAGGAATACTCATGTCTCGATCATCCCGGCGCGGCGCGCGGCGTCGCGCCGCCCGTGCGGTGGCGGCCGCCGGTGTCGTCGCGCTCAGTGCGACCGTGGGCGGCCTGGCGCTGCCCATCGCGGACGCCTCCAGCCATCGCGAAGCCCCCTTGATCGCCGCCGATCCGGGGGCGGACAACACCGACGTCTACGCGTTCGTCAGCCCCGACAAGCCCGATACGGTGACGATCGTCGCCAACTGGTTCGGGCTACAGGAGCCCAACGGCGGCCCGAACTTCTACCCGTGGGCCACCGACGCCGCCCACGACATCAATATCGACAACGACGGCAACGGGAAGCCGGATATCAGTTACCGCTTCGACTTCACGACCGACGACCGGCGCGGCACCAACACCTTCCTCTACAACAACGGCCCGGTCACCAGCCTGAACGACGAGAACCTGCTGTTCCGGCAGAATTACACGCTGTCGGTCAGCCACGGCGCGAACGACTGGCGCCCGATCGAGCGCGGCCAGGTCGCGCCGTCGGATACCGGCCCGGCCTTGATGCCCGACTACGACGCGCTGCGCAAACAGGCGACACACAGCCTGCCCGGCGGCGGGTCGGTCTACGTCGGCGCCTCGGAGGATCCGTTCTTCCTCGACCTGCGGGTGTTCGATCTGCTCTACGGCGGCGACCTGTCCGAGGTCGGGACCGACACGCTCGCCGGGACGAACGTCAATACCGTTGTCCTGCAGGTGCCGATGCGCGATCTCGCGCTGAAGAACGACCCGGCGCGCAATCCGGTGATCGGGGTGTGGAGCGATACCGAGCGGCGCACCCTGCAGCTCAGCCCCGGCGCCGCCAAGGCGACCGGCCCCTCCGTGCAGGTCTCACGGCTGGGCAATCCGCTCGTCAACGAGCTGGTCGTCCCGTCCGGGCTGAAGGACGCGTTCAACGGGCTCGAGCCGGTCGGTGACGCCGGGGTTCCCCAGGTGGTGCAGCGAGTGACGAATCCCGAACTGGCACAACTGATCCAGCAGATCTACAAGGTGCCCGCACCCGCCACGCCACGCAACGACCTGGTGGAGATCTTCCTCACCGGGATCGCGAAGAAGGCGCCGACACTGGACGGCAGCGCGCCGCCCATCCAGGCCGATCTGAACTCGCAGGTCCTCAATGCCGATGCGCACGTCGCGAACTTCCGGCCCTCGGAGATGCTGCGGCTGAACATGTCGGTACCGGTGACGGCGACGCCGAACCGGCTCGGTGTCCTCGGCGGTGACCTGCAGGGCTTCCCGAACGGCCGGCGACTGGCCGACGACGTGGTCGACATCGAACTGCAGGCCGTGGTCGGTGCGGCGCAGACCGGCAAGCTGGTCGACGCGCTCGCCGCCGGCGACAAGGTCGACGCCAACGACGTGACCTTCTCCGGCACCTTCCCCTACGTTGCGCTACCGGCGAAGAGCACGACGGAGACCGGGGCGTCGAACGGCGCCACCGCACCGGCAGGCGCCGGGACGGCCCAGGGCGGGGAGGGCATGCCGTGGATGCCCGTGGCCGCGGGCGGTACCGGCGCCGCCGCGCTGGTCGGGATCGGCGGCTGGCTGCTGATGCGCCGCAGGGCGAATCGGCTGACCGACCTCCGGCCGCCGCGCTACTGACCCGCGGACGTGGCGGGGCCGCCCCGATCGGCCCCGCCACCCCCGGAGAGCATCCGAATCGTCGTTCCGACCACCCTGTCCGAGGTCTCGACATGGCCGAAAAGCCTTCCCGCGCATATGCGAAGCCCATACTCGCGATCTTCATCGCACTGATGGCAGCCGCCGTGGGAGTCATCGCAGCGGTACCCGACCGATCGGCGCCCACGGAGGCGGCGGCCGTGAGTTCCGCCGCACCGTTCGCCGCGCAGATCGCGCTGCAGCGGCAACAGCTGGATCGGTTGCCCGGCAACGCGACCGGCTGGGCCGAGCTCGGCGCCGCCTATGTCGAGCTGGCCCGCGTCACCGGGGACCCCCGGAACTACGGCGAGGCGCGGCGGGCGCTGGATCGATCGATGGAGTTGCGGCCCAACGAGAATGCCGACGCGCTGTTCGGGCTCGGCGTGCTCGCCAACGCGCTGCACGACTTCGCGGCCGCTCGCTCCTACGGCGAACGGGTCCTCGCGCTGCGACCCGACAGCGCCGAGGCGTACGGCGTGCTGGCGGACGCCCTCACCCAGCTCGGGGCGGCCGATGCCGCGACCGCGGCGGTCCAGCGGATGCTCGACCTGCGGCCGGGCGTGCCGTCGTTCACCCGTGCGGCCTACGACCTCGAGCTGCGCGGCCGCACCGACGAAGCCCGCCAGGCGATGCAGAGGGCGCTCGCCGCGGCGACCACCGCCGACCAGATCGCCTTCTGCCGCTATCACCTCGGCGAGCTCGCCTTCCACGCCGGGAATCTGGACGAGGCCGAAAACCATTACCGCTCTGGTCTTTCGGCCGTGCCGGACGATGCCGCCCTGCGGCAGGGCGGCGCCAAGGTGCTCGCCGCCCGAGGTGCGACGGAGCAGGCGATCACGCAGTACCGGGAGCTGACCGGCCGGGCGCCGCTGCCGGAATACCTGATCGAGTTCGGCGAACTGCTCGAGTCCGCGGGGCGCCGCGACGAGGCGGACGACACCTACCGCGAGATCGCCGATCGGTTCCGCGAACTGGAGGCACAGGGCGCCACGGACTATGTGGCCGCCGCGCTGTTCGCCGCGGATCACGGCGACCCGGCGGAGGCGGTTCGGCTGGCGCGGACGGAATTCGGCCGGCGGCAGAGCGTCGTCACCGCCGATGTGCTCGCCTGGTCCCTGCACCGGGCGGGTCGTCACGAGGAGGCGCTCGGCTACGCGGAGCGCGCGGCCGCCCTGGGCTGGCGCAACGCCACCGTCACCTACCACCGCGGCATGATTCTCGCCGCGCTCGGCCGCACCGCGCAGGCCGCCGCGGCGCTGGACGAGGCGCTGCGGACCAATCCGCACTTCTCGCCGCTGCACGCGCCCCGGGCTCGCCGGGCGCTCGAAACCCTCGGCGCCGCACCCTGATCGATCCTCAGCGCTGGGCGGGCAGCCCGCGCAGGAAGATCTCGAACGCCTCGGGCTGCACCGCGATGGACCCCACGAACGGCTGGTCGAGCATCATGATCAGCCCGAGCGACAGCACCACGAGCACGGCCAGCGCGCCCACGAGCAGCAGCTGCGTCCAGAACTTGGGCAGGCCGAAGAAGAAGGTGAATCCGACGGTCACCACCGCGCCTACCGCCATGGCGATCCACAGCACCGTCGGCACGTTGTGGCCGCTCTGGCTGAGCCGCTCGCGGCGCGCGGCGGCGAGGTCGTTGACGGTCGACAGCGAATGCTCGAAGACCAGTTGCGTGCGCGGGCTGTCGGTCGGCAGTGCGTTGATCTCGTCGCGCATGCGGTACACCAGCGCGGTGGCCTCGGGGCTGTAGCCGCCGTCGCCGAGCAGCGGCCACTCCTTCGCGACCACCACGTGCGCGTACTGCTGGGTGGTCGCCTCCAGATCGCGGCCCACCTCCGGAGGCAGCGCGCGGGCGTCCCAGTACAGCGCGCCGAGGTGGTTGGCCTCCTCGAAGGTGTTGGTGCTCGCCTCCTGCAGCGAATTCCACTCGTTGACCACGATGAACGCCAGCAGCACCGCGTACAGGGCGCCGACCGCCTGGAACACCGTCCCGGCCGCCTCGTTGTATCCGCCGGGGTTGCTGCCCCGGCGCCGTGCTCTCCACATGACCACCACGCCCAGCACCACCGTGATTGCCGGAACCAGTAGTGCGACCCACGCCCACGCCATCGACGACCTCCCCGCCTCGGAGGAACTGGTGTGTTGCTGCGGTCGAGCAGCGTACCTGTGTGAGCGTATTGGCGTGGGGCGAACACGCCCGGTCTAAGGCCGTCGAGGCGGCAGCCCTTTTAATATTCCCCGGTCAGAAGCATGAAATCGATGTTGTGGCGTTGGCTGAGTATTGACAGCGATTGTCTAGCATCAATATGCTGCATATTCGCTCGTCTCGCTCCAGTTGCTCAGGATTTCCCGCACATCGGAGGTGGACGTGACATCGGTGGTCGATTGTTCAGATAGCGATACCGGCACTCTGATCAACGTGGAACCCCTCCCGAGGCCGCTCTGGCCGGAAGGCACCGAGCGGGGTTATCGGATCGAGTACGTGGCCCCCAATTTCAGCGGCGGAAAACGCGCGGTGAGCGGCTCCGTATTCGTCCCGGCACCGACCACCGGCACCGCGCCCGTCCTCACTTGGGCACATTGCACGGTAGGCCTCAACGAGCACGACGCGCCGTCGAAGGTGGGCCTGATTCCGGAGGAGCGTCGGCATCTGGCGTACTGGCTCGCCGCCGGGTTCGTGGTCGCCGCCACCGACTACGAGGGGCTGGGCACCGACGAGCCGCATCCGTATCTCGACGGCGAGGCCATCGCCGACGATGTCATCGATATCGTCCGAGCCGTGCACGGCATGGATCTGAACGTCGACGAACGCACGGTGATCGCCGGATTCTCCCAGGGCGGCCACGGCTCGCTTTTCGCCGCGGCGCTGTGCACCGCCTACGCGCCGGATCTGAACCTGTTGGGAACGGTTTCTCTGGCACCCCCGATTCGTTTTCTGGATTTCGTGCGCGAATTCACCTCGGCGGGGGACGGATCGGTGCACACCCTTATTCCGATGATCATGGCCGGACTGCGCATCAGAAGGCCGGAGTTCAAGCCCGAGGAGCGGCTGACCCCGGCCGGGTGCGAACTGGTGGATGCCGCGACGCGTACCTCGATGAAAGATCTCGATGCGCTGTGCTCGGCGACCACCAACGATGCGGCCGGTATCACCGGAATATCCACCTGGAAACCCTTCGTCGAGGCGCTGGAATCGACCAGCCCGCCGGAGTCCAGGTACGACAGGCCGATATTCCTGTGCTCCGGCGGGGCCGATCCCGTCTTCACCCCGAAGCAGGGCCGGGGCTTTTCGGACGCGGTATCGAAATCCGGTACGAGCGTCACGTTCCTCGATCTCGAATCGCTGGACCACGTGGCCCTGCTGGAACCGGCGGCGCACCGGGCCACGCGGTGGGCCGCCGATCTGATCGCCGCCGACGCGAACGGCGATGCGGGGGAGGACGTGCCCCGCGCGAGTGGCCAGCTCGACGGCCGCGACCCGCGTTTCCGGGTGCTCGACGCCACGGGGGACGGCCGGATCGGGCTCGATGATTTCCGGGCACATGCGCTGCGGCTGGTCTCGAGCTTCGGCCGCCCGCTGGGAGATCCGGTGGCGGCGCGGGTGCGTGCGGGCTACGAGCAGCTGGCACGGCAGCTCATCGAGCATTACGACCGCGACGGCGACGGAGATATCGACCTGGAGGAGTTCGTGGCGGGCCGCACCGGGCAGGTTCCCGCGCAGATCGCCGACAGTGCGCAGACGCTGGTGCGGGCGGTCGTGCAGCTGATCGATGACGACGGCGACCGCCGGGTCTCCCGGGCGGAGTTCCGGTCGGTGACCCGGGGGCTGGGAATTCCCGCGGACGAATCCGACACCATTTTCGATCGCACCGATGCCGACGGCAGCGGGTACCTCGGTGACGACGAATTGGCCGCCGGTGTCGTCGAATTCCTGACGGGGACGGACGACCGGTCACCCGGATATTGGCTTTTCGGCCGCTCGGCATGACCGCACTGACTTCTCTGACGGAAGTCGTGCCGATCGATCCGCGACTATGGCCGATCGGTGCCGACAGCGGTTATCGAATCCGTTTCTGCAGCGGCGGAAGAATCACCAGCGGATCGGTATTCATGCCGCGCTCGGACTCGCTCCGTGAAACGGTGCCGCTGTGCACGTGGGCACATTGTTTCGTCGGTCTGGATCAGCAGAACGCGCCCTCGAGGCGCGGTCTGCCCGGGGTGGAATTGAAACACCTGTCGCGTTGGATCGCGAACGGGTTCGCGGTGGCGGTGGCCGATTTCGAGGGCTTGGACGGTCACGGTCTCAGCCCGTTTCCCGACCCGGACGGGATAGCCGCCGACATCCTCGCCATCTGCCCGGCGGCCCGGGAATTCGACGAGCGGATCGGGAATGGCGTCATCGCCGGGGGGTTCTGCCAGGGCGCCGCCGCGGTACTGCGCCTGCCGGGAATCTCGCACCCGTACTCCGAAGTCGATCTCAGAGGGATCGTATCGCTGGCCCCGCCCGATTACCCGTCGTATTTCACCATGGTCACCCGGGATCCCGATTTCCCGGCCGACGCTCTCGCGCTGGTGCTGCTCGCCGGATTACGGGCGGCGGATGACGGATTCGACCCCGGGGCCCGCCTGACCGATACGGGAATGGCATTGCTCGACGAGATACCACCGTTGTCCGTACCGGAGATGCGCCGCCTGCTGGAGCCGTTCACCGTTCGAGATCTCGGCCTGTACGACTTGACCGGAGAGCCGCGGGTCGCGGAATTTCTCGAACAGTGCGACGCCCTGCCGGAGAACGACGGCACCCCGATATTTCTCGCGTCGGTCGATTCTGATCCGCTGACGCCGGAGGCCAGTATCCGCCGCTGCGCCGACCAATTGTCGGCCCGCGGGGCGGAGGTCGCGACCACCAGATACGCGGGAGATCACATGGGCATCCTGTCGTCGGCCGCCTCGGAGGCCGTCGAATGGGCGGTCCGCGCCGCCCGGTAGCGACGACCCCGAGTCACTCCTGGGGAGCCGACCGGATGCGCGCCGGAGTGCGCCGCCGTACCATTCGCCCGTCCTGCAGGGCTGTGCCGGTCGACCTAGGTGGCGTGAATGAGTCTCAGCGGTAAGCGATTTCTGGATGTGGCCGGGAGCCGGGATACGGCGGTGGCCGTGCTGGCGACGATCACCGGGGTGTACTACCTGATCGTCGCGGTCACCAACTGCCTCGACACCGACACCAACCGGCGCGGTGTCACGGCGGTGCTGTCGATGCGCAGCACGATCCACCATCCGGCCGTCGACTGGCACGCGATCACCAGCCCCACGGTGGTGTGGATCGCCTACATCGGCGTCGTGATCTGGGAGTTCCTGACCGCGTTCGTGCTGCTGGCGGGGGCCGTGGCGGGCTGGCGGGCGCTGATCGGCCGCCGGGCCGCGACCGCCGAGACGGCCGCGAAACTGTCGAGCCTCGGCTGGGTGCTGGCGGTGTTGCTGTTCGCCGGAGGCTTTCTGACCATCGGCGGGGAGTGGTTCCGGATGTGGGCGAACAAAGAAGTGAATGCCTCGTCGGCGGCGCTGCAGAACGTCCTGATCGCCGCCGTCGGTCTCATCCTGGTCCATCTGCCCGGACGGCCCGAGGCCCGGGAGCGGTCCTAGCGGACCGGTCCCGGGAACCGTCAGCTGGTGACCAGCTCGGGTTCGGTGCTCCCGATCTCGTCGTCGGACTCGCCCGACTCGTCCGGCGCGCTGGACCGGTTCGGCAGCAGCACCGCCATCACGATCACGATCAGCGCCAGGGCCGCCGAGACGGCGAAGGCCAGCTTCATGCCGTCCAGGTGTGCGGTGATGGGTTCGACGCCGTCCGCGATCAGCGCCTCGCCGCGGGCGGACATCACGGTCACCACCAGGGCGCTGCCGAAGGCCGCCGCGACCTGCTGCAGCGTGCCCAGCATCGAGCTGCCGTGCGAGTACAGGTGCATCGGCAGTGCGCCCAGACCCAGGGTGAACACCGGGGTGAAGGCCGCGGCCAGCGACACCATCAGCAGGATGTGCAGGCCGAGCAGCTGCCAGTACGGCATGGTCAGCGAGATCTGGGTGAATCCGGCCAGCGCGGCCGCGATGCCGATCGAACCGGGAATCACCAGCACCCGCCCGCCGAACCGGTCGAACAGGCGCCCGATGGTCGGGCCGAGCAGGCCCATGGCCAGTCCGCCGGGCATGACCAGCAGTCCGGTCTGCAGCGGGCTCAGGCCGCGCAGGTTCTGCAGGTACAGCGGCAGCAGCAGCATCGAACCGAGCATCGCCAGGAAGGCGACCGCCATCAGGACCAGCGCCTTGGTGTAGGTGCCGGACAGCAGGGTGCGCAGGTCCAGCAGCGGGGTCCCGTTGCGCTGCAGCCGAATCTGACGGAAGGCGAAGATGCCGATCAGGGCCAGTCCGGCGGCGACGATCAGGGCCGGAGTGGCGACGTTGCCGGTCTCGAACCGGCTGAGCCCGTACACCAGGCCGCCGAAACCGAGGGCCGCGAACGCCACGCTGGACCAGTCGATCGTGCCGGACTCCGGCTCGCCGACGTTCTCCAGATGCCGCAGGCCGAACCAGGTGACCCCGGCGGCGATCGGCAGCACCAGCACGAACAGCCAACGCCACGAACCGATCTGCAGCACCAGGCCGGAGATGACCGGGCCCATGGCCGGGGCCACCGAGATGGCGAGGGTGACGTTGCCCATGACGCGGCCGCGATCGTGCTCGGGGACCACGGTCATCAGGGTCGTCATCAACAGCGGCATCATCACCGCGGTGCCACCGGCCTGGATGACCCGGCCGATCAGCAGCACCGCGAACGACGGGGCCACCGCCGACAGCGCGGTACCGGCGAGGAAGACGCCCATCGCGATGGCGTAGGCCCGGCGGGTCGTGACCCGCTGCAGGAACCACCCCGTGACCGGGATGACGGCCGCCATGGTGAGCATGAACGCGGTGGACACCCACTGCGCCGCCCGCTCGGTGACATCGAGGTCGGACATGAGGCGCGGGATCGCGTTGATCATGATGGTCTCGTTGAGAATCACCACGAAGGTTGCGAGGACCAGCAGCCGGATGACTGTCGGTGTCCGCCGCCCGGTCGAGCGATCGGATATTTCGGCGGGCATGGGGTACCTCCGGGGTAATTCTTCGAGCAAGGGACGACGTGTGGGCCTGGGACGGATCATCGACGGTGATGACCGGGCCACACGTGATCAGACGGAGCCGATTCGCTCAACTCATCGGTTGCGCGCCAGTATTCCCGGTGACGCCGGGCCGGGTCACTCGATTTTTCGCACCCGCCCGTCTCGATGATCATCGAAACGACCTGATCGGCGGCGGGTACCGAATGCCGGAAGGCCGCGGCGTGACGCTGGTCACGGCCGATGGATCGGCCGCCCGGCCGGTGGCCGGTCTCGCTGGCGAAGGTCATCGCAGGGCTCCCGTAGTCGCGTTTCCGTCTGCTGTCGACCAGCATCGGACATCAACTATGGTTCAGGTCAAGAGGTGCCGGGGTCACTGCTGGGACTGCTGCAGCAACGTCTCGGCCCGCCCGCGCAGCTCTTCGCTCGCCCGTCCCGCATTTCCCGCATCGAACGGCGGCTGCGGGTCGTATTCGATCCCGAGCTGGATCGCGCGGGCGGTGTCGTCGTCGGTGAGCAGGGCAGCCAGGTACAGGGCCATGTCGATCCCGGCGGACACCCCGGCGGCGGTGACGTACTTCCCCGACCGCACATAGCGCTGCGGCAGGTAGGTCACGCCGTAGGTGGACTGGAGATAGGGCCCGGCCGCCCAGTAGGTGGTGGCTTGCCGCCCGCTCAGCAGCCCCGCGGCGGCCAGGATCACCGCGCCCGTGCAGACCGAGGTGGTCCAGGCGGTCGTCCGATCGATGTCCCGGATCCATTGCAGCAGGGCGGGGTTCTGGGTCGAGGCCACTGTTCCGCGGTTGCCCGCGCCGGGAATCAGCAGGACGTCGAGGCTGTCGACCTCGGCCAGAGCCTGCTCGGCGACGACCGCGACATCGCCGGTGTCGGTACGCACCGGCCCCGGCTGCTCGGCGAGCATCGTCACCCGCGCGCCGGGCACCCGGGACAGCACCTCGGCCGGGCCGGTCGGATCGAGCAGGCTGAATCCGTCGTACAGCACGATGCCGATGCGGGGCCCGGCGCCGTCCGGGCGGGCCCGAGCGGGAGCCGCCGAGGCACCGGCGAGTCCGGAGGCAACGAGTGCGGCCGTGCCGCCCAGGACATTTCGACGCGTGGTGGTGGGGGAGGAGGAGATGGTCACGCTGCCGAAGTGTCGCCGCCCGCGCCCGGCCGATCGGGTGCCATGTCCGTGATCTTGCGCATCGTGTCGCCGTTCATGCCGTATCGGTCGAGCAGCGCGGCCCGCAACGTCTGCGCCGAACCGAAGCCGCAGCGCCGCGCGATCGCCGCCATGGGCAATTCGGTGGACCGGATCAGCTGCGCCGCCGACTCGGCCCGCAGCCGGCGGACGGCGCGGGCCGGGGTGTGGCCGGTGTGGGTGGTGAACAGACGACTCAGATGACGGGTGCTGACCCCGGCGCGCCGAGCCAGTGCACCCGGCGTCAGATCCTCCGCGAGATGGCTTGCGGCATAGCGCATCAGGTCGTGGACGAGTCGGTCTTCCGGTGCCGGTGCGGAAAGAAACATGCTGATCTGCGCCTGATCCGCGGGACGGTGCAGGTAGGTGACCAGGATGCGAGCCACCGTCCGCGCGGGCGACGATCCGTGGTCGTCCGCTATCAGCGACAGGGTCAGGTCCAGGGCGCTGGTGACACCCGCGGAGGTGTAGATGTTGCCGTCACGGATGTACAGCGGCGCGGTGTCGACCGCGACGGTCGGGAAGCGGGCCGCGAGTTGGTCCCCGTAGCCCCAGTGCGTGGTGACCCGGCGGTGCTCCAGCAGCCCGGCGGCCGCCAGCAGATAGGTGCCGGTACAGATCGAGGCGATGCGCCGACTGGACCGGGCGAGGCGGCGAATCTGGTCGAGCAGGTGTGGATTCGCCGCCGCCTGTTCGGTTCCGGCGCCGCCGACGACCATGACGGTGTCGATCGGTCCGCGCACCTCCTCGAGGTGCCCGCTGTCCAGGGTGATCCCGGCCGAGGTGCGGACCGCGTGCCCGCCGACCGAGACGACCTCGACCCGGTAGGGCGGTCGCGCTCCGATGCGGTTCGCCATATCGAATGCTCCGCTGGGGCAGGCGATATCGAGGATCTGCGCGTCGTTGTAGGCGACGATGAGCACACGCCGGGCCGACTCCATGCTCAGGGCTTGCGTGCCACCCCGCCGTATGCGGCGATATCGCGCAGCCCGGCCACCTCCAGCTCCGACCGGCGCCAGTGGGTGATCTTCCCGAAGCCCGGTTCGAGCATCTCGAAGCCCTCGAAGACCGCGCGCAGCTGATCCTGTGTGCGGGTGTAGTACGGCACGCCGCCGGATTTGGCGTATTCCTCGCACATCTTCGTGTAGGTGGGGCTGTCCACGGTGCCGTCCCAGTACACCAGGTAGCTGCCGGACGGGACCGCGTCCATGACGGTGCGGACGATCCGGAGCAGATCCTCGTAGGTGCGGGCGTGCCCGAGCACCCCCATGAACATCACGCCGATCGGCTGGGTGAAGTTCAGGATGTTGGCGGCGTCGGCGATGATCTGCTCGGGCTCGTGGAAATCGGCCTCGATGTAGGTGGTGACGCCCTCGTGGGTGGTGCTGGTCAGCAGGGCCCGCGCATGGGTCAGCACCAGCGGATCGTTGTCGACGTAGACGATTCGAGCGTCGGGGACCAGACCCTGCGCCACCTGATGGGTGTTCTGCATGGTCGGCAGGCCGGTGCCGATATCGAGGAACTGTCGAATTCCGGCCTCGCCGGCCAGGTGACTGACCGCGCGGATCAGGAATCGGCGGCTCTCGGTGGCCATCGTCCCGATATCGGGATCGATCTGCATACTGGCGTCGCCGACCTCGCGGTCGATATCGTAGTTGTCCTTGCCGCCCATCCAGTAGTTCCAAATCCGGGCGGAGTGAGGGATGTCGGTGCGGATCTCCGTGTTGTGCCCTGTCGGCATTGTGGGTCGGCTCCTCGTCGAGGTCCCGAGGTGGTGCCTCCGGCCTGCGGAGGCACGAACGGGTGATTGTCTGATCTGCCCAGTGACAGTACAAGATTGGGGAGTAGCCGACAGCCGGATCGCGCCTGTAGCCCGAGATTTCCTGCACCCGAGAACATACTGGTCAGCAGCGAACGCGCGAGTATGATAGTCCTTCGACGCGGTGTAGTCCGTGGGTTTGCGGAACACCCCGCAGGTGATCGTCGAGCATCGGAGCAGAACTCATGATCGCAGATTCCGTCCCGTTCCGGATCGGCAGCGTGGATTCGCTTGTCGCGGAACGTGGTCCGACGGCGCTGCGCATCGCCGTCGGCGGCCAGCTGCGCAAGTTGCGCGAGCAGTGCGAGATCACCCGCGAGGCCGCCGGTGAACACATTCGCGGTTCGCACGCGAAGATCAGCCGTCTGGAACTGGGCCGGACCGGATTCAAGGAACGCGACATCCGGGATCTGCTGACGCTGTACAAGGTCACCGATCCCGAGGAGCGCGAGGCGTTCCTGGAGCTCGTGCGCAAGGCCAACCAGCCCGGCTGGTGGCACCGCTACAGCGATCTGCTGCCGCAGTGGTTCGAGACCTTCATCGGTCTGGAACACGCCTCGCATTCGATCAGAACCTTTGAGGCGCAACTGGTTCCGGGGCTGCTGCAGACCGAGGACTACACCCGGGCCATCGTGTCGCTGGGCCACGAGGAGGCCGAGGCCGCCCGCCGGGTGGAGCTACGCCGGCGTCGGCAGGAGATCCTGAACCGCGAGGGCGGCCCGACCCTGTGGGCCGTGCTGGACGAGACCGTGCTGCACCGCCCGATCGGCGGAAACGACGTGCTGCGTGGGCAACTCGAGCACCTGGTCGAGATGTCCGACCGGCTGAACGTGACGATCCAGGTGCTGCCCTACGCGGCGGGCGGGCATGCGGCGGCCGGAAGTTCGTTCACGATGCTGCGCTTCGCCGAGCCCGAACTGCCCGATATCGTCTACATCGAGCAGCTGACCAGCGCGCTCTATCTGGACCGCCTGCAGGATCTGGAGCTCTACCGCCGGGTGATGGACCGCCTCAGCGTGCAGGCGGAGCCGCCGGACCGCTCCCGCAAGATGCTGGTGGCCGCGGCCGAATCGCTGTGACGGCGTAGGAGATCCGCTGCTACGCGGTGGCCTCGCGTTGTTTGCGCAGCTTCGCCGGGGCCGACAGCCACCACGCGGCGTCGATCAGTTCGCGCAGCTGCTCCGGCGCCACCCGGTCCAGGTCTATGAGGATGTACGGGTAGCCGTCATAGTGCGGCGTGGTGTAGAAGGCCGGATCGCCGGAGGCCAGCAGGGCCTGCTTCTCCTCCATCTCGCAACGCAGCACCAGCCCGCCCTCGGCCTCCGACCGCAGGCGCGCGAAGCCCTTGCCCCCGACCTTCAGCGCGGGACTGCGCCACCAGGTCGACTCCGTCACGGCCGGTAGCTCGGTCGCGATCGTCACCACCTCTTGCCATGTCAGGGTCATGGGGACAGTGTGCTCTCCGGTGCGCCGCCCGGCTTGGACGAATGGGAAGTGTCGGCCCATGACGGGGGACGGCTCACCGATAGCGCTCGACCAGCTCGGAACCCAGGCGCCCCAACTCGTCACGCACCGAGGGCGGTTCGACCACATCGACGGCGCTGCCCCAGCCAGCCAGCTGCTGAGCGACCATCAGCGGTGTCGGTGCGGTGATGCGCACCTGGACGCGGCCGTCGCCGATCGGTCCGTCCACCACGCAGTGCCGTCCCTGCTGGTGCTGCAGGATCGGGGCCAGCCGCTCCGAGATCAGGACGGTCGCCGAGGTGGTCGCCCGATGCTGTTCGACCTCGTCCACCACCTGTTCCCATGCCGCGGACAGCTCGAAATCCGCTGGGCGCTCGAAGGTTTCGCCGATGCCGGTGGCCTCGACGATGCGGTCGACCCGGAAGGTGCGCTGCCCGCGATCGGTCCCGGCGATCAGGTACCAGAGGGCGTCCTTGTCGACCAGGCCCCACGGATCGACGCGCCGTCGCGAACGCTCGCCCGCTCGCTCGTACACCAGCTCGACCCGTTCCCGGCGCACCACCGCCCGCTGCAACCGCTCGACCAGCGGCGGGGCCGCCGTCCCCTGACCGCCCCAGCCGACCGGGTCGATCACCACCGCGTCGGCCGCCGCCTCCGCCTCGGTGCGAAACGTTTCCGGCAATGCGCGCAACAACTTTCGCAATGCCGACCGTACGCCGGGCGCGGCCGTGGCGGCGGGACCGAGCAGCAGGAACAGCGCCTGCGCCTCGGGCGCGGTCAGGCCGCTGAGGTTGGTGCGGGCGCCGCCGACCAGCTCCCAGCCCCCGCCCCGGCCCGGCAGCGAGTACACCGGGATGCCCGCCGTGGACAGCGCCTCCAGGTCGCGCCGCGCCGTCGCGACCGACACCTCGAGCTCCGCGGCCAGCTCGGCGGCGGTCACCCGGCCACGGTTCTGCATCAGCAACAGGGTCGCCACGAGTCGGTCTGCGCGCACAGTTGAATTCTGCCGGAAAAAGTGCTCACTCGATGAGCACTTTTGCTCCGATGATGGATATCAACACGGGAACAACGAACGGAAGGAACCCCGATGTTGCGAGGAATGGCCCACGTTGCGTTCTACGCCGACGATCTCGAGGCGGCCGAGCGCTGGTACGCCGAGGTGTTCGGCATCCAGGCCTACTACCACGTCCCCGGGTACACCGAATTCCGCGTGGGCGACTACCAGCACGAATTCGGCATCATCGACCGGAAGTACCAGCCTCCGGGCAACCCCTCGACCCCCGGCGGCGAGGTCCTGCACTGGCACGTCGACGACCTGCAGTCCGAATTCGACCGCCTACTGTCCCTGGGCGCCAAGGAATACGAGGCCCCTCGCGAGCACGGCCCCGGTTTCGTCAGCGCGTCGGTGATCGACCCCTTCGGAAACGTCCTCGGCATCATGTACAACCAGCACTACCTGGACATGTACGCCAAGCTCCACCCGGCCGAGAGCGTGCCGGGAAAGTAGGAGGAGGCGCGCCGGGAAAATAGGAGGAGGCGTGCCGGGAGTATAGGAGGGCCGCCGGGACACTCGCCATTGGCATACGATCGGTCGTACTGATTGTTCTGGAGGTGGCGTGGTGAGCGAATCCGAGGTCTCCGATCGGCGGCTGTTGCGCGGGGCGCGGTCGCGGCGGCTGGTGACGCGGCGGGCGGCGGATATCGCCTCGGCGGAGGGGCTGGACGGGCTCAGTTTCGGGCGGCTGGCCGAGGATCTCGGGCTGAGTAAGGCCGGGATCCAGACCCTGTTCCGGACGAAGGAACAATTGCAGCTGGCCACGGTGGCGGCGGCGGGCGAGGTATTCGTCGAGGCGGTCGTCCGCCCGTCGGGCGACGTCGCGGAGGGGGCGGCCCGGCTGCGGGAACTGATCCGCCGATGGCTCGACTACGCGACAGAGCCGGTATTCCCGGGCGGCTGCTTCTGGGGCGCCAACCTGCCCGAGTTCGACAGCCGGCCGGGACCGGTCCGCGACGCCCTGGCGCGGCAGCACCGGGACTGGACCGCCCTCATCGCGCGCGAGATCGGCGCCGCGGTCGAGGCCGGGGAGGTCGCCGATCTGGATCCCGATCTCGTCGCCTTCCAGATCGTCGCCGTTCTCGAGGCCGCGAATATCGCACTGCGACTGGGCGATCCGAGCGGTATCGACAAGGCACGCCGGGTGGCCGACGGCCTGCTCGGCGACGACGCCCGGCCGTCCGGCGGTCAGAGGACCCGGAAGAGCCGGTAGGCGATCCCGCCGTCGATCAGATATCCCGACCCCACGCACACGATGTCGTTCAGCCAGGCGTAGCGCGCCGCGCCGGTCTCGAACAGCACGGTGGTCCGGAAATAGTAACGGGCAGGGTCGATCTCGTATCGCCTACCGGGATCGGCGATCTCCGCGCGCAGCTCGGGCGGAGTGACCCAGCGCCCGCCGTAGGTCAGGTGCAGCAGGGCGTCGTCGTGGGTGCGCAAGGTCAGCCGGACGTCCAGCGACATGGTGCCGTCGGGCCGGAACAGTGCCCAATCACCGCCGCCCGCAACGACTTCGCCGTGCAGTTGCGGCCCTTCGAATGTCCCCCCGGCCGCACCGAACACCACCCGCCGCCCGAACGGTCCCTCCCCGATGTGCAGCGGGGCGTTCAGATCTATCACGACATCGAGCAGCAGCTCGGTCTCGAGCTTCCCGACATCCTTTACGCGCGGGTCTTGCATGCGTTCGGTATCCACACCGAAAAGAATGCGGTCGGCCGTATGTTTTGTCAAGGGTGGGAACGACCGCGCCCGGAACACTGCATTTCCGCCTACACTGGGCCGCGTGCGTGTTCGACGGCTACTTGCCTTGACCCTGTTCGCCCTGGTCACCTCGTTCGGGGTGGCCGCCTGCAGCGCGGAGGGGCAGGGCGCCAAGTCCGACTGCAACGTCAGCGGCTGCACGATCACCTTCGATCGGGGCGTGAACGCCAAGGCCAGCTTTCTCGGGGTGGACGCGGAACTCGTTGCGGTGAACGGCAACACGGTCACCCTGAAGGTGGCCGGTCAACAGGTGGACGTGCCGGTCGGCGAGACCCAGCCCGCCGACGGGATCAACCTCACCGTGCAGGAGGTCACCCAGGACAAGGTCGTGGTCAAGGCCGCCACCGGCGTGGGCGCCCCCAACCCGTCCTGATGCGCGTCGAGCACCGGCGGCTCGGAAGGACCGCCGGTGCTCGAACACTTTCGGTAGGGAAACGGCTTCCGGCGCGAGCGCGCCGGAGATTCACCAGCCGCCGAGAACTCCGGAATGCTGGATCGCGAGCGACTGCGCGCTGTCCGGCCCCATGAACGGCAGCAGCGCGAGGAAGACAACCATCGACATCGAAAAAGCTCCTACGTGTCTAGTCGGTTCCGATGGCTCTACCGTCTCAGATCGATCCGCCTTCGTGCACGCCGAATCACCGAATCGGACAGTGTCGAAATCGGGACCGCGCCGGAATTATTGCCGATCCGCCGCGCTGACCACCGCATTCGGCGCCGAGCGATAGGTACCGGGCGTATGGCCCAGGGTGCGCCGATACACATCGATGAAGGCGCTCGGGCTGGACCAGCCGCAGCGATGCGCAACCGCTGTCACCGCAACCTCTTCCGCGAGCAGCTGTGTGGCGCGATGCAGCCGCAGCTGGGTGCGCCACTGCGGAAACGTCATCGCGAACTCGGCGCGGAACAGCCGGGTGAGTGTGCGCTCGGCCGCGCCGACCTCGCGACCCAGCGCGCCGAGTGTCCATCCCGCCGTGAGATCGCGTTCCACCAGCGCGCACGCCCGGCGCAGCCGCGGATCGCGCGCGGCAGGCAGCCGCAACGGCTGCTCGGGACTGCGCCGCAGCCGGTCCAGCAGCACCCGGTGCAGCCGTTCCGCCTCGGCGGCAGGCGCATCGGGCTCGGCGGAACAGGCGATGATCAGCTCCCGCACCAGCGGTGAGACGGTGAGCACCGAGGGCCTGGCGCGCTCGTCGAGACCGGTCGCGAAGGCGACGCAGTGGAAGCGGGTGGGGCCGTAGAAATGGTGCTCGTGCCAGCATCCCGCGGGTATCCAGATGGCCCGGTCGCCCGGGGCGATCCAGCTCCCGGCGTCGGTGCGCACCTCGACCGCACCGGAACTCGTGAACACCAGTTGATGCTCCGGGTGCCGGTGCCGCTCGATCCGCGACCCGCCGGGGTGGTGGCGGGCCGCGGTAGGAGCGGCCATCTCCTGGCGGTTTGCAGACACAAATTGGCATTTTATCGGAAGCCCGCCTGCGGCCGGTCTTCCTACGCTGACTCCTCGTAGCAGCGACAAGGGAGGCAACGATGGTGAGCATCCGGACCGCGGAATCCGCCGCGACCGGCTCGGTCCCCGCGTGGAAGCGGATGCGGCACTGGGTCGTCGCGCACGCGGTCGACGATTTCTATCAGGGCCTGGTGCCCGCGAGCATCCCGTTCTTCGTGCTGGAACGCGGGTACAGCTATGTGGCGGCGTCGGGGCTCGCGCTCGCCGCCACGCTGGGAAGTTCGCTCCCGCAGCCGATTCTGGGCGTCGTCGCCGACCGGTGGAAGTTGCTGTGGCTGGCACCGGCGGGGCTGGCCCTGGCCGGGATCGGCGCCGGGCTGGCCGGGCTGGCGCCCGCGTATCCACTGGTGTGGATCCTGTTGCTGCTGTCGGGTCTCGGGGTCGCCGCGTTCCATCCCGCCGCCGGGCGCGACGCCCGCCGCGACGCCGGAAACAGCGCCACCGCGATGAGCCTGTTCGCCGCGGGCGGCAGCATCGGGTTCTTCCTCGCACCCGCGCTGGCGACACCGGCGCTGGTCGCCCTGGGCGTCGGCGGAACCGCGGTGTTCATCGCACCGGCCGTGCTGATGGGGTACGTGCTGTGGCGCTACCAGCAGCGGCACACCGCCACCCCGCTGGGAACGGTGCACGCGGACGGCCGCGATCGATGGCTCCCGTTCGCGGCGCTCACGGCCGTCGAGATCGTGCGCTCGGTCGTCTACTTCGGGATGAACACCTTCATCG
Source organism: Nocardia mexicana NBRC 108244 (assembly GCF_001613165.1). Taxonomy (GTDB): domain Bacteria; phylum Actinomycetota; class Actinomycetes; order Mycobacteriales; family Mycobacteriaceae; genus Nocardia; species Nocardia mexicana. The sequence continues at coordinate 35,551 of NZ_BDBV01000110.1, forward strand.
CGCTGTACTGGATCAACCATCTGGGCGCCTCCCAGACCCTGGGCGGTGTCGCGCTGGCGGCCTTCCTGGTCGGCGGCGTCGCGGGGACCCTGCTCGGCGGCCGCATCGCCGACCGCGCCGGGATGCTGCGCACCATCCAGATCGGCGGTCTCACCGCCGTTCCCGCGCTCGTGCTGCTGCGGCTGGTGCCCAGCCCGCAACTCGGTCTGGCCCTGGCGGTGCTGGCCGGTATCTCGGTCAATATCCCATTCGCCGTCCTGGTGAAGCTCGGCCAGGACTACCTGCCCAGCCGCCCCGGAACCGCCGCCGGGGTCACCCTCGGCCTCGCCGTCAGCGCGGGCGGACTGTTCATGCCGCTGTTCGGCACCCTCGCCGACGCCCACGGCCCCCAGGTCGTCCTGACCGTCCTGTGCTTCGTCCCGATCGTCGGCACCGTCCTCGGCTTTCTACTCCCCGCCCCGACGAACAGCCCTGGTCCCCAACCGAATTCGTAACGGACTGCTCGCGTGGGCAGTCCTCCCGGCTACGCTGAGCTGCAAATGGCACAGGGTGGGGAGGTTGTAATTCGCAGACGTCTCCAGCCCCTGTCATCCACATGTGTGATGTCGACTACGACGTGGAAGAGATGCGAGCTAATGAGTTCCAGCTGGCCGATTCGCTGGTCCGATCTCACTCAGGGAATCGGATGCGAGATGTGCGGTTCAGATCGTCCCGATGTCGATACTTATGGCGTGCGAATATTTCGCTCGTCGAACGTTGATGCGGTTCTCCAGCGCGCGAACATCCAACGTGGATACACCGTGGTTATCTGGCGTGGCCGTCACATCACCGAACCATTTGAACTCGACTATTCGGAGTCGTCGGAGTATTGGGGTGCAGTCATGCGCGTAGCTGAAACGCTCATGAACTACTACAAGCCTCTCAAAATGAACTACGAGACGCTCGGTAACTCCGTGCCCCACCTCCACACGCATCTCATTCCGAGATACGTCGTAGATCCCGCGCCGGGTCGCCCGTTTCCGCTCCGGCCACAGGATGACTCCGAGGCTCCGATCCCAGAAGATGAGCTGTGGGATCAAGCCCGCGCACTGCGGGCAGCGATGTGAGCGAGGAAAGGAGCCGTGCTGCGCCGGTTACGGGATGGGATCGGGAACTGCCGGTGACGGATTCGGCGCCTGGTCTTCGGTCGGCGCCGGAGCTCTGCGGCGGTGCTTCGCCGTCGCTACATAGACCGCCACGAGCAGCACGCTCAGCCACACATATGTATTGCCGATGATGTGTTGCCAAGGGGTCCAGGTGAATTCGCGGTTGTCTTCGCCGGGCATCCAGTTCTGCGGCCCGATGACGAAGACGATCGCGGTAACGGCGATGACCGCGTACCAGATCCGCGCCTGGCGTCGGGGGAGTGCGGTCGCGGTGCCGACCGCGGCCAGCAGCGCCGGTGCGATCCACACCCAGTGGTGCGACCAGGAGATCGGCGAGACCAGCAGCGTGAACACGGCATTGAACGCCAGCGCCAGCCCCGGGCTGTCGGCGGCCTGCCGCATCGCCGTGACGACGAGCGCCAGCAACGCCAGCGAGAGCAGCAGCCACAGCACGGTGAACTCCGGCTTGTGCACCTGCAGGCGCGAGAGCACCCCCTGGATCGACTGGTTGGTGTGGAACGCCGACCCGCTCAGCCCGGACACGTTGCCCATGCCCCCGAACCAGTACCGCGTCGACTCACCCGGCATGACCGCGAACGCGACGGCGGACGCCACCGCCCCCGTGACCGCCGCGGTGGCGGCGGCCTTGTAGTCCTTGCGCACCAGGAAGTAGAGGACGAACGCCGCCGGTGTCAGCTTGATGGCCGCGGCCAGGCCGATCAGCATGCCGCGCTTCCACTTCGGCCGCGCGGTCAGGCAGTCGGCCGCCACCAGCACCATCAGGATCAGGTTCACCTGCCCGAAGCCCAGCGTCTGATGCACCGGCTCCAGCAGCATGCCCACCGGCGCCGCACAGGCGGTAGCCCACAGCACCAGCTCGGTGCTGCCACCCCAGATCCGCCGCGCCACCAGATAGATCGTCACCGCCAGGGCCGCGGTGGAGACGAGGAAGAACGTGATCGCCGAGGCGTGCATGGGCAGCATCGCGAACGGGCTCAGCGCCAGCGCCGCGAACGGCGGGTAGATGAACGGCAACCCGACGCCGAGCGTCGTCTTGGGCAGCGTCCCGTACATATCGGATCCGTGCCACCACGCCTGCACACCTAACCGGTACACCTGTAGGTCGATGAACTCCCCGCCGATCGGCTTCAGCGGCCAGGTGGTCTTCAGCAGCCACGCGGTGGCGGCCGCGATCAGCAGCGCCGGAATCAGCCACGCGGCGCGGCCGACAGGGCGGCGGCTCGTGGGCTGCGGTGGAAGGGGGGTGGAGACACTAACCATCCGGCCCCAGGTTACCGGCCCGCCCGCTTCCGCATCGCCGATGGGTCCGACTTCGCCGATCGGGCCGCTCGGAGCGCCGTCCCCGAAGCTCTGCCGGAGGTTTGCGGTGCGGTCCGTAGCATGAGGTCCGCTATGACGTCCCTTCGTGAGTCCCGGCGGTCCGCCGAGGCGCCCCTCGTCCTCACCGCCGACTCGCCCCGCAGCCTGTCCTTCTGGGATCAGTCCGCATTCTGGGCCAATCTCGGGGTCAGCCTCATCGGTTTCACCGGTGCGGTCTACGTGCTGCAACCCGCGGGGCATCCGCAGCTGCCGGTCGCGGGCGCGTTGCTGGCCACGGTCCTCGGCACGCTCGTCGGCACGGCGATGGTCGCGGCGGCCGGGGCGGTCGGCGCGCGGACCGGCGCGCCCGCGATGGCCAACTTCCGCGGGCTGTTCGGGACCAGGCTGTCGTATCTGCCCACGGTGGCCAATATCGTGCAGTGCATCGGCTGGGCGGTGTACGAGCTGACGGTGATCTCCGGCGGTGTCCGGGTGCTGACCCACGATCGCGTGAGCCACGCCGTGGTGATCGTCGCCGCCGGAATCCTGTGCACGGCGATGGCGATCTGGCCGCTGAACGTGCTGCACATCCTGCGCAAATACGTGACGGTCGCGGTGGCGATCTCGATGGTGTACTTCACGGTCCAACTGCTGCGCCACCCGATGCCGTCGGCGCCCGATACGTCGTGGAGCGGGTTCTTCCCCGGTGTGGACACCGCGCTGGCGGTCGCGGTCTCCTTCGTTCCGCTGGCCGCCGACTACACCCGGCACGCGCGGTCGGTCCGGGCCGCGGCCGGTGCCACGATGCTCGGCTACTCGGCCGCGCAGATCTGGTGCTATCTGCTGGGCGTGGTGGCGCTCATCCAGGTCGGCGGCGACCCGGACCGGATCTTCGACACCTTCCTCGGCGTCGCGGCGGGCTGGCTGTTCTTCGCGGTGCTGGTGCTGCGCGAATCCGATCAGTCCTTCGCCAACGTGTACTCCACGGCGATGTCGATCCAGAACCTGATGCCGCGCGTGGACCGCCGAATCCTGGCCGCCGGGGTCGGCGCGCTGGCCACGGTGCTGGCGCTGGGGGTGCACGACTTCACCGGCTTCTCCAACTTCCTGCTGCTGATCGGTTCGGTATTCGTGCCGCTGTGCGCGGTGCTGGTGGTCGACTTCTGCTGGGGGCGTGGACAATACGGCGGCGACCTGACGCGGCGCATTCCCGCGCGGCCGCTGCTGCTGCTGCCGTGGCTGCTGGGCTTCGCGGTCTACCAGCTGTGCAATCCGGGCTCGGTGTCGTGGTGGGCGCGGCTGTGGACCGATGTGCAGGACGCGATCGGGTTCCATCCCGGCTGGTGGTCGTCGGCCTCGCTGTTCTCGTTCCTGGCCGCGGGCGCCGCCACGGGTGTGCTGGTGTTCTTCGAACGACGGGCCGGGCGGGCCGCGTGACCGACGGCCGCGTGTTCGGCATGGGGTCGGACCCGACGGCCGAGCCCGACTGGCCGCCGCTGACCCTCGCCGAGGTCGACGAGGTGGTCGCGCATGCCGTCGCCGCAGGGGCCGGCGATGGGCCCGGACCGTTGCACGCTGACGCACTGCCGGGGGCGAGTTGGGCGGTCCTGGAATGGCGCAGCCCGCGGCCGTTGTCGTCGACTGTCGGCGTGCGGCTGGCCGACGGCGAGCGCGTGGTGGTGAAGCGGATGCCGATCGCGCTGCGCGATGCGGCGGCGCTGGCCGAGGAGCATGCGTTCATGGAGCACCTGAGATCCCGAGGTGTCCCGATTCCCGCCGTTTGGTCCTGCACCCGCGATGGATTCAGCTATGAGATCCATGCGCTCGGTGCCGGTGCCGACCTGTATCGGAACGCCTTCTCCTGGTCGCCGTACCTCTCTGTGACGCAGGCGGCCGCCGCGGGCCGCATGCTGGCGCGCCTGCATCGCGCAGCCGAAGGGTACGACGCGCCGCCGCGCCCACCCCGGCCGCTGCAGGCCGGGTTGTGCACCGATCTTGCGGCGACGATCGAGCGACGTGCCGTCGAGTGGCCCGCGGTAGGGGAATTCCTTGCGACGCAGGGTTGGCGCGCAGACATCGAGACTTTGTGCGGCGCAGTCGAATCAGTGCGCGGCCGGGTCGGATCCCCGCGTGACCGGATTGGGTCCCCGTGCGGCGAGGAAGACTCGGTGCGTAGCGGGGATGGCGCGACGCGTGCTGGGACCGCCCAGCTCCGCGTCGACCTCTCCGATCTGCCGCCGCTGTGGACGCACAACGACTGGCACGGCACCAATCTGCTCTGGACCGGTGACGAGATCACCGCGGTCATCGACTTCGGGCTGGCCAACCGCACCGTCGCCGTCTTCGACCTGGCCACCGCGATCGAGCGGTTCGCCGTCGACTGGCTCTCGCTGCGTGACGGCGGACCCGCGCACATCCACGCCGACCAGCTGGCCGCGTTCCTGCGCGCCTACTGTGCGGTGCGGCCGCTCACGGCGGCCGAGCGCCGCGCCCTGCCCGCGCTGTTCCCGCTCGTGCACGTCGACTACGAGCTGTCCGAGATCGACTACTTCCTGACCGTCCTCCCGCGACCGAACCACGAGAACGCCGAAATCGCCTACCGCGACTACCTTCTCGGCCACATCCGGTGGGCATACTCTGCCTCGGGCCGGGAATTCCTGGACCTTCTGTCCCGGCTCGCCGCGCCGAGCGAACGGCTCGAGTGAGTCGGCGCCGACCGGGGTACGACTGTCTCTACGACCGTGCATCCTGCCCACTCGGACGATCATGAACGCATCATGTTGGCATCATCTGACCGATCCGAGACGCAGATCACACATCGGTGCTGTTAGATTTTGCCAGCACGTCTGAAAGCGCGGTGTCCCGTGCGGAGCCGCGGACAGAGGAGAAGGACTTGGCTATACCGGAGCCAGAACAGCAGGTAACAAACTCTGCGTCGGCGAGCCGGTGGAGTGGGTTGTTTCGCACCAAAAGTGTCGAGCAGTCCATCCGCGATACGGATGAACCGGGCGCCCGACTGCGCCGGGATCTCACGGCTTGGGATCTGACAATTTTTGGCGTCGCCGTGGTGGTCGGCGCCGGCATCTTCACCCTGACGGCGAGAACGGCCGGAAACGTCGCCGGGCCGTCGGTGTCGCTGGCGTTCGTCTTCGCCGCGATCGCCTGCGGGCTCACCGCCCTGTGTTATGCGGAATTCGCATCGACTGTGCCCGTGGCGGGCAGCGCGTACACCTTTTCGTACGCCACCTTCGGGGAATTCGCCGCCTGGATCATCGGCTGGGATCTCGTCCTGGAATTCGCGCTGGCCGCGTCCGTGGTCGCCAAGGGCTGGTCGCAGTACCTCGGCCAGATACCGGGCGGGATCACGCCGATCGTGCACGTCGGCCCGGTCAAGTTCGACTGGGGTGCGGTGCTGCTCATCGCGGTGCTGACCGTGCTGCTGGTGATCGGCACCAAGGTGTCGTCGCGGGTATCGGCGGTCGCGGTCGCAATCAAGCTGGCGGTGATCGCGCTGGTGGTGATCGTCGGCCTGACCTATTTCAAGGCCTCCAATCTGAAGCCGTTCGTTCCGCCGTCGGAGCCGAGCGACGCCGGTAGCGGTGTGCACCAGTCGCTGTTCTCGTTCCTGACCGGCGCGGGCAACAGCACCTTCGGCTGGTACGGGCTGCTGGCCGCGGCCAGCCTGGTGTTCTTCGCGTTCATCGGGTTCGACGTGGTCGCGACCACCGCCGAGGAGACCAAGAATCCGCAGCGCAATGTGCCGCGCGGCATCTTCGGCTCGCTGCTCATCGTCACCGTGCTGTACGTGGCGGTGTCGCTGGTGCTGACGGGCATGGTGCCCTACACCGACCTGGCCGGGGAGGAGTCCACGCTCGCCACCGCGTTCGCCATCCATGGGGTGGACTGGGCGAAGAACATCATCTCCATCGGGGCCCTGGCCGGGCTGACCACCGTGGTGATGGTGATGTTCCTCGGCCAGACCCGGGTGCTGTTCGCGATGTCGCGCGACGGCCTGCTGCCGCGCTCGCTGGCAACCACCGGGCGACACGGCACGCCGGTGCGGATCACCGTCATCGTCGGCGTGGTGTGTGCGCTGCTGTCCGGGTTCGTGGGCATCGGCGCGCTCGAGGAGATGGTCAATATCGGCACGCTGTTCGCGTTCGTGCTGGTGGCGATCGGCGTGCTCATCCTGCGCCGCACGCGGCCGGAGCTGCCGCGCGGCTTCCGGGTGCCCCTGGTGCCGCTGATCCCGATCCTCGGTGTCCTGTCCTGCCTGTGGCTGATGCTGAACCTGTCGGTGGAGACCTGGCTCCGATTCCTGATCTGGATGGCCATCGGCCTGGTGCTCTACTTCACCTACGGCGCAAGGAAATCGGTGCTCCGCACGGGCGTGAAGTAGCAGATCCGCCGATCGCGCTCATCCATTCCCGGCGTGCCACGTTCATTCGTTCCCGGCATGCCATGTTCATTCGTTCCCGGCATGCTTTTGGCCGGGATCCACGACCGGCGGGATGGCCCCGCGCTGCGGGGCCGTCTCGGCGGCCGCGTGCGCGGCCCTGGCCAGGGCGCGGGCGCGGTCGAGCTGGTCCAGCACGGCTTCCCATCCGGCGTATCCGGCGTCGAGCCGGGTGCCTCGCGCCAGGTCCCGGTGGATGCGCAGTAGGGCGCGGGTGGCCTCGGCGGTGTGGGCTGCGGCGGCCAGCGGCGGCGGCACCCGCTCGATGTCGCCGTACAGCTCGGCGATGCGATCGGTCAGCCAGTAGGCCTCGAAATGCGCTTGCGCGCAGAGATCTTCGTTGTCCATGGTGACGGCGCTGGGCCCGGCGGCCCGCGCCCGATCCTCCAGGACGGCGATGTCCGGTGCGGTGGTCAGCGATCTTCGCAGGTCCGCTCCGGCCAGCCGGTACAGCAGCCCGGCCAGCATGGCGTGCTCCACCCCGGCGGTGTCGGTACCGGCCATCTCCCGGCCCCACACCTGGTGGGCGACCTCGTCGACCTCGGCGTGCAGAATCGCCAGCGCCGCCCGCAATTGCCCTATCGTGGCCATCGGTAGCTCGCTTCCCTGCCGTCCCTGACACCCCGCAGGCAGGGGGTGGACAAGACGGACGACCGCCCTGCCGGTGAGCAAGGCTACCTTCTGGCAAACGTTTTGCCCATAGGGCTTTCGAGTGAAGCGGAGGTAGTCCTTCCGATTGGAGATGGACTGTGGAAGCCGGATGCGCGCAACTGATCGCGGCAACGAACGGTCCGTTCGGTTCGGCGGCCGCGGAGAGAACCCGGCGCGGGCTCAATATTCTGTGTGCATGAGTGCGCAGACCGAGGGCCTGACCGGCCCGTTACCACGGGGCCGCCATCGGTTGACTCGGGCCGAGGTGCAGTCCTCGCAGTACCGACGGCTGTGCGGGGCGGCCCTGGTGGCGGTGGGCGAACTCGGGTACACCGCCACCACGGTCGCCGATATCGTGACCCGGGCGCAGGTGGCGCGGCGCACCTTCTACGCGATGTTCGCGGGTAAGGACGAATGCTTCGCCGCCGCTTACGATTTCGGCGTCGACATGGGATTGCGCCGGTTGCGCGACGCGGTGGGGACATCCGGCTCGGTGACCTTTCACGAGCGGGTGCGCACGCTGTTCGAGATCTATCTGGCCGTGCTGGCCGCCCAGCCGGAGGCCACCCGGGCCCTGTACATCGAGACGCTGGTGGCGGGCGGCCCGCTGGTATCGCATCGTGCGCGGGTGCACCGGCTGTTCGTCGAGTACATCCTGGAGGTGGCCCGATTGGGGGTCGGGCGTGGGGAATTGGTCGCCGAGCCCGATGCGCAGCTGGTCGACATGCTGCTCGGCGGCATCGACGATCGGATCCGCGACTGCCTGCACGAGCGCGGCGCCGCGGCCCTGCCCGAGCTGGCGCCGCTGTTCACGCGGACCGCGGTGGCGCTGTGCGGTGCGCGCCGCTGATCAGCGAACGGCCAAGCCGGGCCCGGCATCTCGGTAGGTGCGCGCGATCAGGGCGGCCCGCAGATACCACAGCCCGCTGGGCTGCGCCGGGTCCAGTCCGGTGAGCTGGCCGATGCGCTTGAGCCGGTAGTCGACGGTATTGGTGTGCACCTGCAACTGCCGTGCCGTGCGCTGCCGGGACAGCCCCGTCGACAGGTGCCGTCGCAGTGTGTCCAGCAGATCGGGATAGGTGTCGAGCGGGTCGAGCAGGGCGCCGAGCCGGTCGAGACCGGGCCCGGGCCGGGTGAGCTGATACTCCATCGCCAGATCGGCGAACCGGTACAGCCCCGGCATGCTGCCCAGCCGCAACACCATGTCCAGCAGTTCGTGCGCCCGGTCCGCGGCATCGGGAACCTGTTCCGTCGCAGCAGGTATCACCGTGGCTGTGACGGGAACCTGACCGGCGGCGGACAGGCCCAGCACCAGCTCGTCGAGCCGGCCGTCGGTGACGGTGTCCTCGGGTATCAGGTCCTCGGGGATCAGGACGGTGCCCCCGTCGACGGACAGCAGCGACAGCGCCCGGCCGGTGCACCGGGTGGCCAGCTCGGCCTGTAGCCGCCGGAGCTTGCGCCGGGCAACGACTTTCGCGTCCACATTCGGATGCGCCTCGTCGCGATGACGCGGAATGTGCAGGGCCACAACGGCGTAGGCGGGCGCGATCTCGATACCGCTCTCGCGGGCCATGGTGGAGGTGGGATGGCCCGCCAGCAGCGCCGAGACCAGCGTGTGCACCGCGGTGTGGTGTTCGGTGACCGCGGCCTGGTGCTCGCGGACGTAGGCGAGGGCGACGGCCGGGGTGATGGTGTCGAGGATGCGCAGCAGCAGTTGGGCGGGATCGTCGGGTCGTTGGCTGGGATCGGCGCGGGTCAGCAGCAGGTCGAACGCCAGCCGGAAACCCTCGTGCACCGCGTGGTGCACGGTGTCGATCGGGATGCCCTCGCGGGCCCAGTCGGCGGCGGCCCGCTGCAGCCGCTCGACCTTGTCGTCGGGTTCGCGGCCTTCGAGCAGGTCGATGGTCAGTTCCAGGCAGACCCGGGTGACCGTGGTGATGTCGCCGTGCAGGGCGTCACCGGGCAGCGTGGCGCACGGCGCCACGTGGGTTGCGAAGTGGCCGACGAGTTGCCGGGACAGATTTCGCAGATCGTGAGGTGTGCGTCCGCTCATACAGGGCTCCGCGCTGGGGGATTCAAGGAACTACACCGTTCCTTTTGGCGGCCAACCCTAGCGACGGCACCCCCGTCGGCGCAACTGCCGACCTCGAAAGTTCCCGTGGCCCGCGCACTTTCGGCTACCCGCCGATCGTCTCGGGAACGGGGTGCAGCCGGTGCACCGTCAGCGCGGCGGCCAGCAGCCGGGAGCCGTTCGGATCGCCCGGGTCGGTCCCGGTCAGCTCGGCGATGCGGCGCAGCCGGTAGCTGAACGTGTTGGGGTGCACGTGGATTTCGGCGGCGGCGGCCTTGCGATCCGAACCGTGTCGCAGATGCGCGTCGAGCGTCTCCAGCAGATGCGGGCTGCGCAGCAGCGGGGCGATCCGCTCGGCCAGCCGGTCGCGGGCCGATCCCGGGCGGGTGAGCTGGTATTCCAGCAGCAGGTCGTCGAGCCGGTAGGCGCCGCTGGGCCGCCCCAGCAGCCGGGCGAGCTCGGTCAGCTCGGTGGCCTGCTGTGCGGCATCGGGAATGGAATCGCGCGGCACCGCCGGGATCTCGGCCAGGAAGACGTCGACTCCGAACTGTTCGGCCAGTTCGCTTGCCAGCCCCGATGTTTCGGTGATGTCGGATTCGGATCCGTTGGGCAGCAGGGCGATCGCGTGCGATCCGTCGAAGGTGTGCAGGGTCGGGGCGCCCGCCAGCCGGTCCAGGGTGTGCTGCAGCAGCCGGATGCGGCGCCGGGTGAGCAGGTTGGCCACCGCGGCCGGTTGCTCCTCGATCCGCGGCCCGATCGCCAGCACCGTATAGCGTTCGGAGAGCGCGAGATCGGCGCGCGCGGCGAGTTCCTCCGCGGGCTGCCCGCGCAGCAGCGCGGCGCACAGCGCCCGCCGGGCCTCGCGCTCGGCGTGGTGGATCGACTGTTCGACGGTGCCGTAGGACTCGACGGTGACCGTGGTGATGTGCATGAGCAACTGGAGCAGCCGATCGCCGAAGTCGACCAGTTCGTCGAGTTCGTCCGGGCCGCTCAGCTCCACCGCCTCGCGCAGCACCTGCCGGGCCGAGCCGTGCACCGCCTCTACCAGGAGCCGCAGCGGCAACCGGTCTTCGGCATGGTGCTCGACCACGGGACCGACGAATCCGGCGACCTCCTCGTAGGTGAACTCGCGCCCCTGGTCGGTCGCGTGCAGGAAGGCATGGGCGCAGCCGTAGATGGTCCCCAGCACCTCGACGAAATGATCCTCGGGCAGGTCTGCGGTGGGCGACGTGGAGCCCAGCCCGGAGGCGAGAATGCGCTCGGCGAATCGCGGCAGCCGGTCGAGCATGCGAGCGGCTAGGGCGGGTTTCCCGGAAACGGGGTGAACGGCGACCGACATGGCCCGATTGTTGCGGGCGACAGTGCGGGCGGCAAGGTCTCGGTTTCCGCGAACCAGATTTTGTCCCGGGCGACAAGTTCGCGACGGATATCTGTACATGCGAGTGCAGTGACAGTTCGGAGCGTGCGGACATAGGTTTTCCGTGTCGATATGTTCGACATCACATCGGGTGCGGGAAATGGTCGCGGACACAGCCTTTCGGCGGTGTGGCCGTTTCGCGCCCACGGAAGGTTTGCAATGACGCAGAGAATTCGGCGGAGGACATTCGGTGCCGCCGCACTTGCCGGAGCGATCGCCGTCGCCGTCACCGTGGGCGCGGGAGGTGCCGGCGCCGTCCCCGCCCGGCCGTCCCCGGCCGCCGAACTGGCCGAC
>NZ_BDBV01000111.1 GCF_001613165.1 Nocardia mexicana NBRC 108244
CCGGCGCCGCCGCCCGGCTGCCGTTGCCGTCCGGCCGCCGCGTCGTCGCCTCGAACAACACCGCGATCATGTCGCTGGGCGCCGCCACGCTGCTGGGCCGGCGGTTCGCCTCGGACGATCGCCGCGCGGAGGCCGCGGCGGTCACCTTCACGACGGAGCCGCTGACCGCCGATGCGGTGCTGTCCGGTCCGCTCAATCTGCATCTACGCGTCCGTGCCGAGGGCACCGAGGCGTTCTGGTCGGTGACGATCACCGATGTCGAACCCTCGGGCGTCTCGGCGCCGCTGACCCGCGGTGCGCTGCTGTCGTCGCTGCGCGCCATCGACGACTCCGTCAGCACGTATGTGGACGGAGAACTGTTGTCGCCGAGGCGAACTCTGCGCGTCGAGACGGCCCGGCCGGTGGTGCCCGGCGAACCGTACGATCTCGACATCGAGATCAACCCGACCGAGGCACTGCTGCGCGCCGGTCACCGCCTGCGAATCGCCGTGGCGCCCGGCAGTTTTCCGCGGCACTACCTGCCACCGGCGCTGAAACGGCGAATCGGCGCGCAGAGCGTGGTGATCGATCCGGCGTGGCCCAGCTACCTCACCTTCCTGGCATCCGGGCCGCTCGGACGGCCTCCTTCGTAACGGCTGGGGACGCCCCGGCGCAGGCAACGGGTTTTCGAGGCAACCTCCCGCTACCCGCCTGTTCCGGAGTAGGGGTATACCCGGCATGCGAACGAATTATCCTGCTGGGCAATGTATTCAGGCGGCGATGCGATCTATCGTGGAGGCGAGCATCGGCGGCGGCCCGGGGCCGCGAGGCGCGATGCCGGGGGATCCTCGCTCGAAAGGAAGCATATGAGCCTCGTTGCCGATGCCGACGCCGATATCGACGGGACCGCCACCGATCCGGAATCGGTGCCCGGCCGCACCCTGCGCCCGGAGGTGGATCCGTTCTACGACCCGCCGGAGGCGCTCGACGGCTACCGCCCGGGAGCCGTGCTGCGGTCGCGCCGGGTCGAGGTGGCGCTGTTCGGGCGGATTCCGCAGCAGGTGCAGGCATGGCAATTGCTGTACCGGACCAGCGATATGGACGGTGCCCCGGAGGCAACGGTGACGACCGTACTGCTGCCGTGCGACGCCGATCCCACCGTCGCCCGGCCGGTGGTGTCCTACCAGTGCGCGATCGATGCCGTTGCGCCCAAATGCCTTCCGTCCTACGCCCTGCGCCGCGGCGCCCGGGCTTTCGGCGCCGTTCCGCAGTTCGAGCTGCTGATCATCGCCGGGATCCTCGCCCGCGGCTGGGCCCTGTCGGTGCCCGATCACGTCGGCACTGCGGGCCGCTTCGGGGTGCCGCGCGAACCCGGCTATCGCATCCTCGACGGACTCCGCGCGGCACTGTCGTTCGCCCCGCTCGGCCTGGACGCCGCGCCGCCGATCGGTCTGTGGGGGTATTCCGGGGGCGGTCTCGCCACCTCCTGGGCGGCGGAGCTGGCGGCCGAATACGCTCCGGAACTCGATATCGTCGCCGGATTCGCGGGATCCCCGGTGGGCGATCCGACCCGCGCCGTGGCGCAGCTGAACCGGTGGGTGAGCGGGGCGGCCGCCAGCGGACTGGTCGCGCTGTGCATCGCCGGACTGCGCCGCGCCTACCCGGATCTGGACCGGATGCGGCCCCGGTTCAGCGCGGGATTCCTCGATCTGCTCGCCTACACCGAATTCGCCGCGACGATCCAGATCGTGCTGCGGGGCGCCGTCACCCGGCTCAGCGACGACGGCAACGACCTGACCGAACTGCTCGCCCACCCGGAGGTCCGCACCGCCCTCGCCGAGGTCCGGCCCGGCGACCGCCCGCCCGGGATCCCGATGTTCATCGTGCAGGGCGTGAACGACTTCATCGTCCCCGCCGCGGCCATCGACGAGCATGTGGCGCGGTACCGGGCCGGTGGCACGCACGTGCGCTATGTCCGCGACCGGCTCAGCGGCCACATATCGCTGGCGGTCATCGCCGCGCCGATCGTCGGAGATTGGCTCGACGCGCATTTCGCGGACCGAAAGCCCGAGGCCGACCGGGACAGCACGGCGACGGTGTGGTCGATGGCGCTGTCGGTCCAGGGCGTGACCGGGCATCTGCGCCAGGCGCTGCTCGCCGTGCGACTGTTCACCGGGCGACGGTTCAGCTGACGGAACGAACCGGGACGTGTGCGGCCGCGAAACGGGGCGTCCGGTAGGGAATCGGCGGGACGGGAAGCGCGACTTCTCCCCGGGTGCTCGATAGTCTGACGAGTGGAATCCCGAGTGCGATCGGGGAGGTGCGGTGACCGGTCCCAGCGAGTCCTACATCATCCGCGGGGGAACCGCGGGCCGGGAACGGCTGCGGGTGATCGCGTCCGTGCTGGAGCCGACCACCCGCGCCCTGTTGGAGCGGCTGCCGGTGCGGGCGGGGGACCGGTGCTGGGATGTCGGCTCCGGGGGTGGGGATGTGACCCTGCTGCTGGCCGATTTCGCGGGACCGGCCGGCTGGGCGCTGGGCACCGATATCGATCCGGTCAAGGTCGAACTCGCCGGACAGGAAGCGCACGCGTATGCGAACGTCGAGTACCGGACGGCCGACGTCCTGCGCGAAACCCCTTCGGAGAGCTTCGATCTCGCGCACGCCCGATTCCTGCTGTCACATCTCACCGACCCGGGCCGGGCGCTGGCCGCGATCGTCGGGTCGGTCCGGCCGGGCGGGGTCGTGGCGGTCGAGGACGTCGACTTCTCCGCCCCGCTGTGCCATCCCGACGTCCCCGCATTCATCCGCTACCACGACCTCTACATCCGCACCGCCCAGCAGCGCCGTGCCGATCCGCTGATCGGCCCGCGCTTGCCGCACCTGCTCCGGCAGGCCGGACTGAGCGATATCCACGCCTTCGTCCACCAGCCCGCGGGCCTGGACCCGGCCTCGAAACTCGTCAGCGTCCTCACGGTCGAGAACATCGCCGACGCGGCCTTGGAGGCCGACCTCACCACCCCGGACGAACTGTCCCAGCTCCTCGCCGACCTCCGCGCCACCGTCGACAACCCGAAGGTCCTGATCGGCCTCCCCCGGATGGTCCAGGCCTGGGGCCGCGCCCCGGATTAGCGCGGGAGCAATGGACGACCGCTTCCCGGCCGCCGGGAGTGGGGTGACCCGGCCGCCGGGAAACGGCGCACCCACAGCCTGCGCCGTGTCCGCATACCGAACCAGGTTTGCGCTTGGGGCGAACGCAAGTACGCCGGAGAGGGGCACGATTCGGGCTCGACACCATCGGCCGGTCCCTCACGCCTGCGTGTTCGCCTTGTCCAGCAATACTTTTCGTTCTCGCTCGTTCCCCGTGAGGCGGGCCGCCGCGGCGTATTCCGCGCGCGCTTCCTCCATGCGGCCGAGGCGGGTCAGCAGTTCGCCGCGGGTCGCGTACAGCGGGTGGTATTTCGCGAGGGTTCCACCGGCGACCAGCTGGTCGACGATGCGCAGGGCGGGGGCGGGGCCGCGGGCCATGGCGATGGCGACCGCGCGGTTGAGTTCCACGACGGGGGAGGGGGTCAGTCGGGCGAGGGCCTCGTAGAGCAGCACGACGCGGTCCCAGTCGGTGTCGTCGATCGACGGCGCCGCGGCATGGCATTCGGCGATCGCGGCCTGCAGCGCGTAGGCCCGGCGGCCGTGGCCGAGCGCGTCGGCGCGGGCCAGGGCGGCGCGGCCGTGCGCGATCAGCCCGCGATCCCAGCGCCGGCGGTCCTGGTCGGCGAGCAGCACGGGGTCGCCGTCGGCGTCCAGCCGTGCCGGGAAACGGGCGGCCGTGAGCTCCATGAGCGCGACCAGCGCGTGCGCCTCGGCCTCCGACGGCACCAGCTCGGCCAGGATGCGGCCGAGCCGGATGGCCTCGCGGCTCAGTTCCGGCCGCATCCAGTCCGGGCCCGAGGTGGCCGCGTGACCCTCGTTGAACATCAGATACAGCACGCCGAACACCCCGGCCAGCCGCTCGGTGAATTCCGCCCGCTCCGGCACCTCGAACGGAACCTTCGCCGCGGCAAGGGTTTTCTTCGCCCGCACGATGCGCTGCTGCACGGTGGTGACCGGCACCAGGCACGCCCGGGCGATCTCCTCGCTCGACAGTCCGCCGATCACCCGCAGGGTCAGCGCGACCTGCGCCTGTCGGGCCAGCACCGGATGGCACGCGACGAAGACCAGCCGTAGCACGTCGTCATCGATAGCGTCCGGGTCCCACGGCAATTCGGCCTCCGCGTCGATATCGCGCGCGAGCGAGGCCAGCCGCTCGTCGTAGCGTTCCTGCCGCCGCCAGCCGTCGATCGCCCGGCGCTTGGCGACCGTCGTCAGCCACGCACCCGGATTCGCGGGAACCCCCGATTCGGGCCATTGCGCGAGCGCCTCGGCCAGCGCCTCCTGCGCCAGGTCCTCCGCGAACCCGAAATCGCCGACCACCCGCGTGAGTGTCGCGACGATGCGCGCGGATTCGATGCGCCACACCGCCGCGACCGAACGCCGCGCGGACTCCGCCGCATCGCGCGCGCGGCGTTCGGTGCCGGACATCCCGGTCAGGCCTTCCGGTTCGCGAGCTCCTCGCGCCAGCCGATCTCCTTCTGGACCCACTCGTTGTCCTGCGGGAACTCCTCGACACCCGGCACCCGGCGCACCTCGATCTTCGAACCCGACTCCAGCGGTGCGCGCTTCGCCCACTCGACGGCCTCCTCCTGCGAGGCGACCTCGAGGATCCAGAAGCCCGCGAACAGCTCCTTGGTCTCGCCGTACGGGCCGTCGGTCACCAGCGGCGGCTCGCCGGAGAAGTCGACCACGCACCCCTCCTCGGCCGGGGCGAGTCCTTCACCGGCCACGACCACGCCGGCCTTCATCAACTCCTCGTTGTACTTGCCCATCGACTCGATGATCTGCTCGAACGGGATGTCCTTCGACGCCTCGATCGCCTCGTCGGTCGTGCGCATGATCAGCATGTACTTCATCGGTCCGCTCCTTCGATTCCGGGTCGCCGATCGACCCGCTCACCCAGACGTCGAACGAGCGGGCCCCGGATCGACAATGCCGACCGAAATTCTTCCAGCGAACCTGCCCGGACTACCGCGACTTGGTCAGATCCATGCCCGGCGCCGCGTCGGTGAGGACCGCGGCGGCCGGAACGACCGTGCGACCCTTCTTGCGCGACCGCAGGCGCCGCTCCAGCCAGGTGGCGAAGCTGGTCAGCGACCAGTTCAGCGCGATCATGATGACGGCGATGACGATCAGCGACGGCACCGTGTTCTGCTCGGCCGCACCGAGCTGCTGACCCTGCCGCACGATCTCCTGATAGGTGATCTGGTAGCCGAGCGCCGTATCCTTCAGCGCCACCACCATCTGCGACACGATCGCGGGCAGCATCGCGGTGATCGCCTGCGGCAGCAGGATCATCCGCATCAGCTGACCCTTGCGCATGCCCAGCGCCACCGCGGCCTCGGACTGCCCCTTGGGCAGCGAGCGGATACCCGAGCGCACGATCTCCGCGATGACCGAGCCGTTGTAGACCGTCAGCGCGATCACCACGGCGGTCAGCGCGTACTGGCTGGAGTCGGTGAGGTCGTACTTCGCGATCACCGCGTACAGGAAGATCATCAGGATCAGCACCGGGATGGCCCGGGCGAATTCGACGACCGCGCCCGCCACGATCCGCACGCTGCGATGGTCCGACAGCCGCAGCAGACCGAAGATCATGCCGATCACCAGCGCGAACACGATGGACAGCACGGCCGCCACGATGGTGCCGCGCAGACCCGGCAGGATGTAGGTCTCCCACACCTCCGCGTCCACGAATGGCTTCCATTTGTCGGCGGCGAGCTGGCCCTTGTTGCCGAGGGCGTCGATGACCAGCCACACCGCCCCGACGATCACCGCGGCGACCAGCACCGAGTAGAGGTTGTGCCGGACGCGCGCCTTCGGCCCGGGCGCGTCGAAGAGGACGGAGGCACCCGAGCTCATCGCTTCACCTCGAATTTCTGTGCCAGCCAACCGAAGACGAATCCGGTGGGCAGAGTCAGGATCACGAAGCCGAGGGCGAAGATCGCGCCGATGGCCAGGACGTCGGCCTCGGTCTCGATCATCTCCGCCATCAGCAAGGCGGCCTCGGCGACACCGATCGCCGCGGCAATGGTGGAGTTCTTGGTCAGCGCGATGAGCACGCTGCCCAGCGGTGCGATCACCGACCGGAACGCCTGCGGCAGCACGATATAGCGCAGGTTCTGGCCGAAGGTCAGGCCGAGCGAGCGGCCCGCCTCGGACTGGCCCATCGGCACCGTGTTGATGCCGGACCGGATCGACTCACAGACGAAAGCCGCTGTGTAGATGGACAATCCGAGCACGGCGTAGCGGAAGTTGTTGGTGGGCAGGAAGTCCAGCCCGCTGCTCTCGCTGGCCAGCTTGACGCCGAGGGTGGTGTAGATGCCGAGCGAGCAGAACACCAGGATCAGCGTCAGTGGCGTATTGCGGAAGATGGTCACGTACGCCGTGCCGACCCAGCGCGCCACCGGCACCGGCGAGACCCGCATGGCGGCCACGATGGTGCCGAGGATCAGTGCCCCGACAGCCGACAGCAGGGTCAGCTTGATGGTCATCCAGAATGCGTCGAGCAACTGGTCTTGGTATCGGGAGATCAAGTCGAACACGGCGGACGTGTCCCTCCGATCGTCATGGAGTGGATCTGTTGGGGCGAGGGGCGATCCGGGAAAGATCGCCCCTCGTACGAGTGCGAATCAGTAGCGGTCGACCTGCGGCGGCGCGGCCGGTTCGAAGCCGGTGCCCGCGAAGTTCTTGTCGATAGCGGCCTTCCACGAGCCGTCGTTGACCATCGCCTCGATCGCGTCGTTGATCTTGCCGCGCGATTCCGTATCGCCCTTCTTCACGCCGATGCCGTACTTCTCGGTGGTGAACGGCTTGCCCACCAGCTTCAGCTGGCCCGGGTTCTGCGCGGCGAAGCCGGCGAGAATGATGTCGTCGGTGGTCAGCGCGTCGACCGCGTTCGACTTCAGCGCCTCCACGCACAGCGCGTAGGTGTCGTACTCCTGCAGCTGCACGTCGCCTGCGTACTTCTTCTGGATGTTCTGCGCGGGCGTGGAACCCTTCACCGAGCACAGCTTCTTGCCGCCGGTCAGCGACTCCGGGCCGGTGATGGAGGTGTTGTCCGAGCGCACCAGCAGGCCCTGACCCGCGATGTAGTAAGGACCGCCGAAGTCGACCTTCTCCTTGCGCTGGTCGGTGATCGAGTAGGTGCCGACCACGTAATCGACCTGCCCGTTCTGGATCAGCGTCTCGCGCTGCGGGGTCGGGGCCTCCTTGAACGTGATCTTGTCCTCGGACACGCCCATCTTGCCGGCGACGTACTTGGCGACGTCGACGTCGAATCCGGAGAACGTGCCGTCCTTGGTGCGCAGGCCCATGCCGGGCTGGTCGTACTTGATGCCGATGGTGAGCTTGCCGTCGGCGGCGTGCTCGGAGGCAGTCTTGGAACTGCCGCCACCACAGCCTGTCGCGACGACCGCGACGGCCAGGGCGCCTATGCCGAATTGCAGCGCACGGGTGATCCTCATCTAATTCCCTCTCTAAGGTGTGGTACTCAGGTGGTTGCCACGGGTCAGTGACTCAAGATCTTGCCGAGGAAATCCTTGGCGCGCTCGGATTCCGGGGCGGTGAAGAACGTTTCCGGAGCGCGGTCCTCCACGATCTGGCCGTTGTCCATGAACAGCACCCGGTCGCCGGCACGGCGGGCGAAGCCCATCTCATGGGTGACCACGAGCATGGTCATCCCCTCCTTGGCCAGGGACACCATCACCTCGAGCACCTCGTTGACCATCTCCGGGTCGAGCGCGGAGGTGGGCTCGTCGAACAGCATCACCTTGGGGTTCATCGCCAGTGCGCGGGCGATGGCGACGCGCTGCTGCTGTCCGCCGGACAGCTGGGCGGGGTACTTCTCGGCCTGATTGGCGATGCCGACCCGTTCCAGCAGCTGCATCGCCTTCTCGTGCGCCTGCTTCTTGTCGATGCGGCGCACCTTGATCGGCGCGAGCATCACGTTCTCGAGGATGGTCTTGTGGGCGAACAGGTTGAACGACTGGAACACCATGCCGACGTCGGCGCGCAGCTTGGCCAGGCCGCGGCCCTCGGCGGGCAGCTCGACGCCGTCGATGGCGATGGTGCCGGAGTCGATGGGCTCCAGGCGGTTGATGGTTCGGCACAGCGTCGACTTACCGGATCCGGACGGACCCAGGACGATCACGACCTGCCCCTTGGGCACCTCGAGATTGATGTCCTGCAGTACGTGCAGATCGCCGAAGTGCTTGTCCACGTCGCGCATCGAAATCATCGGTGGCGCGTCGGCAGCGTCGGTGGGGGTGGTCGGCTCGGTGGCAGTGCCGGGTGTTGCGTCGGCAGCGTCGGTCATGGAAACAGACCCTAGAGCGAAAGTGCTGGAAATGCGCAATATTCGCAGATGCGTCGCGCCGTTGCCCCCTGCCTTTAACCAATGCTTGACATTGGTGACCCGTATCACGGCCGATCAGCCGCAGGTCGGCGGGGTCGTCCGGGGATTTCCGCCAGCCGATACCCTGGACGGGTGAATTCGTCTACGCAGGTTGGAGTACGTGCCGCCGGGCAGCGTTCCACCACCGACACCTCGGCGGGGCGGACCTACGAGGTGCGCACCTACGGCTGCCAGATGAACGTGCACGACTCCGAACGGCTGTCGGGCCTGCTCGAAGACGCCGGTTACGTCAGGGCCGCCGCGGGGGCGACCGCGGATCTGGTCGTGTTCAACACCTGCGCGGTGCGCGAGAACGCCGACAACAAGCTCTACGGCACGCTGGGCCATCTGGCCCCGGTCAAGGCCGAGCGGCCGGGCATGCAGATCGCCGTCGGCGGCTGCCTGGCGCAGAAGGACCGCGACACCGTGGTGCGCCGGGCGCCCTGGGTGGACGTCGTCTTCGGCACGCACAACATCGGGTCGCTGCCGGTGCTGCTGGAACGGGCCCGGCACAACGAGCAGGCGCAGGTCGAGATCCTGGAATCGCTGGAGGCGTTCCCGTCGACGCTGCCCGCCAAGCGGGAGTCGGCGTATGCGGGCTGGGTGTCGATCTCGGTGGGCTGCAACAACACCTGCACCTTCTGCATCGTGCCGTCGCTGCGCGGTAAGGAGGTGGACCGGCGTCCCGGCGATGTGCTCGCCGAGGTGCAGGCGCTGGTGGATCAGGGCGTGCTGGAGGTGACGCTGCTCGGGCAGAACGTCAATTCCTACGGCGTGAACTTCGCCGACGCGGACGAGCATCGCGACCGTGGCGCGTTCGCAAAGCTGTTGCGGGCCTGCGGGAGTATCGACGGTCTGGAGCGAGTCCGGTTCACCTCGCCCCATCCCGCGGAGTTCACCGACGATGTCATCGAGGTGATGGCGGAGACGCCGAACGTGTGCCCGCAGCTGCACATGCCGCTGCAGTCCGGCTCCGATCGCGTCCTCAAGGCGATGCGCCGCTCGTACCGCAAGGGCCGCTATCTCGGGATCATCGAGAAGGTGCGCGCCGCCATGCCGCACGCGGCCATCACCACCGATATCATCGTCGGCTTCCCGGGCGAGACCGAGGAGGACTTCCAGGAGACCCTGGACGTGGTGCGGCAGGCGCGGTTCACCAGCGCCTACACCTTCCAGTACTCGATCCGGCCCGGCACCCCAGCCGCGACGATGGCCGACCAGGTGCCAAAGGCCGTGGTGCAGGAGCGCTACGACCGGCTCATCGCGCTGCAGGAAGAGGTGTCGCTGGCGGCCAACCGGGCGCTGATCGGCACCGAGGTGGAACTGCTCGTCGCCGAGGGCGCGGGCAAGAAGAACGCCGCCACCGCCCGGATGAGCGGCCGCGCCCGCGACGGCCGTCTCGTGCACTTCCGCCCACCGGCAGACAACACGATCCGCCCCGGCGACATCGTCACCGTCGACATCACCGAGGCCGCCCCGCACCACCTGATCGCCGACAGCCCGGTCCACACCCACCGCCGCACCCGCGCCGGCGACGCCCACGAACGCGGCGTCACCCCCAAGACCGCCCCCATCGGCGTCGGCCTGGGCCTGCCCACCATCGGCGCCCCGGAACCGGTCGCGGCGAGCGCGGGTTGCGACTCCGGTTGCGGCACATAGCGATCGGGTCGGCCGCCGGGCGCGGGATATCCCCGATTCGGGTGCGGACTACGGTGAGAGCGCACGGAGGACGATCCGATACGGCGATGAAGCGGTGGTGACCGGTGGTTGATCGCGGCGAAGACGAGGCACGGCGGGAGAGTTCGGCGGGAGAATCCGGCGATGACCGGTCGGCCGACGGTGGTACGACGGACGGTAGTATCCCGGCGGATGGCACCTCCGCACGCGAGGGCGAATCAGCGGGCCAGGCCGCCGAGCCGAACGAGGAGCAGATGAACCCGGCCGAGACGAAGGTATTCGAAGAGTTCCGCGACGACCTCGAGGCCGTCGAGCGCAAGATCGCGGGGGAGATCGATCCGGGCACGCGCGCCATGGTGGTGGCGGTGTCGGTGTTCGTGCTGCTGCTGTCGCTGGTGCTGCCGCACGCCGGCGGGGCGCGCGGGCTGGACGTGCTGCTCTACGACTCCACCGCCCAGGCCGAGCACATCGGGCTGCCGTCGCGGGTCTTCGAATGGTTCGTCGTCGTCTTCGGCATCGGCTTCTCGTCGCTGGCGCTGGTCACCCGCCGGTGGGTGCTGGCCTGGATCGCGGTGGCCGGCTCCGCCATCGCCAGCGTGTTCGGCGTGCTGTCGATCTGGCACCGGCAGACCCCGGGCCTGGGGAACTACGAGGGCGCGGGCCCCGGCGTCGGCCTGATCCTCGCCACCCTCGCGGTCATCGTGCTGACCTTCCACTGGATCAAGGTCGTGTGGAGCCGCACCGCCCTCCATCTCGAGGCCGAGGAACAGCGCCGCCAGGCCGCCGCGGAACGCGAGAAGCACGAACGCACCTGGCTCCGCGGCCCCGACGAGACCCAGGGCGAGCAGTAGCGAGATTCCGGCCGAAAGCATGCCGGAAGTAACTCCCTAGCGCCGGGTGACCGCCCCTTCGGCAGCCTCCGCCCACTCGCGCCACTGCTTGGCCTGTTCGAGGGCCTTCTCCTCGTCGCGGGTGCGACCGGCCGCGCGGGCCTTGGCGGCCTGCTCCTCGAACTGCGCCACCCGCTCCCGGAACTGGGCGGCACGGGCCACCGCCTCCGGATCGGTGCGCCGCCACTGGGTGTCGACCGCCTCGCGAACCCGCCGCTCGACGGCGCGCAGCTTGCCCTCCAGCTCCTGGATGCGCTCGCGCGGCACCTTGCCGATGGCGTCCCACTTGTCCTGCAGCTCGCGCAGTGCCGCGCGGGCGGTGTCGAGGGCCGCGGACTCCGGATCCAGCTGCGCCGGGATCTTGTCCTCGTAGTGGCGCAGCAGGTCCTCCTTGGCGGCCGCGTTCTGCTCGAATTCGGCGTCGCGTTCGGAGGCTGCGGCGTTGCGGGCGGCGAAGAACACGTCCTGCGCGCTCTTGAAGCGCCGCCACAGCTGCTCGTCGGCCTCCCGGGGGGCACGACCGGCGGCCTTCCACTCGGTCAGCAGCTCGCGGAAGACCGCGGCGGTGCCCACCCAGTCGGTGGAGTCGGACAGCTCCTCGGCGCGCACGCACAGCTCCTCCTTGCGCGACTTGGCCGCGGCCCGCTCCCGGTCCAGTTCGGCGAAGTGCGCGCCGCGCCGGCGGTTGAACGCCTCGCGCGCCTTGGAGAAGCGCCGCCACAGCGCGTCGTCGACCTTGCGGTCCACGCCGCGGATGGTCTTCCACTCGTCGAGGATCTCGCGCAGCCGGTCACCGGCGGCCTTCCACTGGGTGGATTCCGCCGCGATCTGCTCGGCCTCCGCGCACAGCGTCTCCTTGCGCTCGGTCTGCTCGTGGCGGGTGCGCTCCTTCTCCTCCTTGGCATGCGCGGCGGCCTCGTCGGAGTGCTCCATGATCGCCTGCAGGCGCCGGGCCAGGCCGTCGACATCGCCGATGACCGCCGCGGTGGGCAACGATTCGGCAAGTGCGAGGGCGGACGCCTTGGTCTTGCGGGCGTCGGTGCCGGCGGCCAGCCGCGCCTCCAGCAACGCGACCTCGGTGGCCAGATCGTCGAACCGACGGCCGAAGTGGGCCAGGCCCTCGGCCGCGTCACCGGCCTGCCAGGAGCCGACCTCGCGCTCGCCGTCGGCGGTCTTCACCCAGGCCGTGCCGTCCTCGTCGACCCGGCCCCACTTGCTCGGATCGCTCACCGTGGGGACGACCACCGGATGCGGGTGCTCCTGCGCGGGCCCCGGGGCGGGTTTGACCGCATGGGGTTTGGGGGACTCGGGTTTACGCGTGCCCGGCTTCGGCACGCCGGACGGACGCGGCGTGGGACCGGGCTTGGCGGCATCGGCGGGCGTGGGCCGCGGTGTGGCGGACCGCTGCGCGTCGGCGTCGCCGGCGCGCTGGTCCGTGCCGGGATCCGGGTGGGTAGCCTTCTCGGTTCCGTTGTTGTCGGTCATCGCTCCTCGTCCCTGCCGCGCGTCACGGCTGCCTGGTTACGCCCTAGCTCATCCCATTCAACCAGGCAGCCGACGGATTTGCCGTGTCTTGCCGGGGGTGGCGTGACACGGACGGGTTGCTGAGGGCTCGAACGCGCGTTACGGTGTGTGGCTTTGCCCCGCGTCGACGCGGCTCCCACCCTGCTCACGTGCCGCAGTGCGGCGATCTTGCCGGAAGGCGACCGGTCGTTTCCCGGCCTTGCCACGGTCGTCGGCGTGTCCGCTCGTGCCGACCCACAGTGCCCGGCGCCCGCCCGGGCCCGGACCCCATGCCCATTTATCGCGGTGCTCCGCGGTTCCGTATCGCCGCGGGCGATGTCTGCGACTCGCCGGAGAACCCGCGCCGCGCCGCTGCGCTGCCGTGCCGGGTCCGGGCGGCTGTTCGGGACACGCGGGCACGGACGTTGCCGGCGCCGGACGATTCCCGGCTGTTGCACCGGCTCTGAACCCGCGGTCGCTACGGTGGACGCGTGTTCCGCGTCGCCGTGCTGATTCCGTCGCCACCCGTGCTGGTCCCCGAACTGTGCGGTGGGCTGCCGGTCGATGCCCCGGAGCACCCGGCGGCGCAGGTGCCCCCGTTGCGCGAGGCGGTCGTGTCGGCGGGGCGGGCGCTGGCGGGGCAGGCGCGGTCGTGGACGGTGGTGGGGGTCGGCGACGAGGACCGGCTGATAGGCCCGGATGCGGTCGGCACCTTCCGGGGGTTCGGTGCGGACGTGCGCGTCGCGTTGTCGGACTCGGCCCACACGCGCGTCGCGCTGTCGGACTCCGCGCACATCGACGCGAGCGCTGACCCCGAACTGCCGCTGGCCGTGCTCATCGGAGCATGGCTGCGCGGCCGGGTGGCCGCCGACGCGGTGGCGCGGGCGCGGATCGTGGATGCGGCGGCGGATCCGCAGCGATGCCTGGACCTGGGCGCGACGCTCCGCAAGGAGATGGATGCGACCGCCGAGCCGTGCGGTGTGCTGGTGGTGGCCGACGGCGCCGCCACCTTGTCCACGCGCGCACCCGGCTACCTGGATCCGCGGGCCGAGGGCGCGCAGCAGCGGATCGACACCGCGCTGGCCGCGGGCGACCGGGCCGCGCTGGCGGCGCTGGATCCCGCGCTGTGCGCGGACATCGAGGCGCGCGGCCGCGCCGCCTACCAGGTGCTGGCCGGACTGTTCGCGGCCGACGGGAGCGACCCGGACGTGGAAACCCGGTACGCGGCAGCGCCTTTCGGAGTGGGATATCAGGTGAGTGTCTGGCAGCCCGGGACATCCTCGTGACGACCACGCCGATCGCGGTGCTCGGCCCGACCGCCACCGGGAAGTCCGACCTGGCACTGGATCTGGCGGAGCGGCTGGGCGGTGAGATCGTCAACATCGACGCCATGCAGCTGTATCGCGGCATGGACATCGGCACCGCGAAACTGCCTGTGGCGCAACGCCGCGACATCCCGCACCATCAGCTCGACGTGCTCGAGGTCACCGAGACCGCCACGGTCGCGGCCTATCAGCGTACGGCCGCCGCCGATGTCGAGGACATCATGGCCCGCGGCCGCACCCCCGTGATCGTCGGCGGCTCGATGATGTATGTCCAAGCGCTGCTGGACAATTGGGAATTCCCGGCCACCGATCCGCGGGTGCGGGAGAAGTGGGAGGCGCTGCTCGCGGCCGAGGGCGTGGCCGCGGTGCACGCCGCACTGCGGGAGGCGGACCCGATGGCCGCGGCCACCATCCTGCCCACCGACGGGCGGCGCATGGTGCGGGCCCTGGAGGTCGTCGAGCTGACCGGAAAGCCGTTCGCGGCGTCGCAGCCGCGGATCGGCGAACCCCGGTGGGGGACCGTCATTCTCGGCGTCGACCGCGAGACCGCCGCACTGGACGCGCGCATCGAGGAGCGCACCGCGACGATGTTCCGGCTGGGCCTGGTCGACGAGGTGCGCGGACTGCTCGAGCGCGGGCTGCGCGAGGGACAGACGGCCCGGCGCGCCATCGGCTACGCACAAGTCCTGGCGTACCTGGACAACGAATACGACCTGAAGCATGCGCAGGAACGCACCCTCATCGGCACCCGGCGTTACGTGCGGCGGCAGCGCTCGTGGTTCCGCCGCGACCCCCGGGTCCGCTGGGTGGACGGCGCCGACCCGCACCTGACGGACGCGGCGCTGGCACACGTGTTCTCCCGCGCACCCGGCAACGACGAGGAACGAGCCCGGCAGTGACCAGCCGCAACGCCGCGGTCCAGGAATGGCAGGCGTATCTCACCAATCGGGCCAGACGCCACCGCGACGGCCGCTTCCTGATCCAGGGCGCGGAGCCGATCACCCAGGCCGTCGCCCACGGGTGGCCGCTGGAGGCGCTGCTGTACCGCCTCGGCGGCCCGGAGCTGCCGCCGTGGGCGCGGGAACTGATCGATACCAGCGCGGTGCCGAGCGTGGGCCTGGTGCCGGAGGTGATGGCCGAGCTGGGTGAAACCCCTGCGAGCACACCGGAACTGGTGGCGGTCGCGCGGGTCCGCGAGCCCGCGCTGGACGGTTTCGCACCGGGCGGGCCGGGCGATGCGCCGGTCGTGGTGGTCGTCGAGCGGCCGGGATCCGCGGTCCGGCTCGGCAGCCTGATCCGCACCGCCCATGCCTTCGGCGCGGCGGCGGTCGTCGTGAGTGGTTCCGGCGCCGACCCGTACGACCCGCAGTGCGTGCGAACCTCGGCCGGAGCGCTGTTCGCGCTGCCGGTGTTCCGGGTGCCCGGTGTCGCGGCGGTGCGGCGGTTGCGGGATCGCCAGGCCGGGCGGGGATTGTCGACGCTGGTCGTCGGCGTGGTCGAGGCCCCGGGCGCGGTGCCGCGGCCGCGGGACGGCACGCATCCGGACCCGGCCCGCGGCGGCAGCCGCCCGGTGGACGCGCACGATTTCACGAATGCGACGATCGTGGTGATCGCCGACGAGACCGAACTCGGGGCGAGCTGGCAGCGGGCCTGCGACGCGCTGGTGCATATCCCGGCCGCCGGTACCCTGGCCGCTCCGTGTGCGGCCGCGACGGCACTGTACGAAATCTTCCGGCAGCGGCGGATGTTGTGAGGACGGTGGAGATGACCGAGCGGAGCGAATCGCGGGAGAGCCTGGCCGATATCGAGTTCACCAAAGGCCATGGCACCCAGAACGATTTCGTCGTGC
This sequence comes from Nocardia mexicana NBRC 108244, assembly GCF_001613165.1. Lineage (GTDB taxonomy): Bacteria > Actinomycetota > Actinomycetes > Mycobacteriales > Mycobacteriaceae > Nocardia > Nocardia mexicana. The sequence continues at coordinate 15,769 of NZ_BDBV01000111.1, forward strand.
TGCCCGATCCGGACGCCTGGCTGGAGCTGCCCGCCGAGCGGGTGGCGGCGCTGTGCGACCGGCAGCGCGGCATCGGCGCCGACGGTGTGCTGCGGGTGGCGCGGGCCGGGGCGCTCGTCGAGAACGGCGTGCTGAACGAGCTGCCCACCGACGTCGCCGCCGACGACTGGTTCATGGACTATCGCAACGCCGACGGCTCGATCGCCGAGATGTGCGGCAACGGGACGCGGGTGTTCGCGCACTTCCTGGTAGCGACCGGGATGGACAAGCGCAGCGAATTCGTCGTCGGCAGCCGTGCGGGGGCGCGCCCGGTCACCGTGCACTCCGCCGACGCCGTGCACGGTGATGTCACGGTCGCCATGGGCCGGGTGCGCTCGCTCGGGACATCGACGGCGACGATCGGCGGCCACGCGCTGCCCGGCCTCGGCATCGACGTCGGGAATCCGCACCTGGCCTGCGTGGATCCCGAGCTGACGGCCGCCGCACTGGCGCAGCTGGACCTGGCCGTGCCGCCCGGATTCGACCCGGAAATGTTCCCCCAGGGCGTGAACGTCGAGATCCTCACCGCCCTGCGCGACGGCGCGGTGGATATGCGGGTCTACGAGCGCGGCGTCGGCGAAACCCGTTCCTGCGGAACGGGAACCGTCGCCGCGGCCGCCGCGGCCCTGGCCCGCGAGGGCTTCGACCTCGACTCCGGTGTCGGCGAGGTGCGGGTCCGGGTGCCCGGCGGGGAGGTCGCGGTCGGCATCGAGCGCGGCTCGGCCCGGCTGCGCGGACCGTCTGTCCTGGTCGCTTCGGGGCGGCTGGCCGGTTCCTGGTGGTACGACGTCTGATTCCGGCCACAAGCACGCCGGAACGACAGGGGCGGGGCTGTCCGTTATGTCTGTCATCGGTGGGCGGAATAACTCGGGTGCGCCTTCCCGTTGAGTCGTGGGACTATGGAGGCGTATGAGAAAACCAGAGACTTACGAGTTCACACCGGTCGAGGAACTCGACGAGAAGACCGGTAACGGCTGGGCGCCGGAGCCCACGGTCGGCGAGCTGCAGCTCGACGAACGCAGCGCACTGCGCCGCGTCAACGGGCTGTCCACCGAGCTCACCGATATCACCGAGGTCGAATACCGCCAGCTGCGCCTCGAGCGCGTGGTGCTGGTCGGTGTCTGGACCGAGGGCACCTCGGCACAGGCCGAGGCCAGCATGACCGAACTCGCCGCGCTCGCCGAGACCGCGGGTTCGCAGGTGCTCGACGCGCTGATCCAGCGGCGCATGAAGCCGGATCCGGCCACCTATATCGGCTCCGGCAAGGCCGACGAGCTGCGCGCCGTCGTGCTCGAGACCGGCGCCGACACCGTGATCTGCGACGGTGAGCTGACACCCGCCCAGCTGACCGCGCTGGAGAAGGTCGTCAAGGTGAAGGTCATCGACCGCACCGCGCTCATCCTGGACATCTTCGCCCAGCACGCCACCTCCCGCGAGGGCAAGGCGCAGGTGTCGCTGGCGCAGATGGAGTACATGCTGCCGCGGCTGCGCGGCTGGGGTGAGTCGATGTCGCGGCAGGCCGGTGGTCGTGCCGGTGGCAGCGGTGGCGGTGTGGGTCTGCGCGGCCCCGGTGAGACCAAGATCGAGACCGATCGCCGCCGCATCCGCGAGCGGATGTCCAAGCTGCGCCGCGAGATTCGCGAGATGAAGACCGCCCGCGACACCAAGCGCGCGCGGCGCACCGACAGCGGCATCCCGGCGGTCGCGATCGTCGGCTATACCAACGCCGGTAAATCGAGCCTGATGAACGCGCTGACCGGCGCGGGCATCCTGGTGCAGGACGCCCTGTTCGCGACCCTGGATCCGACCACCCGGCGCGCGGCGCTGGAGGACGGGCGCGAGGTCGTGTTCACCGACACCGTCGGATTCGTCCGGCACCTGCCCACCCAGCTGGTCGAGGCGTTCCGCTCGACGCTGGAGGAGGTCACCGGCGCCGATCTGCTGCTGCACGTGGTCGACGGCTCCGATCCGCTGCCCGCCGAGCAGATCAAGGCGGTGCGCGAGGTGATCACCGACGTACTGCGGGAGTCGAACGCGGTCGCACCGCCGGAATTGCTGGTGGTGAACAAGATCGACGCGCTGGATCCGGCCGAGCTGTCGCACCTGCGCGCCCAGCTGCCGCAGGCCGTATTCGTCTCGGCCCGCACCGGCCGGGGACTGACGGAGCTGCGCGACCGGCTCGGGGACGCCTTGGGCGCACTCGACGTCGAGGTGAGCGTGCTGCTGCCCTACACGCGCGGCGACCTGCTCGCCCGCGTGCACGCCGACGGCCGCATCCTCGAGTCCGACCACGAGGAGGGCGGTACCCGAGTGCGGGCACGAGTCCCTGCGGCCTTGGCGGCGGTGCTCGCCGAGTACGCGCACGCCGGGACGGCGGGACTGCCGGGCTGAATCCTGCGGGGGCACCGCCGTTCTCGGTCTCCCGTGCTGCACCGTCATTCGACGACGGGGGTTATTCCTCGAATCCTCGGCAGTCGGCCGACGAACGGGTGGCTGGGGACCATTCCCTCGGACCGCACGAAATCCAGCCTGTCGAGCGCGCCCTGAATTGCGTTGTCGCTGAGCCCCAGATCCTCGAATGCCAGCCGTATCTGATTGGGGTCGACGGAGCTGACGGCCTGCATCACGTCCTCGTGGAGGGGTACCTTCTCGTCCCCGGGGGAGCGGAGGAAGTAAGAGGAGAAGCTTGCCTGCAGGTCACCAAAGAGCGGAACCGGTGATTCGGGCAGTACCAGTTCGTGGTCGAAAGCAACCAGATCACCCTCCGGGGTGGTGCGCCAGTTCGTGAAGACACGGTCGGAGTTGCCCAGGATGAAGTCGAGAACCGCCATCTGATGTTGCTGCAGTTCGGGATAGTCCGAAACCACCTTTGCGTCGGAGGTATTCGGGATGAACCGCTGCAGTGAGCCCGGCCCGTGCGGCCCGTCGATGAGCGATGTCGGTGGCACCAGACGGAAGCCGAGCAACTCGTTCAGACGAGAGGCCGCCACTTCTCGCTTGGCGGCTTCCCCGGGCACAGGGGGGATTCCCCAGCGACGACCGAGCTTCTCCCCGGAGATCGGCTTGTAGATGTAGGACTCGTTCTCGTCGACGCGTATCAGGTGTACCTGATTCGTCGGGTCGTCGCCGTCGGGAAGCCAGTCGTGGACCTCTTCTCCGCCGCTATGGTTTCGCACCCTCAACTCGGCCGGGGTGGGCTGATAACCAGTCAGCTCTGAACGGCGACTGAGGTTTCCCTCGCTGAGCGCGTTGAGTCTGCCTGTACCCTCGGTCTCTACGTCGACACGCTGATCATGGCCTCTCCTGATGGTGGTCGTGGTCGCCCGGTAGGGGCGTTCGAGGATGTGACCGGCACCGTCGAGGGCCGTGGCAACACGTTCATTCGCTTCACGGAAAAGCCACGCGATATCCACTTTCACCCGGTGCCGACCGAGCCAATCGCCCGAATCGAGGCGTACGGGGAGTTCGTGATCCGCGGGCATCAGTTCGCATCGCCGCTCGTTCGGTGACTCGGCCACCCATCGACCGGTCGATCATCCCGATACATTACCTTCCGAAACCGAATTCCGCCTGGTCGAGCCCACGTGGTCGCGGCCGGGTCGCGGTAGGGGTTGACACCGGCCGACCGTTATAGATGATCTTGTGGACTGGTTGCCCCGCAGCTGTTTTCGTTACGATTCACAAATCGAGAACAAGTTGCAGGGAGGGTTCTTTTGTCTGGAGATCATTCCGTCTCGGCGGATCGGGACGGTGCCTCGCTATCGGATGGGGCGCCGCTACGAATGTCGTTGCACGACAGTGATATTCGTGCCTTCGATGCGCTGACGGCGCCGCTGCGGGCGTGGACGAGCCCGGTGTTCCACGGATTCGGCAACATCCCCGCCGACGGTCCGGTGCTACTGGTGGGCAACCACAATTTCATGGGTATCGACACCCCGCTGCTGTGGCCGGAGATCGCGCACAGCCGTGGCCGCCTCATCCGTGGGCTGGCCGAGAACGTCCTCATCACCGTCCCAGGAGTGCGGCACGCGCTGCACCGCATCGGGTGTGTCCGCGGCAGCCGCGCAAACTGCCGCGCGCTGCTCGAACAGGGCGAGATGGTGCTGGTGTTCCCGGGCGGCGGTCGGGAAGCGGTGCGCCGCAAGGGTGAGAAGTACGTGCTGAAGTGGGAGGGCCGCACCGGTTTCGCGCGGATGGCGATCGAAACCGGGGCGCCCATCGTGCCGATCGGCATGGTCGGCGCCGACGACGCCTTCGATATCGTCTTCGACGGCCAGGACGTGGCGATGCGGCCGTTGCGCTCGCTGGTGAAGGCGATCGGGTTGAAGCCGAACCTCACCCCGCCGCTGGTGACCGGCCTCGGCCCGACGTGGATTCCGAAGCCGGAGCGGTTCTACTACTCCGCCGGAACCCCCATCGAGACCGCGCCGTGGGCCGATGCCACCGATCTCGACGAGGCCGCGGAGGAACTGCAGGCGGTGGTGCGCAAGGCGCTCGAGGAGGAGCTGACATTCCTGTTCGCCGAGCGTGACCGCGACCGCGGGCGCACCCTGCTGGGCCGGGCGCGCAGGGCGCTGGGACTGTAGCCAGGTTTACCGGGGTTCAGGTCGCCAACGCCGTCGACCTTCCCGCAGGTAGCGCAGTTCGGACCCGTTTTACGGGGTTCGAAGTGAACGGCGATTCGACTTCCGGGTACCGTATGGGGGACAGGCGACGAGGCCGATGTGGTCACCGTAGGAGGTTGGCGTGGAGCGCACTCTTTTCGAACCCGAACACGATCTGTTCCGGGAGTCGTACCGGAAGTTTCTCGAGCAGTACGTGGCGCCCAACCACGCGAAGTGGGAGGAGCAGGGCCTCGTCGACCGCGAGGTCTGGCTGGAGGCCGGCAAGCAGGGGTTCCTCGGCATGGCGGTGCCGGAGGAGTTCGGCGGCGGCGGTGTGAAGGACTTCCGCTACAACTCGGTCATCACCGAGGAGACCACCCGCGGCCAGTACTCGGGACTGGGCTTCCCGCTGCACAACGACGTGATCGCCCCCTATCTGCTGGAGCTGGCCAACGACGAGCAGAAGCAGCGGTGGCTGCCCGGCTTCTGCACCGGTGAGATCATCACCGCGATCGCGATGACCGAACCCGGCACCGGCTCGGATCTGCAGGGCATCAAGACCCGCGCGGTGCGCGACGGCGACGACTGGATCCTCAACGGCGCCAAGACCTTCATCACCAACGGCATCAACTCCGACATTGTCATCGTGGTCGCCCAGACCGATCCCGAGAAGGGCGCGATGGGCTTCTCGCTGCTCGTGGTCGAGCGCGGCATGCCCGGTTTCGAGCGCGGCCGCAACCTCGACAAGATCGGCCTGAAGGCGCAGGACACCGCCGAGCTCAGCTTCACCGACGTCCGGGTCCCGGGCAAGAACCTGCTCGGCACCGAGGGCCAGGGCTTCGTGCACCTGATGCAGAACCTGCCCCAGGAGCGGCTGTCGATCGCCGTGATGGCCGCCGCCGCCATGGAGGGCTGCCTCGACCTCACCTGCCAGTACGTGCGCGACCGCAAGGCCTTCGGCAAGCCCATCGGCGCGCAGCAGAACACGCGCTTCGTGCTGGCGGAACTGGCCACCAAGACGACCGCCGTGCGGGTCTTCGTGGACCGCTGCATCGAACTGCTCAACCAGGAGAAGCTGACCGTCGAAGAGGCCGCCATGGCCAAGTGGTGGAGCACCGAGGAGCAGATCGAACTCATCAGCAAGTGCCTGCAGCTGCACGGCGGATACGGCTACATGCGCGAATACCCGATCGCCAAGGCCTACACCGACGCTCGCGTGCAGAGCATCTACGGCGGCACCACCGAGATCATGAAGGAGATCATCGGGCGCAGCCTGAAACTGTCCTGACGGCGGGCTACGCCCGTCCCGCCTGGTCGTCGGGCACGCGCACGGACAACGCGACCAGCATCGCGGTTCGTTTGTGCGGATCGTCCAGCGCCAGGTCGGCGATCCGGCGCATCTGCTTGATGCGGTTGCGGACGGTGTTGGGATGGATGTCGAGCGTCGCGGCGGCCACCGCCGAATCACCGTGCGCCTCCAGCCAGGCCTTCAAGGTCGGGAGGTAATCGGTGTCGTGGCGATCGTCGTGAACAGCCAACTGCGCCACGGGACCTCGTGACGGCAGGCGGCCGCTGGACGCCACCGACTGCAAACGCTGGATCAGCACACGGTCCCAGGCGTCGTCGTAACACACCGCCACCTCGTCCGAGGAGCTCGTGTGCAGCGCCATGCACTCGTCGGCCTCCTGGCGGCTGGCCGGTACCTCCCGCACGGTGGCGACCCCGCCGATACCGGCGACTACCCGGATGTGCGAGGGCAGTCCGGCGGCGAGATCGCGCACCCAGCGCAGCGCCGGTTCGGGGTCACCCGCGGGCAGCACCGTATAGACGGTATTGCCGAACAACGTGCTGCGGCCGATGCGGGACCACCCGAATCCGGTGGTGGCCCGTTCGAACGCCAGCAGAATTCCCGCATGCCGTTCCAGTTCGGTGTGCGCCTGCAACGCGATCACGCGCAGATGTTCGGCGGGGAGGCCCAGCTTCCCGACGGCGGCCTCGGCGTCCGGGCTGCCCTCGATCAACTGGATTGCCAGTTCCGATTCGACCTGCCGCTCCAGATCGGCGCTCACGCGCGAGCGCAGCAGATGCAGCGCCACCGTGTGGGCGCCGTCCTTCAGGATCCGGCCGCGGGTGTGGTCCGGGGCCTCGTCGCACGAGATCCACAGCGAACCCAGCAGCTCGCGCCCAGCCCGCACGGCCACGACCGTCCGTCCGCGCAGGCCGTGTTCCGGGGCCGGCCCGACGTGGATCGGCGTATCGCTGCGGGCGAGGTGCTCGAAGACGCCCTGCTGTTCGAGCAGCGCGCGCACGTGATCCGGTGTGCGCCGCCCGAGAATGGTGTCCAGCCGGACCGGATCCATATCTCGCGGTGTGCTCGAATACGCCATGACCCGGAACAACTCGTCCTGGATCGTCACCGGGGCGTCGAGCGCGGCCGCGATGGTATCGGCCAGGGCGAACAGATCGCTGGGGCCCCGGCCCGATTCGGTCTCGCGGCCCTCGAGCACCAATCCGTAGACGACCGACGCGATCTGGCTCCACGACACCGCCGGATCGCTGAGCAGTAGCGCGGTCCCGGCGGCCTCCAGCTGATCGAGCAGCTCCCGGGTCGGCCGCTCGGTGGTGCGGGCGATGACGACTGTGGCCCGGGTCTCCGCCGCGAGCGCGAAGGCCTGTGCCAGATCCGCGATCCCCACGGCGAGGAAGACATCGCCGACGGACGAATGCGGGCGGATCGGGTCGTGCACCGTCACGCTGTACAGCTCGATGTCCCGGGTCGCCGCCGCTCCGTACAGCCGGGTGCCGTGCCTGCTCAGGATGTTGATCAGGCGATCCAACTTCACCATGGGTATCCGGCCGCAACTCCCGACGATTCGACGCCCGGTCGCGAGCGCTGTGTGACGCCGACAATGCTACATCGTCAAGTTGTGCGAATCGGACAGTCCTGCCCGGTGTTCGATGGGTCACTCTGAATGCAGGAGGCGCATATGCCGTGTCATGCGCCCCGATGAGGTGAGGGCTACAAATGTATTCGTCGCATCTGCTGGAGATTGCCGTGGTCGCCGCAGCGTGCTCGTACATCGTGTGGATGGTGGTGTCCTCGAGACACGTACTCCACGAACGGTGTGCGCTCTGCGGGCATATGTACTACACGCACGATCCGGTCAACGGAGACTGTCGCGGGCGGGCGGACGGCCGCTTCGGCTACGACAGTGGCACCTGGACATTCTGCGCGCACGACCTGCGCTGCGGTTGTCACGGATTCATCGAGGACCCGCAGGGCGGAAGACATCGAGACCTGACAGTCCGGTAGAGCGGGGCGCGCTACGCGGAATGCGTTGCCGCCAAGCCGTTCTCCAGTAGGTCGAAGGCCGCCTCCGCGCGGGTGCGGGCGGTCGGATAGACGTCGTCGGCGCTGCGGCCGGAGCGTATCGCCGCGGCGTTGTGGTCGGAGAGAATGCGCTGCGCGCCGAAGACCTGCGCGGCCACCAGGTGTGCTGTGAACTCGTCGCTCGGCCGGCCCGACTCGCGGAACGCCTCGGCGAGCTCTCGTTCCTGGTCGAGCATGTAGGCGGTCATCCGGGCGACGAGGGTGGGCGTCGAGTACAGCAGGTTCTGGAACGTGACCGCCGTCGGCGTGTCGTTGAGGCCCACCAGGGGGTCGCGCTGCGCGAGCCGCTCGAGATAGCTCTCGCGCAGGGCGCGCAGCGCGGACACACCCTCCGGTCGTGCCCGGACGATCTGCGCGGGCCATCGGCCGTCGGTAGAAAACCGGTGCAGTACCAGGTCTTCCTTGGTCGGGAAGTACGCGAACAGGGTGGGCTTGGATATCTCGGCGGCCGCGGCGATCTCCGCGACCGAGGCGCCGTCGAAACCCGATTCCTCGAACAGGGCGAATGCCGCCTCCAGGATCGCTTCCCGGGTGCGGCGCTTCTTGCGTTCGCGCAGTGCCTCCATGGATCCAGACTAGCCGACCATGATTTGGTCAACAAATTAACTAGGTCTTATAGTTTACCGAGTTAGATTTTTCGGCTCTTCGAGGTGGGGGTTGCCACGACCATGCGCCACGCTGATCACGACCATGTCGCGCCCGAGATTCGCGTCGAACGCGACTACCTGGGCAGTTGCCGCGCGGAGCTCACGCGCATGCGCGAAGAGGCCGTCACGGCCCTGGCCACGGGTGTGGGTGAGGGTGACGTCTTCGACAAGTTCCAGAACTTCGCGGCCCGGCAGTTCCACCGGAGGCAGATCGAGTCGATGTCCGATCTGGAGGACGTGCCGCTGTTCTTCGGACGGCTGGACTATCCGCCGGGCACGGTCTACGACGACGTCCGCGAACTCGGCTCGCCGTCGGCGGCGCCCGACAGTGACCGCGTCTACGTCGGGCGCCGCGGTGTCACCGACACGGCGGGTGAGCTCATGGTCGTCGACTGGCGAGCGCCGCTGTCGCGGGCCTTCTACGAGGCCGATCGGCAGGATCCGATGCGGGTGCGGGTCCGCCGCCGCTACGGGTTCGACCACGGCGACGGGGAGCTGACCGCGTTCGAGGACGAACCGCTCGACCCCGGTCTCGCGCGGGCGGAGGACAGCGATCTGCTGGCCGTCGAGATCGAACGGCCGCGCAAGGGCCCGATGCGTGACATCGTGGCGACGATCCAGCCCGAGCAGATGCGTCTGGTGCGGGCTCCGCTGTCGCGCACGCTGTGTATCCAGGGTGCGCCGGGCACCGGAAAGACCGCGGTGGGCCTGCATCGCCTGGCGTATCTGCTGTTCACCGAGCGGGACCGGTTGCAGCGGGAGGGCGGGGTCGCCGTCATCGGTCCCAATCGGGCCTTCCTCTCCTATGTCCGCAACGTCCTGCCCGCCCTCGGCGAGGTAGAGGTCCTGCAAACCACCGTCGACGAGCTGACCGGCTCGGGCATCACCGTCGCCCACGCCGACGATGCGACGGCGGAGCGGATCAAGGGCGATGCGCGGATGGCTCGCGTCATCCGCCGTGCCCTGTGGTCCCGGATCCGGCCGTTCGAGGAGGCGATTCGGGTCAGGCATCAGCAACGCACCTGGCACGTGTATCCGGACGAGATCGCCGAGGAACTCGAGGAGGTGCGCGAGCGCGGGACCGACTACGGCATCGGCATCGAACTGCTCGCCCAGCGCCTCGGCAATCTCGTGCTGCGCCAGATGGAGCGGGCCGGGTATCCGACCACGGCAGCCACGCCGCGGCAGCTCCGACGGAACCGGGCCATTGTGCGTGCCGTCCACCGGATGTGGCCCGAGATCGGTTCGGAGCGCGTGGTTTTCGATCTCCTCACCGATCCCGGCCAGCTCGCTCGGGCCGCGGACGGCATCCTGTCCGCCGCGGAGCAGCATGCCGTGCTGCGCACGCCGCGCCCCCGGAGCATCAAGGAAATGACTTGGGCCGGCGCCGATCTGGCGCTGCTCGACGAGGCCGAGTCGGCGATCGAGCGCCCGGCCAAACTCGGCCACATCGTGATCGACGAGGCTCAGGACCTGAGTCCGATGCAGCTGCGGGCGATCTCGCGCCGCGCGACCGGGTCCTGCACCGTCCTCGGTGATCTGGCCCAGGCCACCGGTCCCTCGGCGGCCACGGACTGGGCGGCCGTGCTCACCCATCTCGACCGGCCGACCGGGCAGATCGAGGAGCTGACCCGCGGCTACCGGGTGCCGGCCCAGGTCATCGACTACGCCGCCCGCCTGCTGCCGCACATCGCCCCGGCACTGCGTGGCCCGGTCTCGTTCCGGCACTCCACCGACTCTCTTCGTATCACCCGGGCATCGGCCGATGCCATGGCCGAGACGGTCGCTCGAACCTGTGCCATCGCGTTGGCGCAGGAAGGATCGGTCGGACTCATCGCCGCGGACGGGGATATCCAGGCTCTGCGTCGGGCCCTTTCCGAAAGTGGCTTGGACTACACGGTTCTCGGCACAGACGGGACCGGCATCGACGCCGCCCGACTCGCGCTGATTCCGGTGACCCTGGCCAAGGGTCTGGAGTTCGACACCGTGATAGTCGCCGAACCGGGTCGCATCGCGCGGGCGGAAGACCGTGGCCTGCAACGCCTCTACGTCGCCCTCACCCGCGCCGTCAGCACCCTGCACATCGTGCACGCCGAAGCACTGCCGGACCCGCTGATCCAGGAAGCGGCGATGAGTCGATAGCGCGCCGGGGCAAGGGCATGTGAACAAACAGGTCAGGGTCGAATGCCCGCGCGGCGGACGCTGCCGGGAGCGTCGCCCGTTACCCGGGTGAAGGCCCGGCTGAAGGCGGCCTCGGACTGGTAGCCCATGCTCGCCGCGACCGCCGCCACCGTATCGCCGCGGATGAGTTGCGTTCGCGCCGTTTCCATTCGGCATCGGGCGACATAGCGCATGGCGGGTTCGCCGACGAGTTCGGTGAAGCGTGCCGCGAAGGCCGCGCGGGACATGGCGGCCTCGCGCGCCAGCGCCGCGACGGTCCACGGTTCGCCCGGCCGGTGGTGGATGGCGCTGACCGCCCGGCCCAGCTGCGGATCACGCAGTGCCCCGAGCCAGCCGGTGCGGGCGACGGGTGCTTCCGCCAGCCAGGCGCGGATCGCCTCGATGACGAGGACATCCGCCAGCCGCACCGTCACGGCCTCGCCGCCGGGGCGCATTTCCCGCAGTTCGGCCGCCATCAGACGGAGCACATCGCGGACCGGCGACTCGTCCCGGCCGCCCGGTCGATACAGCACGGGCGGCAGCACGTCGAGCAGGCGGCCGACCGACGGCTGCTCGAAACCCACTACGCCGCAGATCATTACGGTGCGAGGGCCGTCGCCGCCGCACCGCAGAATCGAATAGCGGTCGCCGAACAGCTGTTGCGGCAACTCGTCCACCCGCCCGGTGGCGAACGCCCCGGGTTCGCTGCGCAACCAGTGGCCGCGCCCGTGCGGAACCAGCGCCATGTCCTCGGCTCGCAGGAAGACCCGGGTCTCGGGGTCGACGTCCAGCCAGCAGCCGCCGTCGGTGACGACATGGAAGGCCAGGCAGTCCGGGAAGGCAGGGATCTCCAGCGCCCAGGGTGCACCGGCCACCGTGTGCGAGTAGAACACGCCCCGCATGCGGACCGGGAACAGCGCCGCACCCAGTGGATCCCGCGACACCAGCGGGTCCACGGGGACTGGACGATCGAGCACGGTTCCGAGACTAATCGGCATGGATCATCCCGTCAGCCCCTCATAGCGTTGAGGAATCAGTTCACCTCTCCCCGAAGGAAAATCCCTATGAAGGTCCTGGTCCTCGGCGCTACGGGTGGCACCGGCGCCGCCGTCGTCACCGAACTCCTCACGCGCGGCCACGATGTGACCGCCTTCTCCCGCCACGCGGAAGCTCTTCTGGGCCGGGGTAACTCGTCCGCACTGCACGCCGTCAACGGTGATGCCACCGATCCCGCAGCCGTCGACAGGGTCGTCGCCGGTAATGACGCCGTCGTCATCGCGCTCGGTATCACCGAAAGCCCACTGCGCGTGCGGCTTCGCGGACCCGCCCACACCCACCTCGACATCCGTTCCCGCGGCACGGCCACGGCCGTTGCGGCCATGCGGCGGCACGGAGTGCGCCGACTGGTGGTTCAGAGCGTCTACGGAATCGGCCCGACCGCGGGACGACTTCGCCTGAGCGACAAGATCTTCTACCCCTTGCTCATCGGCAACCAGGTCGCCGACCACGATCGTCAGGAGAACATCGTCCGCGACAGCGAGCTCGAGTGGACCATCGTGCAGCCGGTGCACCTCAACGACGAGATGCCCGTCCCCGCATTGGTATCACCCACGGGAGAGGTCGGCGGCTGGCACGTCCCGCGCGCCACCGTCGGCCGGGTGCTGGCCGATGTCGTCGAGAAGAACGAACACCCGGGCGCGTCGATCGCTGTCTCGGCGGCCCGCCCCTAGGCGATATGGATCAGCTGACCGGAGCGGTCCGGAGTAGCAGTCCGATGAACGCCTCGACCAGCTGCGGGTGCTCCGACCAGTCGCGGACGGAGACGAGATTGCCGTCCACGACGGGAGCGTCGTCGATGAAGGTGGCGGGGGAGATCCCGCTCGATGTCCGGCGGCGGTCTGCCGCCAGCGGAGAGGCTGCCCTGCGCACCGTCAGCGGGCGAGACGTACGCCGCGCCGCCAGATCTCGGAGATGCGTTCGGTGGCAGTGATGTCCCGGATCGGGTCGCCGTCGATCAGTAACAGGTCGGCCCGGAGGCCCGGGGCGATTCGGCCACGGTCGGCGAGGCCGAAGTGGCGTGCGGGGACGCTGGTAGCGGCGGCGAGGGCGGCCTCGGGGTCGAGTCCTGCCTCCCGGAGCAACACCAGTTCCCGGTGCATGGCCGCGCCATGGGCGGGAGCGAACGGGGTGGCGTCGGTTCCGGCCAGCAGCGGGACACCCGCTTCGCGCAGGGACCGGGCCGCATCCATCGCATTGTCCTCGTGTCCCGGTGCGGCGCAACCGGTTACGGGTTCGCGCTGCTGGGTGATCGTCTCGAAGTAGGCGAGTGTGGTCACGACGAAGACGCCGGATGCGCGGACCCTTTCGGCCAGGCGCCGCGACGCCGGATCACCGGGGCACAGGTCCGACCACACGTGCGCGAGCCCGTCCGCCCCCACCGCGAGGGCGGTCTCCGCCTCCCGGGCGGTGACGGCGTGGGCGATCACCAGCAGACCGGCCTCGTGCGCGGCGTCGGAGAGGGCGGTGAGCGTGTCGGTATCCGGTACCGGGAACCGGGCCCGGTGCACGGCGCCGTCGTCGACGACGATCTTGAGATAGTCCGCGCCCTCGGCGATCCGCGCGGCGACGAAAGCCCGTGCGCCGGCGGGGGAATCGATGGTGTCGATCGTGGTCTCCGCGGTGACCCCGGGAACTCCCGCACCGGCCAGCGCGGAGATCAGCTGAGTGGGATGGCCCCCCGGTGCCGTCGCCAGCGTTGCGGCGCTGCGGATATCGGCCACGTCGTCGCGCGTCGCGGCAAGACGGCGCTGTTCGGGAAGGACGGTCGGCAGGCAGAACATATCCAGTTCGGTGGTGACGCCATGGGTCAACGCCTGCCGCAGGCTGCCGTCGAACACATGGGTGTGGGCGTCGATCAGGCCGGGTAGCAACGTCTTTCCGGCCCCGTCGATCACGGTGTCGGCAGGGCCGCCGTCGTCGTCGGCGATCGTGTCGCCGACGATCATGACCGGTGTGGCGGGCCGGATTCGTTCACCGTCGAAGATCCGGGCTCCGCGAATGAGGGTGCGGTGCTTCGGTTGCGCGGGCGCCGCGTCCCCGAGGGCGCCGCACCCGGCGGCGGCCAGGACACCGGCCGCGGTGATCGTGGTGCCGAGGAAGCGGCGGCGGTCGATCGGGCTGCTCATCGGAATCTCCTCCATTGCCGTGACTTTCGGGACCACAGAGGCGGGTCGAGGTGCTGCTGTGACACCGTGGGCCACGGCTGTGGGACAGCTCACATTTTGTGGCGCATATGTCACACTCGAGGCGTGGTGCATCTCTGCGGGTGCAATCAGCGAGGAGGTACACCATGACTTCGACAGGATCTGCAGGCGATACGGTCACCGAACAGTTTCTCGACCATCGCGAACTCCTGTTCGCGGTGGCGTACAACATGCTCGGCAGCGTCAGCGACACCGAGGACGTGCTGCAGGAGGTGTGGCTGGGCTGGGCCGCCCGGCACCGCGCACCCGATGCCGAATCGGTCGAGAATGTGCGCGCCTATCTGACGCGGACCACGGTGAATCAGGCACTGGCCCGACGCGTCGACATGAACCGCCGCCGCGAGACATATGTCGGTTGCTGGCTGCCGGAGCCGCTGCTGGCGACGAGCGACGACACCGCCGGCGCGGTCGAACGCGCGGAATCGCTGTCGATGGCGATGCTGGTCGTGCTGGAAACGCTGTCGCCGCTGGAGCGGGCCGTATTCGTCCTGCACGACGTGTTCGGTTTCGGTCATCCGGAGATCGCGGCCATGCTGGACCGCTCCCCGGCGGCGGTGCGCCAGCTCGCCTCCCGGGCGCGCACCCGCGTCCACTCCGGCCGCCCTCGTCACCGCGCCGCGCCGGAAACCCGCGCCGAGGTCACCGAACGATTCGTCGCCGCCGCGGTCGGCGGTGACCTCCGGGCCCTGCTGGAGGTGCTGGCACCGGAAGTCACGGTGTGGACCGACGGTGGCGGGAAGGGGCCCGCCGCCAGCCTCCGGCCGATCCAGGGTCGCGACCGGGTCGCCGATCTGTTCATGTCGATTGCCGCGGCGCTGCCCGCCGGGATCCAGGTTCGGTACGGCCGCGCGTCCGCCGACGCCTACGCGCTCGTCTTCTCCGGTGAGAGCCTGCTCGCGGTGCTCGTCGTGGATCTCGCCCCCGCCGGCGACCGCGTCACCGGGATCTACTCGATCACCAATCCGGACAAGCTCACCGGGGTCCGGTGACCGGAATCGTCACGCCGGGCCTGGCCGCGGTCAGTAGGAGAACAGCGGACCCGCGGCGTCGGCCCCGGCGGGCACGTCCAGCATGCGGGCCGCGGCCCACAGGGTCACCTGGGTCGCGGTGAGTACCGGGCACCCGGCGGCATGTTCGAGGTCGTCGGTGAGTCCGTCGGCATGCAGGGCGGTCTCGGGGAGCAGGATCGCCTGGGCCCGGGGATGGGCCGCCCTTGTCACCAGGTCGACTATGCGCTCCGGCGGCCACGCGGCCAGCTGGCGATCGGAGCGCGCGGAGGCGTCGACGCGATGTACCACCTCGGCCCCGGCCTCTCGCACCCGATCGATGAAATGGTCGGACACTTCGGGGTGGTACACCGACGCCAGGCTCACCCTGCGCAGCGCCAGATGGCCGATCGCCTGCTGGTATGCCGCCGTGGTGCTCGTGGCCGGGAGTCCGGTCACGTGCCGGATCACCTCCAATTGCCGTGCGACACCGGCGGTTCCGTCCAGGAAGCTGGAGCTGGTGACCGCGAAGGCCACCGCGTCGACGCCGCGTCCGGCGACGGCATCGGGCAGCGCCCGCTCCAGGTGGGCCGCCGAACCGAGCCGGCGCAGTGCATCGGTGACCTGCTCGATATTCAGGGTGGCCAGATCGTCGACGTCGTCCGGCCACGGGACGTAGATGATTTCGACGTCGAGGGCGGGCCGCAGCCGCTCGGCGAGGGCCGCGAAATCGTCCTCACCCGAATTCGCGGTGGGATACAGCAAACCCAGGCGCGGTCCTTTACCCATGGGCCGCATGCTAGGTGTTTGCGGCGCCTCCTGCCGGGTACGCGCGATGCACGGCGGAAGCCGACGACTCTCCGACGGATTTGTGCGGGGATGCCGGTAGCGCCGAACGCGCCGCGGACGACATAGGGGTAGGTGAACGTTCCGGGTGCGCCGGTTCGTCGGCACCGCTGGGTCACGACGACGTGTGTTCGGTGATCGCGACCGGAGCGAGTGACGAGAGAGGTGATCGAGGTGGCGGAATATCCCTCGATCGGAGTCAGAATTCTGCGTTCCGCGCCGTGGAGTGCCAATCCGCTGATGCGGCCGTCGGATCGGGTCCTGGCCGCGGTCCGGATCGCCGCGGTGCTGCTGTGCCTGGTGACGGTGCCCGTCGCGGGTGCGATCGGCACCGCCACCTACACCGGGCAGGCGGAGCGGATCCGCGCCGACGAAGCCTCGAAGACCCCGGTCGTCGCGACTGTCACCGGATCCACGGAAGAGGGTGCGCGCGAGGGTGATTCGCGGGTCCCGGTGCGGTGGATATACGACGGCCGCACCGGAACGGCGGCGGTTCCGGTGACCGGGAGCGTCACTCCCGGACGGGAAACGACCGTGTGGCTCGACGCCGGGCACACGCCGACCCAGCCGCCCGCACCGCCGGGAACGGCCGCGGTCGGCGGCATCGCCGCCGGGTTCGCCATCGCGGTCGGCACCGCCGTGCTCTGCGGGTTCACCTGCGCGGCAGTCTGTTTCGTGTTTCAACAGCGCAGCGCCCGGCAGCTCGACGTCGAATGGCGCCGATTCGGCGTCGGTCACCACTGAGTCGTGGGGTGCTAGCCCACGGCCCCGCGGGCGTGCAGCGATTTGACGGTGGGGGAGTTGGTGATCGCGGCCGGATCCGGATACGTGCCCAGCAGCCGGTCGGCGGTACCGGAGCTGGTGACGGTGAACCAGTAGTGCTCGTTCTTGAAATGGTGCAGGCGGTGATTGCGCCAGACGGCCTTGAAGATTCGGGTGCGCGGTTTGTAGTCGGTGTGGATCAGGTGGTGGGTCCACTCGTAGGCGAGGCCGAGCGCCCCGATCACGACCAGGAAGGTCAGGCCCAGCCCGATCCGCGGGAAGGCCAGTGCCGCAATGGCGACCAGCACCGGCAGCAGCCACAGGAACGTCTGCCACGGGATGAACACCAGGTCGGCGATGCGCGGATCGGCGTGATGCTCGCGGTGTTTGCGGGCGAGCAGCGAATCGAATGTCACCCGGCCGATCGTGCGTGGCCGCCAGTGCAGCACGCACACGTGAATCACCCACTCGGCGAGCGGAAACAGCGCCAGCATGACGACCGGGACCAGCGCGTCGGTCGGCTGCCAGTCGCCGGTCGCGAAGCGGCCCGCGAGCGCCGCGGCCAGCAGGCCGGCGATGATCCAGGGCGACGGCTTGCGCACGAAGACCGCGAACGCGTCGCGCAGCGATACCTGTCTGCGGCGCTGCCGATCTCGGATGTCCTGGGATTGCTCGGTCATTTCCGGTCCTCCTCGATGCGGCGCATCATGGTGTCGAATTCCGTTGCCGCCAAGGTCAACAGGTCCTCGGCGGCGCGGCGCGCGGCCGGACCGTCACCCGCGACGACGGCATCGGCGAGGGCTCGGTAGCGATCGATCTGCCCGACCTCGGCGGCCATCACCCCGGCCAGCGCGACGACGGCGGGCTCGTAGACGGCGCGCAGGTTGTTGAACAGCAGGCGGAACACGATCGAGTCGGCGGCATCCACCAGGTGGTCCCAGAAACCCAGCGCCTCCAGTTGCTGGGCGACCGGCTCTTTCTGGGCGGCAAGGGATTCCACGGCATCGCCGAGGCCGTCCGCGATGCCCGCCCCGGCGCGCTCGGCCGCCAGCCCGGCCACCTCCCGGCCGATGGTCAGCCGGGTCTCGAGCACACTGCGGATCACGCCGTGGTCGAGTTCGCCCTTGCGCACCAGTAGCCGCGGCAGCAGGTCCAGCCCCGCGGAGCGGCGGAAGTCGCGAACCGTGGTCGCACCACCCTGGCGCACCTCGACCAGCCCGCTGTGCGCCAGCCGCTGCAGCGCCTCGCGCACGGTAGGCCGCGACACCCCCAGCGCCTCCGCCAGTTGCCGCTCGGCGGGCAGCGCCGCACCGGGTGCGAGCTCGCCGTCCAACACCTCGTCCACCAGCTGTTCGAACACCGTATCGGGCACCGTCCGCCGATCGATCCGCTGCAAAGCCATACCCCGACCGTAGGCCGCAATTGGTATGAGGTCAAGTGGTCAGACCAATGGTTCGGCCGGACGGTTGACCTCAACTTTGGTTGTGGTTTTACCTTCGGTGTCGACAGTCGATGCAGGAGGTAGTTCATGGATGCGAAGCCGGTTCGGGTCGCGTTGATTTGCGGGAGTGTGCGGGAGGGGAGGTTCGGGCCCGTGGTGGCCTCGTGGATGCGGGAGCGGATCGAGGCGCGGGGGGATATCGAGCTGGATGTGGTCGACCTCGCGGAGGTTCGGTTGCCGCTCACGCAGCAGGACAAGCCGGTTCCGTACGGCGACTACACCTCGCCGGAGGTGCGGGTGTGGGCCGAACGGGTCGGCGCCGCAGACGCTTTCGTCGTCGTCACGCCGGAATACAACCGCGGTTATCCGGCCGCGTTGAAACTGGCGATCGATTCGGTCAATCCGGAGTGGCGGGCCAAGGCGGTGGGTTTCGTGAGCTACGGCGGTGTGTCGGGTGGGCTGCGCGCGGTGGAACAGCTGCGGCCGGTGTTCGCCGAGCTGCGCGCGGTGACCGTGCGCGAGACGGTCGGCTTCGCCCAGTTCTGGGAGCGGTTCGATGATGCCGGGCGGCCGAAGGACGCGGACGGCGTGAATCGTGCCGCGGATGTGCTGCTGGACGAATTGTCCTGGTGGGCGCGGGCGCTGCGGCAGGCCCGGGCGGAGATGGCCTATCCGAACGTCTGAAGTTCGGTCCGTGATGCAGGTGGCCAATGCGATGGCCGCCGGCGCTGTGAGGTGTCCAGAAGGTCGCTGGGTATACGCTGCCGCCATCCCGCTGCTCCTATCGTCCCCGCAGGCATGCGAGGTGAAGGGGTAGTCGACGATGACCGGTACACGGGAGAAGTTGCAGGAGCTGCGGGACGTTCTGGAGATCGCCGCGGAACCCGCGGGGGAGTCGGGGGTCGACAAGCGGAAGAAGAAGGGAATCCCCAGCGCCCGTGAGCGTGTCCGCACGCTGCTCGATCCCGGGACGTTCGTCGAGATGGGCGCGCTGGTGCGCCGCCCCGCTACCTCGGATGCGATGTACGGCGACGGGGTGGTCACCGGCCGCGGCCTGATCGACGGGCGGCCGGTGGTCGTGATCGCCCACGACCAAACGGTATTCGGCGGCTCGGTCGGAGAGATGTTCGGGCGCAAGGTTGCCCACGCGCTGCGGTTCGCCTTCGAGAAGGCCTGCCCGGTCGTGTCGATCAACGATTCCGGCGGCGCCCGGATCCAGGACGCGGTGACCTCGATGGCGTGGTTCGGGCATATGAGCCGCAACCAGGAACGGCTGTCCGGCTTCGTCCCGCAGGTGTCGATCATGCTCGGCAAGTGCGCGGCCGGTTCGGTGTACGGGCCGGTGAATACCGACGTGCTCGTCGCGACCGAGACCTCCTACATGTTCGTCACCGGCCCCGAGGTGATCAAGGCGGTCACGGGCGAGGAAGTGTCGATGGAGGAACTCGGCGGCGCCTACAGTCAGGCCGCCAACGGCACCATCCACCACGTGACGGTCACCGAGCGCGAGGCATTCGATTGGGCCCGTAGGTATTTGAGCTTCCTGCCGTCGAGCTGCCGGGAGCATCCACCGATCGTGAATCCGGGACTCGAGCCGGAGCTCACCGCCTCGGACCTCGAGCTGAACTCGATCATCCCGGACTCCGATCGGGCCGGTTACGACATGCACGACATCCTGTTGCGGATCTTCGACGACGGCGATTTCCTGGAGATCCGCGCCGCCACCGCACCGAACCTGATCACCGGATTCACCC
Source organism: Nocardia mexicana NBRC 108244 (assembly GCF_001613165.1). Classification (GTDB taxonomy): domain Bacteria; phylum Actinomycetota; class Actinomycetes; order Mycobacteriales; family Mycobacteriaceae; genus Nocardia; species Nocardia mexicana. The sequence continues at coordinate 35,662 of NZ_BDBV01000111.1, forward strand.
GGGTCGACGGGCATCCCGTCGGCGTGGTGGCCAATCAGCCGCTGGTGCTGGGCGGCGCCGTCGACGCCCGATGTTCGGACAAGGCAACGCATTTCATCCGGCTGTGCAACGCCTTCGGGCTCCCACTGGTCTTCGTCGTGGATACGCCGGGCGTACTGCCGGGCGTCGAGGAGGAGCGCAACGGGGTCATCGTCCGCGGCGGCCGGGTATTCCGCGCGATCATCGAGGCGACGGTGCCGATCGTAAACCTGGTGGTGCGCAAATCCTACGGCGGCGCATACGGTTTCATGGCGTGCAAGCAGCTCGGCGCCGACATCAGCCTGGCCTGGCCGACCGCCCGGATCGCGGTGATCGGCGCCGAGAGCGCGGTCGACATCGTCGGCAGGCGGCAGCTGCAGCAGGTTCCCGCGGAGCAGCGAAACGCTATGCGCGAGTACATGATCGACCAGTACAACACCACGGTCGCCACCCCGTGGATCGCGGCCGAGCGCGGCTACGTCGACGCGGTGATCGAACCGGCGCGCACCCGCCTGGAAATCCGTCACGCCCTGCGCCTGCTGCGCGAGAAGGAGGCGACCGTTCCGCCCAACCCCCGCAAGCACAGCCTCTACCCGATGTGACGCCCGGCCTTCCCGCGCCGCGGAAGACGATCTTGACTGAATACACTAGGGGGGTATGGTAGGCGGCAACCCATTCCGGTGAGGAGGTCGACTGATGACGGTTCCCGATGCCGCGGCCGTGCCGTCGGTCACACTCGCCACCGCTGGGGTCTGCGCATGTTGCGCGGGGATGACGGCCGCGTATCGTGGGCGGTCGAACAGGGCAATCGACGGCACTCGCGGTACAGCGGCGACGAGGACGGGAGGTCCCTCCATGGGTCGGACGCGCTTCCACCCGCTGTGGCGCGCTGTGCGATTCGACCTTCTCGGTTCGGCCGTGAGGCCCGGGTGAACGCCGTCCGGCGGCGGTTCGCCGCCCCGCTGCTGATCCTGGTCGCGGCGATCGCCATCGTCGTGCCGCTGCTGAACTGCGCGGAGTCGCTCGCCTCCCCGCACAACCACCCGCCGACTCCCGCCCCGCAGCTGGCCGCGCCCGTCGAGGGCACTCCGATCCTGGGCCACTGCGTCCGTCACCCCGTCGACATGGGCTGCCCGACGCATTTCGGTCACTGCGTGCCGGATTCGATGCTGCCCGGCGACCACGGCATCGTCGCGCCGCCGCGGCTGATCACGGCGCTCGTCGCGGCCGTTCCCGTGCCCGCGGACGTGTCGCTGCCGTCGATGGAACGCCCGCGCGGTCCCCCGACCGCGCGCCTGCCGGTCGCGGGAGGCCGCGACATTCTCACGCATTTCTGTATCGCTCGACGCTGATCGGTCAGCGCCAGGCCGGGGCCACGATGGCGTCCGGTCGGTGCCCGCTGCCCGCATGCGTCCGAAACCCGTTCCCGTGGAACGGATTCGATACAGAAAGCGACAGTCATGGACGAACTTGTGCTCGACAAGAGTGCCGAGGTTCCCGCGCTGCCCGACCCGGCGCCCGGTGCGGCCCGGCGGCCGCACACCCTGGTCGGCAATAGCCCGGTGCTGTGGGTCGGGGAGCCGCTGGCCCCGGCCGGGCGGGGCTTCTGGGCCAAGCTGGAGGGATACAACCCCGGCGGCATGAAGGACCGCCCCGCACTGCACATGGTGCGGCGTGCGCAGCAGCGCGGTGAGCTCGCGCCCGGTGCCCGCATCGTCGAATCCAGCAGTGGCACCCTGGGTTTGGGCCTCGCGCTGGCGGGCCTGGTCTACGGGCATCCGGTCACGGTGGTGACGGACCCCGGTCTGGAGCCGATCGTCGCGCGGATGCTGGCGGCGTACGGGGCCCGGGTCGATCTGGTGTCCGAACCGCACCCGGCGGGCGGCTGGCAGCAGGCCCGCCGCGACCGCGTGCGCGAACTGCTCGCGCGGGAGCCGGGCGCCTGGTGCCCGGACCAGTACAGCAATCCCGACAATGTGGAGGGCTACGCGCCGCTGGCGCTGGAGCTGATCGAACAGCTGGGCGGTGTGGACGTGCTGGTCTGCGCGGTCGGTACCGGTGGGCATTCGGCCGGGGTGGCGCGCGTGCTGCGGCGATTCAACCCGGGGCTGAAGCTGATCGGCGTCGACACCGTCTCGTCGACGATCTTCGGCCAGCCCGCGGGCCCGCGGCTGATGCGGGGGCTCGGCTCGAGCATCCACCCGCGCAATGTCGACTACGGCGCATTCGACGAAATCCATTGGGTCGCACCGGCCGAGGCGGTGTGGGCCGCCCGTACCCTGGCCGCGACCCACCACGCCAGCGGCGGCTGGAGCGTCGGCGCGGTGGCGCTGGTCGCGGGCTGGGCCGCGGGGACGCACGACACCGACACCCGGATCGCCGCGGTTTTCCCCGACGGCCCGAACCGCTACTTCGACACGGTCTACAACGACGCCTACTGCGCCGAACACGGTCTCCTCGACGCCGATCCGCCGATCGCGCCGGACACCATCGCGCACCCGGCCGAGCGCGTCGCGCGGTCGTGGACCCGCTGCGAGACCGTCGTCGACCCGAGCGGACTCGCCGGTACGGAGGTGCGGTGACGTGCTGACGAAATTCCGCAGTTTCGACCCCGCCGCCCGGCTGCTGATGATCAACCAGTTCGGGATCAACCTCGGTTTCTACATGCTGATGCCCTATCTGGCCGGATATCTGTCGGGCCCACTGGGTCTGGCGGCCTGGGCGGTCGGGCTGGTACTGGGGGTGCGCAACTTCTCCCAGCAGGGAATGTTCCTGGTGGGCGGCACCCTCGCGGACCGGCTGGGGTACAAGCCGCTGATCGTGGCCGGATGTCTGTTGCGCACGGCCGGTTTCGGATTGCTGATATTCGCGACCTCGCTGCCCGGACTGCTGATCGCCTCCGCGGCAACCGGTTTCGCCGGAGCGCTGTTCAATCCGGCGGTGCGGGCGTATCTGGCCGCCGACGCGGGCGAACGCCGCGTGGAGGCGTTCGCGATGTTCAACATCTTCTACCAGGCGGGCATCCTGGCGGGCCCGCTGGTCGGACTCGCGTTGCTGGCGTTGGACTTCCGCATGGCGGCGGGGGTGGCGGCGGTGGTGTTCGCGGTGCTGACGGTGGCGCAGCTGTTCGCGCTGCCGGAGCGGCGCGCCGCCGAATCCGGCGAGCGCACCTCGGTGCTCGCGGACTGGCGCTCGGTGGTGTCCAATCGGCGGTTCGTGGCGTTCGCGATCGCCATGATCGGCTCGTATGTACTGTCGTTCCAGGTGTATCTGGCGCTGCCGCTGCAGGCGGAACACCTCGCCCCCGCGCACGCGCAGGCGGTGACCTCCGCGGTATTCGTGGTGTCGGGAGTGGTCGCCGTGGCGGGCCAGTTGCGGATCACCGCGTGGTTCCGTCGGCGGTGGGGGACCGGTCGCGGTCTGGTCGTCGGCATGGGGGTGCTGGCGGCGGCGTTCCTGCCGCTGCTGCTCGTCTCCGGTCCACAGCGTCTCGGTACCGCGGGAGCGATTGCGGCACTGTTGATTTCGTCGGCCGTCCTGGCGGTCGGCACCGCTGCGGTGTTTCCGTTCGAGATGGATACCGTGGTCTCGCTGTCCGACGGCCGCCTGGTGGCGACGCACTACGGGTTCTACAACACCGTGGTCGGCGTGGGCATCCTGGCGGGGAACCTGGCCACCGGCGCGGTGGTTGGCGCGGCCCGCGACGCGGGAGCGGATTGGGCGGTCTGGGCCGGGCTCATGGTCGTCGGCGCCCTCGCGGCGACCGCCCTGTATCGGCTGGAGCGCCGGCGGGTCCCGGACAGGCCCGAGCAGGTGTCCGCGGCGACTTGATCCGGTGAGCCCCGGAGGTGCCGGATCTCCGATTCGCGGGGACTACCGGCACCCTCCGGTCGCGTGGCGCACGGCGGTTTCGCAGACGGTGCGGGACCGGTCCACCGCCAGGGCCAGCGCGTCGGGGTCCGCGCGCAGGTCGGCGACGATCCGGTCGATCTCGGTGAGTCCGGCACGGGCGAGCAGTGCCTTCTCGTTGGTCGGCCATTCGCCCCGGGCGGCGAGGACGGCGTGTGCGCTCTGGGCGGCGGCCTGTGCGATCAGTCCCGCGCACAGGGCCGTCCCGCCGCGCGGGGCGTGATTGGCGTGCGCGTAGGTGAAGGCCAGTTGGGCGATACCCCACCAGACGCCCGGTGCGTCGGCGCGCAGGGCCTTCGGATACTCCAGAGTGTCGTTCCAGTCCCGAAGACCGGGCCCGCTGTCGTTGCTGGCGCTCGGGGGCGGGATCGGCGAAGATCGGCGGATGACATCCGAGCCGACGGACGTGCTGCAGCGTTTTCCGGAGATCGAGCCCTACGCCAACGGCCTGCTCGATGTCGGGGAGGGTAACCGAATCTATTGGGAGACAAGCGGAAACCCGGACGGTAAGCCGGCACTGGTGGTGCACGGCGGTCCGGGGTCGGGCGGGTCTCGCGGATCGCGGCGGACATTCGACCCGGACGTGTATCGCATCGTGCTGTTCGATCAGCGCGGCTGCGGCCGGAGCGTGCCTCATGCGTCGGACCCCGCCGTCGGTCTGGCGGCCAACACCACCGACCACCTGATCGCCGATATGGAGCGGCTGCGCGAACACCTGGGCATCGACCGCTGGCTGCTGTACGGCGGGTCGTGGGGATCGACCCTGATCCTCGCCTACGCGCAGCGATATCCGCAGCGGGTCGCCGAGATCGTGCTGGTCGGGGTGACGATGACCCGCTGGGAGGAGGTCGACTGGCTGTACCACGGTCTCGCCCGGCTGCTGCCGGAGGCGTGGGACGCGTTTCGCGACGGAGTCCCGCCCGCGGAGCGCGACGGAAATCTGGTGGACGCCTACGCGCGGCTGGTCAACGACCCGGACACTGACGTGCGCATGCGCGCCGCCCGCGACTGGTGTGCCTGGGAGGACGCCGTCATCGCGCACGAAAACCTCGGCAGCCCAGGGCAATACAGCGCGAAACCCGACGCCGATATGCTCGCGATGGTCCGGATCTGCACGCACTACTTCGCCAACGCCGCCTGGCTCGCCGACGACCAGCTGCTTCGCGACGCGGACCGGCTGGCGGGCATCCCCGGCGTCCTCATTCACGGCCGCCTCGATCTGTCCGGCCCGCTGGGTACGGCGTGGGAGCTGGCGAAGGTGTGGCCCGATGCCCGGCTGTGGATCATCGACGATTCCGGCCACACCGGCAGTCCCGCCATGGAGCAGGCCGTGCTGCGCGCTGTCCGCGACTTCGGGACTCGGTAGGAAGTCTGCGGCGCACCGCGCAGCGGCGGCGCACTAGAGTTGCGGATGTCCGGGAGTTCCGGGTACCCACCAGGAGGAATCATGGAATCGAACTCACTGCTGGGCAGGGCCGTGCGGGGATTCAACGCCGGGGTGGTCGCCCTGACCGAAGCGCCCGTGGTCGGCCCGCTCATGGGCAAGAGCTTCGTGCAGATCACCTACGTCGGGCGCAAGTCGGGCAAGACCTTCAGCACGCCCGTGAACTACCGGCGGGTGGACGGCGAGCTGGTCATCGGCGTCGCCATGCCGGACAAGAAGTCCTGGTGGCGCAATTTCCTCGGCGAGGGCGGCCCGATCACCCTGCACCTCGAGGGCGCCGACCGCACCGGCCACGCGGTCGCCAAGCGCGACGAACGCGGCCGCGTCACCGTGCGAGTACGCCTCGACGAGACGAACTGACGCACCGAAACCCCTTGTGACGGCGCCCCAACCGCCGCGTGCGCCGTTGGTGAGTTGTCCTCGCCGAGCTGCGCCGCCCCGGCTTCGGGCTTAAAGTTGTTGGTGCGCAAGGTAGTTGCATCGACGGTCGAGGGGAACCGGGCACAGTGCCCGCGCGGGGCGGACACCTGCCGTGGACATGGTTGTTCCTGATTCGATCGTGGTGGGATGGATTTCGGTTGCGCTAGGCGTGGTCGAATTCGTGATCGCGCACCCCGTGGTGAAAGGCGTCGAGTTCGTCCTGGTCGAAGACGAGTTCGACGCCCACCACGGGTTGCGGTGTGGCGGCGCGGAAGACGTAGTGGCCGTCCTCGCGGCGGGTGACCGCGAGCGGCGACCGATGCGTCACGGTGCCGCGCACACCGGCCTGGAACGTGTCGAACTGTTCATCGGTGAACAGCAGCAACTCATCCGCGGGTAGCGCGGTGGCGGGGGTGGTGCGATCGGTGGCGCGCTTGTCGTCCCACACCGCGGTCCAGCCGTCCCTGCGCGCGATGCGCACGCAGTTCTGGTTGGGCGAGCTGTAGCTCGCCTTGCGGAATTCACCCGCGGTAAAGGTAGGTAGCAGCGTCATTGGTGGTGCCTTTCTACAGAGTAAAGCTGCAGCCACGCGAAAACGAAGCGCCGCGCGACTGCGGTGTACCTATGGCTTGTAGCCAACCGCGGCGAAATTACACGGCCGTGCCGGATCTCGCGGATCCACCGGTCGCTCCGGCCGCCAGTCCGGGGCGTACACGAGCCCCGGCGCGATCATCTCGAAACCGTCGTAGAAGGCGGCGAAATCGTCGCGACTGCGCACGTTCACCGGGTCGGATGTCTCCTTGTACAGGTCGGCGGCCGCGGCGATGCGCTGTTTGAGCTCGTCCGAGGCGTCGTCGAGTGAGACGTGGCTCATAGCCACGTAGCTGCCCGAGGGCAACCGGTCGCGCAGTTGCGCCATCAGCTCGTAGGGCCGGTCGCTGTCGGGGACGAACGGCCACACGCTGACGATCAGCAGCCCGATCGGCTGATCGAAGTCGATCAGGCGGCGGGTGTCGGGATGGTCGAGGATCAGCTCGGGCACGCGCAGATCGGCCTCGACGACGGCGGTGCTGCCGAGCGCGCGCTGCTGCTGCAGCAACTCGTGCGCGCGGTTGACCGCCTCCATGTCGTTGTCGACGTACACCACCCGAGCATCGGCCGCCATGGACCGGCTCACCTCGTGGGTGTTGCCGACCGTCGGCAGTCCCGAGCCGATGTCGAGGAACTGCCGAATGCCCTGCGCCACCATGTATCTGACGGCGCGCTGCAGGAATTCGCGGTTGTGATGGGCCCAGGCGTCGGCATACGGGAAGATCTGGAAGATGCGTTCGCCGAAGATCTTGTCGACGTCGAATACCGCCTCGCCGGACAGGTAGTAGTGATACATCCGGGCCGCGGACGGTCGGCTGGCATCGATCTCGCGGGACTCGAAGTCGTTGGCGCTCATGGGACCCCCATCGATCCTGGTTGAAACTGATGACCCGTCAGGTGAACGTCTTGCGGCGGAACGAGCGCGCGACGTGCTCGATGAACGTCCGGGAATCCTCTACCCCCAGCGCCGCGGCTGACAACCGCGACCACACCGCCTCGCGCGCGGTGACGGCGGGCTTGTCGTCGATGTAGCGAATATCGCCCTGGCTCTCCACGATTGCCATGTCCAGGTCGCCGGCCGCGCCCGGCGAGGGCACCCGGATCAGGGTGAACCGGTCCTCCATGCCCGCGCCGTGGGTGGTGACGGTGAACGGCAGCACCTGCAGCAGGATGTTGGGCCGCCGGGACAGCGTCAGCAGATGTTCGAGCTGTTCGACCATGACCGCCCGGCCGCCGTACTCGCGGCGCAGGCAGGATTCGGAGAGGATCGCGCGGAATTCCGGTGACTGCGATTCGGTCAGGATCTGCTGTCTGGCCAGCCGTGCCTGCACCGAATCCTCGACCGTGACCTGGTCGGGATCGGGCTCGGTGGGATGTTCGGGTTCGTGCAGGGCGCGAATGTAGGACTCGCACTGGATGAGTCCGGGCATGATCTCGGCCTCGGCGACGCGCAGCAGGCTGGCGTGGGCCTCCAGATCGACCAGCAGGCGGAGTTCTTCGATGTAGGCGCGGCGGTAGCCGCTGTTCCAGAAGCCGCGCTTGTGGTTGTCGCGGCGCAATTCCTTGAGGGTGTCGAGATAGCCGGTATCGGTGAAGCCGAGCTCGGTGGCCAGCCGCTCCAGATCGCCCACGGTGATGGAGCTGGCGCCGTTGGTGAGCATGGCGATGCGGCTCTGGCTGGTCTCGATGATCTTGGCCGCCTCGTTCTGGCTGAGGCCCGCCGTATTGATCATGTGCTCGATCTCGCGGCCCAGCAGGAGTTTCCGCGCCGTGCGTAATCGCGTACCCATGATGATCGGCGTGCGGCGGAGCCGATACGCCCTGAACCCCTTCCGCCCCAACCTCTTTCATTAACGTGATAATCACGCTAACATCTATCACGTTAAGAGTATCACAGTTTCAGTATGTAGCGGGCGTCGTCGGCGGTACTCGGCAGCGTCTCGGCGGAGGGGGAGTCGCATGACGACTACCACGCGAAGGTGTTCCGCGCCTTGCCATTTGGGCGAGGAGCGGGGATGCCGCGACCTGGACGGAGGGCTGACCGACGCCCTCGCGCGCCGGATTCTCAGCGCGGAGCACACGGTGTCGTGTGCGCAGTGGCTGGCGGCGGTGGCATACCTGTCTGCCGGGCTGGACGACGACTAGTCATGCCCGAAGGCCGGAGTTCGTCGTGATGGGGTTGGCTGCCGTCGTGGTGGTGTGTGGTGCGGTGATCGCGCTCTCGGCGGCCGCGCTGTGGCAGGGTTTCCGTCCGCCGCAGCGTGATTCGGCCGAATCCGATGATGCGCGAGGGGCGCCCGCCCCCGGAGGAGACACAATGGACGTGTCCGTATGGCCGATCGGCTGGCCGCACGAGGCGCCGGAGGAGCCGATGTCGGTGAGCGATGCGCATCTGGCGATGCAGCGACACCGTGGCTGTCGGCGCGAGGAGTGCCCGCGCAAGCGTGCGGCGTACCAGACCCTGGTGGAAGAGGGCCGGCTGAAACCCGATTCCGGGCGGGTGCACTAGAGTTCGTTCTTGGGATCGGTCACAAACCCGGCGCGTCGTCGTTCGGAGGTTTGTGTCAACCGCAGTGGAGTGCTCGTATTCGTCGCGTGTCCCAGATACTTTCGGTGCTGCGAAGGGACGCGGTGGACGGAGGAGCGCTATGCGAAGCAACGATTCCGGCAACGCCGATTCCCCGGACGACTCCGGCGAATCCGGAAACCAGCGGCACCCGGTCCCGGAAAGCGATTGGGGCACAGGGGGATCGGATCCTACCGCGGTCATGCGACTGGGTTTCGAACTCGCGATCGTGCTGCTCGACGCCACCGAGGCGGCGGCGACGCAGGCGCTGCACCGGCTCGAGGACGCGGCCGCCGACTGGGCCCGCGACGGCGTGCCGATAGATACGGTCCAGCACGCGATTCACTGCGGCGTCAAGGTGAGCCTGGACCGGATCGATCCGTCCGGGGGCCGCGGCCGTTCGGATCCGCTGGCCGACCGGGCCTTTCTGGTCGACATCCTCGACGTACTGACCTCGACGGTCTCGCGGGCGTACGTCGCCGCGATCCAGCACCGGCCCGGCTGGTAGCCCTCAGTCGCCGTAGCTGCGGGCGACGAGTGCGGAGCGGAGGTACCAGAGTCCGCTGGCCTGGGTGGGGTCGAAGCCGGTGAGTTGGCCGATGCGTTTGAGTCGGTAGTCGACGGTGTTGGTGTGGACGTGGAGTAGGCGTGCGGTGCGTTGGCGGTTGAGGTTGTGGGCGATGTGGGTTTGGAGGGTGTCGAGGAGTTCGGGGTGGTGGTCGAGGGGGTCGAGGAGGGAGCCGAGGTATTCGCGTCCGGGGCCGGGGCGGGTGAGTTGGTATTCGAGGGCGAGGTCGTCGAATCGGTAGAGGGCGGGTTCGGAGTGCAGGCGGGCGACCATGTCGAGGAGTTGGTGGGCTTGGTCGGCGGCGGTGGGGATGGTGTCGGTTCCGGCGGTGACG
>NZ_BDBV01000112.1 GCF_001613165.1 Nocardia mexicana NBRC 108244
CGCACGGCCACATTCCCGTCGTCGCGGCCCCCTGGGGCCGCGACGACGGGATCAACTTGGCGGGGCGGCGGTGATGTGGGCGGGCCGGGCATTTCGGAGGGTCAGGCGGGGTCGAGGCGGATGGGGACGCCGTTGAGGTGGGACATGCCTGCCAGGCGTTCGACGTCGGCGGGGTCGGTGGACATCAGGAGGTTGACGTTGGCGCCGCCCGCGGCGGTGGCGCGGCGCCAGCCGGCGGTGTGGCCCCAGCCGTGCGGTACGGCCACGGTGCCCTCGGTCATGTCCTCGGTGAGGCGGGCCGTGACCTCGATCGCGCCGTGCGGTGAGCTGACCCGGCAGCGGTCGCCGTCGGCGATTCCGGCGACGGCGGCGTCCTTGGGATGGATGCGTGCGGCGTGCTCGCGGCGGGCCACCAGGGAGTCGGCGTTGTGCATCCAGGAATTGTGGGATTTCAACTCGCGCATGCCGATTATGCGCAGCGGATAGGCGGGATCGATCGGCGGGGCCGCCAGCTCGCTCAGCTCCGTGATGATCTCCGGCGGCGCCAGCCGCACCCGTCGATCCTTGTGCTGCACCACCTTTCGCAGCACCCCGGTGGTGATGCGGTCGGCCAGCACCAGCCCGTGCGGATGGCGGCGCAGTTTGCGCAGGCTGATTCCGTTGCGACGCAATCCGAATCGGTCACCGTACGGCCCCGTACGCAATGCGAGATCCAGGAGCGCTCTGGGTCGCACCCGCGCCGCACGACCACCCGGCACGCGGCGGCGCAGCTCGCCGAGCATCCGGGCGGGAGGCCCGAAGGTGAAGGGCTGCACGCCGATTCGCCGCGCGATCTCGTCGATGATCTCCCATTCCTGCCGCGCCTCGCCGTAGGGCTCCAGCACCGGTTCGGTGTACTGGGTGTACGGGACCGGGGCCAGCGCGGCGAACGGCAGCGGCACGTCGTCGCGCTCCAGGAAGGTGGTGGCGGGCAGCACGTAGTCGGCGGTGCGGTTGGAATCGGTGAGGTACAGATCGATCGACACGAACAGGTCGAGTTCCCGTAGCGCCGCGGCGAGTTCGTCGCTGCCCGGCACCGACTGCACCGGATTACCCGCAGAGGTGAACAGCGCCCGCAGCTGGCCGGGCCCGGGCGTGGTGATCTCCTTGGCCATGATCGCGGCCGGGAAGGTGCGCAGCACCTCCGGGAAATCGCCGATGCGGGAACGCGTCTTGCCGTACTTGATCAACCCCAGCCGCGCATTGAGCTCCGAGACCGCCACCAACTCCTTGCCGAAGACACATCCGCCCGGCCGGTCGAGGTTTCCGGTCACCGCCGCCAGCGCATCGATGAGGAAGGCGACCAGGGTCGCGTGCCGCCCCAGGCAGGTCCCGGTGCGCCCGTACACCGCCGCGCGGGGTGCGGCGGCCAGATCGCGGGCCAGCGTGCGCACGGTATCCGGATCGACGCCCGTCACCGGCGCCGTGACCTCGGGCGTGAAACGAGCCACGGCCCTGCGTAGTTCGGCCACCCCCGCCGCCTGTTCGCGCAGCGCGGCCGCGTCCTCCAGACCCTCGTCGAAGATCACCTGCAGCAGCGCCGCCAGCAGCCAGGCGTCGGTGTCCGCCCGCACCCCGACATGTTCGAACAGCCGAGCCGTCTCCGTGCGCCGCGGGTCGACCACGACGACCCGCCCGCCGCGCTTGGTGATATCGGTCAGCTTGTCGCGGATCCGGGGCGCGCTGACCACGCTGCCGTGCGACACAACGGGATTCGCGCCCACCATGAGCAGGAAGTCCGTATGGTCCAGGTCCGGCACCGGCACGCTGGTCAGCGACCCGTACAGCAGGTGGCTGGCCACGAAACGGTTGTTGACGTCCTGGGAGCCCGCCGAATACACGTGCCGCAGCCCGGCGGCGAGCTGAAAACCTACGATCCACAACGTATGCGAGTAGGAGAACGACGACGGATTGCCGAAATACCAACCCAGACTTTCCCGCCCGTGCGCGCCGATGATCGCCCGCAGCCTGGCGCCGATCTCGTCGAGCGCCGTCTCCCACGACACCCGCTCGAACGCACCGTCGGCACCGCGCCGCAGCGGATACAGCACCCGCTCCGGATCGTTCTGCACCTCGGTGAACGCAATCCCCTTGGGACAGGCGAACCCCCGCGACAACGGATGCTGCTTATCGGGCCGCAACTGCACCAGCCGCCCGTCCTCGACGGTGGCGATCAACCCGCAGAGCGGTTCACAGATTCGGCAGTATGTCGGCACCTCGCGTGCTGTCATGTCTCAAGACAACACCTGATCCAGCGTGAGGAACAACACATTTCCGGCCAGATCCGCCGCGGAGCCGATGCGCGCCGCGCGCCCGCCCCGACCGTTCGAGTGCAGCCAGACGAAGCCGTGCTCGGCCAGGTCCACGGTGCGCGGCAACGCCGCCGCGACCGTCGCGGCGTCGTCGACCCCGTCCAGGCTGATGCGCGCCGACGAGGCCCGCAGCGCCGGCCACGCCGCCGCGAAACCCGGATGCAGCGGCCGCGCGTCCACCTCCTCCTCGGGCACCCAGGCCAGCTCGGCGCTCTCCCGATTCGCGGTGGTGGCCAGCGGTTCGGCGGCATCGGCGACCACCGTGGTGTAGGTCCAGCCGCTGGGCGCCGTCGCCGTTATGCGCTCGCCGCGCACCCGCACGGCCTCCGGGACGATTCCGGTCTCCTCCTGCGCCTCCCGCACGGCGGCGTGCACGCTGGTCTCGTGGCTGTCGCGGGCGCCGCCGGGCAGCGCCCAGGTGCCGCCCTGATGACTCCACGGCGCCCGGTGCTGCAGCAACACCATGGCGCCGCCGCCGGTCCGGGGCGCCCGCAGCAGCAGCCCCGCGGCACCGAACAGGCCCCACTGCCGCGTTCCGTCGGGGGAGTCCACAAAACCGTCTCCGTCACCACGCATGCTCGTCTCGTCCCATCCTCGCCACCACTGCCGCACCCTTGCCACGGGTGCCGGGGCGACACACCCGAGACGGCGTCGGTACGACCACAATAAGCTCAGTCCGGCACGGTACGGGCCGGACGGCGATCGGAGGTGACCATGACTCGCAGCCTGCCACCGCGGCTCGACGAGCTGTCGCCACGCGCCGCGGCGGCCGCCGTACGCCGCCGGTTGGACGACACCGACCTGCGCGCATTCGCCCATTCCTCCCCCGCCAAGCTGATCACCATCGGCCTGCTGCTGCTGGGCATGTGCCTGCTCGCCGGGGCGGTGGCCTCGTCGACGGTCGACAACCGGCAGCAGGCCCTGGACCATCTGCTCGACGAGGCGGAGCCGGACGCGTACTCGGCCCAGCGGCTCTACGCCTCGCTGTCGGTGGCCGATGCGGCCGCGGGCACGGCGTTCATCTCCGGCGGCCTGGAACCGAAACCGGTGCGCGACCGGTACAGCCAGGCCGTCGGCCAGGCGTCCGCGGAACTCGTCGCACAGTCCAACGCCGGGCGCAACGGGCCGGGCACCGATGCCGACGGCCACCTGCGGGCGGGGATCGCGACCCACCTGCCCGTGTACACCGGCCTGATCGAGACCGCCCGGGCCAACAACCGCGAGGGGCATCCGCTCGGCGCCGCCTATCTCAGCGAGGCGTCGAATCTGATGCAGTCGACCATGCTGCCGATGGCGCGCGAATTACAGGAGCACCGGTCCGTGGCGATCACGGACACCCAGCGCCACCACGTGCAACCGCCGTGGGTGGCGATCGCGCTGCCGATTCTGACGCTGGGCGCGCTGGTCGGCGCGCAGTGGTATCTGGCGCGGCGCTGGCACCGGGTGCTGAATCCGGGCCTGCTGCTGGCCTCGGGCACGCTGGTGATCGTGCTGGCCTGGACGGTGATCGCGGGGTCGATCTCGGCCGTGGCCACCACCCAGGGCCGCGACGACGGGGCGATCCCGACCTCGGAGCTGACCGAGAGCCGCATCCTCACCCAGCAGGCCCGCGCCGCCGAAACCCTGAAGCTGGTGCGCCGCGACGCCAGCGGCGACTACGACCGAATCTACGACAAGGCCATCTCGGATCTGACCATGCTGCTCACCCGATATCCGCACGGCGCACCGGGTTCCGATGACGTCACCACCGCGCGCGGGGCGCTGGACCGCTGGCGCCAGGCGCATCAGCGGATGAACGACGCGCTGGGGCGCGGCGACTTCCCCGGCGCCAGCGCCGTCGCGATCGGTCCCGGCGCCAACGGGGCCACCGCCGACGTCGAGGCGCTTGACAACGCGCTGCGCGGCGGCCTCTCCGATACGCGAAACACGTTGCGCAGCGAGGTTTCCGACGCGGCTCGCTCGCTCGATCTGCTGGCGCCGGGCGCGCTGGTGCTGTCCATCCTGGCCGCCGTCCTCGTGGTGGCGGGCCTGTGGCCCCGGCTGCGGGAGTACCGATGAGGGCGGCACCGATGCGAGCGCGGGCGCTGCTGCTGATCGCCGTCGCCCTGCTGGCCGCGGGCTGCCACGACCGGTCCGCGGCCCCGCCGCCGACCGACAGCACCGTCAGCTATTCCGAACCGCCGTATCCCGCGAAAGCCGTTCCGGCGCAGACCCAGACGCCGCTGCCGCCGGAGCCCGACAAGAGCTGCGACGCGACGGCCAGCCTGCGCCCGAGCGCCGCGGGCGGACCCACCGTCGACGCCATCCGCGCCCGCGGCCGATTGCTGGTCGGACTCGACCCGGGCAGCAATCTGTTCAGCTTCCGCGATCCGATCAGCGGCACGCTCGCCGGATTCGACGTCGATATCGCCAAGGAGATCGCGCGCGACCTGTTCGGCGACCCGGAGCGGGTGGAGTACCGCATCCTCGGCTCCGCCGATCGCGAACGCGCCCTGCAGGAACACACCGTCGACGTGGTGGTGAAGACCATGACGATGACCTGTGAGCGGCGGGCGCGCGTGACGTTCTCCACCACCTACCTGATGTCGCACCAGCGGGTGCTGGTCGTGAAGGATTCCGGCATCAAGAGCCTGGACGATCTGGCGGGCAAGCGGGTGTGCGTGGTCACCGGCACCACGTCGCTGGATCTGATCCGCCGCAACCAACCGGCCGCGTCGATCCTCACCGTCCCCGCCTGGGCCGACTGCCTGGTCGTGCTGCAGCAGCGCCAGGTCGACGCGGTCAGCACCGACGACGCGCTGCTGGCCGGGCTGGCCGGGCAGGATCCGTACGCGGAGGTCGTGGGCGGCAATCTGAGCGACGAGCCGTACGGCGTCGGCATCCCCAAGGGCGACGACGATATGGTGCGCTTCGTCAACAACACCCTCGACCGGCTGCGCTCCGACGGCACCTGGAACCGCATCTACCAGAGGTGGCTGTCGGTCCTCGGCCCGTCTCCCGGCCCACCGCAGCCCCGGTATCAGGATTGATCCCGATGCCCGATCCCGGCGAATCCTCCTCCGGCCCTACCGAATCCGTGCCCGGCCCGCCGCGACCGGACCCGGAGCCGACGTCGGCCCAGCGGCACGACCAGACGCAGGCGGTACCACCCGAGACCGCAGCGGTTGCTCCCGAAACCGCGGCGGTCTCCCCCGAAACCGCGGCGGCCTCCCCTGAAACCGCGGCCGTCTCCCCCGAAACCGCGGCCGTCTCCCCCGAAACCGCGGCCGTCTCCCCCGAGACCGCGGCCGTCTCCCCTGAGACCGCGGCGGCCTCCCCCGAGACGTCCGCGGTCGAGCCGGGCACCGTGGCCGGTCCGGAGCCCACCCGCGCGGATTCCCGACCGTCCGGCCGCAGCGGACGCACTGTCCGCACCCGCCCGACGGTGCGGCGGCTCGGCGCCGGTCTGGTGCCGATTTCCACTGTGCCGCCGGTGGATCCGCGCTCCGTGGTACTGACCGACCCGGTCGTCGCCGAAGCGCGCCGGTTCTGCTGGCGCTGCGGGAAACCGGTCGGGCGGGCCACCGCCGGTCATCCCGCGACCACCTCCGGCGTCTGCGAAGTATGCGGCGCCCCATACGATTTCCGTCCCTACCTGAGTGTGGGAGATAGGGTTGCCGGTCAGTACGAGATCCAGGGCTGTATCGCGCACGGCGGACTGGGCTGGATCTTCCTGGCCGTCGACCGCAATGTCAGCAACCGCTGGGTGGTGCTCAAGGGCCTGCTGCACAGCGGCGACGCGGAGGCGCAGGCGGTGGCCGTCGCCGAGCGTCAATACCTCGCCGAGCTGGCGCATCACAGCATCGTCAAGATCCACAATTTCGTCGAGCACCCCAGCCCCGAGGGGGTGCCGGTGGGCTACATCGTCATGGAGTACGTCGGCGGGCGGTCGCTGCGCAACATGCTCGACTCCTACGAGCGCCCCGACCGCATGCCGGTCACCGAGGCCATCGCCTATGTGCTCGAGATCCTCCCGGCGCTGGAATACCTGCACTCGCTGGAGCTGGCCTACAACGACCTCAAGCCCGACAACATCATGGTCACCGAGGATCAGGTGAAGCTGATCGATCTGGGCGCGGTGGCCGGATTCGAATCCTACGGAAACCTGTACGGCACCAGGGGCTTTCAGGCACCCGAGATCGCGAAGACGGGGCCGACGGCGGCCTCGGACATCTATACGGTGGGCCGCACGCTGGCGGCGCTGACCCTCAACCTGCCGACCGAGAAAGGCCGCTACCTCGACGGCCTCCCGGAGCCGGATTCCGAACCGCTGCTTGCCCGCTACGAGTTCTTCCACCGGCTGCTGCTGCGCGCCACCGATCCGGATCCGGCGCGCCGCTTCCCGTCGGCCCGGGTGATGACGACGCAGCTGACGGGCGTGCTACGGGAGATTCTGGCCACCGAGACCGGCACCGAACAACCGCAGCTGTCGACCGTGTTCAGCCCGCCGCGCACCAGCTTCGGCACCGAGGAACTGGTCGCGCAGACCGACTCGTACGTCGACGGCGCCGAGCGCAGCAAGAATCTGCGTGCCCGCGATGTCGCTGCGGCACTTCCGGTTCCGGTGATCGATCCGTCGGATCCCTCGGCCGCGCTGCTGGCGGGAACCGTGCACCCGGAGCCGCGGCATGCGCTCGACGCGGTGCGCACCGCCCGCCAACGGGCCGCGGCCGAGCCGGGCGGCGCGCCGGAGAGCTTCGAGGCCGAATGCACATTCGCCGAGGCCCGCATCCACCTGGACCTGGGCCAGCCCGCCGCGGCCCGCGATGTGCTGCGCCGGATCGAGGACGACGACTGGCGCGTCGATTGGTATCGCGGTCTGGCCGCGCTACTCGAGCTCGACTACCAGCGCGCGTTCGACCGCTTCGACGCGGTGCTGCAGGCGCTGCCCGGCGAGGTCGCGCCCAAGCTGGCACTGGCCGCGACCGCGGAACTGGTACTGCAGCACTGGGATTCGCCGGACCCCGGGCAGTGGCGCCGGTATGCGGAGAAGTTCTACGCCACCGTCTGGCGCACCGACCGCGGGGTGGTGAGCGCGGCGTTCGGCCTGGCCCGGCAGTTGAGCGCGGCCGGGCGCGTCGTCGAGGCGGTGCGGGCGCTGGACGAGGTACCGGCCGCCTCGCGGCACTACGGCGAGGCGCGGATGACCGCGGTCTTGATGTTGCTCACCGCGGCGCCGGTGGCCGAACTCGGGGAATCGACGCTGCACATCGCCGCGGCCCGGGTGCAGGCGCTGCCGCCGAGCGAGCACCGCGCCAACCAGATGCGTGTGCTGGTGCTCGGTTCGGCGCTGGCCTGGCTGCGCGCGGGCAACGCCCCGAAGCTGCCGGATGCCACGCTGTTCGGCGAGCCGTTCACCGAGCGCGAGCTGCGTCAGGGCACCGAGACGGGGTTGCGCGGGCTGGCCCGCACCGCACCCGGCCGCACCCACCGCTACGCCCTGATCGACCTCGCCAACGCGATCCGCGCCAAGACCTGGGTGTGAGCGGTCGGTCCGATCATGAGTATTTCGTGAATGCTCAGCCGACCAGGCGGGCCGCCGCGCGGGCGATCGCCAGCTCCTCGTTGGTGGGCACCACCAGCACCGGCACCTCGGCCTCCGGTGGCGAGATATAGCGGGCCGCACGGTCTTTCGCCTCGTTGCGGGCGGGATCCACGGCGATGCCGAAGCGTTCGAGCCCGGCCAGCGCGTCGGCGCGCACGCGCGCGTTGTTCTCCCCGACACCGGCGGTGAAGGTGATCGCGTCCACCCGGCCCAGCTCCACCAGGTAGGCGCCCAGGTAGCGCCGCAGCCGATGCACGTAGACGTCGTACGCCAGCCGGGCCGCCGCATCCCCGGTTTCGATGAGCCCGAACAGCTCCCGGAAGTCGTTCACCCCCGACAGGCCCTTGATGCCCGAGTCGCGGTTGAGCAGATTGTCGATCGCGTCGATGTCCATATTCGCCGTGCGCGCCAGGTGCGGGACGATCCCGGGGTCGAGGTCGCCGGAGCGGGTTCCCATCACCAGCCCCTCCAGCGGAGTCAGGCCCATCGTGGTGTCCACCGCGCGACCACCCCGAATCGCCGACGCCGAGGCGCCGTTGCCCAGGTGGAACACGATCTGGTTCAGCTCCGCCGGATCCCGGTCCAGCAGCTCCGCGGCCCGGCCGGATACGTACTCGTGCGAGGTGCCATGGAAGCCGTATCGGCGAATACCGTGTGCGGCAGCGACTTTCGCATCGATCGCATAGGTCTTGGCCGCATCGGGCAGGCCGTGGAAGAACGCGGTGTCGAAGACGGCGACCTGCGGCACGTCCGGCAGCAGCGCCCGGGCCGATTCGATTCCGGTCACGTTGGCCGGATTGTGCAGCGGAGCAAGCGAAGACAGCTCATCGATCGACCGCACCACCGCGTCGTCGATCAGCGTGGGCCGGTAGAACACCTCGCCGCCGTGCACCACCCGGTGCCCGACCGCGGTCAGCCCGGCGGTGGTCAGGTCGTGACCGCCGCGGGCGAACAGATCGAACACGATCCGCAGGCCGGTGGCGTGGTCGGGGACGGCGCCGTCGTGCTCCAGCGTCCGGCCGTCGCTGTGATGCTCGACGGTGGGGGCGCCGGGAGCGACCGGCTCACCGATCCTCGATACCTGACCGGAGGCCACCACCGCACCCGAATCCGGATCCAGCAGTTGATATTTGATCGACGACGACCCGGAGTTGATCACCAGGACCTGCATCGTGCGCCTCCTGTCTGCCGCGGTGTTCCCGATGCGGGCAACGCCGGGGGTTTGCTACGCATTCCTGCTGTATCCAACGCAACACCTTCGCGCACTGTCGGCCGCGCGTTCCTCCTGCCGCGCCTGTGGCGGCCGGGCCGCAACGCACCCGAGCGGTCCACGTCCTACGCCCGCGACTGCGCCTGGATGGCGGTGATCGCCACCGTGTTGACGATGTCGGCGACCAGCGCACCGCGCGACAGGTCGTTGACCGGCTTGCGCAGGCCCTGCAGCACCGGCCCGATCGCCACCGCACCGGCGCTGCGCTGCACCGCCTTGTACGTGTTGTTCCCGGTATTCAGGTCGGGGAAGATGAAAACCGTTGCGCGCCCGGCCACCTCGGAGTTCGGCAGCTTGGCGCTGGCCACCGTCGGCTCGATCGCCGCGTCGTACTGGATCGGCCCCTCCACCAGCAGCTGCGGGGCGCGCTCGTGTACCAGCTTGGTCGCCGTGCGCACCTTGTCGACGTCGGCGCCGCTGCCGGACTCGCCGGTCGAGTACGACAGCATCGCCACCCGCGGGTCGATCCCGAACTGGGCCGCGGTGCGCGCGGAGGAGATCGCGATATCGGCCAGTTGTTCGGAGGTCGGATCCGGCACCACCGCGCAGTCGCCGTAGGCCAGCACCCGGTCGGCCAGGCACATCAGGAACACGCTGGAGACGGTGGACACCCCCGGTTCGGTCTTGATGATCTCGAACGACGGCCGGATGGTGTGCGCGGTGGTGTGCGCGGCGCCGGACACCATGCCGTCGGCTACTCCCTCGTACACCATCATGGTGCCGAAATACGAAATGTCGGAGATCATTTCGCGCGCCCGCTCCACGGCCATGCCCTTGTGGGCACGCAACTTCGCGTACTTCTCCGCGAACTCCTGGCGCAGCTCGCTGGTCTTCGGGTTCAGCACCTGCGCGGCATCGATGTCGACACCGAGTTCGGCGGCGCGCCCGCGCACGGCCGCCTCGTCGCCGAGGATGGTCAGGTCGGCGATCTTGCGCTGCAGCACCCGACCGGCGGCGCGCAGGATGCGGTCGTCACTACCCTCCGGCAGCACGATCCTGCGGCGGTCCGAGCGAGCCCGCTCGACCAGCTGATATTCGAACATCTGCGGCGTCACCACCGAGGGCGCGGGCACCGAGATCAACTCGGCCAGCTTGCGCCCGTCCACCCGCTGCTCCATCAGCGCCAGGGCGGTATCGACCTTGCGGACGCTGGACAGCGACACCCGGCCACGGGTGCGCGACACGGCGCCCGCGGTATCGAAGGTGCCGAGCCGGGTGGTGAGGATCGGCAGCTTCGGCTTCAGGCCCTCGATCAGCCGCGCGATCGCGGGATGCGGCGGCATGCCCCCGTTCATGACGATGCCCGACAGCGACGGAAACCCTTCCGCCTCATGGGCATTCACCAGCGCCAGCAGCGCGTCGGAGCGATCGCCCGGAACGATGACGGCGACGCTGTCGCTGAGCCGCTCCAGGATGTGCTCGGCCGTCATGCCACCGACCATCACCGACAGCGCCTCGCGCTGCATCAGCTCGGGATCCCCGGAGTACAGCTCGCCGCCGATGGCCGCGCACAGCTCGGACATGGTCGGCGCGGTCAGCAGCGGCACCTCGGGCAGCGTCCACGACGTCGCGCAGATGCTCCGCACGGCATCGGCGACCTCGTCCAGCCGGTCCGGATCACAGCGATTGACCACGATGGCGGTCAGCTGCGCGTGCTCGGCGGCGAGCTCGCCCTCGCACAGCTCGGCGACCTGCACGATCTGCTCGGGCGTGCGGCCGGAACCGCGCAGCACCAGCAGCACCGGGGCGCCCAGATTCACGGCGATGCGCGCGTTGAAGCGGAGCTCGCTGGGGCTGGCCACATCGGTGTAGTCGCTGCCGACGATGACCACCGCGTCGCACAGCTTGGCCACGTCGTGGAACCGCATGACGATCTCGCCGATCGCCGCGTCGGGATCCTCGTGCACCTGCTCGTAGGTGACGCCGCAGGCCTGGTCGTAGTCGATATCGGCGGTGGAGTGCTCGAGCAGCAGCTCCAGGATGTAGTCCGGTTCGGTCGCCGAGCGCATGATGGGCCGGAACACACCGACCCGCGGCGTCGTCGCGGACAGCATCTGCAGCGCGCCCAGGGCCACCGTCGATTTTCCGGTGTCACCCTCGAGCGAAGCGATGTACACGGTGGACGGAGCGGTATCGGCCATACTCGAGAGCCTAGTGATCAACGGTGTCCGATATGACCGGCCAGTAGCAAATAGTTGGAAAATCACACCCTGCCGGGTGGGCCCACCGTGAGCTGCGCGGGGCGCGGCGCGGGCTTCTACGATTCCCCCATGGCAGCACAGTTTCCGGACCGGCAGTGGGGATCGCGCACGGGTCTGCTCGGCCGCATGGCCAGTCCGTTCGCGGCGTCCAAGATCGGGTCCCTGATCATCCGCAAGCTCACCCCGCTGGACCGGAAGGTGCTCGAGCGCACCGCGGGCCGCTACACCGTGCTCGGCCCGATCGGCATTCCGGTCATCCTCTTGACCACAACGGGCCGCAAGTCGGGGCAGCCCCGTACCTCACCGCTGCTGTACGTCCACGGCGGCGACGTGCTGTATGTGATCGGCAGCAATTTCGGCCAGGCGCACCACCCGGCCTGGACCGGCAACCTGCTCGCCGACCCCTCCGGCACCGTGACCATCGACGGACAGCGAATCCCGGTGCGCGCGAGCCTGATCGAGGACGAGGCGAAGAAGGCAGAGATCTTCGACAGATTCGTCGAGACCACCGAGGCGTACTCCGCCTACCGCAGCAGGACCACCCGCGACCTACGCCTCTTCGCCCTCACCCGCGCCTGAGTCCTCCTCCGAATCGCCCTCGGGCACATTCCTTCCCGCCTCGGGGAGGCCGTTCACGACGCCTCGCGTGTTTGATGGTCTGCAATGTATCGGCCGACCAGGGAAGAACGAGTGTCTACGAAGAACATTGCCCGCCATGAGTTTCCGCTCGAAGGTATGGAGGAGGCGGTGGAAAGTCTCGGTCGGACCATGGATTGGATCCTCGGGGAGTTGGAGGACCCGAACGACACCGGCCGCTCCAACGCCCTGGCCGCGGCGCTGGCCACCGCGAAAGCGCATTCGGCCCTGGACCCGACGGCAACGAAGTTTCCCACCTGGGAGGCATGGATCACGGCCATGCAGATCGGTTCGGCCCTGTTCGATTCGGCCACGGCGGCCGAGGGACCGGTGCCGTGCCGCGTCGGGATCGAGGGCGAGGTGCGCAATCTCCCCGCGACCGGCCCGCGGTACTACCTGCATCCGGGAGCCTGGGTCACCGCGTTCTACCTCGCGGTGATCTGCCGCGAGAACGATCGCCTGGAACGACTGGCGCACGTGCCCGTCGAGTTCCTGCGAGCCTCCGGCGCGGTGGTCGACGAGTACATCTACGACTGGGTGGAGACCCTGCAGAACCTCTGGTTCGGCCGCGAGGAAACCTGGGACACGCTGCTGACGGCGGTGAACGGCACGGCTCCCGAGGTCACGCGGGTCGCCGAGGTCGAACTCATGCTGAAGCAGCTGTATCCGCCCCTCGAGCTGCTCCATCGCTACCTGAGCCGCGAGACCGACCGGTTCAACGCGGCGCTGGACGACGCGTTGACCTGGCACCACGAATACTGGACCGCGGAAGAGGACCGGTCGTGCAGCACCGAGGGCCTGGTCGCTCTCGGGCCGCTCGCGATCGCGTGCATGGCGCGCGACGCCGATATGCCGATCAAGGTGGAATCCGACTACCTGCCCAAGGTACTCCTGGAATTCGGCTGGATCGGCGAGGTGGATGCCTGAGCGAGCGAATCCTCGCTCAGGCCAAGGACATTCGGTCGGCTACAGGGCCCGCAGCCGCGGCGCCAGGTCGCGCTGGAACAGGTCCAGGAAGCGGCGCTGATCGTGGCCGGGGGCGTGGAACACCAGGTGGTTCAGGCCCGCGTCCACGTACGGCTTGATCTGGGCGACGGCCTCGTCCGGATCGCTGGCGACGATCCAGCGCTTGGCGATCTGCTCGATCGGCAGCGCGTCGGCGGCCTTCTCCATCTCGATCGGGTCCGTGATGCTGTGCTTCTGCTCGGCGGTCAGCGACAGCGGCGCCCAGAATCGCGTATTCTCCAGCGCCAGTTCGGGATCGGTGTCGTAGGAGATCTTGATCTCGATCATCCGATCGATATCGTCGCGGGTGCGCCCGACCTTGGCGGTGCCCTCGTCGACGGCGGGCATCAGCTTCTCGGTGTACAGCTCCATGCCCTTGCCCGAGGTGCAGATAAAGCCGTCCCCGGCGCGCCCCGCGTACCGCGCCACCAGCGGGCCGCCCGCGGCGACGTAGATCGGGATGCCGCCCTTGGGCACGTCGTAGATGGACGCGCCGACGGTCTGGTAGTACTGCCCCTCGAAGGTCACGCGGTCACCGGTCCACAGCGCCCGCATCAGGTCGACGGATTCACGCAGCCGCGCGAACCGCTCCTTGAACTCCGGCCACTCGCCCTTGTACCCGGTGGCGATCTCGTTGAGCGCCTCGCCGGTGCCGACACCGAGCATGATGCGGTCGGGGTACAGGCAGCCCATGGTCGCGAACGCCTGCGCGATCACGGCCGGGTTGTAGCGGAAGGTGGGGGTCAGCACCGAGGTGCCGAGCTGGATCCGCTGCGTGCGCTCGCCGACCGCGGTCATCCACGCCAGCGAGAACGGCGCGTGGCCGCCCTCGTGCCGCCACGGCTGGAAATGGTCGCTGACCGTGGCGCTGTCGAGTCCGTGCTCCTCGACGAGAACCCCGAGCTCCACCAGCTCCCGGGGGCCGAACTGTTCCGCCGACGCCTTGTACCCGAGCTTGAGTCCACTCACTGCGCCACTCCTGTTCGCTGTCGCTTACGTGCTGTGGGGGCCTGAACCCCGTCGACCGTGTGCAGCGCTGGACGGCGGCGCCGTATTTCGAAACTGACGCATTTCGAAGCGGCTGCCGACGAGCGCGGTCTGCTTCGAACATAGTCAGCGGCGATGGCGGGTGTGTGAATGGTCGCAACTTCCCGAGTTGTCCACATCCGAATAGCCGATAGCTCAGAATTGACTCGTGACTGCCGACAACGAACCGATCCTGTCCTACCTGACCGATATGGACGGGGTGCTGGTGCACGAGGATCATCTGGTGCCCGGCGCCGACAAGTTCCTGTCGGAACTGCAGGCCAACGACATCCCGTTCCTGGTGCTCACCAACAACTCCATCCGCACCCCGCGGGATCTGCAGGCGCGGCTGCGGCACACCGGGCTCGACATTCCGCCGGAGGCGATCTGGACCTCGGCCCTGGCCACCGCGACATTCCTCGACGAGCAGCGGCCGGGCGGCACGGCCTATGTGGTCGGCGAATCGGGCCTGACCACCGCGCTGCACGACATCGGCTACGTCCTCACCGACAGCGACCCGGACTACGTGGTGCTCGGCGAGACGCGCACCTACTCGTTCGAGGCGATCACGACCGCGATCCGGCTGGTCGAGCGGGGTGCCCGGTTCATCGCCACGAACCCCGACGCGACCGGCCCCTCCCGGGAGGGCGTACTGCCCGCGACCGGCTCCGTCGCCGCCCTGATCACCCGCGCCACCGGCCGCGACCCGTACTACGTCGGCAAGCCCAACCCGCTGATGATGCGCTCGGCGCTGCGCCGCATCGGCGCGCATTCGCAGTCCACGGTGATGATCGGCGACCGGATGGACACCGACGTGATCTCCGGCCTGGAGGCCGGGATGCGCACCATCCTCGTCACCTCGGGCATCTCCACCCGCGCCTCGGTCGAGCACTACCCCTACCGCCCCACGGCCGTCCTGGAATCCGTCGCCGACCTGGTGGGCCGGACCTCGAATCCGTTCGCCGCCTGATCGACGGAGCGGGATCCCGGCCAAAAGCTTGCGGAGGCGGGGTCCGTCGGCTCGACTACTCGTGTTCGATGCGGTCCAGGGCGGCGGACAGGTCCGTGAGGGCGTCGGCGATCTCAGCCAGTCGAGCCGTACCGATTTCGGCCACAAGGCGTTTCGCCATCTCGGCGTGCTGGGGGTCGATGCGGCGGACCGCCTCCAGACCGGCGTCGGTGACGGCCACCAGCTTGGCCCGCTTGTGTGCGGGGTTGGGGCGGTATTCGGCAAGGCCCTTGTCCACCAGCAGATCCGCGATGCGCTGCACGCTCTGGCGGGTGATGCCCATCTCGCGGGCGATCCCGGCCACCGGCAGCGGTTCGCGCAGAATCGCGCCGAGCACCTGCCACCACGCCGCCGTGATGCCCGCCGGTCGGGCCAATTCCTCTGCGATGGCGAGGAATTGGCCGTTCAACTTGAACGAGGTCACCGCGGCGGTCGCGAACAAATCCTGATCGGTGCGCCGACTCGACGCTTCGCTCGCACGATTACTCACTGCGGCACCGTATCCGGCGTCCGCGCGGCCTCGTACTCGGCCAGCGCGTAGAAGCCCTGGGCATCGTTGCGGCCGTACAGCGCATACCAGGCGTCGAGCACGTGCGGCTCGTAGACGCCGAGGCGGGCGAGGACCGCGCGGGCGAAGTCCACCGGCTTCGTACCGGTGGCGGTGATCAGATCTCCGTCGGTGACGGCCGTCTCCCGCACGAAATGCTCGCCGCCCGTATATCCGCTGGCGGCAAGGTAATCCGGGTCGTTGCTGGTGTGCGGCCGGGCGTCGAGCAGCCCCTCGACCGCCAGCCCCCAGGTAGCCCCGCAGATCGCCGCGACCGGCACCCCGGCCGCGAGAAACTCCCGCGCCTTGCGCCCGAACGCCGCCAGAACACCGGCCTCCCACGTATCCGCCCCCGGGAGCAGCAGCATCGCGCTCTCGGCCGGAGACAGCTCGTCGAGGGTCATGTCGGGGACGACCCGCATCCCGCCCGCCGAGACGACCGCCTCACCGGTCAGACCCACCGTCCGGACCTGCCAGGTCCCCGGCTCGCGCTGCCACATCGCCCGATTGATATGCGCCGTGGCGTACCCCAGCTCCCAGTCGGAGAAGGTGTCGTAGACGGCCATGTGCACTGTTTTCATCATGACAGCATTCTGTCATTTTTGACAGTAAGCTGTCAATAGTGACAGATCGCCTCGCCGCGAGCAGGCTGGTAGGCGACACCGCAACACGTCCGCCCGCGCTAGTTCGGGTGCCCTAATAAATGTGTTAGCTTGACCGAACCGCTGTGACCATGGGTCGCCCGCGACCATGGGCGCGCCCGTTCCACCGATCGGAGAGCCGCATGAACACACTCGTCGACCGCGTGCACGCGATCAATTGGAACCGCCTGCCGGACCCGAAGGACGCCGAGGTCTGGGACCGGCTCACGGGGAACTTCTGGCTGCCGGAGAAGGTGCCGCTGTCCAACGACCTGCACACCTGGGAACAGCTCGGCTCGACCGAACAGCAGCTGACCACAAGGGTTTTCACCGGCCTGACCCTGCTCGACACCGCCCAGGCGACCGTCGGCGCGGTGGCGATGATCGCCGACGCGATCACCCCGCACGAGGAGGCCGTGCTCACCAATATCGCCTTCATGGAGTCGGTACACGCCAAGAGCTACAGCTCGATCTTCTCCACGCTGTGCTCGACGCGGCAGATCGACGAGGCCTTCGACTGGTCCGAGCGCAACCCGCACCTGCAGAACAAGGCGCAGATCATCGTCGACTACTACCGCGGCGACGACGCGCTGAAGCGCAAGGCGGCCTCGGTGATGCTGGAGTCGTTCCTGTTCTACTCCGGCTTCTTCCTGCCCATGCGCTGGTCCGCGCGCGGAAAGCTCACCAACACGGCCGATCTCATCCGCCTCATCATCAGAGACGAAGCGGTGCACGGCTTCTACATCGGATACAAATGCCGGCGCGGGCTGGCGGAGCTGACCGAGGCCGAACGCAGGGACCACCGCGATTACACCTACGAGCTGCTGAATGCGTTGTACACCAACGAGATCGACTACGCCCACGACCTCTACGACGCGGTCGGCTGGACCGAGGATGTGCTGCCGTTCATGCGGTACAACGCCAACCGCGCGCTGGCCAACCTGGGCTACGAACCGTTCTTCGACACCGCGGAATGCCGGGTGGATCCGTCGATCCTCGCCGCCCTGGATCCGGGCGCGGGCGAGAATCACGACTTCTTCTCCGGCTCCGGCAGTTCCTACGTCATCGGCAAGCAGCAGCAGACCGAGGACGCCGACTGGGACTTCTGATGCGGGTCGCTAGGACCGCCCGGTGTCGTCGGTCGATTTCCCACGATGCCGCCGGGCCTCCCCCGCCTGCCGCTGGAACGCCTCGGCCTGCCGCCGGGACTGTTCCCGCTCCGCCTCGGCCTGCCGCTCGGCCTGCTGCCGGACGGCCTCGACTTGCCGCCGCTCCTCCTCGGGCACCATGACCTTGGCCTGGTAGACGGTCAGCGCGCTGCCCGCGCCGATACCGCTGGCCAGCACGGCCACCCCGGCGATCCACGAGATATGCCAGAAGGCCGCGACGACACCGGCGGTCGAACCGGACAGGCCGAGGGACTTGGCCATGGTGGGCATCCAGCTCAGCTTGGGATAGATGTCGGGCGCCGGCCAGTCTTCGATCAGCACCATCACGGCCAGATGCGGCAGCCCGATCGCGAACGAGATGACCGCGATCATGGCGGTGAGGTCGAGCGGGCCGGAGGTGAGGAACGGCTGAATGACGACGGTCCCGATGGCGATGAGCCCGCCGTACATCAGCCGGTCCTGACGCACCCAGGCCGCCCGCTCCTCCGGCGAGACATTCGCCATCCAGTCGCTGTCCTCAACGGCGCCCATGGAGCCATCGTCGATGGCCGAGCGTCCGAATCGAAGCATCGCCCCGGCGTGTCCCCGAGGGAGGAAACCTCAGCCCAGTGCCTGCTCCAGGTCGCCGAGCAGGTCCTCGACGTCCTCGAGACCGACGGAGATCCGCACCACGCCGTCGGTGATGCCCACCGCCGCGCGGCCCTCCGGGCCCATGGCCCGGTGGGTGGTGGTGGCCGGATGCGTGATCAGCGTCTTGGCATCGCCGAGGTTGTTGGAGATGTCGACGATGCGCAGCCGGTTGAGCACCTCGAACGCCCGCTTCTTCGCCTCCTCGGCCGGGGCGGCCAGTTCGAAGGTGACCACGGTGCCGCCCGCCGACATCTGCCGCGTGGCCAGCTCGTGCTGCGGATGTGACTGCAGGAACGGGTATTTCGTCCAGGAGACGGCCGGATGCCGCTCCAGGAACTCCGCGATCCGCAGCGCCGACTGCGCGGACTGGCGCACCCGCAGCGGCATGGTCTCCAGGCCCTTGAGCAGGGTCCAGGCGTTGAACGGGCTGAGTGCCGGGCCGGTGTGCCGCATCAGCGTCTTCACCGGGCCGTCGATGTACTCCTGGGAACCCAGGATCGCCCCGCCGAGCACCCGCCCCTGGCCGTCGATGTGCTTGGTGCCCGAATACACCACCACATCGGCGCCGAGATCGAGACTGCGCTGCAGCAGCGGCGTGGCGAAGACGTTGTCCAGCACCACCTTCGCGCCCGCGGCGTGCGCCAGCTCCGACACCCGCCGCACATCCACGAGGGTCTGCATCGGGTTGGACGGCGTCTCGAAGAACACCGCCTGGGTCGGCTGCGACAGCGCCGCCTCCCACTGGTCGAGGTCCTCGCCGTCGACGAAGACGGTCTCCACGCCCCAGCGCGGCAGGATCTCGTTGCAGACCACGAAGCAGGACCCGAACAGGCTGCGCGCGGCCACGAGTCGGTCGCCGTTACCCAGAAGCGCTGCGAGCGCGGTGAATACGGCCGCCATGCCGCTGGCCGTCGCAAAGCAGGCCTCGGCGCCGTCGAGCAGCCGCATGCGCTCCTCGAACATGGCGACCGTCGGATTGCCGTAGCGCGAGTACACGAAATGCTCTACGTCGCCGGTGAATGCGGCCTCGGCCGCCTCGGCGCTCTCGTAGACGAATCCGGAGGTCAGATACAGCGCCTCGGACGTCTCCTCGAAGCCGGAACGCCGCAGGCCCCCGCGCACCCCCAGGGTCGCCGGGCCCACGCCCTCGGGCAGCGGCTTGTCGAACGCACCTCCGGTGATCACGCGAGCCTCCGATCGTCACGCGCACCGGTGGCCGAACAGCACCCGGTCGACTCGCCCCCGCTCATTACTACACCCCGGCCGCACTCGGCCCCGCCGCGCGCAGGGCGCGCCGAGCGGATGGTTCGCACATCCGCCCCGCTCACGACTGCCTCCACGGCAGTCCGTGTGCCCGCCAACCCGCGCCACCGCGGTGGCCCTGCCCGTCCAGCGGGCCCTCGAAGCCCTCGAGCACGTTGTACGAGGGCTCGTAACCGGCAGCCGTGGATGCTGTCGCGGCACCGATGGACCGCTGCCCGGACCGGCACAGGAAGATCACCGGTGCGTCGGCGCCCGGAGCACGGTCCGCGAGCACCTGTTTCAGCTGATCGACGAACTGCGCGTTCGGCGCGCCGGTGCCGTCCACCCACTCGATCAGCGCCGTCGGCCGGTCGATCGAGCTGGTGTCCGGCACCCCGACGAACCGCCATTCGGCCTCGGTGCGCACGTCGATCAGCACCGCATCGGGATTGTCGTGCAACAGATCCCACGCCTGCTTCGGCGTGATATCGCCCGCATAACTCACTTCTCATACCTCCTGAGAATCCGCACTTGCCGCATCGTGGAGACTTCGACGCGTGGCCAGGTCGTCACCCGGAGCACCCCACCGCGGAGGAGGGTTGCCGACCAGCGAGCCGGGGCTTGGCGCTGGCACTCATGACCTGGATCGAGAGTGCCTGGCCGCAAGGTCGCATGTCAAACCCCAGTTCGTACAGCGGCTCACTCATCCGCCGCACACCAGCCAGGTGCCGTCGATTCGCGCCAGGTGCCAGGTCGCGGTCGATTCGCGGCCGTCGATAGCGCTCGTCACGGCGGCCGTGGCGCGGTCGCCGTCGAGGCGCGTGTCGGCGACCTTCGCGACGTCGACCTGCTTGCCGAGCACACCGGGGCCCAGCGGCGAGCGGCCCTCGTCGAAGCCGGGACAGGCCGTGGTCGCCCGCCGCCCGGCATCCGAATCCGCTTGGGCGGTCGAGAAATTACGCACGGCGGCCGCGATCCGATCGGAATCTGTGACATTGTTCTCAACCGGCCGCGCCAGCGCGAGAGCCACGATCCCGCCGATCACCAGCACCGCCACCACCGCGGCGGCGACGAACGGGATCACCGACCGGGTGGTCTCGCGTTGATCGATCGCGGGTGCGTCCTCGGGGGTCTCGTCCATGCACCGATCATCCCTGGTCGGCGCGGGTGTCCGAGATCACATCGGCATTTCCCGCCGGATCCCGGGAATAACCGCGATAGCAGCCACCGATAGAATCAGCAGAACCCCCGGCTCAGGCCGGTACGGACCACATCCCCGCGCAGCAACGAAGCAGCATCGATGGGATGTCGGATCGGCCGGGTGCAGCCCGGACCACACGTCAACTTAGCCTAAGCTAAGAAAGACGGCTGAATACACGGCTGAGTACATGACGACAGAGTTCTCGACCAGAGGGTGCGCGTAAGAATGACCGAATACAGTGCGAACGACCCGCTGCGCATAGCGATCGTGGGCGCCGGACCGGCCGGAATCTACGCCGCCGACGCCCTGATGAAGTCCGATGCCGAGGTGAGCATCGACCTGTACGAGCGGATGCCCGCGCCGTTCGGCCTGATCCGCTACGGCGTCGCGCCCGATCACCCGCGCATCAAGGGCATCATCACCGCGCTGCACAAGGTGCTCGACAAGCCGCAGGTGCGCCTGCTCGGCAATATCGACTACGGCACCGATATCACCCTCGACGAGCTGCGCCAGTTCTACGACGCGGTGATCTTCTCCACCGGCGCCAACGCCGACCGCGCGCTGCCGGTGCCCGGTATCGACCTGGACGGCTCGCACGGCGCCGCCGACTTCGTGTCCTGGTACGACGGCCACCCGGACGTGCCGCGCAGCTGGCCGCTGGACGCGGAGAAGGTCGCGGTGCTCGGCGTCGGCAACGTCGCCCTGGACGTGGCGCGGGTGCTGGCCAAGACCGGCGACGAGCTGCTGCCGACCGAGATCCCGCCGAACGTTTACGAGGGCCTGAAGGACAACAAGGCGATC
Organism: Nocardia mexicana NBRC 108244; assembly: GCF_001613165.1. GTDB lineage: Bacteria > Actinomycetota > Actinomycetes > Mycobacteriales > Mycobacteriaceae > Nocardia > Nocardia mexicana. The sequence continues at coordinate 21,314 of NZ_BDBV01000112.1, forward strand.
GAGGTGCACGTGTTCGGGCGCCGCGGTCCCGCGCAGGCCAAGTTCACGCCGCTCGAGCTGCGCGAGCTGGACCACTCGCCGAATATCGAGGTCATCGTCGATCCCGAGGACATCGACTACGACGAGGGCTCGGAGGCGGCGCGCCGCCACTCCAAGCAGGTCGACATGGTCTGCAATACGTTGGAGCAGTGGGCGATTCGCGATGTCGGCAACCGCCCGCACAAGCTGTTCCTGCACTTCTTCGAGTCGCCGCACGAGATCGTCGGCGAGGACGGCAGCGTGGCCGGGCTGCGCACCGAGCGCACCCAGCTCGACGGCACCGGCAACGTCAAGGGCACCGGCGTCTATCGGGACTGGGACGTGCAGGCGGTCTACCGCGCCGTCGGCTACCTGTCGCAGAACATCCCCCAGCTGCCGTTCGACGAGCAGGCGGGCACCGTGCCGAACGAGGCCGGGCGCGTGCTGGCCGACGAGGACGCCGACGGCGCCGATCGCTTCGTGCCGCAGACCTACGTCACCGGCTGGATCAAGCGCGGCCCGGTCGGCCTGATCGGCCACACCAAGGGCGACGCCAACGAGACCATCGCCTGCCTGCTCGACGACGCGGCGAACTTCACCCCGGCCGCCGAGCGCGAGCCGGAGGCTGTGACGAAGTTCCTGGAGGGCAAGGGAATTCCGTTCACCACCTGGGCCGGGTGGTACCGCCTCGACGCGCACGAGCGCTCCCTCGGCGAGCCGCAGGGCCGCGAGCGCGTGAAGGTGGTCGAGCGGCACGAGATGCTCGCCGCCAGCGAGCCGCACAAGGCCTGACCTCGCCCGAGGTCCCGGCGCTCGCCGGGACCGAAACGGGATCGGGACGGGGATTCGCGCACCCTCCGTGCTGACCGGATCCCCGAGAGGCCGAGGTGGCCGGAAGCAAGAATCCCCTTACATATTTGTCACTGTTGTGAGGCATGCTGATCACGTGTTCGATTCCCATGTCCACATCATCGATCCGCGGTTCCCGCTGATCGAGAACGAGGGCTACCTGCCGCCGCCCTACACCATCGCCGACTATCGAAAGCGCATGTCCCGCTTCGATATCGACGGTGGCGCGGTGGTCAGCGCGTCGTTCCAGGGAACCGACAGCGGCTTTCTGCGCGCGTCGCTGGCCGAGCTCGGCCCGAACTGGGTGGGCGTGATCAACCTGGATCCCGACGCGAGCGACGACGAGATCGCGGACCTGGACCGCGCGGGCGTGCGCGCACTGCGGTTCAACCTCAAGCGCGCGGCCGGGGACATCGTGGCCCTGACCATGCAGGCGCTGCGCGCGCACGACATCGCGGGCTGGCACGTCGAGCTCTACATCGACGGCTCCATGCTCGGCTCCCTGGAACCGGTGATCTCCAAACTGCCCGCATTGTCGATCGACCACATGGGCATGTCCGACGAATGCCTGCCGTACCTGCTGAACCTGGTCGACCGCGGCGCCCGCGTGAAGGCGTCCGGCTTCGGCCGCATCTCGATGAACGTGGCCTCGGCCCTGCGCCGCATCCACACGGTCAACCCCGGCGCCCTGATGTTCGGCTCCGACCTCCCCGGCACCCGCGCCGGCCGCCCGTTCCGAAACTCCGACGTCGACCTGATCGCCGACGTCACCGGCACGGACATGTACAAGGTCCTGGAAGACAACGCCCGCACCTTCTACCGCCTCCCGGTCAAAGCCCGCCCGGCCCCCGAAAACCAGCCCACCACCCGCCCGCTGCAAGTCAGCGAGCCCCCCACCCTCCGCCTGCACCGCGACGAACTACCGAAACTCCAACCGGGAGATACGATCCCACTCCCGATCATCGAGTAACCATCTCCACCAAACGCCCCGCACCGACTGTGGCCCGATACGGCGCAATTTGAGATCCGCGACAATGGCCGATGTCTGTCACGGAATGTCAGAGCCGAACAACTCCTCCAATTGGCGTAGCCCATCGCGAATCTCGCTCGACGCATTCTGGTCACCGACTTGCCGAGCAGTTTGCAGCACCGGAACTTCCTCGAACAACTGCAGTTCTCTGAGCCGGTAAGCAATATAGTCGGCATCAGGATCGTCGACACGCTGACCAAGGTTACTCAAGACGGCCGATAAACCGGCGCGTCCACCCCGACGAACGAGCACTTCTGCGACATCCTGCTCGACCGCAGTGTCTTCATCGTCGAGCAACCCGAACAAACATTCCAGCGCGGCGGGGTCAGGAAGCAACTCGCCGAGAGACCAGGCAGCAGCTCGGCGCTTCTCCCAACTCGGCGAACGTGATGCCTGAAAGGGCGACTCCGTTTCCATTCTTCCTCACTGTTCTCGATAATTACTACGGAATTTCATCCAGTGCCGCCGGACGGACATCTCGCTGCTCCCGCACGAAGACACGGCCATCGGGCGCAACATTATGATCCATCTCGACAACATGGGGTGTCTGCACCCCGGCATGGGGCCTGCCTGTCAGGTCGACACGCTTGATCCCTCGGCCGTTCTGATCGAACTGGACATAGTTTGTAATATTTCCATTTGCATCTCGCTTGACGATGTACCCGTTGGGCGGGCCGTTGTCGATGGTTATTCGCCTATCCGTAGTTGTTTGGGCGTTGTCCAGCTTTTCCCGCAACGACTTTCCCGGCGCCTTCTTCACATCGTCGCCGTGCTTCTTGACCAAGTCGATGATGCGTTGCATCTTCTGGCGGCTGGTCGCGGTGGACTTCTGGACCTTGACCGCGGTCAGCAGCTTGGCTTTTTGGACGATACCGCCGATGCGGTCGGCCCAGTTCTTGACCTTCTTCGCGATCTTGCCGGTCTTGTAGGCGGTTACCGCTGCTGCGCCGAAACCGGCCGACAGCGCGCCCGCGACCACGCTGAACACCACGGTGGTCGCGACCTCGGTCGCGATGTCCGCGGCCAAGTCCTGCAGGAGACCTTGAAGATCCGCTCGCAGTGCATCGATCGCGGTCTTCTGTTCCCGGCAAGAATTGGCGAGGTCGGCGAGGGTGGTGATCAGGTCCTCGGCGGCGGACTTCATCTCCCGGATGTCTTCGTCGATGAACTCGACCTCGGGTGCGGTAACCGCCTGGAAGTTCTGTGCGATGCCCTCCAGCTTTGCCGGTAGATTCGCTACGGCTTCGTTGGCGGCGAGTGCATTCCAGGTGTCGGCGGCGGCGAGCAGCTTGCCGGGGTCGCCGTCCGGGATCGGTATTCCGACCTTGCTCGCCAGCTCGAAACCGTCATCGACCAACCCGCTTCCCGGCCCGCCGGCCGATGGCGGCGGATTCGGGCACTCCGATCGCGCGGGCACAGCGAGCCCGGTGCCGCCGGCGCCGGTTGGCCACTGCTGGGATCGTGATCGGCCAGGGCGTAGTTGTGACCCGCTTGCTGCAGAATCCCCGCATAGTTATGGATCGCATCCGCCAATTGGCCTGCGAGGAGGTATGCGTCGCCAACGGTGGTGTCGTAGGAGGTCGCCCAATCCTTACAGGGCCCGACGCTGCCGCCCATGTCCGCCGTACCGGACATCGCCTTCATCTGCGTCACGAACGCCGCATAGAAGTCCTGCGCGGCTTGGTTGAGAGTGGTTGCGGACGAGAAGTAAACCGTCGGAACGACGTTGAACCCGGTCACGCGGACATCTACCCCCGGCCGAGCATCCGCAGATTCGCCGCTGCCGCCGAACTGTAGCGATCATGCGCTGCCCGAGCGGCCTGCTTCATCGCCGCAATCCCCTCGGCCACATCGGTGGCGCCGGCGACCCATTGCCGGAACGCTTCGGCTTGCGCATCCGCCGACTCTCCGGTCCAGTTCTGCTGGACCGTATCGATCCGCGACTGCAATCCCGACATGCTCTCGGTGAGAAACCCCCGGAAGCCTTCGAGCCTGGCCATGATCTGTTCCAGGTCGGCCAGATCCACCTGAAACGATCGCGCGTCGTCCGACACGATCCACCCCCTAGATATTCAGCGTGCTGATTGCCCGCGCCCTGGAGTCGTCCATCTCTTGGACCACCTGGCTCGTAACCCCAAGCAGTTCCGCCATCGAGGACAACGACTCGAGCACGGTGACCGCGCCCTGCTTCACTTCCTCCCAGCCAGCCCCGTAAACGTCTGCCGAACCGCCCCTCCACGCCTCCAGCAGAGTCGCAATATCGGCATCCAGTGATCGCAAACCGCTTACCAGAGAATCGGCCGTGTACTTGACGAACTGGCCGGCATCGGTCACCTCGGCCGGAACAATGGCGAACTCCGGTGCAGGCCCCTCGGGCTCCGTCATGTCGCTCCCTCCCCGACAACTGGATGGATCTCGGTCACGATACCCGGCCTTGCCCACATCGATCTCGTGGCGCATCGACTGCTTGTTCGGGCCGAGAGTGTCGTATCCAGCTGTCGGGGCCCCGGCACGGCGCGCGTCAGGACAGGTCGGGGTGTTGCATCAAATAGTCTGCGGCGGCCAACCCCACTCGGTAGGCGTTTTCGATGGAGAGGGGGAAACCTGGTGAGTAGCCGCCGGTTTCGACTGCGTCCAGGGCCTGGCCGACTGTTTGGCCGGGGTGGGGCTGGTCGAAATTGCTGGCGGTGCGGAGGTTTACGTAGCGGTCGAGCTTTCCGGCTCGCTGCAGGGCGGCGGCGGTGCCGTTGTCCTCCATCTGGGTGGTGCAGTAGCGGCCCTGGCCGTTCGAGTACAGGCCGACTATGTGGGATGCGCGGGCCGAGGCGGCGGGGCCGTTGAAGAAGTTGTCTCCGGTGGCCGTATCGCACTGCACGACAGTGGGTTTGGGAGCACCCTGCTGCTGCGGATACGCGGCCCGCGCCTGCGCGGCGTCGGGACTGTCGGCCAGCGCGACGTCCTTGGTGTTGCGGTACACCGCATCCACGAGCTTGCCGTCCAGCTCGTACGCCTGGGTGCTCGGCTTGGAATGCGGCACATAGCCGTTGGCGACGTTCGGATCATCCTGCGGCAGAACGTGATGGCCGAGATCCACATCGACCACCCAGCGCGCCCAGGCGGCGAAGCCCAGCGTCCCGGCGTCGGGCGGGGTACCGGCGATTCCGGCGGTCACGAAGTACGCGTCGTCGAAATTCAAACGCGGGCTGGCCAATACGGCGGCGGTGGACAGCGAGGCGTTCACCTTGCCCATATCCGTCACCATCATGCACAGTCCGGAGTCGTTGCAGCGCACCGGCGTTCGCACACCGTCGACGGGGATCTCGTGCGTCCACTGCTGCTTCTCGACCCAAGGCTTGGCCTCCGGGTCGAACATCGTGATGATCAGCGCCTTGACCGAAACCTTGTCATCGCCGGAGTCGCCGCTGCCGCAGCCGGTGGCGGCAACCGCCACCGCGCACGCCGTCGCCAGCAGGCCGATAGACCTGATGAACACCTGTTTCTCCCGTCGTCGTCCAACGATGCTGCTCAGACGGTAGGCATACCGCATTGCCTGGACGTAACCGGGTATTGCCGAACGGTATCGATCGGACAGCGGCGAGCGCCCCCGCCATTGACGCGGCCGCCGACCTTATTGTCATACTGACAATACCGGGCTGTGATCCGGTAGGCAGGGATCGACGACGAACCGAGGTAGGGCGTGAGCACTCCATCCACCGGCACCCGACAGGGCCCGCTCGCGGGCATCCGAGTTGTTGAACTGGCCGGTATCGGCCCCGGCCCGCACGCGGCGCTGCTGCTCGCGGACCTCGGCGCGGACGTGGTGCGGGTGCAGCGCCCCGGACAGCTGCCCGGGTTCATGGAACGGCCGCAGTGGCGCGGCCGCACCATCGTCGAGGCCGATCTGAAGGATGCGGCCGAAATCGAGAAGGTGCTGGGGCTCATCGAGAAGTCCGACGTGCTCATCGAGGGCTTCCGGCCCGGCGTCACCGAGCGCATGGGCCTGGGCCCGGACGCGGCGCTCGAGCGCAATCCGCGGCTCGTGTACGGACGCATGACCGGCTGGGGCCAGCACGGCCCGCTCGCCGACCGCGCCGGTCACGACATCAACTACATCTCCCTCACCGGCGTGCTGAACGCCATCGGCCACAAGGGCGAGCGGCCGGTGCCGCCGCTGAACATGGTCGGCGATTTCGGCGGCGGGTCCATGTTCCTGGTGTTCGGCATTCTCGCGGCGCTGGTGGAGCGGCAGAGCTCCGGTAAGGGCCAGGTCATCGACGCCGCCATGATCGACGGCGCGCTGGCGCTGTCGCACATGATCTGGGGCATGCGCGGGGTGGGCCTGTGGTCCGACGAGCGCGGCACCAACCTGCTCGACACCGGCATGGCGTTCTACGACACCTACGAGACCTCCGACGGCAAATACCTGGCGGTCGGCTGCATCGAGCCGCAATTCTACGCCGAATTCCTGAAGGGCCTGGAGATCGACCCGGAGGGCCTGCCGCACCAGATCGACCCGAACGGCCAGGACCAGCTGAAGAAGCTGTTCGCGGACCGGATCAAGACCAAGACCCGGGACGAGTGGTCGGCGGTGTTCGAGGGCACCGACGCCTGTGTCACCCCGGTCCTGACCCTCACCGAGGCCACCGAGAACGGGCACATCGCCGCGCGCGAGTCGCTGGTGGAGATCGACGGCGTCGTCCAGCACGCGCCCGCCCCGCGGTTCTCCCGCACCCCGACCGAGACTCCCACGCCGCCACCGTCGGAGGCGACGCCGATCGAGCGGGTCTGGGCGGACTGATTTCGAGCGCGGCGAACCCGCGCTGCAGGCCTTCACGCCGAGGTCGGCGGCACGGATCGGGCGCATCGAAACCCCGCCGACCTGAACGTACGTACAAATGCACGCGCACGGCGACGCCGGTTGTCGATAGCACATAGGCATCTGCGCTGGATCTGCCTGCTGCCGTTCGGCCTTCGTTCGCTCCGCGTACATTCGCTGAGGCACTAAAGTAATTCGCATGGCACGGAACTGGCCGATGATCGAACGCGGGAATGAGCTCGAGTCGATCCGCGCGGCACTCACCGGCACCGGATTCGTCGGCGCCGTGCTCACCGGCGACGCCGGCGTCGGCAAGACGACGCTGGCGCGGCAGGCAACGGCCGCGGTAGGCGGCAATATCCGGTGGGTGGCGGGGACCGAGTCCGCCCGCAGCATTCCGCTCGGTGTGTTCGCCCACATGGTGGGCGTCTACACCGCGCACGACCCGGTGACCTTCATGGCCGCCGCCCGTGAGGCGCTGCTGGCCGACGGGCACACCATCATCGGTGTCGACGACGCACACCTGCTGGACCAGCTGTCGGCGACGCTGCTGCTGCAGCTGGCCATCGACAAGGCGGCGCACATCGTGTGCACGGTGCGCAGCGGGGTCCAGGTACCGGACGCGGTGACCTCGCTGTGGAAGGACGGGCACCTGCTGCGAATCGACCTGTCCCCCTTCACCGAACGCCAGAGCGTCGAGCTCGTCGAGAATATGCTCGGCGGGCAGCTGGAGGGCTTCACCGCCAACCTCATGTGGGAGTCGTCGGGCGGAAACGCCCTGTTCCTACGGCATTTGGTGGAAGGCGCCCTGGAGGCCGGGACCCTGCGGCAGGTCAACGGGGTCTGGCAGCTGCGCGGACGGGCCGCGGTCACCTCGGAACTGGCTGCGCTGCTGGAGGATCGGGTGGAGCAGCTGCCCGAGGACGTGCTGCGGGTGCTGGAGCTGCTCACCTTCTGCGAGCCGATCGATCTGGACGTGCTGGCCGAGCTGGCCGGTGAGGAATCGGTGGAGGCGGCCGAATCCCGCGGCGTCATCAGGATTGTCGAGAACACGCACCAGCTGCTGGTCCGCTACAACCATCCGCTGTTCGGCGAGGTGATCCGGCGGCGGCTGGGCATCGCCTCCGCGCGGCGGCTGCGCGGCCGGTTGTACTCGTCGCTGCGGGAGCGGCCCATAAAGTCCGCCTCCGACCGCATCCGGCTGGCCGAATTGGCCTTGGACAGCGACAAATCCGCGGATCTGGAGCTGTTCGAGGCGGCGGCCGCCGACGCGATCGGGCTGGCCAACATCCCGCTCGGCGAGCGGTTCGCCCGCGCGGCGGTGGAGCGCCGCGGCGGTGTCGAATCCGCCGACCTGCTCGCCCGCGCCCTGCTGTACCAGGGGCACCGCATCGAGGCCGAGCGCACCCTGGCCAGCTTCGACCCCGACCAGCTCAACGAGCTGCAGCTGGTCCGGTGGGGCAGCACCCGGGTCTCGAACCTGTTGTGGTCCATGGGCGATGCCGACCGCGCCGACGAGGTGCTGGCGCTGGTGCAGAGCAAGGTGTCGCATCCGAAGCTGCAATTGACGTTGCAGGGCTTGGCATCCGCGTGCGCGGTCAACGAAAACCGCTTGGAGGACGCGTTCCTCGACGCCGAACAGGTGATGTCGGACTCCGAATCGCCGCCGTGGGCCGTGTGGTGGGCCTCGTTCGGCGGCGGCCTGGCGCTGGCGCTGATGGGCCGCGGCGAGGCCGCCCGCAAGTATGCCGCGCGAGGGCACGAGGTCGAATCCCATATCGACGGCCTGAACCGCTTCATGTCCGCGCACGCCGAGGTGCTGGCGCTCACCTTCACCGGCGACCTGGAATCCGCACGGCACGGCGCCTCGGCGTATTTCGGCTACTCGTCGCCCGGGCAGTACCTGGCGTGGGGGTTGTCGAAGATCCTGCAGGGCACGGTCGACGTGGCCCAGGGACGCTTCCCGGACGGTGTGGAGAACCTCGAGCAGGCCCTGGCCGCGCTCACCGCCGAGGGCGCCGCCGCCTGGATGTTCCCCGCGAGAGTCCGTCTGGCCGAGGCGTATTCGGCGCTGGGGCGCGCCGCCGAGGCCAAGGAGGTCATCTCCGAGGCCGATCGCCGCGGCGGGCGGCACTCCGCGGTGTACGAACCCCAACTCGATATCGCCCGTGCCTGGCAGGCCGCGGCCGAGGGCACCGTCACCCCCGCGGTCCGGCTCGCCATCGCCGCCGCCGATGCCGCGGCGCGGTCCAACCAGCACGCCATCGAGGCGATGGCACTGCACACCGCCGCGCGATTCGGCGACCACACGGTCGCCGGTCGGCTCGCCGATATCGCGGCCCGGATCGACGGGCGACTGGTGCAGGCCCAGGCCCGGCACGCGGTCGCCGTCGCCTCCAACGACGGGCCCGGATTGGACACCGCCGCAGCGGAATTCGAGCAGCTCGGCGCCATGCTGTCGGCCGCGGACGCGGCGGCTCAGGCCGCGTCGGCGCACGAGCGCTCCGGCGATCGGCGCCGGCTGCTGGAGTCGGCCGCGACCGCGAACCGGCTGGCCGCGGCCTGCGGCGGGGCCAGCACACCGGCGCTGCGACAGTCCGCACAGCCGCTGCCGCTGACCGCGCGCGAACGCGAGATCGCCAACCTGGTCGCGGCGGGACTGACGAACCGGCAGATCGCCGACCGGCTCACCGTGTCGGTGCGGACGGTGGAGGGGCATCTCTACCGGGCGTGCATCAAGCTCGATGTCACCGATCGGGAGGCGCTCGCCGAGCTCATGCGCGGCGAGCCACCCAAGGGCAAACAGCGCAACTGACGCCGATAGCGGGCAGGAATCGATAAAGCGGCCGACTGGGTGATTTTTCAACCATTCGGCCGCTTTCCTGTGTACTGAATCACATCGATTTGCATTTTATAGTTATCAAACAGTTACCATCGCTTCTGCGCGTGACCGCCCTGGTCACCGGGGGTCTGTTCCCGATCACGGGGGATCTGCTTCACATCGAGAATTTTCCTAGGCAGGTGTGTCGACGTGGCTCGTCGAGTAGTGAATTCCGGCGTGCCGCGGCGCGCGATAGCCCTCGGCGCCATCCCGCTCGCGCTCGCGGTGGCGTGCTCCACCGGCACCGACCAGCAGGCGGCGGTCGGAGCGGGCGGCGCCCCGTCGTCCACCGGCACGATCGCTCCGCAGCGGCCCACCACGCCACGGCAGCCCGATGCGGCCGTCCCGCCGGGCGCCGACCACGTGGCGCCGGAGCCCGCCACCTCCAGCCCGGTGCAGCCCGGCGTGGTCCTGCCTCCCTCCGACCATCTCGCGCTTCCGCGCCCGAGCGCCGTGCAGCCCGGCGTAACCACGCCCCGGGTCGTCCCGCCCGCGCCGCCCGGCGCCGATTACGCTGTCCCGCAGAGCTTCCGGCCGATTCCCCGGACCGAGGCGGCCCCGGCGATCAACTTCCAGAACCTGCACGCGCCGACCCCGGTGGAGCCGGTCGCCCCGATCGCACCGCCGCCCCGCACCCTGCGCGTGGGCGCCTTCACCACCCCGGTCCCCGACGACGTTCCCAACGACATCCTCGACCCCGCCAACAGCGCCGCCGCGGGCACCGAGGCGGCCATCGCCACCGGCCTCAACTCGGTCGGCATCAACGCCAGCCGCTCCGACAAGATCGCGGGGCTGACGGTGGCGGGCGCCGTCGGCGGTGCCGCCGTGGGCGCGGCCGCCCTCGGGATCCCCGCCGCCGCCATCGGTGCCGTGCCCGGCGCCGTGGTCGGTGCCGGAGTCGGCGCCGCGACGGGCGGAATCATCGGCGCTGTCGTGGGGACGCCGGGCAGTCCCGCCGGAATGACCGCCGGCGCCGCTGGCGGTGCGCTGATCGGAACAGGCGTCGGCGCCGCTGCCGGTGCCGCCACAGGGGCTGCCCTGACTGGTATCCCGGCAGCCGTCGTCGGTGGAGCAGTCGGTGGTGCCGTCGGCGGCGCTGCCGGAACGGCCTTCGGCGCCGCCGTCTGACCCAGCGCAGCAAAGGTTTGTCATGAACACAGTCCTACGCACGACTACCACTGCAGCGCGTCGCACACCCGGCACGAACGCCGTACCGGGAGCGCGAACCATGCTCCGGGCCACCGCGATCTTCCTGGCAGCGGGCGCCTGCAGTCTTCTAGGCCTGCATCAGGCATCCGCGACGCCGCCGATCCCCAGCTCCGAACCGTCCGGTGCGATCCGGATGGATCTCGCACCGGGCGAGTGGTGGATGTGCCAGGGGGTGGGTGTTCAGCCGCCGTACGTGCAATTCGCACCTGGCTATTACCAATTCGAGCAGGGACCGAATCCGGTCTATTTGCGATTCACCCCGGGCGCCGATGTCTGGGTCACCTGCATGGGCACGGGACTGCCGCTGCTCTACTACGGTCCGATCGTCAAGGCGGGCGAGTAGTCACCCCAGACTCCCCCGCACACCGGGCAGATTCGAGGTTTGAAGTGGTGGATCGGAGGGAAAGAGCCCGCTACGATCTGGTCTGGCGACAGACCGTCGCCGGTTGGTCATCGGATCGGTGAGGGTGGTACTCCGACGTGATTCGTCGTAATCGGAACGTGCGGGCGGGGATTCGGGTCGTACTGGCGGTACTGCCACTGGCTGTCGGGTTGAGTTGTGCCGCCGTGGCGGCGGCCGCGCCGGGGCCCGTGCAGCCGGGTGTGGTCATGCCGAATCAGCCCGCCGAACCGGAGGCGGAGGCCGATCTGCGTGCCGCGGCGCCCCAGAACAGCGCTCCGGCACCACGTTCCGCGCCGAAGCCCGCGCCGCCGAAGCCGGAAAAGCCTGCGGAGCCCCAGGTCCCGGAGCCGCGCACCGTGCGGATCGGCGAGTTCAGCGCCCCCGTCCCCGAGGCCGTCCCGAACGAGGTGGTCGACGGCGTCAACCGCACCACAGAGGGCATCCAGAACGCCCTCGTTCCCAACCCCGCGCCGCAGCCCGAGAAGTAGTCCGCGCCGAACGAACGCCGGAATGCACTGCGCGTCAGGCGTTCCGGCGCTCGTTCGCGCAGGCTCAGAACAGCATCGGCTCGCCGAAGCCCGGCGTGCATTCGATCCCGAGCAGGCGCTCCTTCGTGGTGAGGCCGCCGGGGGCGGAGAAGCCGTGCAGGGCGTGGTCGGCGGCCAGCACCCGGTGGCACGGCACGATGAGCGGAATCGGATTGCGGCCCAACGCCTGACCGACCGCCTGGGCGGCGCCGGGAGCCCCGATCCGCTCGGCGACCTCGCCGTAGCTGAGCGTGTGGCCGGGATCGATCGCCCTGGTCACCTCGTATACGGCGCGATGGAATTCCGGACTCCCGCCCTGGTCCAGCGCGATCCACCGCAGGTCGTCGAGGCTTCCCGAGAGGTGCGCGCGGACGCCGGCGATCGCCTCCGCGATCTGCCCGGTCGGCTCGGCCTCGCGCACGCCCGAGCCGCGACGCAGCAGGCGGGACCGGGTTGCGGCCGCGGTGGGCTCCGGCAGCATGAAGCGCTGGACCCCGACATCGGTCCACACGATCGCGCAGGTACCGATCGCGGTGTCGAAGAGCGCCGCCGCGGCGAGGCGGTCCGGATCTTGCATACGGTCAGTGTGCACGGTGGGACCGACAATTCCCGGCGACCCGGTCCAGCCCATCAGAACTGGACTGCTCCACGCCCGATGCCGCACGCCGATTGCGGCCTGCGGTCCGCCTCCCGGCTCCGGTTCACCTCCGACTCGCCATGTACCCGGGTCGCGGTCGCTTCCGATTCGCGATGCGCCCGGGTCACGGCCGCCTCCGACTCCCGATGCGCCCGGATCGCGACCAACTCCGAATACTGGCGCCGATCGTCGTAGTACGACAGCGACCAGTCGGACATCGGCGCGTGCGGACGGTATCGCTCGAGCAGCTCGGCGGCCCGCTGGCCGCGCGTGGGCGCAAAGCGGTACACGATCGCCGCGAAGATCACGACGACTGCGAGGGAAGCGATGAAGGAGACCATGGGACCAGCGTGCGGCCATCTGGACCCGGATTAAATATCCACACGCCCATAACTGGCCTTTGATAGACGGAGGTTCGGTGTCCTGGTGCAATACCGCCCGGGCTCACGCGCGAGTTGAGGGCCAATTTCGCAGACTGGCATCTCCCGATACTCGACCGAATACGACTCGCCCCAGTCCGTCAGCGAGTGTCGCGCCCGCAGCGTCGCCTGCCGGAATGCCCCGCGCTCACCGGGCCGAGGCGCGTAGATACGAAGGGTTGCGGCCGTCACCACGACGACCACCCCGAGCAGGAGAAGTGCAGTCATAGGTGCAGTGTGCACCCCATCTGGACTTGAAATACATAGCCAGCGTCGCAATACTGGCCCCTATGGCGACACGTGTGATCAGCGCGGCCACCCTGACCCGCGATCTGGGCCGGTGGCGGCACGAGGACTCCGAGCCGGACGGCGCCCGGCGGACCTCGCGTCCGGCCTATCTCGCACTGGCGGAGAGCATCCGGCTGCTGATCCACGACGGCCGAGCCCCGCTGGGTGTCGCGCTGCCGAGCGAGCGCGACCTGGCCACCACCCTCGGCGTCAGCCGCACCACGGTCACCTCCGCGTATTCGCTGCTGCGCGAGAACGGATACCTGATCAGTCGGCAGGGGTCGCGCAGCACCGTCGCGCTGCCGTCCACCGTCAAGCACGACGGCACCAAACCGGCCCGCAGCATTCTCGCGATGATGCCGCCGTCCGAGGTGCCGACCATCGACATGACCTACGCCGCGATGTCCGCGCCTCCGGAGATGAGCGAGGCGTATTCGATTGCGCTGCAGGGTCTTCCGATCTACCTCGGGACGCACGGCATGGACCCGGTCGGCGTGCTGCCGCTGCGCGAGGCGATCGCGCGGCGCTACACCGAGCGCGGGCTGCCCACCGACCCGGACCAGATCCTGGTCACCCTCGGCGCCCAGCACGGGCTGCGGCTGCTGCTCAACGTGCTCACCGCGCCCGCCGAGCGGGTGCTGATCGACCATCCCAGCTACCCGAACGCGATCGAGGCGATCCGCGACGTCGGCGCCCGGCCGGTGCCGGTGCCGCTGCGGCCGGAACAGCCCGGCGCCGGCTGGGACCTGGACGGAATCCGCAGTGCCGCACGGCAAACCGCGGCCAGTACCGCCTACCTGGTGCCCGACTTCAACAACCCGACGGGCCTGCTGATGACGGCGGAGGGGCGGGCCGAACTGGCCGCCATCGCCCGGGAGACCCGGATGACGGTGATCGTCGACGAATCCATGGCGGATCTGCAGCTGGACGGCGAAACCCCGCCCCCCGCTGCGGCTTTCGCGCGCGGCCCGGAGATCGTGTCGATCGGCTCGGCCTCGAAGTCGTTCTGGGGCGGCCTGCGCGTGGGCTGGGTGCGAGCGAACCAGTCGCTGATCACCAAGCTGCTGGGCACCCGCTCGACGGTCGACCTGGGCACCCCGGTGATGGATCAGCTGGCCACCACGTACCTGCTCGAACATGCCGATACGATCCTGGACCGCCGCCGCGACCAGCTGCGCGTCCGGCGCGCGGCGCTGCTGGACGCCCTGGCCGAGGAGCTGCCCGACTGGCAGGCGGTCACCGGCGCGGGCGGTATGTCGCTGTGGGTCCAGTTGCCCACCCCGGTCTCGACCGCGCTCGCCGCAACGGCCCCGAACCACGGCGTATTACTCGCCGCCGGACCACGTTTCGGCGTTCAGGGCGCCTTCGAACGCTTCATCCGCCTCCCCTTCACCCAGGAGGAGCCGGACCTCCGCCTCGGAGTCAAGGCCATCACCGCCACCTACACCGCCCTCACCCCCCACTCCGCCGACCCCCTCACCCCCTTCACCTGCTACTGACCCCCCGCACACCACACCTCACGCACCCCGCGCGTGCTCACGCACCCCGTACAAGCGCTGGAACGGGGTGCGTGAGCCAACGCGGGGTGCGTGAAGTGCGCACCCGCGGCGTCACCCGCTACTGACCCCCGGCCTGCCCTGCGCACACCGAAACTCACGCACCCCGCGCATGCTCGCGCACCCTGTACACGTTGCTGGAAGGGGTGCGTGAATCAATGCGGGGTGCGTGAGTTTCGGGGTGCGACGAGGGTTCGAGTGGCCTCCGGTCTCGCCTCAGCTGTTACACAGTCGCGGGTGACGCGACGCGGGCGAGATAGTCGCGAACCGGCCCCGGGTCGGTGGCGACGACGCCGATGTATCCGTCGGGGCGGATGAGGATCAGCGTGCCCGGCCCATCGGGTGAGATGCTGTAGTTGCGGAATGCCTCACCGGCCCTATCGGCGATCGCGAAACCCGATGCACTCGTGAGGGTTTCGATTCGATAAGCGTGCACGTCCACACCGGCCATACCAGCCGGGACGTCCGCGCCGAACGCCAGCAGAGTGAAGTGCGGGCCCCGGAAAAGATCGTGCAGCCGTGTATCACCGCAGTGCGCGTCCGGCGCTCGATCGCCCGCCCGTACGGTTCCCGGTTCGGAGGCCGGACCTACACGCTCAGCGGGCCGCGAGCGCTGCCCCCTGGCGAGCAGACCGAGATCCTCGGTGCGATCGTCCACAGCCAGCGGACCGCCTCGATAGTTGAGGCGCAGCTGGAAGATGTCGGGCGCCTCCACCGGCTCGTCCGGCCGCGCCTCGCGAAAGCTCCTGTGGTGCAACCGAGTCGATACCCCGAGCACCTCCGCGGCCACCGGAAACCGTTCGGCTTCATAGGTGTCCAGCAGTGCGTCCGAACCGCCACCGAGCACGGTGGCAAGCTTCCAGCCCAGGTTGTAGGCGTCCTGCACGCTGGTGTTCAGGCCCTGACCGCTGGCCGAGGAATGGGTGTGCGCGGCATCCCCGGCGAGCAACACCCGGCCGACGCGGAACCGATCCACCATGCGGGCGTTCACCCGGTACAGCGAGGCCCAGCGCAGGTCGGTGAGCGCGATATCGGCTCGGCCGGAACGCTCGTCGAGCAGCTTCTGTATCGATTCGACCGTCAACTCGGGGACATCGTCGGTGGCGACGGTCGCGACGAACTGGTAGTAGTCGGTGCCGGGCAGGGACCACAGCGAAAAGCGTTCCGTCACATCGCCGGTGGTCAGAATGTGGCAGTAGGTGCCCGAAAGTCCCTCGGCGCGAACGTCTCCGATCAGCGTCCGCTCGGTCTCGAACGTCTCGCCCTCGAAACCGACCCCGAGCCGTTTGCGCACGAGGCTGCGCCCGCCGTCGGCGCCGACGAGATACCGGGCGCGGACCCGCTCGCGCCTTCCCGCATGCTCGAGTACCGCAGTCACACCCTCCGCGTCCTGCTCGAAATCGACCATCTCCGTGGAGAATTCGACACTGCCGCCCAATTCCTCGAAGCGGTCGCGCAGGATCCGGTCGGTCCGCCACTGCGGCAGCAGCCAGATATCGGGATACGGGACACCCACCCCGGGATCGGGACGGCGCACTCCGAGCATCCGGTGCACCGTGCGCGTCCACTGCACCTCCGTCCCCCGGTACATCCGAAAGTCCGGGAACGGCGCGCCCGCCTCCAGCACCGCATCGATCACGCCCAGGTCGTCGAAGACCTCGAGGGTCCTGGGCTGCAGGCCTTTTCCGCGCGAGCCGGGAAACAGCGCGGGGGCCTTGTCCACGATCCGGCAGGCGATGCCGCGGCGGGCCAGATCGCACGCCAGCGTCAGGCCGGTCGGACCGGCACCGGCGATCAACACGGGCAGTTCGGATGTCATCAGGGGTTCCTGTCCGGAAAGCTGCGGGTGAGCAGCGGCATGAGCAGCTCGTCGACCAGGTCGGCGAGGAATTCGGTGTCCACCGGATCGCCGAGAAACATCCGATGCATGATCTGCGCCTCCGAAACCCGGTGGGCGCGAACGGGTTCGGTCTCCTCCGGGAGTTCCCCGCGGGCCACGGCGCGCGACACGATGACGCAGAACGGCCCCAGATCCTCGTCGGCCACATGGGCTTTCAGCGCGCGGGCCAGTTCGGGATCGACCCGCATGGCGTGCATCAGTCCGGTGATCATCGTGACGTACCGCTCGTCGACCTGCGCGCACAGCTCGGTCAGCGCAGCCAGTAGATCGCCGCGCAGCGTGCCGGTATCGGGGACATCGGCGGCGTAGGCGGCATCGTGCGCATCCATCGCCGCCTTCACCAGCGCGGGCTTCCCCTTCCAGCGCCGGTAGATGGTGGCCTTGCTCGCCTGCGCCCGAGCCGCGACGGCATCCATCGTCAGCGCCGCGTATCCGACCTCACCGAGCAGGTCGTACGTCGCGGACAGGATCGCCTCCTCGCGCTCTACGCCACGAGCCATACACCCTCCAAGTAAACGAAACGGTTTCGTACACTTCTACGCGCCCACAAACTCCCCCGTCAAGACCAAAATACTCATTCCCGCATGCTTTCGGCCGGAATCCACCACGACTCCCCGGCCAAAAGCATGCAGGGGATGCGGTGAAGTGGGCGCGCCCGGAATGTGACGGACGAAGCGCGCCCAGGGACGCGACGGACGGAGCACGCCCAGGGACGCGAGGGACGGAGCACGCGAGGGACGCGACGGACGGAGCACGCGAGGTACGTAGCGGCCCAAGCACGTCCGGGACGCGACGGACGAAGCACACCCGGGACCCGACGGACGCACCGCGTCCGGGATGCGATGGACGGAGCGCCCAGGACGCGATGGACGGAGCGGCCAGGACGCGATGGACGGTGCGCGCCGGGGACGGGGGCTAGCCCAGGACGTCGTGGCGGACGATGGTTTCGTCGCGGCCGGGGCCGACGCCGATGCAGGAGATGCGGGAGCCGGACAGCTCCTCCAGGCGCAGCACGTAGGCCTGGGCGTTGGCCGGGAGGTCCTCGAAGGTCCGGGCGCCGGAGATGTCCTCCCACCAGCCGGGCATCTCCTCGTAGATGGGCTTGGCGTGGTGGAACTCGGTCTGGGTGGTCGGCATCTGCTCGACCCGCTCGCCGTCGATCTCGTAGGCGACGCATATCGGCACCCGGTCCAGGCTCGACAGCACGTCCAGCTTGGTGAGGAAGTAGTCGGTGATGCCGTTGACGCGGGTGGCGTAGCGGGCGATGACCGCGTCGAACCAGCCGGTGCGGCGGGAGCGTCCGGTCGTCACGCCGACCTCGCCGCCGGTCTTGGCCAGGTATTCGCCGGACTGGTCGAACAGCTCGGTCGGGAACGGCCCGGAGCCGACGCGGGTGGTGTACGCCTTGAGGATGCCGAGCACGGCGCCGATCCGGTTGGGCCCGATGCCCGAACCGACGGCGGCGCCACCGGAAGTCGGGTTCGACGAGGTCACGTAGGGGTAGGTGCCGTGGTCGACGTCGAGCAGCGTGCCCTGCGACCCCTCCAGCAGCACGGTCTCGCCGCCCTCCAGCGCCTGGTTGAGCAGCAGCCGGGTGTCGCTGATGCGGTGCTTGAATCCCTCGGCCTGGGTGAGCACCTCGTCGACCACCTGCTGCGGGTCCAGCGCGCGGCGGTTGTAGATCTTCACCAGCACCTGGTTCTTGAATTCCAGCGCGGCCTCGACCTTCTGGGTGAGGATCTTCTCGTCCAGCAGGTCGGCGATCCGGACGCCGACGCGCGCGACCTTGTCCTGGTAGCAGGGCCCGATGCCGCGACCGGTGGTGCCGATCTTCTTGTTGCCCAGGAAACGCTCGGTGACCTTATCGATGGCCACGTGGTACGGCATGATCAGGTGCGCGTCGGCGGAGAGCAGCAGCCGCGAGGTGTCCACGCCGCGCTCCTCGAGCCCGGCCAGCTCGTCCAGCAGCACGCCCGGATCGACGACCACGCCATTGCCGATGACGTTGGTCACACCGGGACTCAGGATGCCCGAGGGGATCAGGTGCAGGGCGAAATTGTCGCCATTGGGCAGCACCACTGTGTGCCCGGCATTGTTGCCGCCCTGATAGCGGACCACCCATTGGACTCGACCGCCGAGCAGATCGGTAGCTTTGCCCTTACCCTCGTCGCCCCATTGGGCGCCGATCAGGACGATTGCCGGCATGTGGAATCTCCTACGGTTTCGACACGCAGCATCCCCGATGCTGCAGCTACCTGCCGTTTCCGAGGCGGTGGCCGGAGGCACAGTCTAGTGGATGCCGTCATCGCCACCCGGGACCCGACCAGGCAGTTGTGGCCCGGAGCACACCCCCGAACCGGATGCCTATCGCGACAACACTTTTCGCGCGACGACGACACGCCCCCGAACCCGATGCACCGCCGCGATCACGCGAGAAGACCCCGGTTGTAGAAATCCACGAAATTCTCCCCCCGATCAGCAAGCGGCACATGGAGAAACCTGCAGTAATCCGGGAACGCCCCAAACTACGACAACTCCAGCCAATCGAGCCGACTCCAGCCAACCACGAGACGCACACCACGAATTCGACAACGAGCCGCACACCGCCAGCACCTATAGCAATGCGACGAAGGAGCGAGCCGAAACCCCACAGCAGAGCGCCTCCGTACCCTGCCAACCCCCGGCCGC
>NZ_BDBV01000113.1 GCF_001613165.1 Nocardia mexicana NBRC 108244
ACCCGCCGCAGCGAAGCGGAGGCCAAAAACCCAGCCCGCCACCCGGAGGCGGCGGCCAACAAGCACAGCTATGGTGGCTCGGGGAAGGCGGACCAGAAAGGCCCGCCGAGCGCAGCGAGGACGATGGAGTTGTCAGGTCCGAGGAGGGTGTTCCGCAGTTGAGTACTCATGTTCTCCGCTGCAACGGCGCTCCGGTGCCGATCGCACTCGCATCGCTGCCGACGACGCAGACCGCCGCCCTGCCCGATGCCACCGAACTCGACGAGCTGCTGCCGGTGCTGGCCGCCGACAGTCTGCCGCGGCTGATCGTGCTCGGTGAGGACGCCGGGCTCGCCACGGTGCTCACACACCTACTACGCACCGAGCGGCTGGGCGTCGAGATCGGTTATGTGCCGGTGGATCGCACCTACGGCTCCCGGGCCTATCAGACCGGCACCGGTTCCTCGGCCGCCAAGCGCGCCCTCGAGGGTAAGCCCACCCCGACCCCCCTGATCCGCGACGACACCGGCAAGGTGCTGGTCGGCCGCGCCACCATCACCGGCCCGAACGGTGGGAAGCTGGAGGGCGAGGCCTACGTCGACGATGTCCGGCTGTTCACGGGGAAGGTTGGGGCGCTGAATGTTTCACCGACCTTGGACATGCCCGGCGTGCGGGCCACGGTGGTGCGGGGATTGCGCAAACGCCGCTGGGTGGCCGGTCGCGCGGTGCAGCTGGGCTCGCCGGGTGCGCTGGTGACCCGCGACGGCATCAGCGGCGACCGGACGGTGCCGCGGTCGAGTTTCTATCGCCACCACGAGCCCTGGCTGCTGGTCCGATGAGCCGCCCGTTCAGCGCCCGGCGCATGTCGGGTGCGGTGCGCCCGAGTCCGGTGTTCCTGCTGATCATCGTGATCGCCGCGGTCGGCGCCGCGCTCGCGTGGGATGCCGAGCTGTCGTCGACGCAGGCGAAGCTGGGTGTGTTCGTGATGGTGGTGTTCGGCTGGATCGTCAGCCTGTGCCTGCACGAATTCGGCCATGCCTACACCGCGTGGCGGGCCGGTGATCGCGAGGTGGAGCTGCGCGGTTATCTGACGCTGAATCCGCTCAAGTACAGCCATCCCGTGCTGTCGATCGTGCTGCCGATCATCTTCATCGCGGTCGGTGGGATCGCGCTGCCCGGCGGCGCGGTGTACCTGCAGTCGGGCAGCTTCTCCGCGCGCACCCAGCGGGCCATCAGCGGGGCGGGCCCGGCGGTGAACGCCGCGTGCGCGGTGGCGCTGCTGCTGATCGTGCGGCTGTTCGGCTCGGCCGATTCGCATCCGGCGTTCTGGTTCGGCCTGAGTTTCCTTGCCTACCTGCAAATCATCGCCACGGTGCTGAATCTCATTCCGGTGCCCGGTACGGACGGGTACGGCCTGTTGGAGCCGTCGCTGAGCTATCAGACCCGGCGGTCACTGGATCAGGTGAAGCCGTGGGGCTTCCTGCTGCTGTTCGCCGTGCTGTGGGGTGTGCCGCCGCTGCGGGACGCCTTCTACAGTCTCGTGGACGCCCTGTTCGATCTGTCCGGGGTTCCGTGGCGGTGGTGGCGATACGGCAGCAGCCTCACCTGGTTCTGGATGTGACCAGAGCCGGCTCGACCGCCTGACCGCCACCACCGCCCGGACCTCCCCCCAACTTTCCCCTCCCGGTAGGGCCGCCCGATCCGACCTCGTGAACCGAGCGGCCCGCTTCGCTCGGGCCGCGGACGCCCGCCCAGTAGGCCACCACACCATATGGCCCTCGGACATCCGCCGCCTCCGCGAAGTTCCAACCGCGCCACCCCTCGTCGCGCGGTCAATGAAAACGCTACGGCCGGACCACATCCCGAACACGAGTAGTCCACTACCCGAAGATCAACCACCCCCGCACACAGAACGAATCGGACACCCCGCAGTCCCCTCCCCGGTCACTCACATCCACCCCCCAACCCCATCAAAGCCCTGCTCCGCAAAACCCTTGTCCGGTCCGGACACCCTGCAAGCTCGCTCACACTCGCAGTACCCCCGGCGA
>NZ_BDBV01000114.1 GCF_001613165.1 Nocardia mexicana NBRC 108244
ACAGCCGTCTATTCTTCCGGCTTCACGTACGGATGCTCCACGGTCGGCGGCAGCAGCGCGATCGCCGACAACCGCCGGACCCCGCACACCTGCATCAGGTCAACGACGATGGACCGCAGCTGAGCGAACACCACGTGCGCCGACAACCCCGACCCGTCCACCAGATCCTTGGTCGCCCCCTTGGCCACTCGCCGCAGCACCCGGGTCGCCTCGGCGGCGTCGGGCTGTTCACCCGGATCGGCGATCATGTAGCGGCGCACCACGTCCACCGCCTTGCCCAGGTCTTCCACCTCGTCGACCATCCGCGGGTCGAGGATCTCGTCGTCACGCACCAGGGTCAGCGCGCGGCGCAGCAGCACGCGGGTGTTGCGGACGGCGTTGTCGAGCGGGTCGGCGGCGGTGCGGATGGTCTCCAGCCGCCGTCGCGAATTCCAGTACAGCGGCGAGATGCGGCTGACCTCGCGGCCGCCCTCCAGCGCGCTGCGCAGCCCGTCGATCTGCGACTGCGTGCCGCGGGCGGATTCCAGTGCGAGCTTGACCTTTTCGGAGTCCTGCTCGTGCAGCCCGTCGGCGCAGTCGGTGAGCGCCTTGCCCATCACCGACAGAATGTCGGCGGCCTGCTGGCGCGCGCGCCGCACCGGATGCAGCGGGATGACGGCCACCACCACGATGCCGACCATGCCACCGATCAGGGCGTCGATCATCCGGTTGGCGCCGCCGCCGGTGTGCGGTGGCATCAGCGTCGCCACCAGCACCGCGGAGCTGGCCGCCTGCATGGGGATGATCGCGCCGCCGTCGAGGAAGACAGCGGTCGCCATCGCAACCGCCACCACCAGCGCGATCTGCCACGGCCCGGTCCCGACGCGGGCGATGAAGAAGTCGCCGATACCGATGCCGACCGCGACCCCCGCGACGAGCTCCACCGAGCGCCGCAGCCGCGCCCCGAACGAGACGCCGATCGAGATGACGGCCGCCATCGGGGCGAAGAACGGCTGCGGGTGGCCGACCACGTGGTGGGCGAGGAACCAGGCCAGCGCCGCGCCGACCGCGCACTGGACGATCGGGAGCGCGGACTTGCGCAGCCGCTGCCGGGCGTTGCGCAGGCGCTGCCTACCGCTGTCGCGGACGGCCTCGATGTTGAGCGATGTCGCGTTGGCCAATGCGATGTGCGGTCAGTCCAGGCCGAGTTCGGCTGCGGCCCGCGGATCGCAATCCTCGAGCAGGTCCAGGCAGCGGGCGTATTCGTCGGCCTCGCCGATCACTCGCGCGGCCCGCGCGAGCGCGCCGACGCAGCGCAGGAAGCCGCGGTTGGGCTCGTGGCTCCACGGCACCGGGCCGAAGCCCTTCCACCCGTTGCGGCGCAGCAGGTCCAGGCCGCGGTGGTAGCCGGTGCGCGCGAAGGCGTAGGCGGCAATGATGTCGGGGCTCACCTGACCGGCGCCCTCGACCTCGGCGCCCTCGGCCTGGGCGCGGGCCAGCGCGTTGTCGGCGAGCTGGGCCCAGGCGATCGATGCGGTCGGGTTGGCGGCGGCCACCTGCACCGGGTCCTCGTTGTCCAGCAGGGCCTGTTCCGCATCGGAGTTTTCGGGTAGCAGTACCGGTTGTGGTCCGAGCAGATCGCCGAAGGAGGTCATGCGGTTCATTATCTACGTCGCCGTTGCCGGAGCCCGACGTGGTTGCACAAATCGGCTGTCGACGCCGCATTGTGCACCGCCGCCCGAAATGCTCGTCACGCGTACTTCCGTATTCACTCCGGCCATGCGCGGGCTTAGGGCGGCTATGGCCGACTGCGCCCATTAGGCTGACCGTCGAGTTCACTGTTGACGTTGAGCGAGGGGTAGCGCGTGTCCGACCCGAACGACGATCAGAAGCCCGAACGGCAGGCTCAGCCCGGGTCCGCCGGTGCCGAGCAGCGCCCTGCACCCGGTACACCGCCGTCCGGCGGCACCGGACCGGACGCGGGCGGATCCGACGCCGGAAAGACGCAGCGCATCTCCCGCGACCAGCTCCCCGCCGACCGGACCGAGCGCGCCCCCGCCGGACCGACCGAGCCGATCGTCTCCCCGTCGGCGCAGACGGAGGCCATCCGGAAGGATCCGGGTGCCGCGAAGCCAGGGGTGGCCCCGCCCCCGCAGCCGCCCATCCCGCCGCGTCCCGGCGCCGCCTCGCCCGCGCGTCCCGGCCAGGCCTCGGGGG
>NZ_BDBV01000115.1 GCF_001613165.1 Nocardia mexicana NBRC 108244
GGTCGACGCGGGCCGGGCGCCGGTCGACGTGGCCGGGGCGGCCGTGTCCTTGTCCGACCGGTCGAGCAGCACCCCCACCAGAGCTGCCACCGCGATGACGGCCACGACCACGGCCAGGACGGCCACATTGCGCGCGGTGTTGTTCCCCCTGTTCGGCGGCTCGATCGGCGGCCGACTGTCCGGTGACTCCATCGTCGGAACCCTTTCGTTGCACCAGCGTCGTGGACGCTGACCCGAAAAGCCCGGTCACCTGGGACGATACCGAACGAGGCGGCACCGGTGGCGCTGTGACGCGCCCGCCGATCAGTCCAGATCGATGCGCACCGACAGCAGATCGGTGCCGAACGCCGCCACCACGGTGCTGTTGGCCCGCGGCAGCGCCTTCAGCCGTGCTCGCGGGTCATCGTCGGGTGCCACGTGCGCGGTGCCGGTGTGCCACTGCCCGTGCAGGCGCAGCCGCACCCGGTTGTCGGCCCGGATATTGCGGATGTACTGGGACCGCTCGCCGAATTCTGAGACGAACCAGAACGAGTTGCCGCTGCGCCGCCCGCCGATCGGGGTGATCCGCGGCTGTCCGCTCACGCGGCCCGTGGTCTCCAGCAGGGTCTGTGCGCCCAGCCGCCGCAGCATCGGATTGCCGACATTGCGCTGGAACGTTGTCACCAGTCGGTGCTGGATATCGCGCCGATTCACCATGGCCCGACGGTAACACCGGCGCCGTTACCGCACGGGTTCGAAATCCGTCTGCCCGGTGTCGGTGAGCGCGTAGATTCCCGAGGCGAGATCGAGGGCGGTGACGGTGCGGGCCGCGGCCTCGTCGATGTGGATTCGCGGCGGGTCGGGGAAGTCCCCGGTCTCCGGGTAGTAGGTGTCCGGGCCGTAGAACTGGCCGTACCGCAGCACCACGCCGCCGATTTCGAGGACGGCGGATTCCAGGAATTCCTTGGCCTCCTGGCCTTCTCCACTCATTTCCCAGGCCGCACTCTGCGCCAGAACGCGTTTGGCGCCCGCCGCCTGTGCCGCCGCCAGCAGGTTGGCGGTGCCCTCGCGCCGCATCCGCGCGTTTGCCGCGCGCCCGGCGGGCATCTCGGCGAGATCGTCGGGCAGGTCGGTGAGCTGATGCATCACCATGTCGGGGACGAAGGCGCGCACGGCCTGTTCCAGCGCGGGCGCATCGAACACGTCGCACACCACCGGTTCGGCGCCCATGCCGGCCAGCGCGGGGGCCTTCTCCGCGGACCTGGTCAGCGCGGCCACCTCGGCCCCGACCGCGACCAACAGGGGCGTCAGCCGGACACCCAACACTCCACTCGCTCCAGCCAGAAAGATCCGCACAGCCGCCACCTTAGCTCGACTCACAGCAGGCAGATCAGGATCCCCGAGGCGGCCGTGGCCGCGATCAGCAGCGGCCCGCCGACGCCCAGCGCGATACCGGTGAGAAGACCGGCACGGGTATGGACGTGCCATCCGGAGCGCGGCGCCGCCAGTCGCTCGGCGCGGGCGAGCACGTCCGCTCCGCTGGCGGCCAGCGCCCCGGCGGGCGCCGCGCCGGACAGGGTGAGCAGACCCGACAGCAGCGGCGCGCGACCGTGCCGGCGCACCGCGGCATCGTCGGCGCACATCTCCAGCAGCCGCGCCACCTCCCGCGCGCCGACCGTGCACAGCCGCAGCCGCGGAAACGTCGTCGCCAGCCCGCGCATCACCGCCAGCAGCAAGGGATGCCTGCGTTCGAGATGCGCGTGCTCGTGCGCCAGCACCGCGTCCAGCTCGTCGTCCTGCAGCGCGGCCAGGGCGCCACTGGTGACCACCACGACGTTCGGCGAGCCCGCCACGCAGTAGGCCGCGCGCTCGGCGGTGTCCAGCACTACCAGGTCGGCGACCTCGTGCCGCCGCAGGCGATGCCCGGTCAGCCGCAGCGCGTCGGCGTGCTCGCGGGCCCGCATCCGCATGCGCAGCTGCAGCCGGGCCAGCCGAATGCCGAGCACGATCGCGAGCACCGTCAATGCGCAGATCACCGCCATGAGCCCCAGCTGGGCCGCCAGCCCGGCGTGCCCGGTGGCGATCTCCTCCGCCTCGTGCAGGCCCGAGGCCACCAGCCGGTCCGGATGGAACCAGGTCCGGGTGACGTCGGCCAGTGCCAGCACCAGGCCGACGCTCCAGGATCCGAGGACGCTCACGATCAGTGTCAGCCAGGCCACCACGCCCAGGTGCGGAACGACCCCGTGCCGGTTCAGCCGCGGCAGGATGCGCGGCGCGACCACGGCCACCACGGTGGCGTAGGCGAACAGGCCGACGGCAACGGTCACCTACCGTCCGCCAATCTTCGCAGCGCGGCCCGCAACCGCTCGGATTCCTCCGGGCCGATCTGCTCGATGAAATGTGCCAGCACCAGGTCGGAGCGGCCACCGTCGTGCAGTGCCTCCCGCATCAGCCGGGCGCTGTGCTGCTCGCGGGTCAGGGTCGGCCAGTAGCGAAACGCCTTGCCCTCGCGGCGGCGTTCCAGCCAGCCCTTGCGATGCAGATTGTCCATGGTGGACATGACCGTCGTGTACGCGATCTCGCGTTCAGCGGTCAGCTCGTCGAACAGCTCCCGGACGGTGGTCGGGTCGCCGTCTCGGTTCCAGAGACGGTCCATGACCACCGTCTCGAGTTCCCCGAATCCGCGCGTACGCACAGCACCTCCTAGTCGTCGGCCGCTCCGAATTACCGGGATGGCCCACGTGCATACTATCTACGTACATAGACAGTAGGTCAGGTGGTGCGGCCGCGATATTTACTTGACCGGTCCCGGCAGTATAATCTACTGTCTACGTACGTAGATAGTAGTACAGACCTCGGCGGTCGTTCACCCTCAGCGACCGTCGAACGTCACGATGCAATCGGTCGGTTGTGCGCGCGGCACCGGGGTTTCCCTCATCATCCCTGGTGAATCGCGCGGCGCATGGGGACAACACGCGCCGCACGACGGTCCGCCACGCTCGTGACGAGCACCGCCCCGGGTCCCGGCGCCGGCACGCCGCACCCCGGGGCGGTCGCATGTTCATTCCATGGCAGGTGCCGGAATCGGCCGATACCCCGGAGGGAATAGCGCAGCACCCGCACCGCGGCCAGGATGGGCGCATGACGACAGTGGCGGAACCGGGCCTGTTCGCGCGGGAGCTACGGCGCTGGCGCGGACTGCGGCGCTGGAGCCAGCTGGATCTGGCGATCCGTGCCGACACCACCCAGCGCTACCTGAGCTTTCTCGAACAGGGTCGCTCCCGGCCAGGACGGGCGATGGTGATGCGGCTGGCCGAATCGCTGGGCCTGTCGCTGCGCGAACGGAATGCGCTGTTGCTGGCGGCCGGATTCGCGCCCGCGTTCGGCGAATCCGGTTTGGACGCACCACAATTGGAACCGGTACGGGAGGCGCTGCGCGGAATCCTGGACGGGCACATGCCCTATCCGGCGCTGATCGTCGACCGGCACAGCACCCTGATCGAATCCAACGCCGCCTTCGACGTATTCCTCGACGAGTGCGCGCCCGAACTGCTGCGGCCTCCGATCAATGTCCGCCGACTCGCGCTGCACCCCGACGGCCTCGCCCGGCGGGTGCACAACCTGCCGGAATGGGGCCGCCACGTCACCGAGTCGCTGCGCACCCGGGCCCGGATCAGCCCCGATCCCGAACTCGACGAGCTGATCGCCGAACTGGAGGGATACCTCCCGCGGATCGAGCCCGGCCCCGGATACCTCGGCTTCGCCGTGCCGCTGCGGCTGTGCAGCGACGCGGGCGAGATGTGCCTGATCACCACCCTGACCTCCTTCGCCACCGCCACCGACGTCTCGCTGGCGGAGCTGCATCTGGAGGCGTTCCTGCCCGCCGACGCGGCCACCGCGGAGATCCTGCGCAAGCGCGCGGCACAGCGGTGAAGGGGCGGGCGATACCGCGCGAATCCTGCTGGGCCACAGCGATGTAGCCGGGGCCGACCGGATCGGCCCCGACGCTCGGCATCACCGCGGTTTGCGCGTCGTCAAGATCCCGGTCGCGTATCGGCTCACCGTGAACGACGGCGGCTCGAAACCCACGGTGCGCAGTGTCTCGGCATAGCGCCGCACGTCCACCTCGGCGAGCGGATCCCGCTGCACCGCAGGGTTTTCCACGCCGTGATGCCCCTGGCCGTGCTCCGCCGGTGAGTGCGAGTGCCGCCGAGAGACCCGGCCCATGACACCGACAACGGCCCGCATCAGACCGTTCGGATGTGCATCGGCGAGCAGCAACCGTCCGCCCGGCCGCAGCACCCGCCACATCTCCGCCAGTGCGGCCTCGCGGCGGTCGGCGGCCACGTGATGCATGACGAACGTGCAGGTGACCACATCCAATTCGGCATCGCCGACCGGAAGCGACTGGGCCACACCGACTTCGAACCGGCAATTCGGTTGTCGCGCATGCGCCCTGGCGAATTCGACCATCGGGCCCGACGCATCGACGCCGAGCACGCCGCCTTCCGGACCGACCTTCGCGGCCAGAGCCCTGGCCAATTTGCCTGGGCCGGAACCGATATCGAGCACATGATCGCCGGGAAGCGCACCGCTGGCGGCAGCGAGTTCGGCCACCAGACCGGCATGCCGACCGCCGAAGAGCACGGCGTTCAGAGCGTTGTAGCGGCGCGGGCTGGTGATCAGCAGCCCGGCCTCGTCGGGAACGGTAACGGGAAATACTTGTACGTTTCG
Source organism: Nocardia mexicana NBRC 108244 (assembly GCF_001613165.1). GTDB lineage: Bacteria > Actinomycetota > Actinomycetes > Mycobacteriales > Mycobacteriaceae > Nocardia > Nocardia mexicana. The sequence continues at coordinate 4,714 of NZ_BDBV01000115.1, forward strand.
GAACATGTGTTCATCATCGGAGGGGGAGCCCCGTTCGACCAGAACCGAAACGGGCGGATCCGTTCGATTCGGAACGGTTCCACGAAAACTGTTCGGAAAGACGGGAGTTCGCGATGCCGCAGCCGACCGACCGCCGGGTGCGCCGCACCCGTCTCGCATTGCATCAGGCGCTGATCGGACTGATGCTCGAGCGCGGCTACGCCCGCGTCACGGTGCAGGACATCCTCGACCGCGCCGACGTCGGGCGCTCCACCTTCTACGCGCACTTCCAGAACAAGGACGACCTGCTGGTCGTCAGCAGCACCGAATACCTGCGCGAGGCGGTGGCGCACACGGTGCCGCGCACGGATCCACCCCTGGCCCCCGTTCGTACACTGCTCCGGCTCGCCGCCGAACACCCCGACCTCTACCGCGCGCTGATCGGCCCGAAAACCGGCACCGTGCCCCTGCGCGCGACCCAGCAGATGATGGGCGACGTACTGGCCGATCACCTCCGCGGTCGGCTCGACATGCCGGAAGGCGAATTCACCGACACCATCGCCTTCCTGTCCTGGGGCCTCGTCGGACTCCTCCAGTGCGTCACCGATCCCGCCCGTCCCACTCCGCCCGATACGGCATTCCGCCGCTTCGAATCGCTGGTCGGCCCCGGTCTCGCCGCCCTCCTGCACACCTAGCGAATACCACTTGCCCCCGAATACTCGTAGACGTATATTCGTAGACGAGTAAGGAGGTGCGATGGCCAAGAAGCGGAAGGTCGGCAATCTGCTGGCCCTGGCGGCGCTCGCGGCGCTGGTCGAGCGGCCGATGCACCGCTACGAGATCGCGGCCGTGCTCAAGCAGCGCGGCAAAGAGCGCGATATGGACATCAAGTGGGGCTCGCTGTACACCGTGGTGCAGAACCTGGAGAAGCACGGCTTCCTCGAGGTCGTCGGCAGCGAGCGCGCGGGCGCGCGGCCGGAGCGCACCATTTACACCATCACCCCGGCGGGCCGCGCCGAGCTCGAGGACTGGACGCGGGAGCTGCTCTCGACACCCGAACCCGAGACCCGCCGGTTCACGGCGGGCCTGTCCATCGCCGCCGTACTTCCGCCCGACGACGTGATCGCCCTACTGAGCGAGCGGCTGGACGGCCTGGACCGGACGATCGCCCGTCTCCGCAGCGACCTCGCGCAGACCGCCGCGGTGCCGCGGCTGTTTCTCATCGAAGACGAATACGACATCGCCATGCTGCAAGCCGAGGCCGCCTGGGTGCGCTCGCTGCGCGACGAACTGACGTCCGGGACCTTCCCCGGCGTGGACCTGTGGCGGCAATGGCACGCCGAGGGAATAGCGCCCGCCGAGGTCGTCGAGCGGGTCGAAAGGGGGGAATTCACATAGAAACCGGGCCCGGAGAGGTGCGGCAACACCTCGCCGAGCCCGATCGAATCACCGTCTCGAACCGCATTCACACAGGCGAACCCGGACCGAGTTTGGCAACTACAGGATAACTGGGCTCCCTGCACGTGGATCGGTGCGGACATCCGAACCCACAAGGGAGAAACTCATGTCCATTCGGACCGCTCTGGTCATCGGCGGCGGCATCGCCGGACCGGTGACCGCCACCGCACTGCACAAGGCGGGCATCGAGGCCCGCGTCTACGAGGCGTACCCCGGGCCTGCCTACAACATCGGGAGCGCGCTCGGCTTCGCCCCCAACGGCCTGGCCGCCCTGGATATCGTCGGCCTCGGCGATGCGCTGCGCAAGGCCGCGCTGCCCATGACCAACACCGTGATGTCGCTGGGGCACAAGCAGATCGCCGCACCCGCGCCCGCCACGCTCGAACCGCTGCACGTGGTCGACCGCAGCGCCCTGCACGAGGTATTGCACGACGGGGCCGTCGCGGCGGGCGTGCCGTTCGAGTACGGCAAGAAGCTGGTCGGCGTCGACGAGCACGGCGACGGCGTCACCGCCCGCTTCGCCGACGGTTCCTCGGCCACCGCCGATCTGCTGATCGGGGCGGACGGCATCAAGTCGAAGGTCCGCGCCCTCATCGATCCGAAGGCGCCGACCGCCGAATACCTCGGCATGCTCGGCTTCGGTGCCTACACCGAGTGCTCGTTCGAAGTCCCGCCGCAGACAATGGTTTTCGCCTACGGCAAGAACGCCTACTACCTGTACTGGTCGCTGCCCGACGGGCGCGTCGGCTGGGGAGTCAATCTGCCCCACAAGCAGTACATGTCGCTGACCGAGGCACAGCGGGTTCCGGCCGAACAATGGCTGCGCATCCTGCGGGAGACCTACGGCGACGACGTGCCCGGTGGCGAACTGGCCCGCAACACCACCCCCGAGGAGCTGGTGTCGGTCGGCGCGCTGCACATCATGCCGCCGGTGCCGACCTGGTACCGCGGGCGGCTGGTGCTGGTCGGCGACTCGGTGCACGCGCCGTCGAACAGCACCGGCCAGGGCGCGTCGCTGGCCATCGAGAGCGGCATCCAGCTGGCCCGCTGCCTGCGCGACTTCGACGATCCCGCAACGGCTTTCGCCGCCTACGAGCGGATCCGCCGCCCGCGGGTCGAGAAGATCGCGGCCCGCGGCGCCAAGATCAGCCACAGCAAGACCATGGGCCCGGTCATGCGCCGGATGATGCCGGTCCTGATGCCCGCAATGGCCAAACTGATGAAGATGGAGGAAACCATGACCCGCGAACAGAGCTACACCATCGACTGGGACGCCCCCGTCGACGTGCGAGCCGAACTCGCCCGAAGCTGACGCAGAGGGCCGGTCCAACTACTCCGTACCCCGTCGTTCCGGCCCACTAGCTTCCCACTCCCTATACGTCCGGCCCAGCGGCTTCCGCACTCCGTGTAGCTCCGGCCCACTGACCTCTCGTTCCCCGCAGCTCCGAACCACCTGCTTCCCATTCCCCGCAGTTCCGGCCCACTGCTTCTCATTCCCCGTAGTTCCGGCGCGCTTTTTGCCGGAACTACGGGGCAGCATGTGCAGGCAATGCCCCCGGCCTGTCCGCCTCGTCCAGCAGCTTCGCGGCGATATTGTCCAGGGCACGATCGAGCAGGAGGCGGTCCTCGGGGTCCGAGCAGTCCCAGTCGTCGAGGTAGTCGCACAGCCACTGGCGCCATGCGGCGAAAATCCGGTCGAACTCGCCCTGCCCCGCAGCGGTGAGATCGATCAGCTCACCGTCGAATTCGACATAGCCGTTGCGAACGGCCCGCTCGTACACCGGTTCCAGCACCTCCGGCGGCATCCAGTGGGCGCGGGCGATCGCCGCCAGCGTGGCCCCGCCGCGCACCCGGTTCAGCATCTCCACCTGCCCGATCGCCCAGGCCTGATCGCGGGTCAGCGAGCTCTCCGCGGCCGCCAGGATGCGCGGATCGGGCAACTCGTCGTCGCGCAGTCTGCGCATCACGCTGGCCAGCGAATGTTCCAGCCGCACAACGCGGTCCACGGAATCCGGCACCGCGAAACCGCCACCGACGTCGGTGGCCTCTGCGCGGGCGCTGTCGCGCAGCGGCACCTGCTTGAGGAACCACGCCACCAGGAATCCGAGCACCGCCACCGGAACCACCCAGCGGAATACGTGGTCGATGGTGTGGGCATAGGCGTCGATGATCGGAATCCGCTGCGCCTCCGGAAGTTCCCGCAGCAGTTGCGGATTGCCCGCGGCGGCCGGGGGAATCCCGGGATCCTGGGCGAGCGCCCCGGTCAGATCCTTCCCGATCTGGTTGCTGTACAGCGTGCCGAAAATCGCTGTGCCGAAGGTACTTCCGACGGTCCGGAAGAATGTCACGCCGGAGGTGGCGGTGCCGAGGTCGGCGTAGGGCACGGTGTTCTGCACGACGATCGTGAGCACCTGCATGGCCAGCCCGATCCCGAGTCCCAGTATCAGCATGTACAGGGACTCCAGCCAGAAGCCGGTGGTGCGGTCCATGGTCGACATCAGATACAACCCGAGTGCCATCACCCCGGTGCCCGCGATCGGAAAGTACTTGTAGTGCCCGGTCTTCCCGACCACCTGACCGGAGATGATCGAGGTGGTGAACAGCCCCACCACCAGCGGCAGCGTGCGCACCCCGGAGGCGGTGGCCGAAACCCCGTTCACGTACTGCAGATACGCGGGCAGATAGGTCATCGCCCCGAGCATCGCGAAGCCGACGATGAAGCTGAGGATCGAGCAGACGGTGAAGACGTTGCTGCGGAACAGATGCATCGGCAGCATCGGCTCCGTCGCCCGCAGCTCCGCAAAGACGAAGGCCGCCAGGAGAATTGCCGCGGCGACGAACAGCCCGATGATCATCCCGGAGCCCCACGGGTACTCCTGCCCGCCCCATTCCAGCGCCAGGATCAGGCAGCTGACACCGACGGCCACCAGCGCGATCCCCGCGTAGTCGATCGCCGGGCGCACCGCCGCGCGGACGGACGGAATCGCCCGCGCCGCAACGGCGATCATCAGAATCGCAATGGGCACGTTCACGTAGAAGCACCAGCGCCAGCTGGCGTGGTCGGTGAACAGCCCGCCCAGGGTCGGCCCGATCACCGTGGTGACGCCGAAGACCGCACCCAGCGCGCCCTGATACTTGCCGCGCTCGCGCAGCGGGATGACATCGGCGATCAGCGCCATCGCGGTCACCATCAGCCCGCCGGCGCCGACGCCCTGAATGGCGCGGGCGATCACCAGCAGCGTCATGCCGTGCGCCAGCCCGGCGACCATCGACCCGACGATGAAGATCAACCCGCTGAGCTGGAACACCAGCTTCCGGCCGAACAGATCGCCGAACTTGCCCGCCAGCGCGGTCGCCACCGCCTCCGCCAGCAGATAGGAGGTGACCACCCAGGCCATATGTCCGGCACCGCCGAGGTCGGCGACGATCGTCGGCAGCGCGGTGGACACGATGGTCTGGTCGAGTGCGGCCATGAGCATGCCCAGCACGACCGTGCCGAAGACGATATTGGCCCGGGCATGACTCACAGGGGCGGCGGCGGAATCGGTGACTGCGGGAGCTGCGGTCATTAGCTCAGTATGTGCTGCCACGGCGATTTCGTCCGGACGACACGGCAGCCCGCCAGCTCACAGGGGAACTCGATCGGTTTGCTGACCTCGGGGACATAATCGCCCGACAATCACCGACCCAGACACTTTCGCCAGAACTTACTCTGAAGTAAGGTCACCGTGAGAGAATGCACCGACGCTTCTCGTACACGGTAGGTAGTGAGGTCGCACCATGGCGTGGAATCCCAGCGAAATTCCGGATCTGACCGGGCGGACGTTCGTGATCACCGGTGCCAACGGCGGTATCGGCAAGCACACCAGCAGGGTGATCGCCGGCAAGGGCGGCACGGTGGTCATGGCCTGCCGCAACACCGCCAAGGCGCAGGAGATCGCCGACCGCATCGACGGCGACGTGCGGGTGGCCGCCCTCGACCTGGCCGACCTCGCGTCGGTCCGCGAGTTCGCCGAGCAGACCGGCGAATTCGACGTGCTGATCAACAACGCCGGGCTGATGAACATCCCGTTCTCGCGCACCAGGGACGGGTTCGAAACCCAGTGGGGCGTCAACCATCTCGGCCATTTCGCGCTGACCGGGCTGCTGCTGGACCGCATCCGCGACCGGGTGGTCTCGCTGGCCAGCATCGCGCACCGGCAGACGCCGAAGCTCTGGGTGGACGACCTGAACTACGAGCACCGCAAGTATCAGCGCAACCTGGCCTACGCCCAGGCCAAGCTGTCCAATCTGATGTTCGCGCGCGAGCTGCAGCGGCGGCTGGCCGAATCCGGTTCGAGCAAGCGCTCCTACGCCGTGCACCCCGGGGTCTCGGCGACCGACCTGTTCACCCGGACCGAGACGCCGATCGACCGGATCGCCAAGCCGTTCATCGCGATGGTCGGCCACTCCCCCGCCAAGGCCGCGCAGTCCACCGAGTTCGCCGCCACCATGCCCGATGCCGACCCGAACATCTACTGGGGCCCGACCCGGCTCTTCGGCGCGCAGGGCCCGGTGAAGCCCTCGCCGTCGAGCAAGCTGTCGAACGATCGCGAGCTGTGGCGGCGGCTGTGGGAGGAATCCGAGCGGCTGACCGGAGTCACCTACAAGTTCTGAGCCTGCCACTACGTATCGTGTAGTAGACGAGTACCGTGGTAGGCGTGTCCGCCCCACACCGTCGCCCGGCTCTGATCATTCTGGTGGTCGTTGCCGCGCTGGCCTGCCTGGCCCTCGGCTGGTGGCAGTGGGGGCGGTTCGAGTCGGCGACCGGGACGGCACAGAATCTCGGCTATGCGCTGCAGTGGCCGTTGTTCGCGGGATTCGTGGTGTTCGCGTACTTCCGTTTCGTGCGCCTGGAGCGCGACACCGGCGAGGGCGAGCCGGAATCGCCCGACGCGGACAGCTCCGCCGCACGGATCCGTAAGAACACGAAACCCGTTGCGCCACGCGAAATTCCGGCGGGCCTCCTGCCCGAGCGACCGACCGCGCCGCGCGACGACGACCCGGTCCTGGCCGAATACAACCGGTACCTCGCCGAACTGAACGCGCAGGACATGGACCAGCAGATGCGCACCGCCGGACTCGACACCCGCACCACGATCACCGAGAGGAGCGCCGGTTGAGCGCCACGGACAACTCCACCGATACCGCCGGGCCGGAGGCTCAGGCCCCGAAGCCGACCGCCGCGGCCGACGCCGCGAAGGTCAAGCCCGCGCTGCTGCGGTATCGGGCGCTCGCCTGGACCACCGGCCTCTGGCTGCTGCTGCTCACCGCGGAGATGATCGCCAAGTACGGGTTCGACGTCGACACCCCGAGCTGGATCGCGGTCGTGCACGGCTGGGTCTACTTCATCTACCTGATCGTCACCGCCGACCTCGCGATCAAGGTGCGCTGGCCGATCGGCCGCACCATCGGCACCCTCCTCGCCGGCACCATCCCCTTCCTGTCCTTCTACGTCGAACACGTCAACGCCAAACAGGTCAAGCAGACCTACAACCTCTGACCAATCCGGCGCCGTGCCGGGAATATGGGACGACACGGCATGCCTGGATAAGGGGCGGCACGCACACTATGGCCGGTGTGGCTCAGGGCTCGGCGAGGGCCGCCAGGGCGGGGAGCAGGGCACGCAGGGCGCGGCCGCGGTGGGAGGCGGCGTCCTTTTCGGCGGGGCCCAGCTGGGCCGAGGTGAGCGTGCCGCCGTCGGGGACGAACAGCGGGTCGTAGCCGAAACCGTTGTCACCTACCGGTTTCCGGCCGATCGCGCCCGGCCATTCACCGACCACGACGACCTCGCGGCCGTCGGCGACAAGGGCGCAGGCGGAGACGAAACGCGCACCGCGGCGGGCGTCGGGGACGTCGGTGAGCTGGCCCAGCAGCAGCTCGTTGTTGGCCGCGTCGTCGCCGTGGCGGCCGGACCAGCGCGCCGACAACACGCCTGGCATCCCGTTCAGCGCATCCACGGCCAGGCCGGAATCGTCTGCGACACAGGCCAACCCGGTGGCCGCGGCCCCGTCGCGCGCCTTCGCGAGTGCATTCTCCTCGAAGGTCGCACCGGTTTCCGGCGCCTCGTCGTAGGGCGGCACCTCGTTCAGCCCCACGATCTCCAGGCCCTCGATCCCGGCCTCCGCGAGGATACGGCGCAGCTCGACCAGCTTCTTGGCGTTGCGGCTGGCGACCAGCACCCGCCGCGTCCCGGCGCTCGCCTCCACCCCGGAGGCCCCGCGACCACCGCCGCCGGGCTCCGTCACTTCTTCTTCTCCGGCTCCGGCAGCACGCCCGGATACGGCTGCGCCAGCGCCTCCTTCTGCACCGCGAACAGCTGCTCACAACCCGCCAGCGCGGAATCCAGCAGCTTGTCGAGAGTGGAGCGCGGGAAGGTGGCGCCCTCGCCGGTGCCCTGGATCTCCACCAGCGTGCCGGTGTCGGTGGCGACGACGTTCATGTCGACCTCGGCGCGCGAATCCTCCTCGTAGGGCAGGTCCAGCCGCACCCGGCCGTCGACCACACCCACGCTGACCGCCGCGATCATGCACGAGATCGGCTGCGGATCGGCGAGCTGCCCGGCCGCGCCCAGATAGGTGACGGCGTCCGCCAGCGCCACGTACGCGCCGGTGATCGCGGCCGTCCGGGTGCCGCCGTCGGCCTGCAGCACATCGCAGTCGAGCGCGATGGTGTTCTCGCCGATCGCGGCCAAGTCGATGCAGGCGCGCAGCGACCGGCCGACCAACCGGCTGATCTCCTGCGTGCGCCCGCCGACCTTGCCCTTCACCGACTCCCGGCCGCTGCGGGTGTGGGTCGCCGCCGGCAGCATCGCGTATTCGGCTGTCAGCCAACCCAACCCGGAGTCGCGGCGCCACGGTGGCACGCCGTCGGTCACGCTCGCGGTGCACATCACCCGCGTCTGCCCGAATTCCACCAGCACCGAACCCGCCGGATGCGTGGTGAACCCCCGGGTGATCCTTACCTCGCGGAGTTCGTCGTCCGCCCTGCCATCGGCTCGTCTAGACACACGAGGCAGCCTAGTGGGAACCTCCGACGAATCCGGACCCGCCTAGATATCTACGACCTCGCCGGGCGACACCGCGTGCACCGGCCCGCTGAACTGTTCCTTCGCCTCCGCGATCACATCCTCGCGCGAGGTCCACGGCGGGATGTGGGTGAGCAGCAACTCGCCGACGCCGGCCCGCGCGGCGATCATGCCCGCCTCGGTTCCCGAAAGATGAATCCCCGGTGGCCGATTGTCCGGGTCGTGCGTCCACGACGCCTCCGACAGCAGGATGTCGGCGCCCTGCGCGAGTTCGAAGACCGCCGGGCACAGCGCCGTGTCGCCGGTGTAGACCAGGGTGCGCCCGGTGGCCGTGGTGAGCCGCAGGCCGTAGGACTCCGGCGGGTGGTACATGCGCCGCGCCAAAACGGTGTGCCCCGGGCCGAAGGTGATCTTGTCGCCCTCCGACCAGGGCCGCATATCGATCACATCGGACCAGTCGTCGCATTGGCCGCCGATCTCGGCCGAGGCGTTGCCGATTCGCAGCGAGGTATCCGACGGTCCGTAGACGATCGCGCGCCCGCTCGGCGGATTCGGGTGATAGCGCCGCCACACCAGCAGGCCCGGCAGGTCCAGGCAGTGGTCGGCGTGCAGATGGGTGAGGAAGATATCGACCTCACCGGGATCCTGATAGCGCTGCAGTGCCCCCAGCACACCCGGTCCGAAGTCGATGACCGTCGGCGTCATGTCCGGGCCGGTGAGCAGATAACCCGACGCTGGGGAATCCGGGCCGGACACACTGCCCGAACACCCGAGGACGGTGAGGCGCATTCCCCCATGCTGCCACGCTGCATTTTCACTCAAGAGGGGATCCCCCAAACCACCGGCCGGGCTCCGCGATCACCCCGGCGACGCGGAGCGGCCGACACTACCTCCGCGGCGACGACGACGTTCATCCCCGGAGAGTACCCAACCGGCAACCAGTCCACCCACCGCCCCGAAAAGATGCCCTTGCCAAGAGATTCCGGGCTGTCCGGGCAGCACACCCCACAGAATCGACCCGTACAGCAACCCCACGACCACGCCGATCAGTATCTGCCAGAGGTTTCGGGCGAATATCCCGCGGGAGATCAGATAGGTCAGCCATCCGAAGACGAGCACCGAGGCACCGACGTGCACGGAGTTGGGGTCGCCCGTGAGCCAGGTTCCCGTTTCGCCCACCAGCCAGACGATCGCGGTCGCCGCCAGCCCGCGGCCGATCCCGGTCAGCAGCGTCAGCAGCCCCAGCACGATGACCGGCAGCGTATTGCCCAGAAGATGCGCCCAGTCGGCGTGCAGCAGCGGGCCGAACGCGATGCCGCTCAGCCCGTCGGCGGTGCGGGGGCGCACACCCTCCTGTTCGAGTCGGCCGTCGGTGAGGGTGTCGACGCCCTCGATGGCGTACAGCAACGCGACGAAGGCCAGGGTCATCGCGATCGCCCGCTGCCACAACAGCTTCAGGGCGGGCGAGGAGCTACCCCGCTGCGGGACCGCGGATTTCCCCTGCTGCCCGCGCAATGCCGCGATCCGATCGGGATCGAACGACGAACCCATGCCGCTGGTCATCGCAATCGCCTCCTTGCGGGGAGCCCGGCCCGCGCTGCGGCGGGGACTACACAACCGGACTCCACACACCGAGCGTACCGAGATGTGCGCACGCCCCGTCACCGCCGGAACTCGGAAATGACGAGACCGGTCGATCTACGCCCAGAGTTGACCGTCGAGTTTGTCTTCCGCTTCCTCGAGCGTGCCCTCGTATGCCCCGGTGGACAGATACTTCCAGCCGCCGTCGGCGACCACGAACGCGATATCCGCCCGTTTACCGGCCTTGCGTGCCTTGTTCCCCACCCCGAGCGCGGCGTGCAGGATCGCGCCGGTCGAGATGCCCGCGAAGATCCCCTCCTCGGACACCAATTCCCGGGTGCGGCGCACCGCGTCGTAGGGCCCGACCGAGAACCGCGACGTGAGCACCGATTCGTCGTACAGCTCGGGGACGAAGCCCTCCTCGAGATTGCGCAGGCCGTACACCAGTTCGCCGTAGCGGGGCTCGGCCGCGACGATATCGATTCCGGGCACCTTCTCGCGCAGGAAGCGCCCGGTGCCCATGAGCGTGCCGGTGGTCCCCAGGCCCGCCACGAAATGCGTGATCTCCGGCAGATCCGCCAGAATCTCCGGCCCGGTGCCCTCGTAGTGCGCCAGCGCGTTCGCGGGATTGCCGTACTGGTACAGCATCACCCAGTCGGGATTCTCGGCCGCGATCCGCTTCGCCTGCGCCACCGCCTGATTGGAGCCGCCCGCCGCCGGCGAGTCGATGATCTCCGCGCCGAACATGGTCAGCAGCTGCCGGCGTTCCACCGAGGTGTTCTCCGGCATCACGCAGACCAGGCGATACCCCTTCAGCTTGGCCGCCATGGCCAGCGAGATACCGGTATTGCCGCTGGTCGGCTCGAGAATCGTGCAGCCCGGCCGCAGCGTTCCGGCCGCCTCGGCCTGCTCGATCATCCGCAGCGCGGGACGGTCCTTGATCGACCCGGTCGGATTGCGGTCCTCGAGCTTGGCCCACAACCGGACGTGATCGTCGCCGTCCCACTGCGGGGACAACCGGCGCAGGCCCACCAGCGGCGTATTGCCGAGGGTCTCGATCAGAGATTCGTAGCGTGCCACGGTAATTAGCGAGCGCCGCCGGCGACGGCGGGAAGAATCGTCACGGTGCCGCCCTCGGGCACCTCGGCCTCCAGCCCGCCCGCGAAGCGCACGTCCTCGTCGTCGACATAGATATTGACGTAGCGGTTCAGCTTGCCGTCGGACAGCAGCCGCTCCTTCAGGCCCGCGTAGTTGCCGTCGAGGTCGTCGATGACGGCGGCGAGGGTGGCGCCGGTGGCCTGCACCCGCTTCTCACCCCCGGTCAGGGTGCGCATGATGGTCGGGATGGACACGGTGACCGACATTAGTGCTCCTTGATCTGGTCGGGATGGCTCGCACCTTTGGCCGACATTAGTGCTCCTAGTTCTGGTCGGGATGGCTCGCGGCTTTGGACGGCTCAGGCGTTCGAGTAGGCGGGCACGATCTGCACGGGTTCCTCGGTGACCACGCCGTCGACGATCCGGTAGCTGCGCAGCTCGTGCTGTTCCGGATCCCGGGTGGAGACCAGCACGTAGTGCGCGTTCGGCTCGGAGGCGTAGGAGATGTCGGTGCGGCTCGGGTAGGCCTCGGTCGCGGTGTGCGAGTGGTAGACGACCACCGGTTCCTCGTCGCGGTCGTCCATCTCGCGCCACACCCGCAGCTGTTCGCCGGAATCGAACCGGTAGAACGTGGGCGAGCGTTCGGCGTTGATCATCGCCACGAATCGCTCGGGACGGTCGGAACCCTCGGGCCCGGCGATGATCCCGCACGCCTCGTCCGGATGATCCGCGCGCGCATGCGCCACCATCGCGTCCACGAGGTCGGCCCTGATCACCAGCACAGTCGAATTCCTTCCGCTCGCCGTTCGTCAACGGCCCAGAATATGCACCTATTCCCGGGCCGACGGCCGCAGCCCCCGAATTTCCCGCGCGGGATCGGAAAATGTGCTAGTCGCGGTGACTGTCAATAGTTATATGCAGTGAGATTCATATCCGGCGCCGGTGCATTCATGGGGCGAGCGCCTGCAGCAGCGAGTCCTGCATCCAGGTGAGCCAGTGATAGACGTCCAGATGCGGCGCGCGCGGATCGTTCGGGTCCAGCTGTTCGGGCGTGTCGGAGTCGATGCCGAGGGCGGTGCCCAGGGCCAGGCGAACGTCGTTGAGCGCGGTGAGCCAGGCATCTGCCTGCTCCGGGGTGAGCACGATCTTGCCGCCCTCGGCCGGGAGGGTCTCCAGCACCACCGCACCTGCGGCCACCTTGGCCTCGATGATGTCGGGCTCGTGCAGGCCGCGCAGCGCGCTGTTGAGATCGGCGCGGTCGGCATCGGGGGATCCGGGCTCGGACCGGTGGAACTCCGGGAGTAATCGGGCCAGTCGGGGGTCGTCGGGAGGGGTGGTATTGCCGCTGCGCAGCCCGGTCAGTGCGGTCAGATCGTCCTCGGGCGCCGACTGCGCCCGGTCGTTCAGCAGCCCGGTGACCGCGCCCACCAGCGAGCGCAACACCTCCGCCTCCCGCGCGTCCATCTCCGACCGCAGCTTGAGCCCGCTCAGCGAGTTCTTCCTGCTCCACTTGCGCACGGGGCTACGGTAGTCGTCGCGGTCAGTCGTCACGCTGCATGGTCGCCCATAGTCCGGCCGCGTGCAGGCGCTGCACGTCGTGTTCCATCTTGTCCCGCGAGCCGGACGACACCACCGCCTTGCCCTCGTTGTGCACCTTGAGCATCAATTCGGTTGCCTTGGCTTTGCTGTAGCCGAACAGCTTCTGGAAGATGTAGGTCACGTAGTGCATCAGGTTGACCGGATCGTCCCAGACCA
>NZ_BDBV01000116.1 GCF_001613165.1 Nocardia mexicana NBRC 108244
CCGTGACCCAGGGCCGGTCCTCGGCCTCGAGAATCTCGGTGGACTCGATTGCCTCGGGGGTAGCCTGTGGCGCCGACAGCACCGGGCTCACGCCGGCCGGACCGGCGGCGACCCGGACAGCGTCTTTTATGCACAGACCCATAACCTTCAGGGTACGACTCGACTCCGAATACACAACACCCGCAGCTCGCCGTTTTGTCCGGTTCCCGGCGGCGTCCCGCACCAGGCCCGACGGGTCCGCTGTCTACAGTGACGACGTGGACACCACACCCGGAGTATCCAGCACCGCGCTGCTGACCGACCAGTACGAACTGACCATGCTGGCGGCCGCGCTGGCCGACGGATCGGCCCAGCGCCACTGCACGTTCGAGGTATTCGCCAGGCGCTTGCCACACGGCCGGCGCTACGGGGTGGTTGCCGGTACCGGTCGGTTGCTCGACGCACTGGCCGAATTCCGTTTCGGCGAACCGGAACTCGCGATTGCCGCGGAATTCCTGGACCGCCGCACCCTGGAGTGGTTGCGCTCGTACCGATTCACCGGCGAGATCGACGGCTACCGCGAGGGCGACCTCTACTTCCCGGGTTCGCCGATTCTGTCGGTGCGGGGCAGCTTCGCCGAATGCGTCGTGCTGGAGACCCTGGCCCTGTCGATCCTCAACCACGACAGTGCGATCGCCTCCGCGGCCGCGCGCATGGTCAGCGCCGCCGCCGGGCGCCGCATGATCGAGATGGGATCGCGGCGCACCCACGAACTGGCCGCGCCCGCCAGCGCCCGCGCCGCCTACCTGGCGGGCTTCGACGCCACCTCCAACCTGGAGGCCGTGCGGCGCTTCGGCGTTCCCGGCGCGGGCACCAGCGCACACGCGTTCACCCTGCTGCACAGCGGACCCGACGGTCAGCACGAGGCGGCGGCGTTCCGCAGCCAGATCGAGGCGCTCGGCATCGGCACCACGCTGCTGGTCGACACGTTCGACATCACGCAGGGCGTGGCCACCGCGATCGAGGTGGCCGGAACCGGATTGGGCGGGGTGCGCATCGATTCCGGCGACCTCGGCGTCCTGGCGCGGCAGGTGCGCGATCAGCTGGACTCGCTCGGAGCGACCGGGACCCGCATCGTGGTGTCCGGGGATCTGGACGAGTATTCGATCGCCGGGCTGCGCGCCGAACCGGTCGACGCGTACGGCGTCGGCACGTCGCTGGTCACGGGTTCCGGCGCGCCGACCGCCGGGATGGTCTACAAGCTGGTGGAGGTGGACGGCGTGCCGGTGGCCAAGCGCAGCAGCCACAAGGAATCGCGCGGGGGCACCAAGAAGGCGGTGCGGCTGTCCCGGCGGACCGGCACGATCGTGGAGGAGATCGTCTATCCGGCCCGCGCGGCCCGCCCGGGGAACGGCCATCAGGTCCGCGACCTGCTGGTTCCGCTCGTACGCGAGGGGCGCGTCGTCGAGGGGCAGCCGACCCTGGCCGAGTCTCGCGACCTGGTCGCGCGGGGGCTGGTGAGCCTGCCGTGGGAGGGGCTGAAGCTGTCGGCCGGGGAGCCCGCGATCGGCACCACTTTCCTACAATGAGGACAGCGCGAACGTCCCGTTCGAGACCGAGGTACAGCAGATGACCAGAGCACTCATCGTCGTCGACGTACAGAACGATTTCTGTGAGGGCGGGTCGCTGGCCGTCGCCGGCGGCGCCGCGGTGGCCGAACGGATCTCGGAATATCTGAGCGTCGCCGACTACGACGCGATCGTGGCGACCCGCGATCACCACATCGATCCCGGGTCGCACTTCTCCGACGATCCCGACTACGTGGGCACCTGGCCGCCGCACTGCCGGGCGGGCACGCCCGGTGCCGAGTTCCATCCGAATCTGAATATCGCGCCGATCGAGCAGATCTTCTCCAAGGGGCAGTACAGCGCCGGATACTCCGGTTTCGAGGGCACCGCCGACGACGGCGCCTCCCTCGCGGACTGGTTGCGCGCCAACGCTATCGACACCGTCGACATCTGCGGCATCGCCACCGATCACTGCGTGCGCGCCACCGCGCTCGACGCCCGCCTGGCCGGATTCGATACCCGAGTCCTGCTGGGGCTCACCGCGAATGTCGCATCGGCCACCACCGAGAAGGCGCTGGACCAGATGCGCGGTGCAGGTGTAGAACTCGCGGGTGCGCTGGAGGGCTGAGTTCAGGGCGCCCGGGCTCCGGCCCACGCCCGATCCGCACGCACTCGAGGCCCGGCCTGCCGACAAACCCGGCCGACCCGTACGCCGTCGAGCCCCGGCCGATGTACCTCGGCCGGGGCTCGACGGAACCGCTTGCCTTACACCAGCTTTGCGAAGAACCCGCGAATATCCGCCGCCAGCACCTCGGGCACCTCGTAGGCGGCCCAGTGCCCGCCTTCCGCGTACTCGTTCCACTGCACGATGTTCGCGTGGTCGCGCTCGGCGAACTTGCGCGGCGGCTTGAAGTCGTATCCGAACGAGGCCAGGCCGATCGGGACGGTGGTCGGCTCCGCGGCGTGTTCGCCCTTCGCGTTCTCGTAGTAGAACCGGGCCGAGGACGCCGAGGTGTTGGTGAACCAGTAGATCGCGACGTTGGTGAGGATGTCGTCGGGATCCAGCGAACCCAGCAGCTGCCCGCTCCAGGCCAGCTGCCCGGCCGGTGAATCCGACAGGCCGTGCGCGATCGTGCTCGGCTGCGCGCGCTGGGTGAAGTCGTGGATGGAGTGCTCCAGGAACTTCTGACCGAACTGCACGCCCATCAGCTCCTGCTCGCTGAGGCCGTCCATCTCGCCCGGTTCCCCCTTGGGGAAGGAGAAGATCTGGTTGACGTGCACGCCGATCACGTTCTCCGGTGCGAGCCTGCCCATTTCGGGCGAGACGATCGCGCCGCCGTCGTTGCCGTGCACGCCGTAGCGCTCGTACCCCAGCCGCCGCATCAGCTCGACGTACGCGGCCGCCATCCGCTCCGGCGTCCAGCCGATGTCCCGCGTCGGGCCCGAGAACGCGAAGCCCGGGTACGACGGGATCACCAGGTGGAACTCGTCGGTCAGCTTGTCGATCAGGCCCAGGTACTCGACGAACGAGCTCGGCCACCCGTGGGTCAGCATCAGCGGCGTCGCGTCCGGATTCGCCGAGCGCACATGCACGAAGTGGATGTCCTGCCCGTCGATCTCGGTGACGAAGTGCGGGTGCGCGTTCAGCTTCTCCTCCACTGCGCGCCAATCGAATTCGTCGCGCCACCGCTCGATCAGGGGCTGCACGAACGCGCCCGGCACGCCGTACTCCCAGCCCGGGGGGACCGGGATGCCGAGATCCACCTTGCCCGCGAACCGCTCGGCCGGGAGTTCGGCGGCGAACCGGGTGTGCGCGAGGCGGTAGTTCAGGTCGTCCAGGTCGGCCTGCGGGATCTCGATGCGGAAGGTGCGGATGTCGGACATTGTGGATCTCCTTGCTCTCCGAAGCGGTGCGCTTCGTTCTGACACCACTCTAACAGAACAGAGCATTCCGTTCCAAGTCATTTCCGAAAATAGCCTCCCACCTGGCCTGCGTCGCGGAATTGACTACGGGGTGAGGAACTTCGTCAGCGCTGCCGCGACCGGCTCCGGGTTCTCGACCTGCGGGTAGTGGCCGGTAACCGGATCCCCGTCGAGGACGACGAAGTCCGCGCGCGGGAGTCGTTCCCGCAATCGGGGAAGCACGTGCCCGCCGCTGATCGGATCGGCGGGGCCCCAGATGAAAAGGGCCGGTCCGGAATAGGTCTCCAGGGACTTCTGCCAGCGGTCGGCGTGGACCCGCCGTTCGTCGTGGTAGCGGTTGAGGTGCCACTGCACGTGCTTGCCGCCGTTGTCCGAGGTCGCCAGCCACATATCGTGCAGGTCCGCATACGAGATCGAGCGGCCCAGCACCCGGCGCAGTGATCGCCGATAGGTGCTCTCGGACATCATGGGCCCCAGCAGCTTTCCGATCGGCGTGTGCATGAGGCGCTGAATTGCCATGGGGCGGTACAGATCTATGTAGAGCCCACCGTTCAGCCACGCCATGCGGGTGATGCGCGCGGGGTCGCGAGCCAGCAGTTCCTGCGCGACGCTGACGCCGTAATCGTGTGCTACCAGCGCGGTTTCACCGATCCCCAGGTATTTCCACAACTCCTCGACGAGGGTGGCCTGCTCGGTGATCCGATAGTCGTGGCCGCGCGGCTTGGCGCTGGCGCCGAACCCGAGGAAGTCCAGAGTGGTTACCCGGCAACCCGATTCGACGAGCGCGGGCAGGATCGGCACCCAGTCGTGCGAGGACGTCGGATAGCCGTGCAGCAGCGTCACCGGCCGCCCGCCCTCGGGGCCGTCCTGCCGGTGGAAGATCCGATGCCCGGCCACTTCGACGAACGCTCCCCCGGCTATCCAGTCTTCCCGTGACTGCCGCATCGGACACCTCTTCCCACTCGCTGCGCATGCACTTCGTACACCACACAACACCACGTCGCCGCGGGTCCGCCAGCCCGGAATCGATCCGAGGCTCGATGGCCCGGCCCGGCTGTCGGACCGGCGCAGTACCCTGCCAGGGTGCCCGAACTGCCGCCCGTTCCGACCTTGCTGTCGACCGCCGTCGAGGCCCTCGGCGGCACGGCCCGCAAGGGCCAGCAGACCATGGCGGCCGCGGTCGCGCATTCCATCGACACCAAGGAGCACCTGGCGGTACAGGCCGGCACCGGCACCGGCAAGTCGCTGGCCTATCTGGTGCCGAGCCTGCGGCACGCGGTGCAGACCGGCCGCACGGTCGTGGTCTCGACGGCGACCATCGCGCTGCAGCGCCAGCTGGTGGACCGCGACCTGCCGCGCCTGGCCGAGGCGCTGAGCAAGCCGCTCGGCCGCCGGGCGCAGTTCGCGATCCTCAAGGGCCGCAACAACTACCTGTGCCTGAACAAGATCAACAGCGCGATTCCGGACGAGCCGGCCGATGCCGAACTGTTCGACGCGTTCGCGGTGTCCCGGCTCGGCCGCGAGGTGCAGCGGCTCAACGACTGGGCGTCCGACACCGAGACCGGCGACCGCGACGAACTCGCGCCGGGCGTGAGCGACCGCGCCTGGCGGCAGGTCAGTGTGTCCTCGCGGGAGTGCCTGGGCAAGTCTCGCTGCCCGTTCGGTCAGGACTGCTTCGCCGAACGGGCCCGCAGCGAATCCGGGCAGGCCGATGTCGTGGTCACCAACCACGCCCTGCTGGCCATCGATGCCATCAGCGGCATCCAGGTGCTGCCCGAACACGACGTGGTCGTCATCGACGAGGCACACGAACTGGTGGACCGGGTCACCGGCGTGGCCACCGCCGAACTGTCCACCGCCGCGATCAGCGCCGCGGCCAAACGCTGCGCGAAACTCGTCGACGAGCAGGAGGTCGATCGGCTCGAGGGCGCCGCCGAGGCCTGGCACGACCTGCTGGAGGAGATGCCCGCGGGCCGGTGGGACGAGCTGCCCGGGGGCGCGTCCGGGGTGCTGGCGCTGATCCGCGACACCGCGTGGAACTGCCGCACCGCACTGGCGCCGCCGGGTTCGTCTGCCCCGCAGGGCGATCCGGAGGCGGCCGCCGCGCGCAATCAGGCGGTGGCCGCGGTCGAGGAGATCCACGACACCACCGTCCGAGCGCTGACCACCTTCGAGGAAAGCGACCCGGCGGCCCGGCGCGACGTGATCTGGCTGGCCGCCGACGAGATGCGCGGCGTCGCCCGGCGCACCCTGCACATGGCGCCGCTGTCGGTCGGCGGACTCCTGCGCAGCCGCCTGTTCGGCACCGCCACCGTGGTCCTCACCTCGGCCACGCTGCAGGTCGGCGGGTCGTTCGACGGGCTGGCCGTCACCTGGGGCCTGCCGTCGCAGTCGGCCAACCGCGTCGATGCCGCCCTCGCCAACGGCGCCGAGGCCCCCGCGGACGCCGACACCGTGCGCTGGAATTCGCTGGACGTCGGCTCCCCGTTCGACCACGCGAAATCCGGAATCCTGTACGTCGCCAAGCATCTTCCGGCCCCGGGCCGCGACGGCCTCCCCCCGGCCTACCTGGACGAGATCGAGCGGCTGATCCGCGCCGCGGGCGGCCGCACGCTGGGGCTGTTCTCGTCGATGCGCGCCGCCAAGGCGGCCACCGAGATCCTGCGCCAGCGCCTGGACACCCCGGTGCTGTGCCAGGGCGACGACGCCACGGGCGCGCTGGTCCGCAAGTTCGCCGACGACCCGGAGACCTCGCTGTTCGGCACGCTGTCGCTGTGGCAGGGCGTCGATGTGCCGGGCCCGTCGCTGAGCCTGGTGATCCTCGACCGCATCCCCTTCCCCCGCCCGGACGATCCGCTGCTGGTCGCGCGGCAACGGGCGGTGGAATCGCGCGGCGGCAACGGATTCATGGCGATCGCGGCCAATCACGCGGCGCTACTGCTGGCCCAGGGCACGGGCCGCCTGCTGCGCAGCACCGACGACCGCGGCGTGGTGGCGATCCTGGATTCCCGCCTGGCCACCGCCCGCTACGGCGCCTACCTGCGGGCCTCGCTGCCGCCGTACTGGGAGACCTCCGATCCGGAGGTGGTGACCAAGGCCCTGCAGCGCCTGACCTCGACGTCTCCGACCGCGGCGGCGAAATAAACCTCGCCCGGCTGTGAAATGACTCTCATCCCTTGGCCCGAACTTCTATGCGGAAGTAAATTGGGCGGCGATACTCCGATGACCCCCAATTCCCCATCGGATGTATCTGATGCCCCCGCGCCAAGCCCTGCACGCGGTGCGGGGGCACCAAAATCTTCCACCCGCGCGACGCTCGGAATCCGCTCCGCCCGGGCTCGCCTGCTCGGAGTGTCGTGGCTCAGAGCGTCCATTTGAGGATCAGGGTGATCACACCGGCGACGACTGCCAACGCGATGGCCGCCGCACCCCAGACCACGCCCTTGCGCTCCCACGGACGGCCGGAATCCAGCGAGTAGCGGCCGGGTCCCGTGAAGGCGAGCGCGGCGGCGGCGATTCCGAACAGCAGCGCCATCTCGTAGCCCGGCCCGTCGGTGCCGCCGAAAAGGCCACTGGCCCATGTCGCATTGATCGCGTTGACCATGGTGCCGAGCGCGATGGCCGCCGCGAGCGGCGTCAGCAGGCCCAGCAGCAGCAGGACCCCGCCGGTGAGTTCGCTGAGCCCGGCCAAGGTGCCGAAGAGCTTGCCGGGGTTGTAACCCATCTGGTCGAACATGGTGTTGGTCGCGTCCAGGCCGGGGCCGTTGAACCAGCCGAACAGTTTCTGCGCGCCGTGGGCGGCCAGGAGGCCGCCGAAGAACAGGCGCAGTACCAGCAGGCCGACATCGGAAGCGTTGACAGCGTCGGCGCGGCGGCCTAGCTCGCTGGAGGCGGTGGTATTGGCGGTCATGATTGTCTCCGTGTCCTCATCAACTAGTTAGTTGTCGCAAACAAACCGGACCATGGTCCGCTTTGTTCACGGGGAGACAACCCTAATCGGTTCAATCGTTATTCCGCGACTTCGATTCGTTCTGACCGGGACTTATTCCGCCAGGAAGAAGAAGTATCCGAGGAACACGGCCATCAGCACCCACATCACCCAGTGGACCTCGCGGACGCGCCCGCGGGCGACCATCACCACCGGGTAGAACAGCAGGCCCATGGCGATGCCGTTCGCGATCGAATAGGTCAGCGGCATCATGATCACCGTGAGGAACGCCGGTATCGCGTACTCCAGCTTGGTCCAGTCGATTTCGCCCAGTGCGCGCGCCATCAGCACGCCGACCACGATGAGCGCGGGCGCGGTGACCGCGGGCGCCCCGGCGACGACGGCGAACAGCGGGAAGAAGAACATCGCGACCAGGAACCACCCGGCCGTCGCCACCGCGGTCAATCCGGTGCGCCCGCCCGCGCTGACACCGGCGGTGGATTCGACGTACGCGGTGGTGGTCGAGGTGCCGATGACGGCGCCCGCGGTGGTGCCGACCGAGTCGGCGGCCAGCGCCTGCGCCGCGCGCGGCAGCTTGCCGTCGGGACCGAGCAGCCCGGCCTGGTTGGCGATGCCGATCAGCGTGCCCGACGCGTCGAAGAAGTCGACGAACAGCATGGTCAGCACGACGATGATCATCTGACCGGTGAAGGCGTCCGGCAGGTGGATGATCGCCTGCCCGAAGGTCTGATCCAGCCCGTGCGGCATGGCCACCACCGAATCCGGCAGGTCGACCAGCCCGCTGACGATTCCGACCACGGTGGTGGCGAGGATGCCGTACAGCACCGCCCCGTGCCAGCCGAGCACCATGAAGACGACCGTCACGAGCAGCCCGAACAGCGCCAGCAGCGTCGTGCCCTTGGTGAAATCGCCCAGGTGCACCAGCGTCGCCTCGCTGGCGGTCACCACACCGGCATTCTTCAGTCCGAGAAACGCCACGAACATGCCGATCCCGGCGCCGACCGCCAGCTTCATCTGCATCGGGATGGCGTCGATGATCTTCTCGCGGACCTTGGTGACGGCGAGCACGAAGAAGATGACGCCGGAGAGGAATGTGCCCGACAGCGCCTCCTGCCACGGGATACCCATCTCGAGCACCACCGTGTACGCGAAGAAGGCGTTGAGCCCCATGCCCGGCGCGAGCGCGACCGGATAGCGCGCCCAGATGCCCATGACCAGCGTGCCGAACACCGCCGCGACCGCGGTGGCCGTGAACACCGCCTGGGTCGGGATACCGAGCGGGCCGAGCTGCCCCTGGTCGCCGAGGATCGACGGATTCACCGCGAGCACATAGGACATCGCCAGGAATGTCACCGTCCCGGCCATGATCTCGCGCCGGTAGGTCGACCCGAGTTCGGTGACCCCGAAGTAAGAGTCGAGTCGTCCCCGCGGTCGCGGCTGCACGTCAGTACTCATGTGTTGTCTCCACCCTCGGCCCGGAACGACAAATGCTATATCCACTGCAGGACATCCGCTGTCCCTGCGCATATCCGGTGGGCACGGTATATGCCGCGACACGCCCGGCGCCATCCGGACTCGGCGAATCGACGGCAATCATCACCAGCATGGACCTCCTGGGACAGCAAGTCCCATGCAACCTGCAGGCAATTTAACTGAGAATTCGCCTCCAATATGGGACTCCTTGACCTGGAGTGTGTCGACCGTTACAAATGCGTTATCCGCCGAACCGAGCTTTCGAAACGGCCGAGCGAGAAGTGCAAGCAGTTGGTTACCGATATCGTCGAAACGGCCGTCGACTTGGCGGTCGCTCGCAAAGCGCTGTGGGATCTCCTCCTCGATCCCGAGACCTATCCCCGGATGTTCCCCGGCGTCGGTGCCTGCGAACAACTCGATTCCGACGGCGGCGGGCCGATGCTGCGGATGCGCCTGGGCGGTGCCGAGGACGAGGTCCGCAGCATCGACGTGCAACTGGTCCCCGGTAAGGCCCCCGAGTTTCTGGAGCTGCAGTGCCCCGGGCAGGGCAGCTTCGCCGTGATACGCCTGCGCGGCGACGACGAGCAGACCCGGGTCAACGTCACCTTCTTCGCACCGGCGCGGGTGCATCCGCTCGTGGCGACACTGTCGAACGCGGACGTGATCGACTGGGCCGATGCCGCGCTGGACCGCTTGGCCGACCTGGTGCAGGGCTCCCCCACCTCGGTGGTGGTCAACGGCGAGGATTCGCCGATGCGGCTGCAGGCCGGGGTCGCCCGGCAGATGGTGTCGACCGGTGTGGTGCGCAGCTATCGGCCGGATCGCGGGCTGAAACAGATCGGCCGCCTGGCCAAATGGGGTTTCACGCTGGCGGGGGGCTACGCGGCCGCGGCCGCCTACGATCCGCGCCGACCGGCCGTGATCGACGAGCGCGGCATGCGCACCTTCGCCGAGATCCACGACCGCACACACGCTTTGGCGAGCGCCCTGGCCGAGCTCGACATCCGCGCCGGCGATGCGATCGGGCTGCTGGCCCGCAATCACACCGAGATGGTCGAAATCATGGTCGCCGCGGGCAAGCTCGGCGTCGACGTGCTGCTTTTCAACACGGGGCTGGCCGCGGGCCGGATCGCGGAGATCGCCGAAAGACACCAGCTCGCAGCGGTATTCGCCGATCCGGAGCTGGAGGACCTGATCCGCTATGTGCCGCCGGAGATTCCGCGCTTCACCGCGTCGGGCCATCCAGCCGAACCCGGACGCGCGACGGTGGACGATCTGATCGCCTCGGGGCGTGGCCGTTTCGGCAAGCCCGCGCGGCCGGGCCGGTTGATCGTGCTGACGTCCGGGACCAGCGGCACGCCGAAGGGCGCCCGGCGCCCGCACCCCAAGGGCTTCGGTACGGTCGCCGCGCTGCTATCGCGAATTCCGTTGCAGATGAACGAGACCATGCTGATTCCGTCGCCGCTGTTCCACACCTGGGGGCTGGCGGCGCTGCAGATCAGCACCCCGATCCGGGCGACGGTGGTGCTGACCGAACGCTTCGACGCCGAGGACTGCCTACGGCTGATCGACGAGCATCGGGTCACCTCGCTGATCGTGGTGCCGATCATGGTGAACCGGATCCTGGACCTGCCCGAGGGCGTGCGTGCCCGCTACGACACCTCCAGCCTGCAGGTGGTCGCGAGCTGCGGGGCGCCGCTGGCCGGGGCGGCGGTGCTGCGGTTCACCGAACTCTTCGGCGAGATCCTCTACAACGTCTACGGATCCACCGAGGTGTCCTGGGCGACCATCGCCGATCCCAGCGATCTGCGGGTCTCGCCCACCACGGCGGGCAGGCCCCCGCTCGGCACGAAAATCGCCGTGCTGGGCCCGGATTCGCGTCCGGTGCCGGTCGGCGCGACCGGGCGCCTGTTCGTCGGCAACCACATGCTCTTCGACGGCTATACCGATGCGGCGCCGCCGAGCGAGGCCGACGGCATGCTCGACACCGGCGACGTCGGCTATCTCGATGCCGCCGGTCGGTTGTTCGTCGCGGGCCGCGACGACGAGATGATCATCTCCGGCGGCGAGAACGTCTTCCCCCGGCCCGTCGAGGAGGCACTCTCACATCTGCCGCAGATCAGCGAGGTGGCGGTGATCGGCGTCCCGGATCGCGAATTCGGCCAGCGCCTGGCCGCTTTCGTGGTCAAGCGCCACGACTCGGGCCTCGACCCCGACATGATCCGCACCTACATCCGCAACCGCCTCGGCCGCTTCTCGGTCCCCCGCGACGTCCACTTCATCGATGCCCTGCCCCGCAACGCCACGGGCAAAATCATGAAACGCACCCTGGTCCAACCGGGGTAAGCCTGAGCCCATCGTCTCCCGGTCATTCGAGCAGCGTCCCCTCGGTCATTTCCGGCATGCTTTTGGCCGGAATCCACCTCGGCGAGTGGAGATTCCGGCCAAAAGCGCGCCGGAAATGACTGAGGGGCGATCAGCGCAACGGGCATGACTGAGGGTGATGAGCGCGCCGGAAATGGCTGGGGGCTATGGAGTGGCGGCTACGGGGTGGGGGTGGCGACCAGACCGAGTTCGGCGTCGGTGGCCAGTAGACGGTGGTGCGGGAGGATGCGGACGGTGTAGCCGACCGCGCCCGACAGCGGCACGGGGGTGTCTACGGTGAACAGTTCCACGCCAGAATCCGTTCCGGCGTGCGCCATCTCGACGGTCGTGACGTCGGAGAGATCGTCGTCCACCGAGACCCGGCCCAGTACGGCCTGCACCACCACCTCCGTGGGCGCCAGGCCGCCGAGGTCGATGCGCGCCCGCAGCGACAGCCCGGCGCCGATCACCGGAATGTCGGGCAGCCCGGCGCTGTCGACCTGAATCACCTTCACCTGCGGCCACGACACCTCGAGGCGGCGGCGGTACTCCGCCAGCTCCCGCGCGCCCGCGAAATCGTCCTGTGCCACAGCGCTGTACGCGCCCGCGGCGGGTGTGTAGTAGTCGACGGCATAGTCGCGCACCATGCGGGAGGCGAGCACCTTCGGACCGAGGGTCTGCAGCGTGTGGCGCACCATCTCCATCCAGCGCACCGGCAGCCCGTCGTGGTCGCGATCGTAGAAGCGCTGCAGCACAGCGCGTTCCAGCATCTCGTACAGGGCACTCGCCTCGAGGTCGTCGCGGCGGTCGTCGTCGCGCACGCCGTCGGCGGTGGGAATGGCCCAGCCGTTCTCCCCGTCGTACATCTCGTCCCACCAGCCGTCGCGGATCGACAGGTTCAGCGAGCCGTTGAGCGCGGCCTTCATCCCCGACGTGCCGCAGGCCTCCAGCGGGCGCAGCGGATTGTTCAGCCACACATCGCATCCCCAGTACAGGTAGCGCGCCATCGACATGTCGTAGTCGGGCAGGAATACGATGCGGTGCCGCACGGCCGGATCGTCGGCGAACCGCACCACCTGCTGGATCAGCGCCTTGCCGCCGTCGTCGGCCGGGTGGCTCTTGCCCGCCACCACCAGCTGCAGCGGCCGGTCGGGATCGAGCAGCAGCGCGCGCAACCGGTCCGGATCGCGCAGCATCAGGGTCAGCCGCTTGTAGGTCGGGACCCGGCGGGCGAAGCCGATGGTGAGCACATTCGGATCGAAAACCTCGTCCACCCAGGCCAATTCGGCCGGTGCGGCGCCACGCTCCAGCCACGACGCCCGGAGCCGACGGCGAACCTCGGCGACGAGTATGCCGCGCAACGTGTTTCGGGTTGACCACAGCTCGCGCAGGTCGACGTCGCACAGCCGCTCCCAGCCGCGCGCCTCCTCCACCAGTTCCGGGCCGACGAACTCGCGGGCCTTGTCGATCCATTCCCGGGCCGCCCAGGTCGGCGCGTGCACGCCGTTGGTCACGGCGCCGATCGGCACCTCCGAGGCATCGAAGCCCGGCCACAGCGGTGCGAACATGGCACGGCTGACCTCGCCGTGCAGCTGCGATACGCCGTTGGCGCGCTGGGCCATACGCAGGCCGAGGTGGGCCATGTTGAACACCGAGGGGTCGGCCTCGCGCCCCAGCGCCACGATGCGATCCACGGAAACGCCCGGCAGCAGCGAAGATTCGCGTTCGCCGTGGGCCCCGCCGAAGTACCGGCGCACCAGCGCGCCCGCGAACCGGTCGATGCCCGCCGGCACCGGGGTGTGCGTGGTGAACACCGTTCCGGCGCGGACCGCGGCCAGCGCCGCGTCGAAATCCAGTCCGGCGGCCATGAATTCACGAATGCGCTCGATGCCGAGAAACCCGGCGTGTCCCTCGTTCATATGGAACACGTCCGGGTCGGGCAGGCCGTGGGCCCGGGTGTAGGCGCGCACCGCCCGCACCCCGCCGATACCGGCGAGGATCTCCTGTTTGATCCGGTGATCCTGATCGCCTCCGTAGAGCCGGTCGGTCACCGCGCGCAGCTCCGGATCGTTGTCGGCGATGTCGGAATCCAACAGCAGCAACGGAATCCGGCCGACCTGCGCGATCCACACCCGAGCCCGCAGCACCCGCCCCTCGGGCATGGCCAGGTGGAGCAGCACCGGCGCACCGGCGGGCGCATCGCCCGTGCCCGTCGGATCGGTGAGCAACCGCAGCGGCAGCCCCTGCGGATCCAGATGCGGGTAGCGCTCGGACTGCCAGCCGTCGGCGGTCAGCGACTGCCGGAAGTAGCCGGAGCGATACAGCAGCCCCACGCCGATGAGCGGCAGGCCCAGATCGGAGGCGGACTTCAGATGGTCGCCCGCCAGGATCCCGAGGCCGCCCGAATAGTTGGGCAGCACCTCGGTGACGCCGAACTCCATCGAGAAGTACGCGATGGCCGTCGGCAGGGCGTCGCCCCGCTCTCCGTCCGCCTGCTTCTGGAACCAGCGCGGGCGCGTCAGATAGTCCCGCAGATCGGCCGCCGCGGCGTCGACCGCCCGGACGTAGGCGTCGTCCGCGGCCAGCTCGTCGAGCCGCGCCGCGGGCACCTCGCCCAGCATCCGCACCGGATCGCGCCCGACCTCGAGCCAGAGCGCCTGATCCAGCTCGGCGAACAGATCCTGCGTGGGCGCATGCCACGACCACCGCAGATTCGTCGCCAGCTCCGCGAGCGCGGACAACCGTTCGGGCAGATGGGCACGGACCGTGAACCGACGAAGTGCCTTCACCGGATCGACCATACAGGGCGCCGCACCGCGCGGGTGCGGCCACGTGACCACGCGAAATACAGCCGTGACCAGCCGGGTACTCAGCCGGTGGGCGTCAGCGTGCGGTCGAACAGCGACACCAGTTCCCGCCAGTGGCGCTCGGCCGCCTGCTCGTCGTACGAGGCGGTATCGGCCTGGGTGTAGCCGTGGTGGGCGCCGGAGTACACCTCGCAGCGGTGGGTGATACCGGCGTCCGTCAACGCCTGCTCGAAGCGTTCGACCTGCTCCGGGGGCAGCGACGGGTCGTCGTCGGCGTGGCCGAAATACAGCTCCGCCGTGACGTTTCCGACCACCAGGTGGGGGCTGTCGGGGCCGTCGGTGACGAGACCACCGGCATGGAATCCCGCCGCGGCTCCGATCAGTTCCGGGAAACCGGCGGCGGTGCGCAGCGCCAGCCGGGCGCCCATGCAGTAGCCGGTGGTGCCCATCGGGCCGTCGGTGGTCCGTTCGTACGCCGTCAGCCAGGCCAGATAGGCGTCGGCATCGCGGAGCACGAGGTCGGGGGTCAGTTCGTGGACCATCGGCAGCAGTTGCTGGAACAGTTCGGGCCGCTGCGACGGGTCGATGAAGTCCGGCAGGTCCACCACGGGCGCCCGTCCGTGCCGGTAGAGCACATTCGGGACCAGCACCGTGTATCCGTGCCCGGCCAGCCGGTCGGCCATGGCGCGCAGGCTGGGCCGCAACCCGAAGGCGTCCATGTAGAGCAGGACTCCCGGATGTCGGGCGCCGTCGTCCGGAGCCGAGACGTAGGAATCCGCAATCCCGTCGGGTGTCGTGATGTCCACCGAAAGGCCTTGTGCGGCAATCACGGGTGAATCCTCCTCCAGCGTCGTTACCTCCGCCGACTCCAACGGAGAGGTTGCCTCCGCTTCGGCATCGACAGCCTTCCACATTCGGCCCGCTTCGCGCAGGCCGCCGCGGCAAACCGGCGTGCGGGCCCGGCGAACGGGCGGCATCGCCGGTCCGACAATCGGGTAGCCACGAGGCAACTACCGGTACGGTTGGTCTCGTGACCGGTCGCATCGCCATCGATGACACCGCCCCGTCCGTACCCGGTGGCCGCCCGGCCAAAGCCGTGGTGGGCGAGGTGTTCCCGGTGCGGGCCGTCGTGTGGCGGGAGGGCCACGACGTGGTGGCCGCGACGCTGGCCGTGCGGTCACCCGCCGCACGCACCCAGCGGATCCGGATGTCACCCGAATTCGAACCCGACGTGTTCAACGCCGTGTTCACCCCGAATCAGCCGGGCCTGTGGACCTACCGCATCGAGGGCTGGAGCGATCCGATCGCCACCTGGCGGGCCGCGGTGGAGGCGAAGCTGGCGGTCGGGCAGAGCGCCGCCGATCTCGCCAACGATCTCGAGATCGGCGCGCGGCTACTGGACCGGGCGGCACAGCAGGTGCCGAAGAAGCAGTGGGAGCGGCTGCGCGCGGCGGCGGCCGCGCTGCGCGCCGAGGGGCAGCTCCCGGCGCGGGTCGCGCCCGCGTTCAGCGCCGAAGTCGGCGAGATCCTGCGCGACACCCCGCTGCGCGACCTGGTCACCCGCGGCCCGCAGCACGCGGTGCTGGTGGAGCGTCGGCGGGCGCTGTACGGCGCGTGGTACGAGTTCTTCCCCCGATCCACCGGCGGCTGGGACGCCGACGGGAACCCGGTGCACGGCACCTTCGCCACGGCCGCGAAGGAACTCGCCCGAATCGCCGCCATGGGCTTCGACGTGGCCTACCTGCCGCCGGTCCATCCCATCGGGCGGGTGAATCGCAAGGGCCGCAACAACTCCCTGACCGCCGAGCCCGACGATGTCGGGTCGCCGTGGGCGATCGGCGCCGCGGAGGGCGGACACGACGGCATCCACCCGCTACTGGGTACCGAGGACGATTTCGTCGAATTCGTCGACGCGGCAAGGCAACTCGGGATGGAGGTGGCGCTCGACCTGGCTCTGCAGTGCGCGCCCGACCATCCGTGGGTGCGCGAGCACCCCGAGTGGTTCACCACCCTGCCGGACGGCACCATCGCCTTCGCCGAGAACCCGCCCAAGAAGTATCAGGACATCTATCCCCTCGACTTCGACAACGATCCGGACGGGCTGTACGCCGAGGTCCTGCGCGTGGTGCGGCACTGGATCGCACTGGGCGTCACCATCTTTCGCGTCGACAACCCGCACACCAAACCGGCCGACTTCTGGGAGTGGCTGATCGCGCAGGTGCGTCGCACCGATCCGGACGTGATCTTCCTGTCCGAGGCGTTCACCCGCCCGGCCCGTCTGTACGGGCTGGCGCGGCGCGGATTCGGGCAGTCCTACACGTATTTCACCTGGCGCACGGGCAAACACGAGCTGGCGGAGTTCGGCCGGGAGCTCGCCGCCAAGGCCGACGAGGCCCGGCCCAACCTGTTCGTGAACACCCCGGACATCCTGCACGAGAGCCTGCAGCACGGCGGGCCGGGCATGTTCGCGATTCGCGCGGTGCTGGCGGCGACGCTGGCGCCGACGTGGGGGGTCTACTCCGGTTTCGAACTGTTCGAGCATCAGGCGGTGCGGCCGGGCAGCGAGGAGTACCTGGACTCGGAGAAGTACCAGCTGCGGCCGCGTCACTTCGCCGCGGCCGCCGCCCGCGGGGAGTCGCTGGAGCCGTGGCTGACCCGGCTCAACGAGATCCGCCGCGCGCATCCGGCACTGCAGCAGTTGCGCTGCATCGCCTTCCACCACGTGGACAACGATGCGCTGCTGGCGTACTCCAAGGTCGACCCCGCCACCGGCGACGCGGTGCTGATCGTGGTGAACCTCGACCCGTACGGCGCCGAGGACGGCATGATCTCGCTGGACCTG
Source organism: Nocardia mexicana NBRC 108244 (assembly GCF_001613165.1). Classification (GTDB taxonomy): domain Bacteria; phylum Actinomycetota; class Actinomycetes; order Mycobacteriales; family Mycobacteriaceae; genus Nocardia; species Nocardia mexicana. Next base: position 16,906 of record NZ_BDBV01000116.1, read on the forward strand.
CCCGCGATCGGGCGCGAGTGGCACGACCACCCGGTGGTGGTCGACGAGATCACCGGCGAGGAATACCACTGGGGCCAAACCAATTACGTGCGACTGGACCCGGTTCGCGCGGTCGCGCACATTCTGGCCCTGCCGCCCGTATCCGCCGCCGCCCGAACGGAATTGGCATACCGGAGGTCGCTGCGGTGAGGAACCTATGAACCGTCGCGACCTCATGTTGCTGGCCGCGGGCACCCACCCCGACCCGCACACGGTGCTCGGCGCGCACCCGCATCCGGACGGCATGGCTATCAGAGCCCTGCGCCCGCACGCGGATTCGGTGTCGGTCCGGATCGGCGAGGCGGACTATCCGCTCGAACACGTCGAGCACGGCGTCTTCGAGGGTGTGGTGCCCTTCATCGAGATCCGGGACTATCGGCTGCTGGTGTCCTATCCCGGCGGCCAGACCGTACTGACCGCCGACGGCTATCGATTCCTGCCTACGGTCGGCGAACTCGATCTGCACCTGATCGGCGAGGGACGGCACGAGCGGCTGTGGGAGGTGCTGGGCGCGCATCCCCGCCGATACACGACACTCGACGGCGAGGTGACGGGGACATCGTTCGCGGTCTGGGCGCCCAACGCCCGCGGGGTGACGGTGATCGGCGATTTCGACGCCTGGAGCGGAACCACCGCGCCCATGCGGACTTTGGGCGAATCCGGGGTGTGGGAGCTGTTCGTCCCCGGAATCGAGCCGGGCGCGCTGTACAAGTTCCGGGTGCACGGCGCCGACGGGCGCACCGTCGACCACGCCGATCCGTTCGCCTTCGCCACCGAGGTGCCGCCCGCCACGGCCTCGGTGGTCACCGAGAGCTCCTACACCTGGCACGACGACGACTGGCTGGCGACGCGCGCCCGCACCGATCCGACCCGGGCGCCGATGAGCGTCTACGAGGTGCACCTCGGCTCCTGGCGCGCGGGCCTGGGCTATCGCGAACTGGCCGAGCAACTGGCCGCGTACGTGCTGGAACAGGGCTACACCCACGTCGAGCTGCTGCCGGTGGCCGAGCACCCCTTCGGCGGCTCCTGGGGCTATCAGGTCACCTCCTACTACGCACCGACGGCCCGGTTCGGCGCCCCCGACGATTTCCGCGCCTTCGTCGACCACCTGCACGGCGCGGGCATCGGCATCATCCTCGACTGGGTGCCGGCCCACTTCCCGCGTGACGAGTGGGCCCTGGCCCGCTTCGACGGCACGCCGCTGTACGAACATGCCGACCCTCGCCGGGGTGAGCAATTGGATTGGGGCACCTACGTTTTCGACTTCGGCCGGTACGAGGTGCGCAATTTCCTGGTCGCCAACGCGCACTACTGGATCGAGGAGTTCCACATCGACGGGCTGCGGGTCGACGCCGTGGCATCGATGCTGTACCTGGACTACTCGCGCCCCGAGGGCGGCTGGGAACCCAATATTCACGGCGGCCGCGAGAACCTGGAAGCCGTTGCGTTCCTGCAGGATATGAACGCCACCGTGCACAAGCACCACCCGGGCGTGGTCACCGTCGCCGAGGAATCCACCACCTGGCCCGGCGTCACGCGCTCGACCGACGTCGGGGGCCTGGGCTTCACGATGAAGTGGAACATGGGCTGGATGCACGACACCCTCGGGTATCTCGGCCGCGACCAGATCCACCGCAGCTGGCACCACAACGAACTCACGTTCTCGGTGGTCTACGCGTGGAGCGAGAATTACGTGCTGCCGATCAGCCACGACGAGGTGGTGCACGGCAAAGGCACGCTGTGGACGCGGATGCCCGGCGACGACTGGGCGAAGGCCTGCGGGGTGCGGGCGCTGCTGGCCTACATGTGGGCGCACCCCGGCAAGCAGCTGCTGTTCATGGGGCAGGATTTCGGCCAGTTCCGGGAGTGGTCACACGACCGCGGCCTGGACTGGTACGAGCTGGACAACCCGCTGCACAACGGCATTCGGCTGCTGGTGCGCGACCTCAACGCCGCCTACCGCGCACATCCGGCGCTGTGGACGCAGGACACCGCACCCGGCGGCTACGCCTGGATCGACGCCGACGACAGCATGAACAACGTGATCGCGTTCCTGCGCTACGGATCCGACGAATCGATCGTCGCCTGCGTCTACAACTTCTCCGGCACCCAGCACCGCGACCACCGCATCGGCCTCCCGGCCCCCGGCCGCTGGCGCGAAATCCTCAACACCGACGCAGACACCTACGGCGGCAACGGAATCGGCAACCTCGGCGGAGTGGAGGCAGTCGACGAGCCCTGCCACGGCCGACCGTATTCGGCCACGGTCACCATGGCCCCGAACAGCGCGGTGTGGCTGACCCCGGAGTAGGGCCTTCCGGCCAAAAGCGTGCCGGAATCAACGAGGAGCGATCCAGCTTACGGAATGACGCGGGACAACCCGGTTCCGGAATGACGTGGGACAACCCGGCTCCGGAATGACGCAGGACAACCCGGTTCCGGAATGACGCGGGACAACCCGGTTCCGGAATGACGCAGGACGACCCAGCTCCGGAGTGACGCGGGACGACCCGGCGCGCCCACCACCCATATTCCCGGCATGCTTTTGGCCGGGATCTCGCCTGGCGTCAGAACTTCCAGGGTGTAGGGAGGTCTGGGACGAGGCAGTTATATGTGCGCTCCACGAAGACGGGGGCACCGTGGAAGGTGCCCTCGGCCCGCAGTGTGACCGGGTGGTAGCGGAAGCAGCGGACGCCCGGGTCCTCCTCGGGCAGGGCGAGGTCGCCGGTCAGCAAGTACTCACAAGCGGCGACGGGGTCCGGGTGGGAGCCGCCGACGGGATCGCAGGCCAGGTCCGCCGTGCGGGTCGGCTGGTCCGAGTCTTCTCGCGTGAGTACGAGACGGGTGGAGGTGTCCTCGGCCGCGGCGGCGCCCGGCACCAGGATCACCGCGGCGGCGGCAGTCGCGCCCGCAAGAACCCGGGCGATAGTTGTTGTCATGAGCGATCGTTCGCCTTCCCCCGACCCCGATCCGCCGGTTCACACTGCATGTCGCCCGGCGGCCCGGACTCGTTTCGCGCGGCGGGCGCTCAGTACAGCGCGGTGGCCAGCTTGCGGCGGGCGGCGACCACCGCCGGATCGGCCGTGTCGAACAGCTCGAACAGCTCGACCAGGCGGGTGCGGACGCGGTTGCGGTCGTCCCCGGCGGTGCGCTTGATCAGCTCGATCAATCGCGTGAACGCGGCCTCGGGCTCCTGGTTGAACAGCTCCATATCGGCGGCGGCGAAGGCCGCGTCGATATCGGCCGGGTCGGCGTCGGCACGCGCGATGGCATCGGCGGGCAGACCCTGGGCGCGGGAGTAGAAGCGCAGCTGGCGCAGCGCGGCCTTGGCCTCGGTATTGGCCGGTTCCTCCGCGAGGATCTTCTCGTACGCCGCCTCGGCACCGGCGACGTCACCGCGCTCGATCGCCTCCTCCGCGGCGGTGAACCGCGGATCCTCCGGTGCGGCGGCCTCGGGCGCCGCCTCGCCCTCGGCGCCGGGCAGCTTCCCCTGCACCGCGTCGATGACGGCCGCCAGCCACTGCTTCACCTGCGGTTCGGGCTGGGTGCCCTGGAAATCGGCCAGCGGCTGGCCCGCTGCCACCGCGATGACGGTCGGGATGCCCTGCACCCCGAGCGCCTGCGCGATGCGCATATTCGGCTCGGCCTCGACGGTGGCCAGGTCCCAGCTGCCGTCGCCCTCGCCCACGAGCTTCTCGAACAGCTTGACCAGGTCCACACTGCCCGGGCTGCGCTGCGAGTACAGGACGATGACCACCGGCACCTGCATCGAGCGACGCAGCACCTTGGTCTCGAAATCGGCCTCGGAGACCGCGTGACCGGTCGGAGCGTCCGTGGCGGCCGGCTGTTTCAGAGCGGACAGATCCACCGCACCGGACATGGCAGCGGCGACGGCGGGCGAAGGACGACGTGCAGCAGGTCGAGTCACGGTTTCCAGTTTGTCACGAACGCGCGGCGGTGGGGGCGGCGGCCGCGCTGAGCTCGCCCAACTGGCCGGAACGGATCGCCCAGCGCTCGAACCAGGCCGAGGTGAACGGCACGACCGACGAGATCAGCCCCAGCGCCAGGGTCTTACCCGGCCACTCGAACTCCCGGAACGCCAGCAGCACATTCAGCACGAAAAGCACGAAAAGCACGCCGTGCAGCATCCCGAAAACCATCACCGGCCAAGTGATCGGCTCCGGCAGCCGCTTGAGCACCGATCCCGTCAGCAGCAGCACCCACGACACCGCCTCCAGCGTGCCGAACAGACGCACACGCTTGGCCACGGTGCTCACATCGAAGAATTCGCCCATGGCCTCCATTGTGCCCAACCCCCACACCTCTACGACACCGGGTAGTTGGTGTGTCATACAACACACCAGGCTTCCCGCACCCCTTATTCGTCCCCGCACGGCCTTCAGTGCGCTGAAGACGGTGCGGGAACATGCAGGGGGTGCGTGGAGTTGGTCGGCCGGGGTTAGTGGACGCGGATGATCAGGGCGTCGCCTTGGCCGCCTCCGCCGCAGAGGGCGGCGGCGCCGATACCGCCGCCGCGGCGCTTCAGTTCGAGGGCCAGGTGGAGCAGGATGCGGGCGCCGGACATGCCCAGGGGGTGGCCGATGGCGATGGCGCCGCCGTTCACGTTGACCTTCGCCGGGTCGATGCCGAGCTTGCGGGTGGAGGCGATGCCGACGGCGGCGAATGCCTCGTTGATCTCGATCAGGTCCAGGTCGGCGGGCGAGATGCCCTCGCGCGCACAGGCTTTGGCGATGGCGTTGGCGGGCTGCTCCTGCAGCGTGGAATCCGGTCCGGCCACCACGCCGGCGGCGCCGATCTCGGCGATCCAGCTCAGCCCCAGCTCCTGCGCCTTGGCCTTGCTCATCACGACCACCGCGGCGGCGCCGTCGGAGATCTGCGAGGCGGATCCGGCGGTGATGGTGCCGTCCTTGCGGAAGGCCGGGCGCAGCTTACCCAGCGATTCGGCGGTGGTGTCTGCGCGGATGCCCTCGTCCTCGGTCACCAGGATCGGGTCGCCCTTGCGCTGCGGCACCGCCACCGGCACGACCTCGTCCTCGAACACACCGTTCTTCCAGGCGGCCGCGGCCTTCTGATGCGAGGCGGCGGCGAACTCGTCCTGATCCGCGCGGCTGATGTGGTCGGAGTCGTTGCGCGTCTCGGTCAGCGCGCCCATCGCCTGATCGGTGAAGATGTCGTGCAGGCCGTCGAAGGCCATGTGATCGCGCAGGGTCACGTCGCCGTACTTGAAACCCTCGCGGCTCTTCTCCAGCAGATGCGGCGCCTGCGTCATCGACTCCTGCCCGCCGGCCACCACGATCTCGTACTCACCGGCGCGAATCAGCTGATCCGCCAAGGCGATTGCGTTGATACCGGACAAACACACCTTGTTCAGAGTCAGCGCCGGGACGTCCATCGGAATGCCGCCGGCCACCGCGGCCTGCCGCGCCGGGATCTGGCCCGCACCGGCGGTCAGCACCTGGCCCATGATGACGTAGTCGATCTGATCGGGCCGCACACCGCCCTTTTCCAGCGCCGCCTTGATGGCGAAACCGCCCAGATCGGAGCCGCTGAAGCCCTTCAGCCCGCCCAGCAGCCGCCCCACCGGGGTCCGCGCGCCGGAGACGATGACAGAGGTGGTGGTCACGGTATGCCTCGCTTCGTGGATCGGTGAACGCTGTACTCAACGGTAACCGGTGCCGTCTCGGCGCCACCGTGCAGGTGCGCGCTACCGTTCGAAGGGTGAGCACCGCCGATACGTCCGAATTCATTCCCGCCGACTACGTGATCGCCGTCGACCATGTCGGCATCGCCGTTCCCGACCTCGACGCCGCCGTCGCCTGGTACTCCGAACACCTCGGAATGGTCGAAACCCACCGTGAGGTGAACGAGGCGCAGGGTGTCCACGAAGCGATGCTGTCGCTGCCCGGCGCCGGCGACGATTCGACTGCTCTGCAGTTGCTGGCACCGGTGAACGAGGCGTCGACCATCGCCAAGTTCATCGATCGCAACGGTCCGGGTCTCCAGCAACTGGCCTACCGCGTCACCGACCTCGACGCCGTGGCTACCTTCCTGCGTGGCCGGGGCCTGCGTTTGCTGTACGACGCCCCTCGCACCGGAACCGCCGATTCCCGCATCAACTTCGTACACCCGAAGGATGCTGGCGGTGTGCTCATCGAGCTCGTGGAGCCGGCCGCGAATCCTACTCACTAGTACCGCAATCCGGCCGCGGAAACTTGTCGTAACGACATTCGCGGTCGGGTCACCATGGTGGCACGGTAGGCTGTAGTTTGTGGGGCATGTCGTCCACTGAGCCCGATCGCAATCGCTTCGTCGCGTTGCCGTTTACCGTGGTCCGTAAGGGCTACGACCGCGATGAGGTGCGCAATTATTTCGACCGATTTGATGCCGAACTAAGGGTCACCGCAACAGATCGCGACGCCGCCGCAGCCCAGGCCAGAAACCTGGCCGCCCAGCTGGAGGACGCACGCGACGAAATCGACGAACTCCGCAAGGAAGTCGACCGCCTGTCGGTGCCGCCGACCACCGCCGAGGGCATGAGCGATCGCATCTCGCGCATGCTCCGCCTGGCCTCCGACGAGGCCTCCGAGGTCCGCGCCCAGGCGCAGGCCGAGGCCGCCGAGATGATCTCGATCGCGGAGCAGCAGGCCACCGAGATGCGCGGCAAGTACGAGTCGCTGCTGTCCGAGACCAAGGAGAAGCGGGAGGCGCTCGAGGTCGAGTTCGAGCAGACCCTCTCCAATGCGCGGGGCGAATCCACCAAGATCGTGGAGGCCGCCCAGGCCGAGGCCGAGCGCATCACCAAGGAGGCGGAGGCCAAGCGCAAGGCCACCCAGCAGGACTTCGAGGTCACCATGGCGGAGCGGCGCACCAAGCTCACCCGCGCCATGGAGGAGCTCGAGGCCACCAGCCGCTCCGAGGCCGCCCAGCGCATCAAGGATGCGACCGACGAGTCCAACCGCCTGGTCACCTCCGCCACCCAGCAGGCCGATCGCAAGATCGCGCACGCCAAGGAGCTGGCCGAGGAGATGCGCGTGCTGCGCGGCCGAGTCCTGGCCCAGCTCTTGGGAATTCGCGGTCAGCTCGATTCCGTTCCGGCCATGCTCGCCGCGGTCAACCGCGAGAGCGAGCTGCTCGACGGCGCCCCGGAGCAGCGTTCGCTGCAGGGCAAGCAGTCGGGCTCCGGACGCCAGAAGGCGATTCCCGAGGTGAAGGACGAAGAGATCGTCGACGACGAGCGCGAGAACGCCGAAGTCTCGAGCTAGCGCCAATCCCGCCGGGCGACACAACCATCCACCGTCCGAAGGCCGCCCCCGACTCGGGGGCGGCCTTCCTTATTTCTCCCGTATTACATTGCGGCGCAGGGCATGACCTCGAACCCGCGGCTGGGGAAGACGGAATCCATGAAGAAGTCGTGCATCGCCGTATCGCCGTCGGCGCAGCCGTCCCGCAGCACGGTCACCCGGTAGTCGCGGTCCGCCGCGTCGTAGCACGTCGCGGCGACCATCGCGCTGGTCGCGACGCCCGCGACCGCGAGGGAATCGACGCCGTTCGAGCGAAGGACGCGGTCGAGATCCGTGCCCGCGAATGCGCTGGCGCGGCGTTTCAGCACGAGGACATCCTCCGGTGCGACCGGTAGATCGATCTCGGGCCCGGGCGATCCCTCGTGGAAGGTGTCCCCGGCCTCGTAGAACGACCGGAGTTGTGCGTTGTCCGGCGGCAGATCGGTCCCGTTGGGCCGAAAGGCGAAGTGCACGAACACGACCAGCACACCGGCCGCGCGGGCGCGCGGGAGCAGTTCGGTGAGCGGCGGCACGACCTGTCTGGTGAAGGGGTAGTTGCTCGTAATTCCCCGCTGCACATCTCCGATGATCAGCGCGGTGGTCACGACAGGCTTCCGTTCGGGAATCGGAGAAAGGAAGTCTGCGGCAACAGCTGGATGAGGTTCACACGCCAAGGGTATGTACCCGGGCTGCGGCCGCGTGGGCGCGGTCTATGGGCACTTTCGTCGACATCTGTCCGCGGACACCGGCGCTACGACTCAAGACCAACGGCGGGTGATGCCGCGGGTGTGCCTACCCTTCCAGCAGCCGGTGTGCCAGTGGCGGCGGTCGTCCTCGCCGCCGTACTCCCGCCAGGCGACGATATGCGCTGTGCCTGGCGGGATTTCGTGATCGCAGCCCGGGCAGCGATAGGACTTGGTCGCGCGGGAGCCCGGGATCGTGCGGACCACGTAGGTGTCCTCGCCGCCGGGGCCGCGCTCGGTGCGCCCGAAGACGTCGCCGAGCGGACGCGGCTCCCGCTGGAACCGCGCCGGCGACTGCTTGGGACGCGGTTTCCGGCGGGGCATACTTCGAGCCTAGAACAGCCGGAACTCGTCGCTCTCGGTGCCACGGAGAGCGTTGTAATCCAGTGTCAGGCAACGAATTCCGCGGTCGGTCGCGAGCGTCTTGGCCTGTGGCTTGATCTGCTGCGCGGCGAATACGCCGGTGACCGGGGCCAGCAGCGGATCACGGTTCAGCAGCTCCAGGTACCGGGTCAGCTGCTCGACGCCGTCGATCTCACCGCGCCGCTTGATCTCCACGGCCACGGTGGCGCCGTCGGCGTCGCGACACAGGATATCCACGGGCCCGATCGCCGTCATGTACTCGCGGCGGATGAGCGAGTAGCCCGCGCCGAGGGTCTCGATGTGCTCGGCCAGCAACTCCTGCAGATGGGCCTCCACACCGTCCTTGACCAGGCCGGGATCGACACCCAGCTCGTGTTCGGAGTCGTGCTCGATGTCCTCGACGGTGATGCGCAGTTCCTCACCGGCCTTGTTGGTCACCACCCATAACTTGGCCGCTTCGGCCTCGCTGTCGCGTTCCTCCAGCCAGCAGGGCGGGCTCATCCAGTTCAGCGGCTTGTAGGAACCTCCGTCGGAATGCACCAGCACCGAACCGTCGGCCTTCATCATCAGCAGCCGGCGAGCCATCGGGAGGTGGGCGGTGAGCCGACCGACGTAGTCGACCTGACAGCGAGCAATCACGAGGCGCACCGGTCGAGTGTAATGACCGTCCGCCGCGCTACGGCATGGGCATCAATTCCCGGCGATTCGCGCAGCAGGAGAGCGAACGAGGCGCAGCGCCAAGGAAGTACCCGAGTTTCCGTCAGCCGACGAGCATCAGATAACCCAGCGCGGAGGCGACAGCCAGCAGCCCGCATTCGAATCGGGTCAGCCGGGGTGCACGGAGCCGATGAGTCCGCAGCAGCCAGAGACCGCCCAGCAGGCCGATGACGAGCGCCACGAGGTGCCCGACGTTGGTGAACGTGCGGCCCATCGCCACGCCGGAGACCGCGACGGCCAGCCACGTGATCGACCAGGTGGCGCGCCAGCGCTCCGGCACCAGCACCACGAAGGCACCGATCACCGCCATGGCGCCGTAGCTGATGCCGACATCCTCGGCCGTCGTGATGCTGATCGACACCCAGTCCGCCGTGACCGCGACCCACAGGCCCACCGCGACCAGCAGCGTGGCACCGATATGACCGGCGACGAAGATACGAATCGTGGTCAGTGCGCCGAACCGCAGCTCTGCCAGCGCGAGCAGGCAGATGAGCAGCGGGATGACCAGCGCCGCCGCGGCGCCGTCACCGACCACGAGGGCGCTGGCGACGAGCGTGCCGAAGCGACCGTTCAGCAGATTGCTCAGGTTGGAGCTGGCGTGCAGGATCACCTTGGTCTCCGCCGCGTCGCCCAGCACCGCGAGTACGGCGGCCACGGCGATCAGCATTGCCGCATAGCTGTAGGTGACGGGCAGACAGAACCGGCGCCATCCGGTACGGATCGTGCCGGATGCGGGTGCGACCCCAGCCGTTGCCTGACCGACCATCCGCATCTTTCCTTCCTACGCAGCCTCGCTGGCTCGGGCCTACCCGTCCATCATCCAGGCGAGGCCGTACGCGCAGGTTTCCATTGCCTATGAAATGTCTGTGAATCCGGCCCGCCGGATATGACGAAGGCCCCCAACAGTGTTGGGGGCCTTCGTGAACGATT
>NZ_BDBV01000117.1 GCF_001613165.1 Nocardia mexicana NBRC 108244
CACAGGCTCGCCCATTCCCCGCGCGACAATTGGAGAATGCTGCACCATCGCGGCGGCACCGGAAACGTTGCGTCCATGGGATTTCGGTGCGCGGGGCGAGCACGGGCGGCCGCGCTCCGCATCGTGTGCAGGCGCTGACCGCGGCGACCGTATCAGATCGAGGCGACAGGGATCGGGCGCTCCGCGCCTCCGTGCACAGCATTTCACGCTGTCCCCAGGCTTCACGTTCGCCCAGGTCGGTGCCCCGGGCCCGGCGAGCGCGGGGAGCAGGCTGAGCGGCATGACAACTCCCGCCGAACCCGCCCGCCCCGCTTCTGCCGCCGCCCGCGACGCCGAGCCCCGGGACACGGCCCCGCCAGGCGGCGGCTCGGGTCCGTGCCCGCAGACGTGGCGCCCGAAACCGGACCACAGCGATCCGGACGGTAGTGCATCGGATGGCAGTGTGGCCGACGATGTTTCGGGTGGTAGCGCTCGAGGGGGGCGGTCCGGTGGTACGGATGTCGTAGGTACCGGAGGATCGTTGTGGGCCGATCCCGGGCTGCGGGTGGAGGAGCCGGGGGAGTTCATTGCGGGGGTGCCCGCGCTGCTCGGGTTCGTGCCCGATCGGTCGCTGGTGGTGTGCATGTTGCAGGAGGCGCCGGAGCGGCCCGGATCCGTCTTTCTCGGCACGGTGGCCCGGCACGATCTGGACGTGCCCGGGTGCGGAGCCTGGATGCGGGTGGCCGGGCAACTGGCCACGATCTGCGTGCAGGAGGACGCGGTCGGCGTGCTCGTGCTGATCGTGGACGACCGGGCCGGGGCACCGCGTGCCGATCGGCCGGGGGCGCGCGCGGGTCGGCATCGCGACCTGCTCCGCATCCTCGACGGCGCCCTGCGCGACGCCGGGGTGGAGGTGGTCGAGGCCTGTGCGGTGCGCGAGGTCGCGGCCGGTGCGCCGTGGTGGAGCCTGCTCGAACCCGGTTGCACCGGCACGCAATCCGATCCCGCGGCCTCGCCGATCACGCTGGCGCAGGTGCTCGACGGCCGCCCGATCCGGGCGTGCCGCGCCGAGCTGACCGAGATCGTCGGCGTCGACCCGGAGTCCCGTGCGGAGGTAGGCGAGGAGCTGGAGCGGGCCACCGCGGCGGCCCGCCGTCGGCACCGGCAGGCCGCGTGCCGCTGCGATCCCGGCTCCTACAGCCGCTTCGCGCTCGAGCTGGTGCTGCGGCGGGTGTCCGCCATCGACGACCCGGACGCGATCGTGCTGGCCGCCGATATCGCGGAAGTGGCTGTGGCGCTTCGGGATTCCACGGTGCGCGACGCATCCTTCGCGCTGGCGATGGGGGAGCAGGCGGTCGCGGCGGAGGTGCTGTGGTCGCTGCTGTGCCGCGCGCTCACCGGATCCGACCGCGCCGAGGCGGCCACCCTGCTCGCCTACAGCGCCTACGCCAACGGCGACGGCCCGCTGGCCGGGGTGGCGCTGGAGGCCGCGCTGGAGGCCGACCCGCAGCACACCATCGCCCGGCTGCTGGACGCCGCGCTGCGCACCGGAATGCCGCCGCGCGAGGTGCGCAAGCTCGCGCTGAGCGGGCACGCCACCGCCGCGGGCCTGGGAGTGGAGATCGTCATCGACCCGGCCCGGGGCGAGCCATGAAAACCGGTGTGGCGCAGGACCTACCGTGCGCTGTGGGCGCGATCGCCCAGCGCCTGCAGGAACTGCCACGCATCCGACACGATCTCGTCGAGGTCGTTGTGCCGCGGGCTCCAGCCCAGCTCGGCCACGGCGCGCTCGCTGGACGCGATCAGCACGGCGGGGTCTCCGGCGCGACGCGGCGAGTCCACGGCCGGGATGGGGCGGCCGGTCACCCGCTCGCACGACGAAATCACCTGGCGCACAGAGAAACCCGTGCCACTGCCCAGATTGAAGATGCGATGCGTGCCCGCCTGCGATCCGGCCAGCGCCAGCAGATGCGCCTGCGCCAGGTCGAGGATGTGGATGTAGTCGCGGATCGCGGTGCCGTCGGGGGTCGGGTAGTCGGTGCCGAAGACCGAGATCGACTCGCGGTGCCCCAGCGCGGTCTGCAGCACCAGGGGGATCAGATGCGTTTCCACCACCCGGTTCTCGCCGAGCCCGCCGTAGGCGCCGGCGACGTTGAAATAGCGCAGGCTGGTCGCGGCCAGCCCGTGCGCCACGGCGTAGGAGGTGATGGCGTGGTCGATGGCCAGTTTCGAGGCGCCGTACGGATTCGTCGGCCGGGTGGGCGCATCCTCGGTGATCGGCACCTGCTCCGGCTCGCCGTACACCGCGGCGGTGGACGAGAACACCAGTCGCGGAGTTCCGGCCCGGCGCATCGCCTCCAGCAGCGTCAGCGTCTTCACCACGTTGCCGTGCCAGTACTTCTCCGGCTGCTGGACCGACTCGCCGACCAGCGACTGCGCCGCGAAGTGCAGGACGCCGTCGAAGGATTCGGACTCGATCAGCTCCACACCCACGGTCGCGATATCGCCGTCCACGAACTTCGCGCCGCTGGGCACCCCCTCGGCGTTCCCGGTGGACAGATCATCGACCACGATCACCTCGTGGCCGTCCTCGATCAGCACCTGGGCGCACACCCCGCCGACGTACCCGGCACCGCCCGTCACCAGAAGTTTCATCGATCAGACCAGCTTCACCTGGACGGCGTGCGCCATCTCGTCGGACAGCTCGAAACCCTCGTGCCCGGGCACCGAGATGATCACCGCGCCCGGCTTGGTCTCCACCGTGACGCGCGCGTCGGGGACCACGCCCGCCTCGCGCAGCTGGCCGATGATGTCGGGATCGGTCTGGATGTGCTCGGACAGCCGCCGCACCACGACGGCCGACACCTGACCGGCCGGCAGGTCCGACAGCCGGATCAGCTTCTCCTCCTCGGAGGACGCCGAGACCACGCCCAATTCGTCGAGACCGGGGATCGGATTGCCGTAGGGGGAGGTGGTGGGGTTGTTGAGCACCTCGACCAGGCGGCGTTCGACATCCTCGCTCATCACGTGCTCCCAGCGGCAGGCCTCGGCGTGCACGTTCTGCCAGTCCAGCCCGATCACGTCGACCAGCAGCCGCTCGGCGAGGCGGTGCTTGCGCATGACGGCGATCGCCATCGCGCGGCCCTTGTCGGTGAGTTCGAGATGACGGTCGCCGGCGACACTCAGCAAACCGTCGCGCTCCATCCGAGCGACCGTCTGACTCACCGTCGGCCCGCTCTGCTCGAGGCGTTCGGCAATGCGCGCGCGCAGCGGCGTGACGCCCTCCTCCTCGAGGTCGTAGATGGTACGGAGATACATCTCCGTTGTGTCGACCAGATCCTTCACCTGTTACCCCTTCGTCGGCACGAATTCTACCCACGCGCGGCTGCGATACCGCGCGCCAGCATATTTCGCTCGTCCTGCGGAGACCCGGAGGACACCGGGCGCGCCCTCGATGTACGCCCGCGGCTCGGCGCGCCCGCACTGTCTTGCATTTCTACTGCATCTCAACGACAAAAAGGGTGCGCTGCTTCCCCGTGTTCGGTTCTCGTTCGCAGCCGGACCTGGTCGGGGCGGGTGTGCATTAGCGTGGCAGGCATGGCTAGCGACGCCACCGTGGTGTGGACCGACCGGTTCCTGGACTACACCTGGACGCCGGAGCACCCGATGAAGCCCGCGCGCCTGCGCTTCACCATGGCCCTGGCTCGCAGCCTGGGCCTGCTGGAAGGGGTCGAGACGCTGGCCCCCGGCCCGGCCGGCGATGCCGACCTGCTGCGCATCCACACCCCGGCCTACCTCGACGCCGTCCGGCGCGCCGAGCCGCCCCCGCCCGGCGCGAGCCTGCCCGCGGCACCGCCGTTCGGGCTGGGATCCGCGGACAATCCGATATTCCCGCATATGCACGAGGCGGCCTCGGTGATCGTGGGCGGCACCCTGGCCGCGGCGGGCGAGATCGCCGCCGGACGCACCCGGCGGGCGGTGAGCATCGGCGGCGGCATGCATCACGCGATGTCCGGCGCGGCGGCCGGGTTCTGCGTTTACAACGATGTGGCCGTGGCCATCTCCTGGCTGCTGGACAACGGGTTCGACCGGATCGCCTACGTCGATGTCGACGTCCACCACGGCGACGGCGTGCAGCGCGCCTTCTACGGCGATCCGCGGGTGCTGACCGTCTCGATCCACCAGCATCCGGCGACGCTGTGGCCGAACACCGGATGGCCGGAGGAGATCGGCGCGGGGCCCGCCGAGGGCACCGCGCTCAACCTCGCCGTGCTGCCGGGCACCCGAGACGCCCAGTGGCTGCGGGGATTTCACGCGGTGGTGCCGGGCGCGCTGGCCGCATTCCGCCCGCAGATCCTGATCAGCCAGTGCGGCGTGGATACGCACCGCGAGGATCCGCTGGCCGATCTGAGCCTCACCGTGGACGGCCAGCGGGCGGCGTTCATCGCGATGCGCGAGCTGGCCGACCGATACGCCGAGGGCCGCTGGCTGGCTGTCGGCGGGGGCGGCTACGGCCTGGTCCGGGTGGTGCCGCGGGCATGGACCCATCTGCTGGCCACCGCGCTGGACCGCGGTGTCGATCCCGCGGCGGAGACCCCGGCGGAGTGGCGCGAGCAGGTGCGCGCCTACGCCCCGGCGGTGCGGGCGCCGGCCACGATGAGCGATGGGGGCGACATCACATTCGAGCGCTGGGACGGGCCGGGCGGCACCCGCGAGACTGGTGACGAGCGCGTCGACCGTGCGCAGCGCGCCGTCGACACCGCCGTATTGGCCACGCGCCGAGCAACTTTCGGGCTGCTCGGCCTGGACCCGGAGGACCCTCGTGACTGACCCCGACCGGCCCGGCGATCCCGGCGCCACCATGCAGTGGGGGCCGGACACTCCCGAAGATCCGCCGCCGCCCCCGCAGCACTGGTTCGCCGATGTGCTCGCCTCCGACGGTGGCGTCGTCCGCCTGCGTCCGATCACCCCCGACGACGCCGAGACGCTGCAGCGGTTCCATGCCGGACTCTCCGACCGCACCCGCTACCTGCGGTATTTCGGGCCGTACCCGCGGATGACGCCGAAGGATCTGTACCGCACCACCCATGTCGACTACCGCGACCGCGTCGGACTGGTCATCGAACTGGGCGAGGCGATCATCGCGGTCGGCCGCTACGAACTGCTGCCCGACCGGGAGGGCCCGCGCGCCGCGGAGGTGGCGTTCGTGGTCGCCGACGGCCATCAGGGCCGCGGGCTGGGCTCGATCCTGCTGGAACATCTGGCCGGCGCGGCCGCCGAGAACGATATCGAGACGTTCGTCGCGGAGGTGCTGGCCGAGAACAACGCGATGGTGACGGTGTTCCGCGACGCCGGTTACCAGGTGCAGCGCAGCCGCGACGGGTCCGTGCTGCATCTGGAGTTCGCCATCGACCCCACCGAGGCGCTGCTGTCGGTGCGGGATTCGCGCGAGCGCGCCTCGGAGGCACGCAGCGTCGGCAATCTGCTCAGCCCGGGGTCGGTGGCGGTCATCGGCGCCACCCCGTCGGCGGGGCGGGTCGGCGGCGCGGTGCTGGCCAACCTGCTGTCGGGGGTCTATCAGGGGCCGGTGTACCCGGTCAATCCGAACCGCAGCTCGGTGCGCGGGGTCCGCGCGTACCCGACCGTGCGCGATATCCCCGACGAGGTGGATCTGGCGGTGGTGGCGGTGCCCGCCACCGAGATCGGCTCGGTGCTCGACGACTGTATGGCCAAGGGCGTCAAGGGTTTGGTGGTGCTGACCGCCGGCTTCTCCGAGACCGGCCCGGCGGGCTACGCCGCCGAGCGCGACCTGGTCGACGCGGTGCGCGGGCACGGCATGCGGGTGGTGGGCCCGAGCGCGCTCGGCATCGCCAACACCGATCCCGCGGTGTCGCTCAACGCCACGCTGGCCACCGTGCTGCCCGGGCGCGGCCGGGTCGGGTTCTTCTGCCAGTCGGGACCACTCGGCGCCGCGATTCTCGGTGAGGCGGCCGCGCGCAAGCTGGGCCTGTCGACGTTCGTCTCCGCGGGCAACCGCGCCGACGTCTCCGGTAACGACTTGCTGCAGTACTGGGACACCGATCCGGCCACCGACGTGGTGCTGCTGTACCTGGAGACGTTCGGCAATCCGCGCAAGTTCTCCCGGATCGCGCGGCGGGTGGCGCGCACCAAGCCGATCGTGGTGGTCAGCAGCGGCCGCAACGCCACCCGCACCATTCCGGTGAGCGCGCTGGAGCGCTCGGTGGAGCGGGATCTGTTCGCTCAGGCGGGCATCGTGCAGGTCGACACCATCTCCGAACTGTTCGACTGCGCGATGCTGCTGGCCTACCAGCCGCTGCCCGCCGGGCGGCGGCTGGCGGTGATCGGCAACAGCCCCGCGCTGGGCTGGCTGGCGGTCGACGCGGCCCGCGGCGAGGGGCTGGAGGTCGGCGCCCCGGCCGATCTGGGCCCGCAGGCCGATCCGGCGGACTTTCTGACGGCCGTCGCCGCGGCCATGGATTCCCCCGACGTCGACGCGGTGATCGTGATCTTCGCACCGCCGGTGCCGACGGCGGTGGCGGCGTTCGCCGAGGCCATCCGGTCCGGCGCGCAGGGCGGGAGCAAACCGGTGCTCACCACCTTCGTCGCCGACCACGGCATGCCCAACCTGCTGACGGTGCGGGGCCCCGGCGGCACGGTCGAGCGCGGCTCGATCCCGTCGTACCCGGATCCGGAGCGCGCGGCGCGGGCGCTGGCGCGGGTGCGCCGCTACGCCGACTGGCGCACCCGGCCTGCCTCGGCCATCGTGCGGCCCGCCGACGTCGACCGCGAGCGTGCCCGAAACCTCGTGGGGGAGTGGATGTCCCGCGCGCCCGAGGGGCATTGGCTCGGCGATCTGGAGGCGGTCGACCTGCTGGCCTGCTACGGAATTCGCGTCGTGGAGTTCCGGGAGGTGCGCGACGAGGACGCGGCCGAGCGGGCGGCCGAGGAGCTGGGTTACCCGGTGGCGGCGAAGGCGACCGGCGAACTGTGGCGCAACCGGCCGGACCTGACCGGAGTGCGGCTCGACCTGTGGCGGCCCTCGGCGGCGCGGCGGGCGTACACCGACCTGGCCGAGGTGTCCGGCAACGAGGTGGTGCACATCCAGAAGATGGCGACCAAGGGCGTCGGCTGCGTTCTACGCGTCCAGGACGATCCGTCGTTCGGCTCGGTGATCAGTTTCGGCCTGTCCGGCACCATCATCGACCTGCTGGGCGACCGGGTCTACCGCGCGCTGCCGCTGACCGAGGCCGAATCGACCGCGCTGATCGACGCGCCCCGGGCCGCCCCGCTGCTCGACGGCGAGACGGGAGTCCCCGGCAAGACGATCGGCGAACCGGTGGACAAGCCCGCGCTGTCCGAACTGGCACAACGCATTTCGGCCCTCTGCGACGACCTGCCCGAGGTGCGCGAACTATCGGTCGAGCCGGTGCTCGCCGCACCCCGCGGCGCCGCCGTCCTGTACGCCCGCGTCCGGATCGGCCCGGAGCCGAGCCGCTTCGACATAGGTCCACGCCGCCTGGCGTGAGCCGCCGGGCGTGTGACCGACCGCGCTAGGTGCGCGCCCGTGCGATCTGCCGCACGGCGGCCAGCGCCTGCGGCAGCTCCGTGAACCCCTCGTCGGCGAGGAAATGACCGCCGCCGGGGACCTCGATGTGCTCGGCGTCGAGGAGGGTGGCCAGCGCTCGGGAGGTGGCCGGCGGGACGACCTCGTCGTTATCGGAGTAGATCATCGTGCGGGCATCGATGTGCGAGGCCAGCGTCGCCACATCCGGGCTGTCGGCAAGGTAGTTGTCGATCTCCGGAATGACGGAGAGCCGGCCGAGGAATCCGGACACACCCACGAAACCGCCGAGCCGCCAATCGGATTCGAGCCCGGACAGATGCCGAAGCGCGGTGATGGTGCCGAGGCTGTGAGTCACCAGCAGGGTATCCGCATCGACGGTGCCGACCGCGGCGGCCAGCCGGGCATCCCACTCCCGCCGCACCGGCGCGTCCGGGGTGGGCAGTTCCACGATCGATACCTGGTGTCCCTCCGCGGCCAGCTGCTCGGCCAGCCACGGAAACCAGTGGGCATCGACGTCGGCGGAGTACCCGTGAATGATGAAGATTCGCACGGGCTACGGAACTGTCCGCTCGGTGGTGGTATTCCGGATCGTTTCGTGAGCATCTCCACACTGGCCGGGTACACCCGCCGCGACCCCGCGTCGTGACCCGGCGATCCGCCGCCGAGTGCCGTATCTCACCCGCGCCGCAGATGGGGCGGGCCGGTGCTGTGCGGTCGTGATGGTCGATACTAGCCGTATGCGCGAAGATCAGATCGAGGCTGCCACCGCGCCACTGCGGGACGATATCCGGTTTCTGGGTGCGATCCTGGGCGAGACGATCCGCGACCATGAGGGCCCGGAGGTCTTCGACCTCATCGAGCGGGTGCGCGTCGAGGCGTTCCGGATCCGCCGCTCCGAGGTGGAGCGCAGCGCCGTCGCGGATATGTTGCGCGACATCGACATTCATGTGGCGATCCCGCTGATCCGGGCGTTCAGCCACTTCCTGCTGCTGGCCAACCTGGCCGAGGATCTGCAGCGCGACCGGCGGCGCGCGGTGCACGTCGCGGCCGGGGAACCGCCCCAGGATTCCAGCCTGGCCGCCACCTATCGCAAGCTCGACGCCGTCCGCTCGGGCGGCCCGGACGGCGCCGCGATCGCGGATCTACTGAGCGACGCGCTGGTCTCTCCGGTGATCACCGCCCACCCGACCGAGACCCGCCGCCGGACGGTCTTCGACGTGCAGTCCCGCATCACCGAGCTGATGCGCAGGCGGCAGCGCTACACCGAGGCCGAACCCGAGTACGCCGATATCGACACGCAGCTGCGGCGTCAGGTGCTCACACTGTGGCGCACCGCGCTGATCCGGTTGGCGCGCTTGCGAATTCAGGACGAGATCGAGGTCGGCCTGCGCTACTACGATATGACCCTGCTCGAGGTCATCCCGCGCATCAACGCCGAGGTGCGTGCCGCGCTGCGGGACCGCTGGCCCGGTCACGAGCTGCTGCGTCGCCCGATCCTGCGCCCGGGCTCGTGGATCGGCGGCGACCGCGACGGCAACCCGAACGTCACCGGCGCGGTGGTGCATCGGGCGACCCATCGCGCGGGCACCGTCGCCCTCGGCCACTATCTGAAAGAGCTTGTCGGGCTGGAGAAGTCGCTGTCGCAGTCGGCTCGGCTGGTGCCGGTGACGCCGGAGCTGGCGGAGCTGGCCGACGCCGGTTTCGACGATTCGCCGCAGCGCGCCGACGAGCCGTATCGCCGCGCGATCCGCGGCATCCGGGCCCGGCTGACGGCCACCGCCCGCAGGTCGCTCGGCGAGGTTCCGGGCGAAGGTGTCGGCGCGCCCGCCGACGATCGCCGGACGACCGACCCGTCATCGGGTCGACCCGTGGGCGAATCCGGCGACCGCACGCGCACCGACGGCCCGGTCGCCGAGCCTTACGGCTCCCCGCAGGAACTGCTGGACGACCTGAACATCGTGGATTCCTCGATGCGCGCCTCCGGCGACGGCTTGCTCGCCGACGACCGGCTGGCCGCACTGCGCGGCGCGGTCGAGACCTTCGGCTTCCACCTGCAGGGCCTGGATATGCGCCAGAACTCCGAGGTGCACGAGCAACTGGTCGCCGAGCTGTTCGCCTGGGCCGGAGTGCATTCCGACTACGCGAGCCTGCCCGAGCCGCAGCGCGTCGAGCTGCTGTCGGCCGAGCTGAACACCCGCCGCCCCCTGCTCGGGCCGACCGCGCGGCTGAGCGAGCTGGCGGTCAAGGAACTCGGGGTGCTGCGCGCCGCCAAGGCCGCCCTCGACGACCTGGGCCCCGACACCGTGCCCAACTACATCATCAGCATGTGCACCTCCGTGAGCGACGTGCTGGAGGCCGCGCTGCTGCTGAAGGAGGCGGGCATCCTCGATCCCGGCGATGCCGACACCCCGCCGAGCAGCCCGGCCGGCGTGGTGCCGCTGTTCGAGACCATCGACGACCTGCGCCAGGGCGCGGAAACCCTGGTCTCCGCGCTGGAGGTGCCCGCCTATCACCGGCTGGTGGCGGCGCGCGGCATGCAGCAGGAGGTCATGCTCGGCTACTCCGACTCCAACAAGGACGGCGGCTACCTGGCCGCCAACTGGGCGCTGTATCGCGCGGAACTGGACCTGGTGGAGGCGGCTCGCAAGACCGGAATCCGGCTGCGGCTGTTCCACGGCCGCGGCGGGACCGTCGGCCGCGGCGGCGGGCGCAGCTACGACGCCATCCTCGCCCAGCCCGCCGGTGCGGTGCGCGGCTCGCTGCGCCTGACCGAGCAGGGCGAGGTGATCTCCACCAAGTACGCCGACCGCGGCACCGCCCACCGCAATATGGAGGCGCTGGTCGCGGGGACCCTGGAATCGACGCTGCTGGACGTGGAGGGCCTGGGCGCCGACGCCGAACCGGCCTACGACCTCTTCGACGATCTGGCCGAGGCGGCACGGCAGGCCTACGCGCGGCTGGTCCACGACACTCCCGGTTTCGTCGAATATTTCCGTGCCTCCACGCCGATCGCGGAGGTCGCCGACCTCAACCTGGGCAGCCGCCCGGCATCGCGCAAGCCCACCAGCTCGGTCGGCGATCTGCGCGCGATTCCCTGGGTGATGGCCTGGAGTCAGGCGCGGGTGATGCTGCCCGGCTGGTACGGCACCGGCTCCGCGCTCGAGCAGTGGGTGGGGGACGACCCGCAGCGCCTGGCCACCCTGACGGACCTGTATCGGCGCTGGCCGTTCTTCCGCACGGTGATGTCGAACCTGGCGCAGGTGATGGCGAAGGCCGATATGGATATCGCCGCGCGCTACGCCGAGCTGGTCGAGGACGCGACGCTGCGCGACACCATCTTCGGCATGATCCGCGAGGAGTTCGACCGCACCGCCCGCATGCACGCCGCCGTCACCGGCAGTGACCAGCTGCTCGCCGACAACCCGGCCTTGGCCGAATCCATCCGCAACCGCTTCCCCTACCTGGAACCGCTCAACCAAATACAGGTCGACCTGCTGCGCCGCCGCCGCGCGGGCGACGATTCCGAACTGGTGGAACGCGGCATCCTGCTCACCATGAACGGCCTGGCCACGGCCCTGCGCAACTCGGGGTAGCCGGTGCGCCACCGGGCGATGGCATCCGACGCGTTCAGGGCAGCGGCTTGCTGCCCGAACTCGGACGGCCCGGGGGATGCGGATACGGTACGGACCCACGGGTGCGCCGTCGGCGGATAATCCACAGCAGGGCGGCGGTGGTAACGAACGGAACCAGTACGAATGCCAGGCCGATCAGCGCATAGTCCGGATCGTCGACGGTGGTGTGCCCCCAGTTCTGGTTGCCGAGGTACTGCGCGCATACCTGGAATGCGGTGTGAAACCCCAGGCACGGCCACAGGCTGCCCGTGGTGACCCGCAGCGCCCCGAGCAACGTGCCGAAGGTGAACAGCAGAACGACGCGGTTGGGGTCGACCCACCCCAGCAACACGGTGCCCCACAGCGTGAACAGCGCCGCCTGGCCGACCACCGCCACCCACGTCGAATACCGTTCGCCCAGCGCGGAGAGCAGGTAGCCACGGTAGGCCATCTCCTCGGGTATCGGTTCCAACAGCAGCACCAGCACGGTGAGCAGGGCGACCGTTCCGATCAGACCGGGCACGGGCCCCCGCACGGAGATGCGGGCCCACCCCAGCGACAGGACGACGACCGTTGTGATCCCCGCCGGGACGGCCCAGCAGGCGACACCGAAAAGAAAAGGGCGCCAACCACTTCGCAGTGGAGTGAGACCGAAATCGGCCCACGACCACGCGCGCCGATCGACATAGCGGCGCACCACGTACAGCAGCGGCAGGGTGAATGCCGTTGCCGCGAGCGCCCGTACGATGTGCAGACTGCGGCTGTAGTCCGAACCGGTCACCGCCGACAGCCCGTCGCCGGTCAATCTCCACCAGACCGCCACCGCGACAACGACGATCAGCGGCCCCACCCACCACGAGGTGCGAATCTGTGATCGTTCCCCCCGAACCGTCATGGTTGCGAATATACCTACGCGCTACGACATCTCGCTGTCCTGCGGCGTATCCCGTGCACATGCCGGTCTGTGTCGTCTCGCCCTGCACCCTCCGGTGCTGGGCTGTGGCCGCCGTTCCGCAACGAATATTGGTAGGAAATTTCCTACGTTTGACAGGTAGGAAATTGCCTACCTATAGTGGCCGGTATGGCGCCCCGTCTGGAATCCACCCGCACCGACCAGGTGTTCGCGGCCCTGGCCAACCCGACTCGGCGGGAGATTCTCGATCTGCTGCTCGCGGGTGAGCGCACCGTGCAGGCCCTTGCCGAGAGGTTCGATATGGCCCGTCCGAGCGTTTCCGAGCATCTGAAGGTGTTGCGCGACTGCGGCCTGGTGAGCGAGGACAAGCGCGGGCGCTACCGGTACTACCGGGTGGAGCCGGAGCCGCTGCACGAGCTGCAGTCCTGGCTCGGTCCGTTCGAGCGGTACTGGCGTGCCCGGATGCGTGACCTGGGCGAGGTGCTCGACGCCATGCCCGACGACGAAAGACCCGACAGGAGAACGGAACAGCGATGACGACCGAAGACCTCACGAGTATCGAACTCGACCACTTCTACCCGCACGCCCCCGAGAAGGTGTGGCGCGCGCTGACCACGCCGGAGCTGATGGCGCAGTGGATGATGCAGCCCGTCGGCTTCGAACCGGTGGTGGGCAACAGTTTCCGGATGCGGGGGACGCCGATGCCGAATGTGGGCTTCTCCGGCGAGATCCGCTGCGAGGTGATCGAGGTGACCGCGCCGGAACGCCTCAGCATCAGCTGGAACGACGCCGAATCCGACCGCGAGACCGGTTGGGTCATCACCTGGCGCCTGCACCCGGAGGGCACAGGAACCCGAATCCTGTTCACCCACACCGGTTTCGACCCCGACGACACCACCGCCCAACTCTCCCGCAAGATCATGCGCGGCGGCTGGCCGGGAATGTTCGCCCGCCTCGAGAAAACGCTCGCCTGAGCACATTCCGCTTGCTCGCCGCAGGCTACGGATTACGACCCGGATCGGCCGTGCCCGGTGCCGGATGTCCGGCGGGGTGCGGTGGGTGCCTGTGAGGTGCAGCTGACCATGCCGGATGTCCCGGCGCCGTCGCGGGCGACGCCGGGTGGCCGTGTGGTGCGGGCGGCTGATGTTCGTGCGGCACAGCCGGTGGCGCCGAATAGCCAGGGGGTGCGGTGGGGGCCGAGGGATTGCCATACGGTGTCGGCGCCGGATAACCGGGTGGCGTCGCCGGTGGCGTTGGTTGCCCGGTCGGCGGTGCGGAATATCCGTGTGGTGAGGCAAGCGGGTACGGCTGGTGCCCGTGGGGCGACACTGGTGGCTGAGCGGCATATCCGTGCGGTGGGGCCTGTGGCGAAATGCCGTTGGGGTCCAGACCGTACGGCGGATGCCGGTTCCTGTTTCTGCTTGCGTAGACGAATCCCACGACGACAGCTATCACCGCGATCAGCAAGACGATGCTCACCAGGCCCAAGGCTCCCATGGTGAGTGCTTATCACATATCAAGCCGCACAGGATAATTGGCGACTCCGATACAGCGCCGGCCGGTTCGCGCCGGGCCCGGAGGGGACGGGTCGCGCGGGCGCCGGCCGGCGCTCGTGGTGATCATCAGCCCACATGATCACCTCGGGGGTGCTGGGCCGGATTCCGGACGGCCCAGCGTCTGTGGAGGCCCGATCGGGCCTCGGTTTTCGGCTAGCCCGCGTAGGCGCGCAGCCGGTCGGCCCGCTCGCCCTTGCGCAGCTTGGACATGACCTCGCGCTCTATCTGGCGCACCCGCTC
Organism: Nocardia mexicana NBRC 108244; assembly: GCF_001613165.1. Classification (GTDB taxonomy): domain Bacteria; phylum Actinomycetota; class Actinomycetes; order Mycobacteriales; family Mycobacteriaceae; genus Nocardia; species Nocardia mexicana. Next base: position 13,885 of record NZ_BDBV01000117.1, read on the forward strand.
GCGGGACAGGCCGAACAGCTTGCCGATCTGGTCCAGCGTACGCGGCTGGCCGTCGTCGAGTCCGAAGCGCAACCGGATGACCTGCTGCTCGCGCTCGTCCAGCGTGGCGAGCACCTGGCGCACGTCGCGGTGCATCAGCCCGGCGATGACGGCGCTCTCGGCCGAGGTGGCCTCGGAATCCTCGATGAAATCGCCGAGGGGGGCCTCTTCGTCGTTGCCGACCGGCATGTCCAGGCTGACCGGATCGCGGCTGTGGTCGAGGAGGTCGGAGATCTTCTCCTCCGGAATGCCGGATTCGGCGGCCAGTTCCGCATCGGTGGCCTCGCGCCCGAGCTGCTGGTGCAGTTCCCGCTTGATCCGGGCGAGCTTGTTGACCTGCTCGACCAGATGCACGGGCAGCCGGATGGTGCGGCTCTGATCGGCCATGCCGCGGGTGATGGCCTGGCGGATCCACCAGGTGGCATAGGTGGAGAACTTGAAACCCTTGGAGTAGTCGAACTTCTCCATCGCCCGGATCAGGCCCAGGTTGCCCTCCTGGATCAGGTCGAGCAGCGGCATCCCGCGGCCGGTGTAGCGCTTGGCCAGCGAGACGACCAGGCGCAGGTTGGCCTCGAGCAGGTGCTGACGCGCGGACTGGCCGTCGCGCACCAGAATGGCCAGATCCCGTTTTCGGGTGGCGGACAATCGCTTGCCGGTCTCCAACAGGTGTTGGGCATAGAGGCCCGCCTCGATGCGCTTGGCCAGCTCGACCTCATCGGCCGCCGTCAGCAGCGCCGTCTTGCCGATTCCGTTCAGGTACACGCGTACCAGGTCGGCGGCGGGGCTCTGGGCGTCGAGGTCCCCCTGATCGCTGGCGCGCACTCCAGTGGTGGCGGGGCTTGTCATGACTTGCCTCCTGTCGGTGGTGTCTCACTCCGATCAACGGACCCGACACTGGGAAAGTTCCCCGCCACTGTCCCGGTAAACCGTAGCTGAGCTGCGGGTTTCGCCCCTTCCATCTGAGAAGTTCCTAAGAAGCGAGCGAGCCGGGAACGCCGTGCGACCGCCGTTGCCGGACGGCAACCAGGAATGCATCCAACCGTGATGCCCGCGGAACTACGCGGGGCGGATCAATCCGTGGCGCACCAGTCCGGTGGTGACGGCCAGCGCCGAGGCGCGGAACTCCGGTGTTGCGGTGGTGCCGGTATGGCCGATTGCCAGCAATTCGACCAATTCCTGCAACGGCAGCCCGTCCGCGCGCATTCCCGCCAGCAGCGCGGCGGCGGTGTCGTCGACCTCGTGCTGCCAGCGCGGGCCGTCGCCGCGGTGCAGCCGGACCACCCGCTGCTCCCAGCCGTCGCCGCCGGGCAGGGCGACCCGTTCCAGCGCGGTGGCCGGATCGACCTCGAACCGTGATGTCCAGGCGAGGTCCTCGTCGGCGCCGACCGCGCGCAGCCAGGCCGATCGCCGGAAGTACGCGGTGGCCTCGGGGCCGAGCGGATCGTCGAAGCCGTGGGTCAGATCCTCGGCGAGGACCTCGGTCGGCCCGTCGATGGAACGCAGATACACGAATCCGAACCCGACGCCTTCGACGTCCGCGGCGGCGAACGCGTCCAGCCACCGTTCTGCCTGTTCCTGGGCCTGCGGATCGCGCGGGTCCAGTCCGGCGTCGCGCAGCCAGGTGCCGACGTACAGGGCCGGGTCGGCGATATCGCGCTGCACGATCCAGGCGTCGACGCCGTGGTCGGGCAGCCACGACGACACCCGGGTGCGCCAGTCCTCGCCGTCCACGTGCACCCACGCCGCCAGCATCGCCGCCGTGCCGCCGGGATTCAGTAGCGCGGGCGCCCGGGAGACCACCAGTTCACTGGCCCCGTCGAGGGCCAGCCCGGAGTCGCGGTAGGTGTGCTCGACGCGGGCCGGGCCGACGACGAACGGGGGATTGGCGACCACCTGGTCGAAGCGCCGCCCGGCCACCGGCTCGAACCATGACCCCTCCAGTAGCTCGATGTCGAGGTCGTTGAGCGCGGCCGTCGCCTCGGCCAGCCGGAGTGCCCGGCGGTTTACATCGGTGCCGGTGACGGTCTCCGCATAACCGGCGGCGTGCACGGCCTGCACGCCGCAGCCGGTGCCCAGGTCCAGCACCGTGCCGACCGGGGCGGTCGGGGTGGCGCGCAGCAGCGACAGCGAGGCCTGCCCGACGCCGAGCACGTGGTCGGCGGTCAGGGTGCGCCGCCGCATGCCGTCGTCCAGATCCGACAGCACCCAGCGGACGCCGTGGCCCAGATCGAGCGGCCGCAGATCCAACGCCGCTCGCACCCGGTCGCCGTCGCGATCCAGCAGACCGGCCGCAACCGCGTGGTCCAGGTCGACGGGGGCCAGCGCCGCCGCCACCTCCCGCTCGGGCATCGCGTCGCCGAGCAGCAGCAGCCGGACCAGCGTGCCCAGCTCATCGGCAGCGCGCGCCGCGCGTCGCGCCGGGACAGGTTCGGAGCGTCCGAGGGCCGTGTGCGCGGGCTCGCCGAGCGCCTGCAGCAGGGTGTCGGTGTCGTAGTGGACGCGGGTCAGCGCGGCGCGCAGCTGCGGCGCGAGCGCGGCGAGTTCGGAGACCGCTGTCGTCTGATTCGTCGGCACAGCTGGAGAACTCTGCCAGGGCAACCGCCCGGCACTCGGCAGCGACCCCGGAGCGGCGCGGGGCCGGTCGCGCCGGGAACCTCGAGTCCGCGTAACTTTTCCGGCTTTCACGGTGCCGACCTGCGGACATTCGGCAGGTCAAATGTCCGATTTCCTGTTATTGTGACGTGGCTCACGAGGAGGTACGGCTGGTGACGATCGAAGAGCGGAACGGGGAACCCGCCGGCGACTGGGAACGGGTCTACGAGAGTCCGGATTTCCAGCGATTGCGCCGCAGGTTCCGCCTCTTCGTCTTTCCGATGGCCGCGCTGTTCCTCGCCTGGTACGCCCTGTACGTGCTGCTGGCCGACTACGCCCACGACTTCATGTCCACGAAGGTCGTCGGCAATATCAACGTCGGGCTGATATTGGGTCTGCTGCAGTTCGTCTCGACCTTCGTCATCACCGGGCTCTACGTGCGCTACGCCGATCGTGAACTGGATCCGATCGCCGACGAGCTGCGCGCCGACATGGAGGAACCGACTCGATGAGTACGACTCTCGCCGCCGCTGTCGAGGGCAGCCGACCGGGCCTCAACATCACCATCTTCGCGATCTTCGTGGCGATCACGCTGGTGATCGTGTTCCGCGCCAGCCGCGACACCCGCACGGCCGCAGACTATTACGCGGCGGGCCGGGCGTTCTCCGGCCCGCAGAACGGGATCGCCATCTCCGGCGACTACCTCTCGGCGGCCAGCTTCCTCGGCATCGCCGGCGCCATCGCGCTCTACGGGTACGACGGATTCCTGTACTCGATCGGGTTCCTGGTGGCGTGGCTGGTGGCGCTGCTGTTGGTGGCCGAATTGCTGCGCAACACAGGCAAATTCACGCTCGGCGACGTGCTGGCGTTCCGGATGAAGCAGCGGCCGGTGCGTGCCGCCGCGGCCACCTCCACGCTGGCCGTGAGCCTGTTCTATCTGCTGGCGCAGATGGCGGGTGCGGGCGTGCTGGTGTCGCTGCTGCTGGGGGTGTCCGGCAATGTCGGGCAGAACCTGGTGATCGCGGTGGTCGGCGCGCTGATGATCGTGTATGTGCTGGTCGGCGGCATGAAGGGCACCACCTGGGTGCAGATCGTGAAGGCGGTGCTGCTGATCGGTGCGGCCGCGGCGATGACCGTGTGGGTGCTGGCCAAGTACGGGCTGAACCTGTCGACGCTGTTGCAGCAGGCCGTCGACAACAGCGGCAAGACCGGTGCCAAACTGCTCGATCCCGGGTTCCGCTACGGCAAGAACGAGACCAGCAAGCTCGACTTCCTCTCTCTCGCACTGGCTCTGGTGCTCGGCACCGCGGGCCTGCCGCACGTGCTGATGCGCTTCTATACGGTGCCGACGGCCAAGGATGCCCGCCGGTCGGTGGTCTGGGCCATCGGGCTGATCGGGTTGTTCTACCTGTTCACGCTGGTGCTCGGCTACGGTGCGGCGGCACTGGTGGGGCCGGAGAAGATCAATGCCGCACCGGGTAAGGAGAATTCCGCCGCGCCGCTGTTGGCGCTCGAGCTGGGCGGCCCGCTGCTGTTGGGATTCGTTGCGGCCGTGGCCTTCGCGACCATTCTGGCCGTGGTGGCGGGGCTGACGATCACGGCGTCGGCGTCGTTCGCGCACGATGTGTACGCCAATGTCATCAAGCACGGGAAGGCCGACAGCAAGGAGGGGGAGGTGCGGGTCGCCCGCATCACCGCCGTGGTGATCGGTGCGGTCGCGATCGTCGGCGGCATCCTCGCGAAGAACCAGAACGTGGCGTTCCTGGTGGCGCTGGCCTTCGCGGTGGCGGCCTCGGCGAACCTGCCGACCATTCTGTATTCGCTGTTCTGGAAGCGGTTCAACACCACCGGCGCGCTGTTCAGCATCTACGGCGGCCTGCTGGTGACCGTCGTGCTGATCGTGTTCTCCCCGGCGGTGTCGGGTTCGTCGAGCGCGATGATCAAATCCGCCGACTTCAGCTGGTTCCCGCTGTCGAACCCGGGCCTGGTGTCGATTCCGGTGTCGTTCGCGCTCGGCTGGCTGGGCACCATGCTGTCCAAGGACCACAACGAGCCGAAATACGTCGAGATGCAGGTCCGCTCGCTGACGGGTGCGGGTGCGGAAAAGGCCGTGCACCACTGAGTTTCGCCTCGCGGTGCGCCGATCAGCGGCGGACGGGTTCGAGCAGGTCGGCGATGGCGTCGGCCACCGCATCGGGACGTTCCATCGGGATCGTCGTATGCGCGGCATCGGCGAGGACGCGGTATTCGCCCTGTGGCGCCGCGGCGGCGACGGCCCGGTAGAGCCGCTGGGTCGCGTCGATCTGCTCGCGCAGGTCGGCGTCGGATTGGAACATCTGCTGTCCGGGATCGAAAGCCGTTGCGCCCATGACGATCAGCGGCACATCGGGCACCTCGCCCCCGGTGCGCAGCTCCGACAGCATTGCGGAGATATTGCGTCCCTCGCGCAGACCCGCCAGCAGTCCGTCCGGGGTGGTGTGCTGGTCGATGAGTTGTTCGCGGATCGGATCCGGCCAGGCGGCGAGCTGCTGGGCGAAGTTCCGGCGGACGTGGGCGATGATCTCCGGTGTCGGCTCGGGCAGGGGAGCGTCCGAGGGGCGAGTGGTACCCAGCCGGAGGTGTTCGGGCATGAAGGCGTCCCAGTCCTCGTGGAGGGGTTCGAGCAGGAGCAGGGCGGCCACCTCGCCGGGGAACCGCTGGGCGAACCGGCGGACGTAGGCGCCGCCGAGGGAGTGCCCGACGAGTACGTACGGGCCCGGGCCATGCTCAAATTGCACGCCCGTGACCGCGCCCAGCTCGTCGTCTTCGCCTATCAATCCGGTCTTATCCGCTGATCTACGCGAATCTGCGTACAACCGAAGCCGCGTCCGGCCGGATGTCCTGCTGTTCGGCGCTCGCCACGATGCAGGGGTGAGAAAACGACCATTCGAGGTGTGGGGGTAATTCGTGGACGCGACACGCTCTAGAAGCCGACCGTTCGTTGTCGCGACGTGCGTTGCGCTCGTGCTGGCGGCGATCGGCGACGCCGGGCCGGAGATCATCGAATCACGCAGTCTCGTAGCGGGTTACGACGGGCCCGGCCCCGCGATCTATCTGGCCTTCGCCGCACTTGTCGCGGTGCTGCGGTGGCGTTACGCACCAATTCTGGCCGTGGTGATGTCGCTGTTCTTCCTGGTCGGCGGATTCTCCGACACCGACTTCACCGACCGGCTCGTCACCCCCGGCGGCACCGTCGCATTCGTCGCCGCGTGGCTGCAGATGCTCAGCTTCGCCGCCGCGATCGTATTCGGGTTCGCCGCCGTGTGGCTGCGCGCGCGTGCCGGATCCACTGTCCCCGAACGGAAATGACCGCGCTGTCCGACCACTCACAGAACAGGCACGACATGAGTACAGTCCTCACCCGGCTCGGCACGGTACCCAAGTACACGCGACTTTCCCTCTGCGGCTTGGCGATCGCGATCGCCGGGCTGGTCATCCAATGGATCGCCGAGCCGTCGAAGTTTCCCGGATTTCCGCCCGGCATCCTCGTCATCGCGGTCTGCGCCGCCGTCGTCGCTTTCGGGGCACGCTGGCGATGGACACCGACCGTCGCGATGGCGATCGCGCTGTGGATCGTGATCGGCGGGTTCCTCAGCGGCGAGCTGACCGAGAACCTGGCCTCCGGGGACATCGGAACGATCACCGGAAACGTCGTCATGTGCCTGGGTTTGGTTGCCGCCGCGATCACCGCGGCCATGGCGATGGTCCGGACACGGCGCGCAGGACCGAGGTAGGTCCGGCGGACCTTGTCACACCATGGACCGCAGCGTGATTCAGCGTTCGATCGGTGGCGGGTCGCATGATCGGTGACGTCCGTCCAGCACGCCACCCGCCGATCAGCGAGCTGGTGCGGCAGTTGGACACGGCTGCGGCCGCCCGCGGCGACCGGTCGGCACTGGCAAAGGTCCTGCGGATCGTGCACCACCTGGCCGTCCGGTACTGCCGGGCACGAGCCGGTTCACCACCCCATCCGCGATTCGAGCCGGACCGGGTGGCCCACGAGATATGCCTGGCCGTCATGGCAGCGTTTCCGGGCGCCCGCGACCGCGGCCGCGCGCTGCTGGCGACGTTCTACGACATCGCGGCAGACCGGGTCGCCGCCCAAAAACACTGGGACACAACGCCGGAACCGCCCCGCAAGAGCGCGGGCAACGATGGCCCGGGTCGGCGGCTGACGACTCAGCCTGCTCGTCCCCCGGCAATGACCACGGCGCTGGCCGCCCTACCGCCTGTGCAACGCGAGATCCTCATCCTCCGAGTAGCGGTGGGCTTGTCCGCGGCACAGACCGCGGTGGCGACCGGGACAACAGTGAACGCGATTCGATTCGCTCAACACCGTGCGCTGGCGAACCTCGAGGCGCAGATGTTCTCCGGGCGCTGATCGGACACCTATCGGGGTTTACGGCAGCGACTGCCTCTTCGATCAGTGCGGACAGGTCGATTCCCTGGAATGCGTTGCCGCCCTTTGTGATCAGCGGCTCGGGTGCCGGGTAGAGCTGGACGAGATCAGGTCCGGCTCGATCGAGGTAGGAGTTGACCTTCGGCAGGAACGGCAGCCGGGCGCTCGGAGGGGGAACGCCCGTCGAGGGCGGCGATGGTGGGATGAGTTATCGGTCGGTGGGCGGGGCGATCTCGCGGCACAGGGCTGCGACGGCGGCGATCATTGCGGCGCGGTGGGTGTCGAGGCGCCGCCGTGAGGTTGGGTCGTCGGCGAGTGCCTGCAGTGAGGGGGAGGCGTTGAACCAGGCGGTGGCGAGTCCGAGAACGAGTGCCAGCAGGTCGGCGGCGTCACCGTCGCTGTGTTCGCGCAGCGCCTCGATTTTCGGGCGGTAGGCGCCGATCTCGCCGGAGGTCGCTTCGGGGCGTTCGAGATTCGCCCACGTCGACAGCCGCAGGACGGCCGGGTCCTGCAAGAGTTGGTCGAACAGTCTGCCTGCGTAGTCGGGGAGGTCGTCCGGGGTGAACGGGACGGCGTCCGACAGCTCGGTGAGTGCTTGGGCGACGGTGAGGTCGAACAGCTGTTCCTTGGGCCCGAAGTGCATGTAGATCGAGCGTTTGTTGGCGTGGGCGTCGTCGGCGATGCGGTCGATCCGGGCCCCGGCCAATCCGAAGCGCGCGAACTCCACGCGCGCCGCGGCCAAGATCCGCCTCTTGGTGTCTGTGGCGTCTGGTGGCACGGTCAGCACCATACACCAATGTAACTAACTGGTGATTGACAACGTCCAGCGAGACTGTCATGCTCGGCTAGGTAAATATCCAGATAGTTACAGTGAGGGAAGCGTATGCCACAGAAGATCCTCATCACCGGCGCGAGCTCCGGGTTCGGGCGCGGGACCGCGCTCGAGCTGGCCCGTCACGGGCACACGATCATCGCCGCCGCCGAGACGTGGCCGCAGGTGCGCAGCCTGCGCGCCGACGCGGAAGCCGCGGACGTGGAGTTGCAGGTGATCAAGCTGAACCTGCTCGACGACCTCGACATCGCCCATGCGGGCTCCTTCGATCCCGACGTGCTGGTGCTCAATGCCGGTGTGATGGAGGGCGGCTCGATGGTCGACATCCCGTTGCGGCGGGTGCGGGAGTCCTTCGACGTCAACGTGTTCGGGCATCTGCAGTTGGTGCAGGCCATCGCACCGAAGATGGTCGCGCGGGGGTCGGGCAAGATCGTGTGGACCTCGTCGATGGGCGGCATCCTCGTCGTCCCGTTCCTCGGTGCGTACTGCGCGACCAAACACGCGATCGAAGCCATCGCGGGCTCGATGAAGGCCGAACTCGCACCCCACGGAGTCAAGGTCGCGACGATCAATCCCGGCGTGTTCGGCACCGGGTTCAACGACACCGGCGCCGAGAGCTATGTGCAGTGGTACGACCCGGACACCGCGGTGGTGTCGATGCCCGATTTCAGCGCGAGCCTGGCCGATCAGGCCGACCCGCAGGAAATGATCGACGCCATGGTCGAGGTGATTCCCGCTGCCGAACACCCCTACCGCACCATGCGACCGCTGCAGACCATCGCGGCGGCCAAGCAGTGGCAGGAAACGGAGTGGACCCAGAATGCCTGAACCCCAGCCTGTCTCGGTCGCGCAGCCGATAACCCTCGACTACGCCCACCAACTCCTGGCCCGGGGGCGGGCAGCGGCCGACGACGCCGGTCTGCGCGCGGTGTTCGCGGTACTCGACGTGGGCGCGAACATGGTCGCGTTCGCGCGCATGGACGGCGCGTGGCTGGCCTCGGTGGACCTCGCGGTCGCCAAGGCCCGGACCTCGGTGATGTTCCAGGCTCCCAGCGAGGCGTTGAACACCCCGCTGGAACTCGGGGCGCCGGTGCCGCACTTCGACCACCTGGGCGGCGGCCTGCTGCTCATGGGCGGCGGCCTGCCGATCATCGATGACCAGGGCGCACTGATCGGCGGCCTCGGCGTCTCCGGTGGAACACCGGAACAAGACGCACAACTCGCACGCACAACCCTGGCCTGACCCGGTCGGGACCAATCACCAGACGAGTGAACACGAGCCCGGCGGTCGCGCTCCGACATCGGGCGGGCGCGACCGCCGCGGCTCCCGACACCTGCCGACAGCGCCATACCCGCACCCGGTGGCCGATCGTCTCGTAGCCGAGGCAGGACGCCGGACTAATCGGTGGATTCAGGGTGAACGTGCGCTCACGGCAGCGGGATGGCGCGGAAGATGCCGTCCGGGTCGACGCGGTGCTTGATCGCCTGTAACCGGGCGATGTTGGGGCCGTAGGCGGATGCGATCTGCTCGGTGTCGTCGGGGCCGAGCAGGTTGACGTAACCGCCCGGCAGCGCGTCCGGCGCCAGCGCTCGAGACACCTCACCAGCCCAGGAACGATGCTTTGCCGCGGCGGGGTCGTCCGCCTCCCAGATAGCGATGATCTCGACCGTCAGATGCGCGGTGCGATAGCCGAACGCCGTGTCCGCCACGGGGATTCGGGTCGCTGCACCGTGCAGGGTGTGCAGGCTGACCGCGGAAAGCGGTGACGTCAGCGCTGTCCCGGCGGCGGCGACAGCGCTGCGCGTCGCGGGCGTCAGCCCGGCGACGGTCCGAGTACGAATCTGTACGTGTCGGCCGAACGGGAACATCGCGTCCATCCCGGCCAGCATGTCGGCGAGCGTGGCGGGGCCGAACTGCGCCAGCAGCGGGCTGGCGAGGTGCGTGAACGGCGCCACGACGCGTTCACCCGCCGCGGCGTCGCCACACCAGGTTGGTGCGACGAACAACACCGGCGCCCCGTCCGGCCCGGCGACGAAACCCGTCTGCACGGTCAACTCGTCCGGGCCGCCGGCAGGCAGGTGGTCGGCGAGTCCGGCAAGCACCGATTCCGCTTCTGCGGCCGGGTACATGATCATGCCGGACAGCAGCGCCGGAACCCGGTGCAGTTGGATGCGCATTCCGGTGACCACGCCGAAATTGCCGCCGCCGCCGCGCACCGCCCAGAACAGATCGGGTTCGTGCTCGGCATCGGCGGTGACCAAGGATCCGTCGGCCAGCACGACATCGACCGCCAGCACATTGTCCGCCGCGAGCCCGAAGCGACCCGACAGCGGGCCGTAGCCACCGCCGAGGGCCAGACCCGCCATCCCGACGGTACCGACGGTACCGGTCACCGCGACCAGACCGTGCGCCTGCGCGGCGCCGACGACATCGGCTGCGGTTGCGCCGCCGGCCACATGGGCGACCTCCGCCTGCCGATCCACCTCCACCCGGCGCATGCCCGACAGGTCCAGGGTCAGACCACCGTCGGTCAACGCGCGCCCGGCCCAGTCGTGGCCGCCGCCGCGTACCGACAGCGGCACGCCGGCGTCGCGGGCGGCCCGCACGCCGGTCTGCACGTCGGACGGGTGCAGGCAGTGCAAGATCACGCCGGGGCGGGCCGTTACCGCGCCGTTCCAGAGGGCACGGCCGGAGTCGTAACCGGGACCGGCGGTCCGGACTCGGTCCGTCGGAATCGCACGCCGCAAAGCGGCGATCAATCCACTGACGCGCGGGGTGGTCGATGCGGTCACGAAGCACCTCGATTCGAACGTTGGCTGCTGAAAGTCGCAGTCAGAACTGCATATCAGAGTAGAGGACTGTTTATCAGAGTAAAGCTCTGATTAGCGGCTCGCTACTCTAATGACCATCGCGTGGCTATGCTGACTGGATATGACCGAAGCCCCGAAGACACGCCGGGCCGAGTACGCCGAAGCGACCCGGGCCGCGATCATCGATGCTGCCCGGCGGCTCTATGCCCGGCAGGGCTACTTCGCGACCACGGTCGAGGAGATCGCCAAGCAGGCGCGTGTCGCGCCCGCGACCGTGTACGCCGTCGGCGGCGGCAAACAGGGGCTGCTGCGCACGCTGGTGGACCTGTGGAGCGAGGCTCCGATCGTCGCCGAGGCGCTCGAACGTCAATCCGCGCTCACCGATCCCGACGAGATTCTGCGGTACGTGGCCGGCGTGGTCGCGACGATGCGGCAGGACTACGGCGACATCATGCGGGTCGTGCTCGCCACCGCTCCCAACAATCCCGAGGCGGCCGAGGCGTTGCACGTCGCGACACAACGCTATCGCGACGCAATCTCAACTGTCGCAACGCATGTGAGCGAGGCCGGCGGCCTGCACCCGAAGATGACAACCCAGCGGGCCGCCGACATACTGTGGTTCTACTTCGGCTACGCCGGTTTCTTCACCCTCGTCGACGACAACGGCTGGACCTTCGAGCAAGCCGAACACTGGCTCGTCGAGCAGGCCACGGCCGCCCTCCACAGAGCACCGTGACGACACTCGCCGACAGCGCGAATCAGCTCGGCGAGGTCGGTGCCTACCTCGCTGACAAGTGCCGGGTGCCTGAAGCACCGATCTAGATGGCGGTGTGACTTGTCGTACACCTCGAGCCGGATTGTGAGCCGTGTGCCAGAAGCTCGCGTTCGCGATAATGGATAGTTCCAGATGGGCGATAGTAGTCGCATGAAACGAGTACTCGCCTGTGCAGGAATTGCCACCGTCGCTCTGCTCGCTGCGGCGCCGCTGGCCTCCGCCGATTCGAATGACGTGTTCGGTCCGCATGATTGGTCGAGCAGGTTCGCGTCGCAGAACAACGTGATTCTGTCCTCACGCATCCTGATCAGTCCGTACGGCACCAGCCGGCCGCTCATGTGCAGCGGCGGCGACGGCCACTACTCGCTGTTCCCCCACGACTGCACCCAGAACGACGACAACGGCGTTCCGCACGCCGTGGACCGTGCCATTCCGTTCGGCGACGGTGGCGTCTACATCTATCGCTGATCCAAGAATCCGCCGGTGAACGGACGGGTAGCCTGGCCGGATGCCGATCCCGAAAGCCGAGCTTCATCTCCACATCGAGGGCACCCTCGAGCCCGAACTCGCCTTCGCGCTGGCCCGGCGCAACGGTATCGATCTGCCCTTTGCCGACGCCGAGGCGCTGCGCGCGGCCTATGCCTTCGCGGATCTGCAGTCGTTCCTGGACCTGTACTACGAACTGATGGCGGTGCTGCGCGCCGAGCAGGACTTCACCGACCTCGCCGAGGCGTATCTGCGCCGGGCGCGGGCCGACGGCGTGCGCCATGCCGAGATCTTCTTCGACCCGCAGGCGCACACCGTGCGTGGTGTCCCGTTCGAGACCGTCGTGGCGGGACTGTCGGCGGCCCTGACCGACAGTCGTGAGCGGTACGGCATCAGCACGGGGCTGATTCTGTGCTTCCTGCGCGATCAGTCGGCCGACTCGGCGATGGAGACGTTGGACGCCGCGGAAGATCACCTCGACAAGCTCATCGGCGTCGGCCTGGATTCGGCCGAGGTCGGTCACCCGCCGGCGAAGTTCGCTCAGGTCTTCCGCCGCGCCGCCGAACTCGGGCTGCACCGCGTCGCCCACGCCGGGGAGGAGGGGCCGCCCGCCTACGTGCGCGAGGCGCTGGACGTGCTCGGCGCCGAGCGGATCGATCACGGCATCCGGTCGATGGAGGACTCGGAGCTGGTCGCACGGCTGCGGACGGAGCGGATCCCGCTGACGGTGTGTCCTTTCTCGAACGTCCGGCTGCGTGCCGTGGACCATCTCGGCATGCACCCGCTGCGCCGCATGCTCGAGGCCGGTCTCGTCGCGACGGTGAACTCCGACGACCCCGCCTACTTCGGCGGCTACGTGCAGGAAAACCTGGAGGCGACCGCGGCCGCACTGGCGCTGACCGATGATCAGATCTCCACCCTCGCCCGCAACTCCTTCGAGGCGTCCTTCCTCGACGAGGCAACCAAGTCGGCCTACCTCGCCGAACTCGACGCCTACCTCGCCGTCCCGTAGGGAAGCGGCTCGACGAGGTCGGCGCGAAGACCGTCGAGGGAGATGCGCAGCAGTCGGCGCCACATGTGCGGGCGGCACTCGTCGGTGATCTGGACGGCGTGGCCCAGCGAGACCAGCAGGAGCAGTAGGTCGTCGGCGGTCACTCCGGGGCGCAGCAAACCCGCGGCGCGGACGCACAGCTCCTCGATGACGAGGCGAAGCTGCCCGAGGCCGTCCGTGTCGGGCACCGGCAGGGCCATCGCGAAGTGCTCCATGATCGCGCGGTGGTGTGCGTAGCCGGTCAGTGCCTGCTCGTAGAAGTCGATCAGTGCCGCCCAGGGATCTTCGGCGTCGGCGGCGGCCGTCCGCGCGGACTCCGCCCACCTGGTGAAGTCCTTGCGCAGGACCGTCTGTACGAGGTCCTCCTTTTTCGGGAAGTGCCGGTAGAGGGTGCCCATGCCCACTCGGCTGCGGTGGGCGATCTCGCGTACGTCGACCGCGGTACCTTGCTCGGCCAGCACGGCCGATGCGGCCTCGATGATCGCTTCACGGTTGCGGATCGCGTCCGCTCGGGGCGCGCGTCGCCGGGTGGCGCTGTCCGATCCGGTTTCCGTCATGCGACCAGCATATCTCCTTATGCGGAGCGCATGCTCCGCTCTGTGCTAGCTTTGAGGAGCAAGTGCTCCGGATAGCGAATGGGATGTCATGTCTGATCCGTCCACCCCCGCCGCCCACGAGGCCGAGGTTCCCGATATCACCGGCTGGAACGCCCGAATCATCGCCGAGGTCCGGGCGAACGCCGGGTATGCGGCCTGGAGTAGCGAGGCCGAATTCGCCGCGGGCCGCCCGGTCCCACCCCGGATTTCCGGCTTCGACGGACCGGGCATGCCGTTGATCTTGGTGCATCATGTCGGGGCCCGGACCGGGCGGGAACGGATCAGTCCGCTGTTCTACCTGCCCGTTGGCGACGGCTGGGCCGTCTTCGCCACCCATGGTGGCAGTCCGCAACATCCGGCCTGGTATCGCAACCTCATGGCGAATCCCCGGGTCACGGTCGAGACGGGGAGGGAAACGGTGGCGGTCGTGGCCCGCCTCGCGCAAGGCGAGGAGCGTGAACGGATCTGGGCGGCAGAGATAGCGCTCGTCCCGAAGTTCGCCGAGTTCCAGGCGGCCGCCGGCAGGCAGATTCCGGTCGTCGTGCTGGAGCGAGTTCCTGGGAACGAGGCGCGGTAGGCGGTCCTCAGCGGCTCGCGCGCAGTATGCGATTCGCGCCCAGGGTGCGGGGTGGTTCGATCCCGGAGGGTTCGGAGTCCTGGAGGTAGCCGGTGATGAGGTCGGCGGCGGAGTGGTCCTCGAGACCGGTGAAGCCGAGAGCGTGCAGCTGCGCGGCGATATCGTCGGATGTGAAGTAGCTGAACAAGGGTTCGCCGACGCTGGCGAGCCGATCGGCACGGGCCTGCTGGTGCGCGCGGCTCTCGTCGCTGTTCGCAGGCTGCAGATAGTCGAAGACCACCTCGACCGGCCGGGCCTGACCGGCGATGTATTCGAGGGTGGCGCGGGCGGCGTCCGGGGTCAGGTAGTACACGACGCCGAGCCACACGAATATGGCCGGGCCGGTTCGTTCGAATCCGGCGGATTCCAAACCCGTTGCCAGCGTTTGGGTTTCGAAATCGACCGGCGCGAATGTCAACGTCTCGGGGCGGTCGATTCCCGCGGCGGCCAGGCGTTCGCGTTTCCACGATTGGGTGGCGGGGTGGTCGACTTCGAAGACGCGCAGGTCCGGGTGTGGGTTGCGATAGGCGAAGGTGTCCAGGCCCGCGCCGAGGACCACGACCTGCCGCACGCCGGCGGTGACGGCGGCGGCCACGGCGTCCTCGGCGAAGCGGGCGCGGGCGGCGAAGAACAAGCGGCGGGACCGATCGCTGACCGCGGGACTCAGGCGGTCGCTCGTGGACGTGCCCAATTCGGTCAGTTCCGCCGCGGTGACACCGAGCAGACGCGCCGCCAGCGGGTCGGTGAAGATCTGTGGCCGGTCGGCGATCTGATGATAGGCGCGGGCGTACGCGGTGATCAGCGCCGTCCGACTGGGTCCGTCGTTCTCCATGATCGAGACCCTAATCATGAACGTCGCGGGTGCTTCGGCCTAACCCGGATTCTTTACGGGATGTCCGGGGGCGTAACGGGTTTCAGCCCGCGACCTCGGACAGTCGGGCCGACGCGGACCTTCCGGCGCGACGACCGGAAAATACGCAGTCCGCGATCGACAGGCCACTGACGTAGGACTCGGAGCAGATCCCGATCGCGGTGCGGCCGCCGGCGTAGAGTCCGGGGATCGGCTCACCCGTCGCAGTGGACACCGAGCCGGTGTCCTCGTCCACGAGCAAGCCGCCGAGGGTGAACATGGGGCAGGGGTTGGTCAGTTTCGGGCGGACCGACATGTCCAGCAGCGTGAACGGACCTTGCTCGATCGGCCGGGTGAACTCCCGCGGCTTACCGATCGGATCCGGTTCCTCGCGGGCGATGGCCTCGTTGTGCGCCCGGATCGTGGCCTCCAGTCCATCCGGTCGGCCACGGCGCCCGCGGCCACGGCCAGTTCGATGGCGGAGCCGTCGTCCCCCGTGGTGCCCAGTGCCAGGCCTCCTGTGTATCCGGGTGCGTGCCGCGCCAGAATGTCCTGGTTGGCGATATATCCACCCGCGCAAAGGATTACGCCGTGACGCGCTCGGATCCGCACCTCGCGCGCGTAGCGGTGCTCGAGCGCGTCGAGTCGACGTTCCAGGACGCGGCGCAGCGGCGGGTAGTAGATGCCGGGCTTGGCGGCGATGGATGCCATAGCGGCGAACCGCTTGCGGATGAGCAGCGGCGCATGCGCCATGCTGCGGGCCCGGACACCGATGACCCGGCCGTCGCCGTCGCTCTCCAGGGCCACCACTCTGGTGTGCGGGCGGAACCGGACACCGGCGCGTGCCGCGGACCGGGCGAGCGGCTGATAGATCATCTTGCCGGAGGCCCCGCGGCCCTTCGCGCGGTGCCCGCGCTGCACCGGCGGTGTCAGCGCGCGAAACTCGCCCGAACACTCACTGCCGGAGTAGTACAGGTAGTACCGATTGTCGGGATAGGACGTCTTGTACGGGCACACCGATGCTTCGAAGGGCACGCCGTGCCCCATCAGCCAGTCGATCATGTCCGGGCTCGAATCGACGAAACTCCGCAGTGTCTCGGGTCGGACCGCGTCGCCGACCTCGCGGGCCAGGTAGGTGAACATCGCGTCCGCCGTGTCGTCGATGCCCGCCTCGCGCTGAATGGTGGTGCCCCCGCCCGCGTAGACGATGCCGCCGGACAGCTCGGTGGCCCCGCCGCCGTTGAAACGGTCCACCGCGAGGACATCCGCTCCCGCCGCCCGAGCCTCCAGCGCCGCGCATACGCCGGCGGCGCCGTACCCGACAATCAGCACGTCCGTGGCGTCATCCCAAACCATCACGAGAGCGAACTATAACGTGTTTCAGTTTCTCGGTGTTGGCCATCGACCTGTCCGCCCCGGCCAGTAGCCTGTGCCGGTGGCGTCGATGGAGAGCACACCGGGCACAGGGTCGCGTCCGGGTGTCGCGCTGGCCGTGCTGACCGCCGTCCTGTTCGTCACCTTTCTCGACACCACGGTCGTCAGTGTCGCGCTCGGGGATATCCGGCAGGAGCTGGGGACCGACGTGGTGCTGCTGCAGTGGGTGGTGAACGCGTACACCGTGGTCTTCGCCAGCCTGATGCTGGCGGGCGGTTCGCTCGGTGACCGGTGGGGCCGCAAGCGGGTCATGATCGTCGGACTGGTGATCTTCTGCGCCGGATCGGTGATCGCGGCGATCGCGGGCAGCGTCTCGATGCTCATCGCCGGTCGCGCGATCATGGGCTTGGGAGCGGCCGCCTCGGAACCGGGGACCCTGTCGATACTGCGGCACATCTTCCCGGACGAGCGGGTGCGCGCGCGGGCGGTCGGCGTGTGGGCGGCGGTGTCGGGACTGGCGCTGGCGGCCGGACCGGTACTGGGCGGAGTGCTGGTGCACGCGTACGGATGGCGCTCGATCTTCTGGTTCAACCTGGCGATCGGGGCGGTGGCGCTCGTGGCGGCGCTGTGGTCGGTGCCGGAAAGCTCCGACCCGCCGCGGGGGCCGGTCGACTGGGCCGGATTCGCGCTCGGCGCCGCATGTCTCGGTTCGGTGATCTATGCCGCGATCTCCGGTGAGGAGAGGGGTTACGGCGCGCCGTCGGTGGTCGCGCTGTTCGTGTTCGGTGGTCTGGCGCTGGCCGGTCTCGTCGCCGTGGAGAAGCGGGCCCGGGCGCCGATGGTCGATTTCCGATATCTGCGACCGCCCGTGGTGCGGAGCGCGCTGGTGGTCGCCTTCGCCGTCTACTTCGGCGTCTTCTCGATCTTTTTCTTCACGGCGCTGTATCTGCAAGTGATGCAATCGTATTCGGGTGCGCGCACGGCCACGGTCTTCGCGCCGATGGCCGTTGCGATCACGATCGGATCGCTGGCCGCGGGCTTCTGGGTGGGGCGTCGCGGCGCCCGCACGCCGATGGTCGTCGGGTGTGTGGTCGGCGCCGCCGGGGTGCTGCTGACCCGCCATGCCCTGTCCGGCCCGCTGCAGGACGGGTCGCTGGCGGCCGCGATGGCGGTGGCGGGGCTCGGATTCGGAATCGCCGTGGTGCCGTTGACGGCTGCCGTGCTGTCCGGGGTGCCGGCGGAGCATTCGGGTATGGCCGCCGCGGTGACGAATACGATGCGCCAGGTCGGTTCGGCGTTCGGTGTCGCCGTGCTCGGGGCGTTGGTGCACGCGTTCCTCACCTCGGATCTGAAGGCGCGGATGGACGAATTGGGCTTGCCGACCACATTGCAGCCCGATGCCGTCGAGGCCGTCGAACGCGGCCGCATCCCCGAGGGCGTCGATATCGGTCCCTATCTCCGATATCTGTCGAAGGTGTCCGAGGTGCTGAATACCGGAAAGGCGGCATTCCTGCACGGGCTGGACATGGCGCTGCTGGTTTCGGCCGTACTGATCCTGGCCGCGGCCGCCTTCGCCGCGATCGACGCCACGAGGCGCCGACCGAGCACGCGCGAGCCGATGTCCCGCTGACGCCGCTGGTAGGGTGGTCACGTGCTCATCGAGGAAGTCGACAGACTCTAGCCGCCGGTCGAAGGCGGCGCATTCCTCGTATCTGTCTCCCGGTGTCCCGTAGTGGACCACTCCGAGGCATTGTCGCGCCCAACTCGCCTTCGTCTGCTTCCGCACTGTCACCAGACCCCGCGGCCCGCTCCTTCGGGAGCAGGAAAGAGTCGACCACCCATGTCCACATCCACGCCATCGGCGATCACCCTGCACAACCTGTCCTTCGAATGGCCCGACGGCACCGTCGCGCTGTCCCGGCTCGACGGGACCCTGCCCGCCGGGCGCACCGGTCTGGTGGGCCGCAACGGTTCCGGCAAATCGACGCTGCTGCGAGTGATCGCCGGCATCCTGGCCCCGACGTCCGGGCGCATCGAGACCACCGGTGAGGTGGGCTACCTGCCGCAGACGCTCACCCTCGGCCGCGACGAGACCGTCGCCGAATTACTGGGTATCGCGGGCAAACTCGCGGCGCTGCGTGCCATCGAGTCCGGCGATACGGCCGAGGCGCACTTCGAGACGATCGGCGACGACTGGGATATCGAATCCCGCGCCGATGAGGCGCTGCACGAGATCGGTTTCGGCGCAGCGGATCTCGACCGCCGGGTGGCGGAGATCTCGGGCGGTGAGGCCGTGCTGGTCGCGATCACCGGTCTGCGGGTGCGGCGGACGCCGATCACCTTGCTCGATGAACCGACCAACAATCTCGACCGCGAAACTCGCGCCAAGCTGGCCGAATTCGTGGACGGATGGCCCGGCACCCTGGTCGTGGTGAGTCACGACCTCGAACTGCTCGAGCACATGGACGCCACCGCGGAACTGCACGGCGCGACCCTGGATGTGTTCGGAGGGCCGTACAGCGCCTGGAAACGGCACGTCGAGCAGGAACAGGCGGCGGCCGAACAGGCGGCCCGCACCGCCGAGCAGGCGTTGAAGGTCGAGAAGCGGCAGCGCCAGGAGGCCGAGACGAAGCTCGCCAGGCGGGAACGCACCGCCCGGTCGACCCAGCAGAACGGCGGCATACCCCGGATCCTGGCGGGCAACCGGGCCAGTAGGGCGCAGGGCTCGGCGGGTGCGATGCGCACCACGCTGGACGCCAAAGTCGCTGCGGCCCAAGAGGTTCTGGATGCCGCCGCGGCCCGGGTCCGGCGCACGGAGCATATCCGTCTCGAGCTGCCCGATCCGGATGTGCCGCGCACCCGCCGCATCGCGGAACTGCGGGACGGTGACCGCGGCGTCGTCGTTCAGGGGCCCGAGCGTGTCGCTCTGGTGGGGCGCAACGGCGCGGGGAAGTCGACATTGATCGAGAACCTGATGCGGGGCGGGGATCCGGACCGCGGCACGCTGTTCACCGACCGCGTCGGGTATCTGCCGCAGCGCCTGGACAATCTGGACGAGCGGGCCGGTGCGCTGGAGAATGTGCAGGCGGTGGCGACCGGCATCGCGCCGGGCACGATCCGCAATCGGCTGGCCCGGCTGCTGTTGCGCGGCAGCAGCGTCGAACGGCCGGTCTCGACCCTGTCCGGCGGGGAACGCTTCCGAGTTTCCCTGGCGCGCTTGCTGTTCGCCGATCCGCCCGCACAACTGCTGATCCTGGACGAGCCGACCAACAACCTCGATATCGCCAGCGTCGACCAGTTGGTCGAGGCGCTGGCCGATTATCGCGGCGCGATTCTCGTTGTCAGCCACGATTATCCGTTCCTGCGCAGGATCGGCATCGACACCGTCATCGAGCTCGATCCGGACGGCGGCTTCCAGCGGCGCGACTCGCTGTGAGACGAAATCCGCCGGGCCCGGCGTGGTTTACCGGGCCCGGCGGATTTCAGGGCCGATCGATCGCGGCGTCGCTGATCTCGAGTAGGCGGCGGCGCGCCTTCGGATCGTCGGCCTGCGGGTGCGGTCGGCTCTGCCTGGTGCCGTTGAAATATCGGCCTGTCGTCTGCGAGAGGCTCGGCTCGCAGATCAGCCGCAGAGTCGCGGCCGCGCCCTCGGCGACCGTGCCGATCGGCGTGACACCGGATCCCAGCACCATGGTCGTCGGCATGAGGGTGGCCGGGTGCAGGGCGTTCACGGTGACGCCGGTCCCGTCGAGCTCCTCGGCGTACGCGATGGTCGCCATGATCATCGCCAGCTTGGCGCGGCAGTAGGCGGTGTACACGTCGTAGGCGTGCTCGGGGGTCGGATCGTCGAGGTCGATCTCCTGCTGACCGGCGGAGGCCACGTTCACCACCCGTGCCGGGGCGGCGGCCCGCAGCAGCGGAAGCAGCCGCCGGGTCAGCCGGTAGGGGGCCAGATGGTTGACCGCCCACAGTAGTTCGTGGCCGTCGGCGCTGAGCGCGCGTGTGCCGTCCGGTCGGCCGCCGGTACCGGCGTTGTTCACCAGCACATCCAATCGTGAAGTGCGGGAAATGATCTCGTCGGCCAGCCGCTCCACCGCCGCGAGGTGCGACAGGTCGGCGAGGACGATCTCCGGCGCGGATCCGCCCGCCGCCGTGATCTCGGCGGCGACCGCCGCGGCCCGATCCGCGTTGCGGCCGTGCAGGATCAGCCGCGCACCCGCCGCGCCGAGCCGCACCGCGAGTGCCCGGCCGAGCCCGTCCGTGGCGCCCGTGATCAGCACGGTGCGATCGGCCATGTGATCGATGGTGTTGTCGCTCATAGCCTTTCCCCGCGGTCTCGTCTCCCGGTTTCCCGATCGGGGCTCACTGCGCTGTCTCCGCCGTGGCGACAAGCGTTGCCCGGCCCAGGGTGTGGCCCGCCATGGTGAATCCGAGCAGGGCCGGCGTGGAGTCGGCGGCGACGCCGATGTCGTCAATGTCCAGAGCGTGCACGGTGACGAAATACCGGTGCCGGCCGTGCCCCGCGGGCGGGGCGGCACCGATGTACCGGGGCAGGCGGGCGTCGTTCGGCAGTTGGAAGGAACCGGGCGGCAAGCCGGCGCCCGTATCGTCCCCGGCGCCCTCGGGCAGGCTCGTGGTCGAGGCCGGGATATTGGCGACGGCCCAGTGCCAGAAGCCGGAGCCGGTGGGGGCGTCGGGGTCGTAGACGGTGACGGCGTAGCTCTTGGTGCCCGCCGGGGCGCCGCTCCAACTCAATTGCGGGGAAACGTCTTTGCCGCCGGGGGCGCCGGAGGACCACTGCTCGGGCTGCCAGGCGGCGCCGTCGCTCACCGTGGTGCTGGTGACCGTGAACGAGGCCGCCTCGGGCAGCCGGGCGAAGGGGTTGTTTGCGCTCATGGTGTCGCGCCTTTCGGGTCGTTCGGAACATGCAAGATCGACGATAGCAGAAATAATCGATCATTTTGAGAATCGTCTATGATCTGCTCATGACTCCGACAGCTCGCACCCCCGCCTCGCCGGAGAAGCAGATGCTCTCCGAGCAGGTCTACACACACCTGCGGCACGCGATCATGCGCGGCGACTATGCGCCCGGTGCCGCGTTGAAACCGCAGGATCTCGCCAGGCAGCGCGGCGTGAGCCTGGCGGTGGTGCGTGAGGCGCTGGTGCGGCTGGTCGGCGAGGGCCTGGCCGAGCGGCTGACCAATCGGGGCTTCGCGGTCCCGGCGTTCTCCGATCACCGCTGGCAGCAGATCGGCGAGGCCCGCCGGGCCATCGAGCCGGTGGTGCTACGCATGTCGATCGAACGGGGTGACGTCGGCTGGGAGGGCGACGTCCGAGCCGCCCACCACCGCCTGGCGCGCACGCCGGTATTCACCCCGGACGACGGCGAGTACTACAGCGAGGAATGGGCCGAGGCCCACCGGGTGTTCCATCGCACCCTGCTGGAGGGCTGCGGCAACCCGGTGCTGCTGGAGACCTTCGACCGTCTCTGGGTTGCCAGCGAACTCGTTCGCCGCTGGTCGGCCCACCGCGATCCCGACCGCGACGGCATCGACGAACACCGCCGCCTGGAGGAGGCGGCACTGGCCCGCGACCCCGACACCGCCGCCGACATCCTGACCCGACACCTCACCCTGACAACCGACGCCCTGGCACAGCCGTAACGGTTTTCGCCGCCGCCCCTCACGCCGTGCGGGGCCGTGGGGACAGCTGCGTGGCCTCCCAGGCCGCCTCGATCATCTCGAAGATCTCGTCCACGGCGGCCTCCGGGTCGGGTGCCTCGCGGGCCACCGAATAGGCGTCGATCGCGAACCTCGCGATGGCCCGGCAGGTTGTGGAGGTGGGTGGCTGGTCGAAATCGGCGGCGATGGCCGCGGCCAGCGATTCGGCGTGGCGCAGCCGGACCGACACCTCGTACTGCCGCAGGGCCGGGGTTCGGTCGATCATGTGCCAGATCGGGGCGGCGCCGTCGGCGGAGCAGTGTCGCACCATGGCCAGGATCTCGTGGCGCAGCGCGGGGATGAGTGGCTCGTCGGGTGCTCGGTCGGTGACCGCGCGAGTCAGGCCCTGTTCGAAATCCTCGTCCTGCTCGAACACCAGGGCCTCTTTCGAGGCGAAGTGGGAGAACAGCGTGGTCACGGCGACGTCGGCCGCCGCGGCGACGTCGCGGATGCCGACCGCGTCGTACCCCTGCTCCAGGAACAGTCGCAGGGCGGCGTCGGCGATCTTCTGGCGGGTCGCGGCCTTCTTGCGCTCCCGGCGCCCGGTCGGGACGGTCATCCCGTGATGCTATCAGCTACAAAACTGTAGCCGCCGCTAAAAGCTAACCGTTGCAAAAAACTAACCGTTAGCGTTACGGTCGATTCATGAAAGCGCAGCGCTTCGCCGAATACGGCGGCCCTGATGTCCTGAAACTCACCGAGGTGGCCGAGCCCCACGCCGGTCCCGGTCGAGTGCGCATCGCCGTGCGGGCGGCGGGGGTGAATCCGCACGACTGGCGGGTCCGCGAGGGCCAGTTCCGGCGGATCCGCCCGATCGAGCTGCCCGCCGGCGTCGGGCAGGACGCCGCGGGCATCGTGGACGAGGTCGGCGACGGAGTCACCGGTATCGAGGTCGGCGCGCCGGTGTTCGGCCGAGGTTCGAACACCTACGCCGAGTTCGCCGTGCTCTCCTCCTGGGCGCGCCTACCCGACGGGTCGACCTTCGCGGAGGCGGCCGGATATCCGTCCGTGGTCGAGACCGCGCTGCGGGTCCTCCGCCTGGTCGGGGTTCAGCCGGGGCAGACGCTGCTGGTCAGCGGCGCGGCGGGCGGCGTCGGGTCGGCGGTGTTGCAGATCGCCCGCGACCGGGGAATCGGCGTGATCGGCACTGCCGGGGCCGCGAACCAGGAGTACGTGCGCGGCCTCGGCGCCATCGCGACCACCTACGGCGCGGGCTGGGTCGAACGGGTGCGTCGGCTCGGACCGATCGACGCCGCCGTCGACCTGAACGGCGCGGGCGTCGTTCGCGGGCTCCTCGACCTGACCGGGGATCCCGACAAGGTGATCACCATCGCCGACCTGGAGGCGCCGATGCTCGGTATCCGATTCGCCGGGGTCGGCGGCAGCATGCCCGAGGCGCTCGCCGAGGCCGTCGACCTGATCTCGCGCGGGAAGCTTCACATACCGGTCGACCGGTCGTACCCGCTCGCCGACGCCGCGGCGGCACATGCGGACAGCCAGGCCGGGCATACCCGCGGGCGCCGGGTGCTGCTCGTCTGAACCAGATACCGTGCAGGCGTAGGTCTTTGCGCTCGTTGTGAACCGGCGCCCGCTTCGACCTGCTCTACGAGTTGATCGAGGCGACCGCCGGAAAGCGGTGGGATCGGCTCTGCCGCACGACGCTGTCGGTGGGTGTCGGTAGCGTCTGTGCTGTGGAAACAGGGGAACGCATCCGGGAGCTCGCGGACCGCATCGTGGCGCTGCGCGATGCCTACTATCAGGGCTCGCCGCTGGTCGCCGACGCCGAGTACGACGCGATCGAGGACGAACTCCGCGGCCTGATCGAGGCGCATCCGGAGCTCGCGCCGGATCCGAATCCGCTGGAGCAGGTCGGTGCGCCCGCCGTGCTGCACGCCCCGATCCGGCACGCGCGCCCGATGCTGTCGCTCGAGAAGGCGACCAAGCCCGAGCAGGTCGTGGCGTTCTTCGACCGCTTTCCCGGCCAGTCGGTGGTGGTGATGCCGAAGCTCGACGGCCTGTCGCTGTCCCTGGTGTTCGAGGACGGGCGGCTCGCGCGCGCGGTGACCCGGGGCGACGGCACCACCGGTGACGATGTGACGATCCTGGTCCGCGCGCTGGTGGATGGTGTCCCGGAGCGGATCGACATCACGGGCCGGGTGGAGGTGCGCGGCGAGGCGGTGATGCTGCGGTCGACCTTCGCCGCCTACAACACCGCGCATCCGGACAAGCCGCTGATCAACCCGCGCAACGCGGCCGCGGGCACGCTGCGCGCGAAGGATCCGGCCACGGTGTCCGAGCGCCGCCTGCAGTTCTACGGTTTCGACCTGGACACCTCCGGCGGCGATGCCGCGGTCGATCTGGAGGAGGGGCTGGCGGCACTGGGGATCACGGGCGCGCGGATGCGGCACTGCTCCGACGCCGCGCAGGCGCAGGCGGCGATCACCGCGATCGAGCAGGGGCGCAACGACCTCGATTACGACCTCGACGGCGCGGTGCTGCGGCTGGCCGACCGCGACGCCTACGCGGCGGCCGGGACGCGGTCGAGTTCCCCGCGCGGCGCCCTGGCCTTCAAGTTCGCCGCCGAGGAGAAGACGACGCTGCTGGCCGACGTGGTGTGGGATGTCGGCAAGACGGGCAAGGTCGTCCCGGTCGCCTGGCTGGAGCCGGTGTTCGTGGGCGGCACCACGGTCACGAGGGCGACGCTGGCCAACCAGGAGGTGATCCGCGCCCGCGACATCAAGATCGGCGATACCGTGCTGGTGCGCCGCGCGGGTGACGTGATCCCGTTCGTGGCCGGTGTGCTCGACGCCGGCAAGCGCACGGGGGCCGAGCGCGAGATCGTGCCGCCCACCGCATGCCCCTCGTGCGGGCAACCGGTGACCGAGCAGGGCAACAGCCGGGAGTTGTTCTGCACCAACGTGTCCTGTCCCGCGCAGACGGTGCGCAGGCTCATCCACTGGGCGTCGCGGGCGGCCGCCGATATCGACGCGGTCGGCGGGGTATGGATCGAACGCCTTGCGGAGGCGGGCATCCTCGAACACCCGTCGGACTTCTACACGCTGACCAAGGAGCGATTGCTCGAATTCGACCGCATCGGGGAGGTTTCGGCCACCCGCATGATCGACTCGATCGATGCGAGCCGCGGGGTCGGCCTGCGCCGCGCGCTGATCGGCCTGGCCATTCCGATGGCCTCCGACGGCACCGCCGCCCGCCTCGCTCGCGCGGGCTTCGGTTCCCTGGAGGAGGTCGCCGACGCGGGCGAAGAGGGGCTCGTCGCGGTGGAGGATATCGGCCCGAAGGTCGCCGCCTCCCTGGTAGCGCACCTCACCCGGCTCCGCCCGGAGCTGCGGCGGCTGCGTGAGGCGGGCGTCTCCCTGGACGTCCGCGAGGAGGACCTGCCCCCGGTCGTCGCCGCCGGCGCCCCGCTGGCGGGCAAGTCCGTGGTGATCACCGGCGCGATCAGCGACCCCCGCTCCGGCGAGAAGGTGGCCCGCCCGACATTCCAGCGCCTGTGCGAGAAGGCGGGCGCCACGGCCGCGTCGTCGGTCTCGGCGAACACCGACCTGCTCATCACCGGCGCGGGCGTCGGCGAGAGCAAGCTGACCAAGGCGGAGAAGCTCGGCGTGGAGGTCGTCGACCAGGGCGAGATCTGGAAGCTCTTGATCGACGCCAAGGTCGTCTGAACCACGGCACTCTGCTTCGGCACGCCGCGTCGAAAACGATTGTGCCGCAGTCCGGGTAGATGGTGGCGGGTCGGAACCGCGGTCGGTGCCTCATCGGTCTGCGCGGAGCGATGGTTCGCCGAGCAGGACGTCGGACGGTGCGCCCGCGGCGGTGAGGTGGCCGTTGTCGAGTTGCACGCAGTGGTCGGCGCGCAGGGCCTCGCGGTGATCGTGGGTGGCCTGGACGACGGCAGTTCCGTCCGCGGCCAGCTCGCGGAGAGTGTGGGAGATCTGTTGCTGGGCTTCGGAATCCAATCCGGTGGTGGGTTCGTCGAGGAGTAGCAGATCCGATTGCTGCGCGAGGGCCTGGGCGAGGAGGGCCCGTTGCCGCTGACCGCCGGAGAGGGTGGTGAGGCGGCGGCGGGCGAGGTCCGCGATGCGCATGCGTTCCATGCAGGACTGCACGATCGCGCTGTCGGTCCGGGTGAGGCGCCGCCAGGGGCCGCGGTGTGCCCAGCGACCCATCGCGACGGTGTCGCGGACGGTGAGGGGGAGGGTCGCCGGAATCGCGCTGTGCTGGACCACGAAGGCCGGTCGCCGGTCGCTGCTGCGCTGGACCGTTCCGGCCGCGGGGGAGACCACCCCGGCGATGACGCTGAGCAGCGTGGACTTGCCGGACCCGTTGGGGCCGACGATCGCGGTGACCCGACCGGCGGGAATGACGGTGGTGATCTCGTGCAGCACGGTCTGCGAGCGATACCCCGCCGAGAGCGCGTCGATCCGGACTGCCGGGGTCTTCCGTTTGTGCACCACATCACCTAACTTGTATTGAAAATCATTTCCATTATAAAGTGTCGCGCCATGGATGTCCTATTTGCCCCGTTCGAGGTGTCTTTCGTGCAGAGAGCGCTGTGGGGTGGGCTGCTGGTGTCCTGCGTGTGCGCGTTGGCCGGTACGTGGGTGGTGGTGCGCGGTATGGCGTTTCTCGGTGATGCGATGGCGCACGGGATGCTGCCGGGGGTGGCGGTGGCGTCGCTGCTCGGCGGCAATCTGCTGGTGGGCGCCGCGTGCAGCGCGGCGGCGATGGCGCTGGGCGTCACCGCGCTGCAACGTAATCCGCGGTTCTCCGCCGATACCGGGATCGGTCTGGTGTTCGTGGGGATGCTGGCGGCGGGTGTGATCATCGTGTCGCGATCGCAGTCGTTCGCGGTCGATGTGACCGGATTCCTGTTCGGGGACGTGCTGGCCATTCGAGACCGGGATCTCGGCTATCTCGCTGTGGCACTGGCGGTTGCGGCGGTGATCGCGGTGCTGGGACATCGCGCGTTCCTGGCGCTGGCGTTCGATCCGCGCAAGGCGCACACGCTGGGGCTGCGGCCGCGGTGGGCGCAGGCGGCACTGCTGGGCCTGCTGACCCTGGCGATCGTCGCGTCCTTCCACGTCGCGGGCACCCTGCTGGTGTTCGGCCTGCTCATCGCGCCACCGGCGGCGGCGACCTACTGGGCCGACCGGGTCCCGGTGATCATGGTGCTGGCGGCGCTGTTCGGTGGCTTCTCGACCGTGGCGGGCCTGCTGGTGTCCTGGCACGCGGGCACAGCGGCGGGTGCGACCATCGTCGCGGTCGCGGTCGCGGTGTTCTTCGCCTCGGCCGCGGCGGCGTGGTTGCGTGACCGGATGCGCATGCCGGGGGCGAACGCGCTGGCGCTGCTGGGCGCCCTGATCGCCGTGCTGCCGCTGGCCGGATGCGGTTCGGACACAGGCGATTCCGCGTCGGTCACGGAGACGCCGCACGGTTATGTGGAGGGCGCGGAGGAGACCGATGCGCCGCAGACCCGGGTGCTGGCCGCCGACGCCGGGGGAGCGGTCCGGGTGGTCGATCTGATCGAGGGCACCGTCACCGACGGCGGCCGGGCGCCGGGCCCGACCGGGATCTCCGGCGACGACCGATTCGCCTATCTCGGGAGCAGTGCCGCCGTGCGGATCGTCGACGGCGGCGCGTGGACCGTGGACCACGGCGACCACATGCACTACTACCGCGCCGCGATCCGCGAGGTCGGCACGCTGGAACGCGGTGGGCTCGTCGCGACGCACAGCGATCCCGTCGTCACCGCCGTGGTCACCGATTCCGGGACCACCCTGCTGGACCGGGCCGCGCTGGATGCGGGCCGGATCACCGAGCGCGGTGTGCTCGGCAATGCCGTCGCGGTTCCCTATGCCGAACATATCGCCGTGGTCGCGAAGGACACCGGCCGTGCGGAGGTCCGCAACCGGGACGGTGCGGTGGTGGCACCGCTGACCGAGACATGTACTGCGCCACGGGGTTCCGCGGTGACTCGGCGCGGGCTGGTTGTCGGTTGCGCCGACGGCGCCGTGCTGGTGACCGCCTCCGAAGGCCGGTTCGACGCCGTGAAGATCGCCTATCCGCAACCGGTGCCGGAACCGGAGCGCGCGATCGAGTTCACACATCGGCCCGGCAGCACCACGCTCGTCGCGCGGGCGGGTGAGCGCGGCATATGGGTGCTGGATATCCGCACGCGCACATGGCGACTGGTGGAGACAGGGCCGGTGGTTGCGGCCAATACGGCGGGCGAGGGCAGCGTGCTGCTCACCCTGACCCGCGACGGCGTGCTGCACGGCCACGATCCGGGCACGGGGGCGCAGACCGCGCAGACGCAGCTGCTCGCCGGTCCCGTTCCGGACGGCGGACCATCACCGGTGATCGAGATCGATACCGGTCGCGCTTACGTCAACGACGCGAACGCCCGTGCGGTGTACGAGATCGACTACCGCGACAATCTGCGCCGCGCACGCACTTTCGCCCTCGACATCGCCCCCGCGCACATGGTGGAGACGGGCCGATGAGAACCGTGATCCGAGCGTGTATCGCAGTGCTCGTCCTGGCCGTGGCGCCCGCCTGCGCCGATCGGCACGACGGCGGCCCCGAGATCGTCGTCACCACCAATATTCTCGGCGATATCACACGCGCGATCGTCGGTGACACGGCCGAGGTCACGGTGCTGATGCCGCCGAACGCCGATCCGCACCAGTTCGCGATCTCCGCGCAGACGGCCGCGCGCATCGAACGCGCCGCGCTGCTGATCCACAACGGTCTCGGCCTGGAAGAGGGCGTGCAACGGCATGTGCGTGCCGCCGAAGAGGCCGGGGTGACAACGGTTTCCGTCGGCGAGCAGGTGGATCCGATCCGGTTCCGGAGCGCGGAGGGCGGGAAGCCGGATCCGCACTTCTGGACCGATCCCGCGCGGGTGCGCCGCGCGGTGGAGGTGATCGGCGACCGGGTCGCCGGGATCGACGGGGTCGACGCCGATGCCGCGCGCGCCGGTATCTCCCGGTATCGGGCGGCACTGGACCGCCTCGACGGATGGATGACCGAGCAGTTCGCGGCGCTGCCTCCGGAACGGCGCAAACTGGTCACCAATCACCACGTATTCGGTTATCTGGCACAGCGATTCGGATTCGAGGTGATCGGCGCGGTGGTCCCCAGCGGCACCACGCTCGCCTCACCCAGCGCGTCCGACCTGGCCGGACTGGCCGAAACCGTCCGCGTCGCGGGCGTTCCCGCCGTCTTCGCCGATTCCTCCCAGCCCGACCGGCTGGCCCGTGTCCTGGCCGAGCAGGCGGGCCTGCGGGTGCGGGTGATCCCCCTGTACTCGGAATCGCTCACCGAGCCCGGCGGCGGCGCTCCCACCTACCTCGACATGATGCGCGCCAACACCGAGGCCATCGTGCGCGGCCTGACGGCGCCCTAGATCATCGAACAACAGAAATGGAGTAGCACATGCGGTTACGTTCCCGCGCGGTCAGATCCCTGGCCGCATCCGCGATACTGACCTCCGCGGTGGCCCTGAGTGGTTGTGGCACAGGAGATTCGGACTCGGACCAGCATTCCGACCACGCGGCGATCATCGATCCGGTCGCGGTCACCTACGACGGCGGCATCTATCTGCTGGACGGGAAATCCCTGGCGATGGCGGACGAGGTGAAGCTCGACGGCTTCAACCGCCTCAACCCCGCCGGCGACGACCACCACGTCATGGTGTCGACCAAGGACGGCTTCCAGGTCCTCGACGCCGTGCACGGTGAGCTGACCGACACCACCTTCCCCGCCGCCAAGCCGGGCCACGTGGTGCGGCACGCGGGGCGCACCGTCCTGTTCGCCGATGGCAGCGGCGAGGTCAGCATGTTCGACCCGCATCGGCTCGAGGACGGCACCCCGGAGACCGAGACCTACAAGGCGGCCGCGCCGCATCACGGCGTCGCGATCCAGCTGTCGAACGGGGAGCTCGTCGTCACCCTCGGCACCGAGGAGAAGCGCACCGGCGTCGTCGTGCTGGACCGCAACCGCAAGGAGATCGCGCGCAACGAGGACTGCCCCGGCGTGCACGGCGAATCCACCGTGCAGGGTGAGGCCGTCGTCATCGGCTGCCAGACCGGCGCCCTCGTCTACCGCAACGGCGTCATCACGAAGGTCACCAGCCCCGACCCGTACGGGCGCATCGGCAACCAGGCCGGTACCGATGCCTCCCCGATCGCGCTCGGCGACTACAAGCGGGATAAGGACGCCGAACTCGAACGGCCGCAACAGGTCTCGCTGATCGACACCCGCGACGGAAGCCTGCGGCTGGTGAACATCGGCACCAGCTACACGTTCCGCTCGCTGGCCCGCGGCCCGCAGGGCGAGGCGCTGGTACTCGGCACGGACGGCCGCATCCACGTCATCGACCCGGCTGCCGGGACGGTCACGCGGACCATTCCGGTCATCGGGCCGTGGGAGGAGCCGCTGCGGTGGCAGGACCCGCGCCCGGCGATCTTCGTGCGGGGCAACGACATCTACGTCTCCGACAACGCCACCAAGCAGATCCACCGCCTGGACCTGGCCACC
>NZ_BDBV01000118.1 GCF_001613165.1 Nocardia mexicana NBRC 108244
AGCTCGCCCTTCACGCACCCCGCGCCTGTTCCCGCACCGGTTGCAGAGGGTGCGGGAGCGTGCACGGGGTGCGGCGTGGGGGCAGGGGTGCGATGGGGCGGGTTCGGGTGTGGCTGTCCTGCAATCTTATTGCGTTGTGATCGGTATCGGGTGGGTGTAATCGGGGCCGGTCGAGTGGCGATATGGGGGCAATGGGGATCGCGACCGGAGGTCGACTGCGATGCGGATGTGCAGGGCGCTGCAGGTGGTGCTGGTGGGTGGCGCGATGGTGGTCGTGGCCGCCTGTGGGGCGAACGGGTCGGAGTCGGTGGGCGGTCGGTCGTCGGCGGCCACCGGGATTTCCCGGACGAGTCTGGAGGCGCACGACGGGGTGACGGTGAGCGGGCTCGCGGTGCCGCCGACTCCCCGGACGGGCGGGCCGATCTCTGTGCGGCCCGCCCCTCCGGGGGAGCCGCCCGCGCCGCCGGATCGGTCCGGCACGGTGATCCTCCGGACGGTCACGCTGTCGGGGATCGCGGTGCCGTATGTTCCCGTCGACCTGCGGCTGGTGCGGCCGTGCGATCCGGCCGGGCACGACATCGCGGAGGGCACGCCGGAGGTGCGTCGCTGGGATGCGACGACGGATGCCAACGGACAGGCCGTCTTCGCGGTTCCGACCGGTTGCTTCCGCTTCGGGATGGATCCGCCGGCGGGCACGAACCCGGTGCCGGAGGGGCTGCACAGCCTGTTCGTCGAGTCACCGCGGCAGACGGTGTACGGGCTGTTGCGATTCCAGGATCCGGCCCCCGACCCGGTCTGCGCCCCGCAGACGATCGTGCACGATCTGGGCGTGGGGCCGCCCTTGGACCGGGCGCCCGCGACGGTCGGTGAATGCGACGGCTACTGGGCGGTCATCGCGTGGGACGTCCCGGGCGACAGTCAGCGCATCGTGCGCCACGGCGACGGCGGCTGGACCACCTACGTCGTCTTCCCCCACGACAGATGCTGGCGCACAGCCGAATCCGATGGTGCACCCGCCGTCCTGCGCAAATACTTCCAAGCCTGCTGAGCGGAACCCACCGTCGCTGTAGATTCCGGCCGAGAGCGTGCCGGAATGACGATGTGGCGTCGGAGGATTATGCCCGGATGGTCAGGCGTTCGACGGCGTCGTGCATGTGGTCGACCAGGAGTTTGCGGGCGCGGCCGGGGGCGCCGGAGCCGATGGCCTCGCGCAGGTCGGTGTGTTCCTGCACCTGGACGAAGACGTCCGGGTACGTGGTTTCCAAGGCGCCCAGGCACATTCGGGTCTCGATGAACAGGGTGCGCGCGGCGCGGGCGAGGCGGGGGCTCCCGGCGCTGTCCACCAGCGCCTCGTGAAAGGCGTGGTCGGCATCGGAAACACCCGCCGGGTCGCCGTTTTCGGCGCAGGCGCGCATCGCGGAGACGCTGGGTTCCAGTGCGTCATAGGCGATCTCGCGACGGCCGTCGAGGATGAGCTCGAGCGCGCCGCCCTCGAGCGCGGTGCGCGACCGGTAGACGTCGAGCACGTCGTCGAGGGTGAGCTCGATGACGAAGATCCCGCGGTGCCGGATGCTGTGCAGCAGCCCCTCGGACACCAGCCGCTGCATCGCCTCGCGCACCGGCCCGCGCGACACGTCGAATTGCGTTGCGAGATCGGCCTCCACCAGCTGGGCACCCGGTTCCAGGGTGCCGCGCATGATGGCCGTGCGCAGCCGGTCGGCAATCATCTCCGCGGTGGATTGCCGATTCACCGGCTCGAATTCAATGACCGGCATGAATCAGCCTTTCCGAGAACAGCTTACCGAGCGCGTCCGAAATCGGCTCGGCCCCGGGCGAATACCCGGCGATCCGGATGCCCTCCCAGATGGTGACCTGGTTCGCGGTGAGCACCGGCTTGCCGAGCGTAGCCTCCAGCTCCGGCAGCACCGATACGGTGTGCATCGCGGTGTCGGGGATCAGCAGCGCCTCGGCGTCCGGATGATCGTTGGCGGCAGCCAGTTTCAGCACCTGCTCGTCGGTCAGCGTGCCCACCTCGGCCGCGGTGTCGATATCCGCTGCCGACATCGACAGCACCCGGATGCCTTCGGCACCGAGGAAATCGACGAACAGCCCCGAGACGTCGTCGGGATAGCTGGCACACACCGCCACCGACGAGATGCCCAGTGCCCGAGCGGCATTGACGAAGGCGAAGCTGGTGCTCGACGCGGGCACCCCGGCCGCCTCGCCCAGCCCGCGCACCTGCTCGCGCGCCCCTTCCGGCCCGTACACGAAGCTGCCCGAGGTGCAGGCCCACACCACCGCGCTCGGCCGGTGCTCGGCGAGCAGTTCGGCGCCGTGGCGCAGCTTCTCGGGGCTGCCGAGGTCGAGCAGTTCGGGGACGGCGTGCAGGTCGGTGCCGTAGATGTGGGCGACCCGCAGGTCCGCGCCGAGCAGCTCGGCCGCACGCGGGAAGTCGTCCTCGGCGGCGTGGTCCGGGTAGATGAAACCGATGGCGGGTGTCTGCATGGTGATTCCCCTAGAAGACGTCCTGGAGCCACTTTCCGGGCCCCATCATGGGTAGTTTCATGCGGCCCAGGCACGCCCACATGGTGAGCTGGTTCGCGGTGAGCACCGGCTTGCCGAGGGCCTGTTCGAGCGGTTCCACGAGGTCGTAGGTGGGCAGGTTGGTGCAGCTGACGAAGATCGCCTGGGACTGCGGGTCGTCGGCGTTGATGATGCGCTCGGCGATGGTGCGGTAGCTGACCTTCCAGATGCCGCCGCCGAGCCCCAGGTGGTCGGAGCGGATGACCTCGCAGCCGACCTCGCCGAGAAATTCGTGCAACTTGCGGGTGAGGATCTCGTCGTAGGGCGTGAGGACCGAGATCCGGCTCAGCTCCAGCTTGCGGATCGCCTCGACCAGCGCGCCGGAGGTGGTCACCGCGTCCGGGGCGCCCGCCGCGCAGATCGCGTCGACCAGTGACTGTTCGTAGTCCAGCCCCTTGATGAAGCTGCCGGAGGAGCACAGGTAGGCGATCACCTCCGGGTCGACGTGCAGCACGTCGCGGGTGGCGGCGGTGAGGTGTGCCGCGTTCGACACCAGCTCCGCCATCGCCACCGAGACCGGCACCGGCTCGTAAGGCGTGCGGGCCAGGTGCAGGCTCACCTCCAGCGGCGCCCATCGCCACAGTTCACGCTCCAGGGCCAGGTCGAACGGCGCGATGATCCCGATGCCCCGCTGTGCCACGGGCCCGTCGATATCGGGAAAATTCAGGTCCACCACGACGGCCCCTCTCGCGTTCAGCCAGGCAATCCTCCGCACACGATCGGATTGTTGACAATCATACGATGCGTTTCTAGCCTGTCAATGTGGTTGAGGGCCAAATAGTCACCGTCCTTCACGATGGCACCAGGCCCGATGCGGGGCTCATGCGACCGGTGGCCGAGCGGGCAACCGTCCGCTACGCCGACTCGCAGGAGCTCCCCGATGCGTTGCGTGGTGCCGACGTGTTGTTCGTGTACGACTTCACCAGTACAGCTGTCCCCGGGGCATGGCCGGCGGCGGACCGGTTGCGTTGGGTGCATGTGGGTGCCACGGGTGTGGACTCGGTGATGTTCGACGAGCTGATCGACAGCGACGTCGTCGTCACCAACACCCGCGGCATCTTCGACATGCCGATCGCCGAGTACGTGCTCGCGCAGATCCTGAACTTCGCCAAGGATCTGCCCGAATCGTGGCGGCTGCAGCAGGAGCATCGGTGGCAGCACCGGGAGTCCGAGCGGCTCGCCCGCGCCACGGTACTCGTCGTGGGCACCGGATCCATCGGCCGGGCCATCGCCCGCATGCTGCGGGCGGTCGGGATGGACGTGCGCGGACTGGGGCGGCGCCCGAGCGCCGACGACCCGGACTTCGGCACGATAGGTACCGATCTGCACGCCGAGCTGCCGGGCGCCGACTATGTCGTCGCCGTGGCGCCGCTCACACCGCAGACGCGCCACCTGTTCGACGCGCGGGCATTTGCCGCCATGAAGCCGCATTCCCGTTTCGTCAATGTCGGTCGTGGGGAACTAGTAGTGACAGACGATCTCGTCGCCGCGCTGCGCAACGGCAGCATCGCGGGTGCGGCGCTCGATGTCGTCGATCCCGAGCCGCTGCCGCCGGGGCACGCGCTGTGGGATCTGCCGAACGTCCAACTCACCCCCCACAATTCCGGTGATGTCGTCGGATGGCGCGGTGATCTCGTCGCCGCGTTCGCCGAAAATTTCCGGAAGTGGATCGACGGTCGGCCACTGGAGAACGTGGTCGACAAGAGGCTGGGGTACGTCCCCAGCTGAAAGGGAATTCAGCCATGGCCCACCCAGATATCGATATCCCCACCGAACCGGCCGCGATGACCGCGGTCGAGCTGGTCACCGCCTATTCGGCCGGCGCGTTGTCGCCCGTCGAGGCGACGCAGGCCGTGCTCGACGCGATCGCCGAGCGCGACGGTGAGCTGAACGCATTCTGTCTGGTGGATCCCGAACGCGCGCTGATGCAGGCCAAGGAGTCCGAGGCGCGCTGGCACTCGGGTCACGTGCAGGGACTGCTGGACGGCGTGCCGATTTCGATCAAGGACATCTTCCTCACCGAGGGCTGGCCGACGCGCCGCGGATCCACCTCCATCGAGCCCGATGTGCCGTGGCCGCTGGACAGTCCGGTCACCGCCCGGCTGCGCGAGGACGGACTGGTGTTCCTGGGCAAGACGACCACGCCGGAGCTGGCGTGGAAGGCGGTCACCGACAGCCCGCTCGCCGGTATCACGCGCAATCCGGTGGACCCGTCCAAGACCTGCGGCGGCTCCTCGGGCGGCAGCGCGGTGGCGGTGGCGGCCGGGATGGGACCGCTCTCCGTCGGCACCGACGGCGGTGGCAGCGTGCGCATTCCGGCGTCGTTCTGCGGTGTCGTCGGATTCAAGCCGACGCACGGGCGGATTCCGCTGTACCCGGCCAGCCCGTTCGGGCCGCTGGCGCATGCGGGGCCGCTGACCCGCACCGTCGAGGACGCGGCGCTGCTGATGGACATTCTGTCGCTGCAGGATCCGCGCGATCCCACGGCGCTGGCGCCCACCATCACCACCTTCCGCGGCCAGCTGCAGCGCGATGTACGCGGGGCGACCGTCGCGTACTCGGCCACCCTCGGCTACGTCGACGTCGATCCCGAGGTGGCGGCCGTGGTGGAGGACGCGGTGCGGCAGCTGGGCGACGCG
Organism: Nocardia mexicana NBRC 108244; assembly: GCF_001613165.1. GTDB lineage: Bacteria > Actinomycetota > Actinomycetes > Mycobacteriales > Mycobacteriaceae > Nocardia > Nocardia mexicana. Next base: position 5,223 of record NZ_BDBV01000118.1, read on the forward strand.
GGGCTGCGGGTGGTGACCGCCGATCCGGGCTTCAGCGATCCGCTCGAGGCGTTCGAGGACATGTGGGCGGCGGGGGCGGCGACGATGCTGTCCAAGTTCCCCGAGGGCAGCCGCGAGCGTGTCGATCCGGGGCTGGGGGAGGTCTGGGACCGGGGCGCGAGCCTCGATGCCGTCTCGTATCTGGACGCGCGCGGCGTCGCGGCGGAGGTCGGCATCGTGATGGGCGCCTTCCACACCGCCTACGACGTCCTGATCACGCCGACCATGCCGATCCGGCCGTTCGAGGCCGGGCACGACGTGCCCCCGGGCAGCGGGCTGCGCAGTTGGCCGCAGTGGACCCCGTTCACCTACCCGTTCAACCTGACCCAGCAGCCCGCGATCAGCATTCCGGTCGGGACCACGAAGGACGGGCTGCCGGTGGGCCTGCAGATCGTGGGCCCGCGCCACTCCGACGACCTGGTCCTCGCACTGGCCCGGTTCGCGGAAACGGTTCTGGCGGGCTGAGTCCGGCGAGCGCGGCCTACGGCAATGCGTTGGCGATGGTGACCTGGATGTCGCAGATCGTGTTGGGGAGCCAGTCGTAGGCCGCGGCCGAACCGCCGCCCAGCGGTCGATCCGCCTGGTTGCAGACATACCTGCCGCGCTTGTCGTACTGGCTGCAGTAGTTGGCCGTGCATTGCGTGGACAGGCCCTGGTAAACGGGCGTCACGGACGGAGCAGCTTCCGGCGTGCCCTGCGGTGTCATCTCGATGGCGTTCCCGGCCGCGAGGTCGGTCGTGATATCGGCGGTGGCGGCGCCGGTGCCGACGGCGAGCGCTGCCGCGGCGGCGACCGAGACGAATGCGGGTGCGACGAAGCGACGGGCGAGCCGGTGTGCGCGGCGTGAACGGTCGAGAGGGCGTATGTGCATGGCGATTCCACCTCCTGCCGGGCGGCACCCGGCGGCCGAGCCAGTGATCATCGCCGTCCGACTCTAGCCGCCGGAGCGCGTCCGAGGGTGCCTCGAAAACTATTGCGGCCCAATTTGTTCAGAGTCACAGTTGCGCCATGCGCTTCCGGAAATAGTTGGGGGATCCGTGCCGGAAATAGGTGAGGCCTCACCGGGGTGACGGTGAGGCCTCACTGGGAGCAGCTGCGGGTTCAGTCGGATTCCCGTGCGAAGGAGAGGGTTTCGCCCTCCACTCCGCGCAGCCACAGCGTGTTGCAGGCTGCGGCGATATCGGTGAGGCCGTCTTCGATGGTGGCGAAGACGTTGCCGGGGACCCAGCCCTGGTCCCCGTTGATCAGGAGATTGTTGCGGCCGTAGAACAGCGCGAGATCCGTTGCGCCCTGGGCGTGGTGGGCCTCGGAACCGGGCTCGTAGCCGTAGGCCGGGTTGCCGATCTCCCACGGTTCGAAGTCGAACAGGCATACGTCACCGGGAATCGGTGTGACGGTGGGGTTTTCGCGGTGCGGTGCCGCGACGATGCGCGGCACCAGCGTGTATACCTCGTTGCGGGCGTACTTGGCGTGGAAGGCATCGCCCTCCTGCGGCAGCGCGTCCCAGACCGCCGCGCAGGTGAGCGGCGCCTCGGCCTCCAGCAGGCGGGCGCGGCAGCGCACCCCGGCCTTGGTGAGGGTGATCGTGATGTAGCGGGCCATCGGCGTCTCCCTACAGTTCGTCCAGCACGGTGGACCAGATGCCGAGCGCCTCGTCGACCTGGTCGGCGGTCACGATCAGCGGCGGAATCATCCGCACCACATTGCTGTAGGCGCCGCAGGTGAGCAGCAGCAGGCCCTTCTCGTGCGCGAGCCGCTGGGCGGCCGCCGCGGTCGCGGTGTCGGGTTCGCCTGTCGGCGTGGTGAATTCGGTGCCGACCAGCAGGCCCAGGCCGCGCACGTCGCCGACTGCCTTGGTGGCGCGCTCGCGCGCACCGGCGAGCAACTGCCGCCCGCGCTCGGCGGCATTGTCGACGAGCCCTTCGGATTCGATGACGTCGATGGTCGCCAGCGCCGCGGCGCAGGCCACGGCATTGCCGCCGTAGGTGCCGCCCTGCGAGCCCGGCCAGGCCTTCTCCATCAGCTCGCGGGAGGCGGCGATGCCCGACAGCGGGAAGCCGCTGGCCAGGCCCTTCGCGATGGTGATGATGTCCGGGCGGACGTCGAAGTGCTGGTGGCCGAAGAACTTTCCGGTGCGTCCGAAGCCGGTCTGGATCTCGTCGAACACCAGCAGAATGCCGTGCCGGTCCGCGCGCTCGCGCAGGCCCTGGAAGAACCGGGTGTTGCCGGGGATGTACCCGCCCTCGCCGAGCACCGGCTCGACGAAGAACGCCGCGGTCTCGGCGGGGGAGGACATCGTGGTCAGCAGGTAGTCCAGCTCGCGCAGCGCGAAGTCGGTGGCCTGCTCCTCGCTCCAGCCGTACCGGTAGGCGGTCGGGAACGGGGCGACATGCACACCGGCCATCAGCGGGCTGAAGCCCGCGGAGAACCGGGTGCCCGAGGTGGTCATGGTCGCGGCGGCGACGGTGCGGCCGTGGAAACCGCCGTGGAACACCACGACATTCGGCCTGCCGGTGGCCTGGCGGACCAGCCGCAGCGCCGCCTCGATCGCCTCGCTGCCGGAATTGGAGAAGAACAGCGAATCCAGCCCGTCCGGCAGCACATCGCCCAGGCGCTCGGTCAGCGCCAGCAGCGGCTTGTGCATGACGGTCGTGTACTGCGCGTGGATGACGCTGGCGATCTGCTGCTGCGCGGCCTCGACCACGCGCGGGTGGCAGTGCCCGGTGCTGGTGACACCGATACCGGCGGTGAAGTCGAGGTAGCGCCGACCGTCGGTGGCGTAGAGGTAACAGCCCTCGCCGTGGTCGACGGTGATCGGGGTGGCCTGCTTGAGGACGGGGGAGAGTGCCGTCATCGTGATCCGCCTTCCGGAGCGTGGAGGGTGCCGCGATCGGGTCCCGCGCGGATTGTCTATTGTCGGATTGTCGACAATATGAATAACATGGCGGGCGGGCCCACAGCAATGGGCGCCGCGCTCGCGGCGCCCCGGCATCGAGGCGGGGCCGATCACGAACCGACCGCCGGAGCCGGCGGCGACCAAGGTGAGGAGCAGGCGGTGACGCAGATCGACGCGGGCCTGAATCGGGCCGAGACGGACCTGAACCCGGCCGAGCGGGCCGCCATCGACAGCGTGCCCACCGGCCTTTACATCGGCGGGCAGTGGCGCGAGACGGCCGCGACCATGCCGGTCACCGATCCGGCCACGGGGCAGGTGCTGCGCACGGTCGCCGACGCCGGGCCGGAGGACGGCCTCGCCGCGCTGGATGCCGCGGCGGCCGCGCAGGCCGACTGGGCCCGCACCTCGCCCCGCGAGCGCAGCGACATTCTGATGCGCGCGCACCGGATGCTGCTGGAGGAGGCCGACCGGCTGGCGCTGATCGCCACCCTCGAGATGGGCAAGCCGCTCGCAGAGGCGCGGGGCGAAGTGGCCTATGCCGCAGAGTTTTTCCGCTGGTTCGCCGAGGAGGCGGTGCGGCTCGACGGCGGTTACATGACGGCCCCGGCGGGCGGATCGCGGTTCCTGGTGGCCCGGCAGCCCGTGGGCCCGAGCCTGCTGATCACGCCGTGGAACTTCCCGATGGCCATGGCCACCCGCAAGATCGGCCCGGCGCTCGCCGCGGGCTGCACCTGCGTGGTCAAGCCCGCCGAACAGACTCCGCTGTGCACGCTGGCGATCGCCGACATCCTGGGCGCGGCCGGGGTGCCCGCCGGTGTGGTGAACGTGGTCACCACCTCCGACCCGGGCGCGGTGATGACGCCGATGATTCTCGACGAACGCTCGCGCAAGCTGTCGTTCACCGGATCCACCGCCGTCGGCAAGAAGCTGCTCGAGCAGTGCGCGCAGACGGTCATGCGCGCCTCGATGGAGCTGGGTGGCAACGCGCCGTTCATCGTGTTCGACGACGCCGATCTCGACGCCGCGGTCGAGGGCGCGCTGGCGGCGAAGATGCGCAACATCGGACAGGCGTGCACCGCCGCGAACCGGATCTTCGTGCAGCGCAACGTCATCGACGACTTCGCGGAGCGGCTGGCCGGGCGGATGGCGGAGCTGCCGATCGGCCGCGGCACCGAACCCGGCGTGGTCGTCGGGCCGCTGATCGACGACGCCGCCGTGGCGAAGGTGACCGAGCTGGTGGCCGACGCCCGAGCCCGCGGCGCGCGCGTGCTGCTGGGCGGCGAGGCGCTCGACGGACCCGGGAACTTCTACCCCGCAACGGTTCTCGTCGACGTCCCCGACGATGCGCAGATGTGCCACACCGAGATCTTCGGCCCCGTCGCGAGCCTCACCCCCTTCGACACCGAGGACGAGGTGGTCACGCGCGCCAACGACACCCCGTACGGTCTCGTCGGCTACGTCTACACCGAGGGACTGCGCCGCGGACTGCGGGTGTGTGAGGCGCTCGACAGCGGCATGGTCGGCCTGAATCAGGGCGTGGTGTCGAATCCTGCCGCACCGTTCGGCGGTGTGAAGGAGTCCGGACTCGGCCGTGAAGGCGGGCTCACCGGCATCGATGAGTTCCTCGAGTCCAAGTACATCGGCGTGCAGATGTGAGATCGGCAGCGGGCGGCCGGGGCGGCTATCGCTCCGGCTGTTTCGCGCGGGTGGCAACAGCAACAACAGTCGGGGTACGAGGAGTACAGGTGAGCACCTACCGCATAGCGACCATTCCGGGTGACGGCATCGGGGTCGACGTGACCGCGGAGGCGGTCAAGGTGGTGGATGCCGTGCTGCCGGGGGTCGAATGGACCGAATTCGACTGGTCCTGTGAGCAATACCTGCGCACCGGCGCCATGATGCCGCCGGACGGAGTGCGGCAGCTCGCCGGATTCGATGCGATTCTGCTGGGCGCCGTGGGCTTTCCGGGTGTGCCCGACCATATCTCGCTGTGGGGCTTGCTGATTCCGCTGCGGCGGGCCTTCGGACAGTACGTGAATCTGCGTCCGGTGCGGCTGCTGCCGGGCACCGAATCCGCGCTGCGCGGCCGCACCGCCGACGATCTGGACATCCTGATCGTGCGGGAGAACTCCGAGGGTGAGTACTCCGAACTCGGCGGCACCCACAACCCGGGGCGGCCCGAGGAATTCGTGCTCCAGGAATCGGTGTTCACCCGCGTCGGCTGCGAGCGCATCATCCGGTACGCGTTCGAGCGGGCCCGCGAGCGCCACCGCCGCCTGTGCTCGGCCACCAAGTCCAACGGGCTGATCCACTCGATGCCCTACTGGGACAGCATCTTCGAGAGTGTCGCCACCGAGTATCCGGACGTGGAGACGCGCCAGATGCACGTGGACGCGCTGGCGGCCGAGATCGTGCTGCATCCGGAACGGCTGGATGTGATCGTCGGCTCGAACCTGTTCGGCGACATCCTCTCCGACCTCGCCGCCGCGGTCACCGGCGGACTGGGCCTAGCGCCGTCGGGAAATATCAACCCGGCGGGCGACGCCCCCTCGATGTTCGAGGCCGTCCACGGCAGCGCCCCCGATATCGCGGGACAGGGCATCGCCAACCCCGTGGCCCAAATCCTCGCCGCCGCAATGATGCTGGAGCAACTGGGCGAACGCGACGCGGCCGCCGCCGTCGACCGCGCCGTCTGCGAGATCCTCGCGGAAGGCGACGTCCGCACTCCGGATCTCGACGGCACCGGCACCACCACCGAACTCGGCACCGCCATCGCCAAACGCGCCACCGAACTCGCGGGCAACTGAGAATTGCGCCGCCGTTGCCCTTCCCGCGCCCGGGAATGGCCAAGTATGGGTGTGACGCTGAAGAACACTGCGAGCAAGGTGGACTCGGAATGCAGGGTGCAGAGGACTGGATGCCCGACGACGTCGCCGCGATGATGCGGCGAGTTCGGGCGGACGCGGAGAGCTTGCTGTCGGGCGAGGCGCCGTCACCGATGGAGACGGATCTGGCGGTGCTGGTCCGGAGCCTGGCGCACGACTTCGCGGCGAAGACCAGACTGGCCGGTGGGTGGCTGATGCTGCACGACAGCGCCGTATCGCGTGGGAGATCGGCGTCCACGTCGAACGGAACCGTGCTGGACGCGGCGGTGCTCGACGTAGCCGATCTGCTCACGGCCGTCCGCGTCGCGCTCGGGGACACGATCGACGAGGCACAGATCCGCGTGATGCTGCTGTGGTCGAATGCGGACGGCACCTATCAATTCCACTACTGCACCGTCTCGATGCACGACGAGCACGCGGCCGATCTCATGCACCCGGGCGACTCGAAAACCGCGTGGGTCGCCAGGGCGGCACATCACGGCGTCGACATCCACACGATCGAGGGAAGCCTGTTCGACTGACCCCGCGCCCTGGTTCCCGCACCCCGTGCAAGCTCACGCACTCGCTGCGGGCATCGCAGGGGGTGCGGGGATGAACAGGGGGTGCGGGAATTTGGGCCTTGCCGACCGGTGTGGGGTCAGCGAACGGGTTCCTCGATGGGCGAGGTGGGGGCGGGACGGGGGATGAGGATGGTGGCGGCCAGGGCTACGGCGAGGAGGGCGGCGCAGGCGTAGCTGCAGAACTCCAGCCCGGCGGCCATGGCCTCGCGGGCGGCCGTTGCGGCCGAGGCGGTTTCGGGTGCGGAGGCCAGGGCCGGGATGACCGATCCGGCGGTCTCGGTGACGGCGTCGCCGAGGCGGTCCGCGTCCGGGCCGGGCGTTCCGGCGTCGGCGAGGCGGTCGCGCACGCCCGTGCCGAGAGTGCTGAAGAACAGTGTCGTCAGCATCGCGATGCCCAGGGCAGAGCCCAATTCCCGCATGGCGCTCTGGATTCCGGCGGCCTGCCCGGCCGCCGATACCGGCACGTCGGCGAGTACGACGTTGGTGACCTGCGCGGTCGCGAACCCCACGCCGACGCCGTAGACGAACAGTGCGATCGCGATGGCCCACCAGGCGCTGTCGGTCGCCGCGATCACGCCGAGCAGCGCGAGACCGGCCGCCTCCAATACCAGGCCGATCCGCACCTGCCCCATCGCCGACACCGATGCCGCCAGCGGGAAGCTCGCACCGCTCGCGCAGAAACTGCCGACCGCCAGCGCCACGAGTGCCAGGCCGGACTGAAAAGCGCTGTAGCCCAATGCGAATTGCAGCCACAGCGGCAGCACCGCGATGATGCCGAACTCCCCGATGCCGACGATCAGGGTCACCGCATTGCCGTTGCGGAACGACGGGAGCGCGAAGAGCCGGACATCCATCAGCGGTTCGCCGCCGGTGCGCGCCAGTGTCGCCTGCCGCCGCCAGAACAACAGCAGTGCGGCCAGGGAAACTACGAATGCGGCGAGTACGGGCGAAGGGCCAGTGCCCCAAGAGAATCCGCCCAGCTCGAGCGGTCCGGTGGTGAGCAGCCAGCCGTAGTGGCGTCCCTCGATGAGGGCGAACGACAGCAGCCCGAGTCCGATCGCCGACAGCACGGTGCCGACCCCGTCGATCCGGCCCGGCGTGCGCGATGTGGCGGGCAGAAACGCCAGTACGCCCGCCATGATCACCGCGACCAGCGGGATATTGATGCTGAACGCCCACCGCCAGGAGAAGTCGGCGAGCCAGCCGCCCAGCAGCGGGCCCACGGCCGCCGCCGCACCGATGGTCGACCCCCACACGGCGAACGCCTGCCCCCGCGCCTTACCGGTGAACGTGGCGTTCACCAGGGCCAGCGAGGTCGGCAGCAGCATGGCGCCGCCGATGCCCTGCAGAAAGCGCGCCGCGATCAGCACGCCGCCGTTCGGGGCGGCCGCCGCGAGCAGGCTGGTCGCGCCGAAGACGATCAGGCCGAGGACGAACAGCCGCCGCGCCCCGTAGAGATCGGTGAGCCGCCCGGTGAGCAGCAGCAGGGCGGCGAAGACGATCGCATAGGATTCCTGAATCCATTGCGCCTCAACGGATGTGATCGACAGATCGCCGATGATCGGCGCGATGATCACGTTCACGATCGTGATGTCCACGACGATCAGCGCCACGCCGAGCGATACGGCGACGAGCCCGAACCACCGCCACCGCGCAGGTGTATCCACCTCGGAATGCAATGTACCTCCATTGTAAAGTAACTTCATGGTGAAGGTAAATTGGATCGGGGTAAGTTGTCAATCCGGATCGGGCCGGAACGAAGTGGTGGAGACAGTGACGAAGGAGGCGGCGATGCGGAGGGGCGCGCTATGACCGAGCGCGGGCACGAGGTTGCGGCGCGGCGGGAGCGCCTGGTCGAGGAGCTGCGGGCCTACGGCGCGAGCTTCACCGAACTGGGCCGCCGCTTCGCGGAGGTGCTGGGCGTGCACCCCACCGACGCCTTCGCGCTGCTGGAGATCGCCTCGGCCGAGAGTCGCGGCACCCCGCTGTCACCCGCGCTGCTGGGCCGCCGCATCGCGCTCTCGTCGGGCGCGATGACCGCCTCGCTCAACCGCCTCGAGCGGGCCGGATTGGTGTCGCGGACAAGGGAACACAGCGATCGGCGGATCGTCACGCTGCGGGCCGCCGCGAAGGTGGGTCGGGTGGGCGAGGAGTTCTTCGGCCCGATCAACCGGCGGCAGGACGCGGTGCTCGCGGAATACCCGCCCGAGTTGCTCGAGCAGTTCGAAACCTTCGTCGCGCGACTGCGTGAGACGGTCGACGACCACCTCGCGGAGCCCGGTACGGACTGACGGCTCAGTGAATGAGCCAGATGGCATCCGCGGCCGGGCTGCCCAGATCGATGGTGCGGTCGCCGATCCGGATGGCGATGGTGCCCGCGAAATCGCGGCGCTCCACCACCGAGATCGGGGTGTCCAGGGCGATGCCGACCGAGTCGAAGTAGCGCAGCATGGCCGGGTCGAAGTCGGAAATCCTTGCCACGCGACCGGATTCACCGGCCTGGAAGTGACTGAGCTGACGGGCGGGCGGGGTGGGGACGGCCCCGTCGGCCGAGGGGATTGGGTCGCCGTGCGGATCGCGGTCCGGGTGGCCGAGCTTGGCGTCGATGCGCGCCATCAGGGTCTCCGAGACCGCGTGCTCGAGCACCTCGGCCTCGTCGTGCACCTCGTCCCAGCCGTAGCCGAGCTCGTTGACCAGGAACGTCTCGATCAGGCGATGCCTGCGCACCATCGCGACGGCGGCGCGGCGGCCCAGGTCGGTGAGGGTGATCGAACCGTAGCGGGCGTGCTCGACCAGCCCCTGGTCGGCGAGCTTGCGCACCGCCTCGGACACCGTGGACGCCGAGACGCCGATGCGCTCGGCGAGCAGCTTCGTCGACACCTTCTCCTGGGACCACTCCTGGGCGGTCCAGATGACCTTCAGATAGTCCTGGGCGACGGAGGAGAGCACCGGGGCCAGCGTGTCCTCGCTGCTGGTGTCGGCCGCCTCGCTGCCGTTCTCGCCGTCGGATTCCTGTGTCGCGGAGGGATCGACCAGCTCGCGGCGGGTGGCGATGTCTCGTTTTCCGGGCACGTTTCCGAGCTTATGCATACCTTGCCCGCTTTCCCACATCGGCACGCAGGAGGGACAGGGGTGCCGCGCCGACGACCAACGAGTGAACAACCCCACCGCCGGATACTGTCCGTGACCCGGTTTGCGTAGGCTGCCGGGTGTGCAGAGATGGCGAAGTCTCGAGGACATTCCCCCGGACTGGGGCCGGTGCGTGCTCACGATCGGAGTGTTCGACGGAGTGCACCGCGGTCACGCCCAGTTGATCGGCCGCGCCGTGAAATCCGCCGCCGTACGCGGCGTGCCCTCGGTGCTGATGACCTTCGATCCGCATCCCATGGAGGTGGTGCGGCCCGGTTCGCACCCCGCGCAGCTGACCACCCTGACCCGGCGCGCGGACCTGGTCGAGGAACTGGGCGTCGATGTGTTCTGCGTGATGCCGTTCACCCACGAATTCATGAAGCTGACGCCGACCCGCTACGTGCACGACCTGCTGGTCGAGAAGCTGCACGTCACCGAGGTCGTGATCGGCGACAACTTCACCTTCGGCAAGAAGGCCGCGGGCACCGTCGACACCATGCGCGAGCTGGGTGGCCGGTTCGGGTTCGAGGTCGACGGGGTGAAGTTGGTCGGCGAGCACGCGGTCACGTTCTCCTCCACCTACATTCGCGCCTGCGTCGACGCCGGGGATATGGCCGCGGCCGCCGACGCGCTGGGCCGCCCGCACCGGGTGGAGGGCGTGGTCGTGCACGGCGACGGCCGCGGTCGCGAACTCGGCTTCCCGACCGCGAACGTGGCGCCGCCGATGCACGCGGCCATTCCCGCCGACGGCGTCTACGCGGGCTGGTTCACGGTGCTGAGCCCGGGCCAGACCGTCGGCACCACGGTCCCGGGCAAGCGGGCCATGGCGGCCATCTCGGTGGGAACGAACCCGACCTTCTCCGGCCGCACCCGCACCGTCGAGGCCTACGTCCTCGACACCGACATAGACCTCTACGGCCAGCACGTGGCCGTCGACTTCGTCGAGCACGTCCGCGGCATGCGCAAATTCGACTCGATCGACGATTTGATCACCGCGATGGGCCGCGACGTAGACCAGACCCGCAAGATCCTGGCCTCACGGCCCTAGGGGGCCGTGAGGCCAGGAATGCTGAGGTGGCCCCTGCATGCCCGGTCGTCTCAGTACTCCCCGCGCCGGTCGTCTCTGTATTTCCCCGCCTCACGGCCCCTAGGGCCGTGAGGCGGGGATCGCCCTGCATGCCCGGCAATCGCGGTATTCCACGCCTCGGTCGCCACACATTCCGCCTTGGCCGTCCCAGCATTCCCCGCCTCACGGCCCCCTGGGGCCGTGAGGCGGGGATGACGTACCGGGACAATGACCGCGAAGTTGGGGCGTTTTCGCTTGTCCGGGGCGGTCCGGTAGACTCGCTCGTCGGGTTTGCTGCGGTCCGCGGTGGCGCCCGCCCGGGGCTTCCCGGTTCTTCCGAGCGCGGACTGGAAAACAGGAGTGAATTCGTGGCGCTGACCACCGAGCAGAAGAAGGCGATTCTCGCCGACTACGGGGTGCACGAGAAGGACACCGGTTCGCCGGAGGCCCAGATCGCGATGCTGACCAAGCGCATCTCCGATATCACCGAGCACCTGAAGAAGCACAAGCACGATCACCACACCCGCCACGGCTTGATGCAGCTCATCGGTCGTCGCAAGCGCCTGTCGAAGTACCTGCAGGACAAGGACATCGAGCGTTACCGTGCACTGATCGAGCGGCTCGGACTGCGTCGCTGATCTGCTAGCGACACACGATCTGCACAGGCAGTTCGCATGGCAGCCGACGGGGAAGCATAGAATCTCCCCGTCGGCTAGTCGTGTATAGGGGCAGAGGTCCCACACACGACACGACACAGCCGTACGCACCCGTCGCGTGGCGTCGGTCTTCGGTAGTGGCTTTTCGGCACGACTGCCCGGAAGGCTTCGATCGATGACCGCCTCCGCGTCGCCGCTTCCAAGGGGAATTCGGCCGGGTGTGCGCGCTGGTACGCGCCCAAACCGGGTACGGCTGACGACAGCCGGATCGCGCAGACCTGCGCTGGATCCGGCGAGACGAGAGGTTGAGAAGAGTAAATGTCCGACACAGTGAACAGTTCCGCCGTCGAGGTCGAACCCGGCGTATTCGAGTCGGTAGCCCTGATCGATAACGGCAGCTACGGCACCCGCACCATCCGCTTCGAGACCGGCCGCCTGGCCAAGCAGGCCGCCGGTTCCGTCGTCGCCTACCTCGATGACGAGACCATGCTGCTGTCGGCCACCACGGCCCGCAAGCACCCCAAGGATCAGTTCGACTTCTTCCCGCTGACGGTGGACGTCGAGGAGCGCATGTACGCCGCGGGCCGCATCCCCGGCTCGTTCTTCCGGCGCGAGGGCCGCCCCTCCACCGACGCGATCCTGACCTGCCGCCTGATCGACCGCCCGCTGCGCCCGTCCTTCGTCGACGGCCTGCGCAACGAGATCCAGGTCGTGGTGACCGTGATGAGCCTGGATCCGAAGGATCTCTATGACGTGGTCGCCATCAACGCGGCCTCGGCGTCGACGCAGATCTCGGGTCTGCCGTTCTCCGGCCCGATCGGCGGCGTGCGCGTGGCCCTGATCGAGGGCCAGTGGGTGGCGTACCCGACCGTCGAGCAGCTCGAGTCGGCCGTATTCGACATGGTGGTCGCCGGTCGCGTGGTCGACGGTGACGTCGCGATCATGATGGTCGAGGCGGAGGCCACCGACAATGTGATCGCGCTGGTCGAGGGCGGCGCGTCGGCGCCGACGGAAACCGTTGTGGCCGAGGGCCTCGAGGCCGCCAAGCCGTTCATCGCCCGGCTGTGCAAGGCGCAGCAGGACCTGGCGGACAAGGCGGCGAAGCCGACCGAGGAATTCCCGCTGTTCCCGCCCTACCAGGACGACGTGTACACCGCCGTCGAGGGCACCGCGAAGAACCCGCTCGGCGAGGCGCTGTCCATCCCGGGCAAGCAGGAGCGCGAGGAGAAGATCGACGAGATCAAGCTCGAGGTCCTCTCCAGCCTGGCCGAGGACTTCGAGGGCCGCGAGAAGGAGATCGGCGCGGCGTTCCGCTCGGTCACCAAGAAGCTGGTGCGCCAGCGCATCCTGTCCGACGGCTTCCGCATCGACGGCCGCGGCCTGGCCGACATCCGCGCGCTGTCGGCCGAGGTGGCCGTGGTGCCGCGGGCGCACGGTTCGGCGCTGTTCGAGCGCGGCGAGACCCAGATCATGGGCGTCACCACCCTCGACATGGTGAAGATGGCGCAGCAGGTCGACTCGCTCGGCCCGGAGACCTCCAAGCGCTACATGCACCACTACAACTTCCCGCCGTTCTCCACCGGTGAGACCGGCCGCGTCGGCTCGCCGAAGCGGCGCGAGATCGGCCACGGCGCCCTCGCCGAGCGCGCGCTGATCCCGGTGCTGCCCTCGCAGGACGACTTCCCGTACGCCATCCGCCAGGTGTCGGAGGCGCTGGGCTCCAACGGTTCCACCTCGATGGGCTCGGTGTGTGCCTCCACCCTGTCGCTGCTGAATGCCGGTGTGCCGCTGAAGGCTCCGGTGGCCGGTATCGCCATGGGCCTGGTGTCCGACACCGTGGGCGACGAGGTCCGCTACGTGGCGCTGACCGACATCCTCGGCGCCGAGGATGCCTTCGGCGATATGGACTTCAAGGTCGCGGGCACCCCGGAGTTCGTCACCGCGCTGCAGCTGGACACCAAGCTCGACGGCATCCCGTCGAAGGTGCTCGCGGGTGCGCTGAACCAGGCCCGCGACGCGCGCCTGACCATCCTGGACGTGATGGCCGAGGCCATCGCCACCCCGGACGAGATGAGCCCGTACGCGCCGCGCGTCACCGCGATCAAGATCCCGGTCGACAAGATCGGTGAGGTCATCGGACCCAAGGGCAAGATGATCAACCAGATCACCGAGGACACCGGCGCCAACATCTCGATCGAGGACGACGGCACCGTGTTCGTGGGCGCCACCGACGGCCCGTCGGCGCAGGCCGCGATCGACGCCATCAACGCGATCGCCAACCCGCAGATGCCGAAGGTCGGCGAGCGCTTCCTGGGCACGGTCGTCAAGACCACTGCCTTCGGCGCGTTCGTCTCGCTGCTGCCGGGCCGCGACGGCCTGGTGCACATCTCGAAGCTGGGCAACGGCAAGCGGGTCGGCAAGGTCGAGGACGTGGTCAACGTCGGCGACAAGATCCGCGTCGAGATCGCCGATATCGACAACCGGGGCAAGATCTCGCTGGTTCCGGTCGAGGAAGAGGACGCGGCGGCCGCATCGACATCCGATAACACTGCTGCGGTAGAGGCCGGTGCCGAGTAATCATTTCGGTGTGACGAAGAAGAAGTCTGCGCCCCCCTCGCTCCTGACCGAGCAGGGGGGTTCTTCTCTCCGACTTGCTCCCACGGACGCCCCGCTGGCCGATACCGGCGTGCGGCGCACCGTGCTCCCCGGCGGGCTGCGAGTCGTGACCGAGCATGTGCCGGGAGTACGGTCGGCCTCCATCGGGGTGTGGGTCGGCGTGGGATCTCGCGACGAGGGCCCGACGGTGGCCGGTGCCGCGCATTTCCTCGAACATCTGCTGTTCAAGCAGACCCCGACGCGGTCGGCGCTGGATATCGCCCAGGCCATGGACGCGGTCGGCGGCGAGCTGAACGCGTTCACCGCCAAGGAGCAGACCTGCTACTACGCGCACGTGCTGGACGAGGATCTGCCGCTGGCGGTGGACCTGGTGTCGGACGTGGTGCTCAACGGACTGTGCCGGGCCGAGGACGTCGCCGTGGAGCGGCAGGTGGTGCTCGAGGAGATCTCGATGCGCGACGACGATCCGGAGGACATGGTCGGCGACGCGTTCCTCGGCGCGCTGTTCGGTGATCATCCGGTCGGGCGGCCGGTGATCGGGACCGTCGAATCCATCGAGGAGATGACCGCGGCGCAGCTGCGCGGCTTCCATCTGCGGCGGTATCGGCCGGACCGGATGGTGGTCGCGGTGGCGGGCAATGTCGAACACGAGCACACGGTGGAGCTGATCCATCGCGCCTTCGCCGGGCGGCTCGATCCGGCGCGAGACCCGGCACCGCGGCGCGAGGGGCACTTCCGCACGCGCACCCAGCCGCAGCTGCAGCGGATCTACCGCGACAGCGAGCAGGCGCACCTGGTGTTCGGCGTGCGGGCGTTCGGGCGGCACGAGGGCGAGAAGCGCTGGCCGCTGTCGGTGCTGAACACGGTGCTCGGCGGCGGGCTCAGTTCCCGTCTGTTCCAGCGCATCCGGGAGGAGCGGGGGCTGGCGTACTCGGTGTACTCCGGCGTCGACACCTTCGCCGATACGGGCGCGTTCTCGGTGTATCTGGGGTGCCAGCCCGAAAACCTCGGGGAGGTCACCAGTTTGGCGCGCGGGGTGCTGGAAGAGGTTGCCGCGGGCGGGATCACCGATGCCGAATGCGCGCGGGCGAAGGGCTCGCTGCGCGGGGGACTGGTGCTGGGACTGGAGGATTCCGGTTCCCGCATGAACCGCATCGGCCGCAGCGAACTCAGCTACGGCAACCACCGCAGCGTCTCCGACACCCTGACCCGCATCGACGCCGTGACCACCGCCGAGGTGTCGGCCGTGGCACGACGCCTCCTCGCCCGCCCGTTCGCCGCCTCGGTGGCGGGCCCGTACCGCCGCACCCGGGACCTGCCCTCATCAGTGCGGAGGCTGGTGCGCGACTGACCTGTTCGCTTACCTCGAGGTAGGCATCCGACAGGAAAGTGCGTACTTGTCGCGATCCCGGCGTCATCCGAGACTGGCTGTCGTACCAGGCAGAACATCTCGGAAGGGCGGCAGATGACGGAACTCGCACGGACACCGGTGACGGTGCTCGGACTGGGCTCGATGGGGCGGGCGTTCGCGGAAGCGTTTGTCGCGGCGGGGCATTCGACGACGGTGTGGAACCGGACGGCAGCGAAGGCGGAGCCGTTGGTGGCCGCCGGTGCCACGTATCGGGAGTCGATCGCCGATGCCGTGGCGGCGAGTCCGCTGATCATCGCCTGCCTCACCACATTTCGTGCGACGGCCGACAGTCTCGCGCCGGTGGAGACGCTGGCGGGGCGGACGCTTGTCACCCTCAACAGCGGAACACCCGGTGCGGCACGGGAAATGGCGGAGTGGGCCGCCGCTCGCGGCGGCCGTTTCCTCGGCGGCGCGATCAAGAATGTGCCCACGGCCGTCGGGAAGCCGGACACGCTGCTCTACTACGGCGGCGACCGCGCGGTCTTCGACGAGCACGAGCCGACGCTGCGCGTACTCGGCGGCGACACCAGGCATCTCGGCGAGGAACCGGATCTGGCGGCGCTCTACGAATCGGCGGTCGGGGCGACGCTGCTGCCCGCGCTACTGGGATTCCTGCAGGGAGCGGCGGTACTCGCGGCCCGTGGCTACAAGGCGAGCACCATGGTCGACCACGAGGTCAAATGGCTGCAGATGATCGAATCCATCCTCCCCGTCCTCGCCGACGAGATCGACACCGTCGACTACACCAAGCTGGGCTCCTCGGTGAACCTCTTCCACGCGGCCATCGACGACGAGGCCGAGATCGGCGCCGAAACAGCCATCGACATGTCCTGGCACGCCCCGATGCACGACCTACTACGCCGAGCGGTAGCGGAAGGCTATGGGGAGCAGAGCATTACGTCCCTGATCGAACTGCTCCGCAAGCCTGCGTAACCCCCGGCCCCGCATGGCAGTTCCGGCACGCTTGCGGCCGGAATCCACCGCGACCTATGCGGGGATCGGGGTTTCGTGGACGGATCGCCAGAAATAGAGTTGGCCGTCGGTGATCAGGGTTGCGGTTACGCGGCGGCGGGTTGTGGTGTCGGCGTAGCGGTTTTCGGCGACGAAGCGGAGTATCACCAGGGTTGAGGCGCGGGCGATCTCCTCGACATCCGAGATGTCGATCTCCAGGCCGGGCTGGGCATTGCGGGATTTCCAGACGCCGCTCAACAGGGTGTCGCGGTCCACGGCGTCGCCGGTGGTGACCACGGCCGAGAACTTGTCGTCCAGGGCGTTGGCGAACCGGTCGAACACCTTGGGCGGCGCGTCGGTGCCCAGCCATTCGGCGAGGTCGGAGTGCAGCGCCACGACCACGTCGGTCAGCTCGGAGATCGGCGACATCTGGGCAGGCTAAGCGTTCTCGGACCGATTCGCCGCACCCACGACCGCATCGAGCAGGCCGGGCAGCTCCCGATCGACCTCCTCGGCGCGCAGCCGGGCGTAGGTCTGGCCGTCCTCGATGATCTTCTCGGTGAGCCCGGCGTAGCGCAGCGTCTTGAGGTGATGGGTCGCGGTCGACTTGTTGATCGTGTCGTAGAGCAGGCCGCAGCGCATCGCCGTACCGGCATTGGCCAGGCGGCGCACCATCTCCAGGCGCACCGGGTCGTGCAGTGCGTCGAGCACGGCCTGCACCGAGCCGACCGGGAATGCCTCCACGGTGCGTTTGGTTTCCGTCATGATCTACCTCACCGACGGTTTGATGGGAATCGTACCGGCGTTAGGGTTGTTGGGTTCGATCGTAATCAAACCTACCTGATGGAGAGCGAGCGATGGCAGCGACTGTGGCTGTTTCCCCGGTCGAGCGGACGACACAATCCTGGGCCTACGCCTTGATTCTGGTGGCCAGTGGCGTCGCGCTCGGAGTGTCCGGCGCGCCGGCGCCCCTGTACGGCCTCTACCAGCAGGAGTGGCACTTCACACCGCTGACGACCACGATCGTGTTCGCCGTGTACGCGATCGCCGCGCTGGGCGCGGTGCTGGTATCGGGGAAGATCTCCGACGTGGTGGGCCGCAAGCCGGTGCTGCTGGGCGCCCTGGCCACCATGATCGTCGGCCTGGTGGTGTTCCTGCTGGCCGACAATGTCGCGATGTTGCTGGTGGCCAGGGCGCTGCACGGCATAGCGGTCGGTGCGACCGTGGTGTCCGGCGCCGCGGCTCTGTTGGACTTGCGGCCCAAGAACGGCGCGCGCTCCGGGCAGTTGACGGGTGTGGCGTTCAACGTCGGTATGGCCGTGGCGATTCTGGGCTCGGCGCTGCTGGCGCAGTACGTTCCGCACCCGCTGCGCACCCCGTACCTGGTGATCACGGTGCTGTGCGTGCTGATCGGG
Source organism: Nocardia mexicana NBRC 108244 (assembly GCF_001613165.1). Taxonomy (GTDB): domain Bacteria; phylum Actinomycetota; class Actinomycetes; order Mycobacteriales; family Mycobacteriaceae; genus Nocardia; species Nocardia mexicana. The sequence continues at coordinate 22,847 of NZ_BDBV01000118.1, forward strand.
GTCGGCGTGGTGGTGATGGAGGAGACCCACACCAAGCGCGTCGCCGGGCCCATCCGGATCGCCAAACCGGCTGTGCCGCCGGAGATCCGCGCCGACTTCTGGTTCTCGGCGCTGGGCGTGATGGCGGCCTGGTCGGTGCTGGGCGTGCTGTTGTCGCTGTATCCGACGCTGGCCGCGGAGAAGACCGGCGTGCACAACCTGGTGTTCGGCGGCGCGGTCGTCGCGTCCACCGCGACCGCGGGTGCGCTGGCGCAGCTGTTCGCCACCGGAATTCCGGCCCGGCGCGCGGCCATCGGCGGCGATACCGGCATGGCGGTCGCGCTGGTGCTGACCATTCCGGCGCTGTCGACCCACAACTGGGTGGTGGTGCTGATCGCCGGTGTGCTGCTGGGCGGCACCTTCGGGCTCGGCTTCGGCGGATCGCTGCGCCACCTGTCCAACGTTGTGCCGCAACACAAGCGGGGCGAGACCATGTCGGCGTACTACCTGCTCGCCTACACCTCGATGGCACTGCCGACCATCGTGGCCGGGTGGGCGGCGACCACGTGGGGGATGGGGACGGTGTTCCCGTGGTTCGTGGCGGTGGTCGCCGCGGCGTGCCTGGTGGCTGCGGGTATCGGGGTGCGGGGGAGTCGCGCGGCAGCCCGGGCGAGCGTGGCTGCCTGAAAAGGCCGGGTGGCTGCGGGTATCGGGTGCGGGGGAGTCGGGCCGCGGCGCGGGCGAGCCCGCCCGCCTGAAAAGTTAGGTGGCGTAAGGGAAATCGCCGCCCACCCTGCGGTGGGTGGCGATTTGCCGCTACCATGCGGCTATGTGGCGGCGGGGGCGGTTCGGTCGGCGACTGAGCCAGCGGATGAGACGATCGGCGCTGCTGCTGTCGGTGGTGACGGCAGTGGTGGGCGGTCTGGTGATTGCCGGGTTCGCCTGGTGGGCACTGTGGTTGCTGCTCGGGGCGAAATCCGAGACACCGAATCAGGTCGACCTGACCAAGATCGCGCTGTCGGTGACGGCGGGGATCGGCGGCGCGGTGGCGCTCGTGGTCGCGTATCGCCGCCAGCGTGACAACGAGCGCGGCCGGTTCGCCGAGCTGTTCGGGGCGGCGGCGAAACAATTGGGCGATCCGGATGTGGCGGTGCGGATCGCCGGTGTGTACGCGATGGCCGGTGTCGCAGACGAATTCAGCGCGCGCGGGCGGCGGCAGCAGTGCATCGATGTGCTGTGCGGATATCTGCGGCTGCCCTACGATCCGCGCGAGGGGATGAACCACCTGGTATCGCGGAAGGAGGTTCGGCCGGTGGCCGGGCCCGAACGATCCGCGACCCCGCTCGAGCACAGGGGCGGCATCGAGGTCGAGCGGGCCTATCAGTTCCGGCAGAACGACAGCGAGGTGCGCCGCACGATCGTCGCCGTGATCGTGTCGCATCTGCGGCAGTCGGCCGAAATATCGTGGTCCACCTACAATTTCAACTTCGACGACGCCGTGCTGGAGGATGTCGACTTCCGGTACGCGGTCTTCGCGGGGGCGCATACGCATTTCCGCGGGGCGGTATTCACCGGGACCAGGACCGCGAACTTCGAGCAGGTCGAATTTCTCGGCAAGCACGTCACCTTCCACGCCGCCACCTTCGCCGATGCGGCACTGTTCCGGGGCGCCAAGTTCACCGGGGCCCGCGCGGAGGCGTCGAATCTCGGCCGGGCCGGAACGAGCTTCGCCAACGTGAGCTTCGGCGGGCGGGTGTCGTTCGAGGGCGCCGAATTCGGCGGCCCCCGTCTCCGATTCGACGGCGCGACCTTCTCCGGCGAGCACACCACCTTCGCCGATGCCCGTTTCCACGCCGAGACCACCACCTTCGACGGCGCCACCTTCGACGGCGCCCGGGTCCGGCTCGACGGCGCCGAATTCGATTGTGCCCGTCTCTCGTTCGCCGGAACCCGTTTCTACGGTGCGCGCGCCAGCTTCGACGGCGCCCGGTTGGGCATCCGGGCCCGCTGGCGTCGTACCGGTACCGAGGTGGTCGATTTCTCCGGCGCCGAGTACCACGGCGCCGTCTCCTTCGCCGACGCCTGGTTCGACGGCGGCCGGAGCGATTTCTCCGGCGGCGACTTCTTCGGGGAGATATCCTTCCGCCGCACCAAGTTCGCCGCGCAGGAGACCCGGTTCGATCGGCCCAAGGCATGGGTGGGCGTCGGCGTCGACTGGGACGAGAATCCGCTGCAGCGTCCGCCCCGGGTGACTCCGCTGGCCTGGCCTCCGGTCCCGGCGGAGCTGCCGCCGGTCGCCGCGGACTGATTCCTCAGCTTTCCTTTAGTTTTACGCGGTAACTATTCCGCTACGATCGGCAGCCGTGGCTGACACTGTGGTGCGGGCGGGGAAGCCGTCTGTCGAAGCGCCCGATCGCGGGACGGGGCAACCGAAACTTGCCGGGGGCCGGGCGCGGACGGTCGCGATGCTCTCCGGTCTGCTCGCCGTGGTGCTGGCGGTGCTGGTGCCGTTCCTTCCGGTGCGCATGGAATCCGCATCGGTGACCTGGCCGCAGGCCGGGACCGCGGGCAGCATCGAGTCGCCGCTGACTTCGTATGCGCCGCAGCAGCTGTCGGCCCGGATACCGTGTGCGGCGCTGACCGAGCTGGCCGACGCCGGTGGCGTCGCCGTGTCGACCGTTCCGCGCCAGTCGCCGGATGCCGAGCGCTACGGATTCGTCGTCAAGGTCGTCCCCGATACCGCCGACCGCCCGGGCCGGGTGGATGTGGTCTCCCGCAACACCCTGCTGTGGTCGGCGCCGGTCGAGGCGATTCGCGGGCAGGGGTGTGCGCTGGCGGTCGAGATGTCCGCGGCCGGAACGACGGTCGCGGTCGATGGGGCGACGGTTGCGGCGAACGGGGCGACGGACGCGGCGAACGGGGCGACGGACGCGGCGAATGGGCCCACGGTCGCGGGGAACACCTCCGCTTCCGATCTGCGCCCGCAGGTGGTCGGCGTGTTCACCGACCTCACCGGGGCGGTGCCGGACGGCATGCGGGTGAATATCGACGTCGACTCGCGCTTCTCCACCTCGCCCACCCCGCTGAAGCTCCTCGTGATCGCGCTGTGCCTGCTCGCGACGCTGATCTCGCTGCTGGCGCTGCATCGCCTGGACGGCACGGACGGCCGGGCCACGAGACGCTTTCTGCCGCAGCGGTGGTGGCGGCTGCGGCCCGTCGACGGCGTGGTGTTCGCGGTGCTGCTGGTGTGGCATTTCATCGGCGCGAACACCTCCGACGACGGGTACATCCTCGGAATGGCCCGCGGCGCACGGAGTTCGGGGTTCATGTCGAACTACTACCGGTGGTTCAGCGTCGACGAGGGACCGTTCTACACCCCGTACACCGATGTGATCGCGTGGATGACGCACGTATCGACGGTGAGCCCGTGGGTGCGGCTGCCCACGCTCGCGGTGGCCGTGGTCGCGTGGTGGGTCATCAGCCGCGAGGTGCTGCCCCGGCTCGGCGCGGCGGTGCACACCCGCGCGGTCGTCGTGTGGACCAGCGCGCTGGTGTTCCTGGCGTTCTGGCTGCCCTACAACAACGGCCTGCGTGCGGAACCGTATGTGGCGCTGGGGGTTCTGCTCACCTGGGTGTCGGTCGAACGCGCCCTGGCCACCCGGCGGCTGCTGCCCGCGGCCTTCGCGGTCATCGTCGCGGCGTTCACGCTGACGGTCGCCCCGTCGGGGCTGATCTGTATCGGTGCGCTGCTGGCCGGGGCGCGGGGCATCACCGCGATTCTGATGCAGCGGGCCCGGAGCGTGGGCTATCTGTCGCTGCTGCTGCCGGGCGCCGCGGCCGGGCTGGTGGTGCTGACGGTGGTCTTCGCCGATCGGACCCTGGCGGCGGCGCTGGAGATGTTCCACGTGCACGGGCTGATCGGCCCCGGGGAGTCGTGGTTCTTCGAGTTCCTGCGCTACCAGTATCTGCTGCAGATCAATACGGACGGCTGGCTCACCCGCAGGTTCGGCATGTTCATGATGCTGCTCGGGCTGGTGGTGTGCGTGGCGACCATGCTGCGCCGCGGCGGGCATATCCCCGGAACCGCGGCGGGGCCGTCGCGGCGCATCGTCGGGATCACCTTCGCGGCAATGGTTCTGATGATGTTCTCGCCGACCAAGTGGACCCACCAGTTCGGCGTGTTCGCCGGGCTCGCCGCCTGCGTCGCGGCGTTGACCGCGGTGGCGATCGGTCCCCGAGTCATGGGTCCGCTGCGTAATCGGGCGCTGTTCGCCGCCGCGGTCTTCTTCGCGCTGGCGTTGACGTTCGTGGGCGCCAACGGCTACTGGTATGTCTCGTCGTGGGGAGTTCCCTGGTGGGACAAGGCGCCTACGATCGCGGGTAAGGGATTGTCCACCGCCGCAGCCGGTTTGGCGGTGCTGGCGCTGGCCGCCGCCGGGTGGTTCCACATCCGGCCGCCGCGGCCGCCGCGTGCCGGTTCGGCATCCGATCGGGTGGCGCGGATACCCGTGCTGGCGCTGGTTGCGGCGGGGATGGTGCTGTTCGAGGTGTTGTCGTTCGCCAAAGCGGCGGTGGCGCAGTACCCCTCGTACTCCTTGGCGCAGTCGAACCTGGCCGCGACCTTCTCCGGCGGCTGCGGCATGGCCGACGACGTGCTGGTGGAAACCGATCCGAACGCCTCCATGCTGCGCCCGCTCGACGGTGACGCCGCGACCGCGCTGGCCGGTGCCGGGGCGAGCGGGTTCGACCCGAACGGCGTCGCGCCGGTACTGACCTCCGACGAGGTCGAATCCACCACGGGCAGGGCGAATTCGGTGTCCGACGATCCGGACGAGCTGCGCGACGCCGCCAAATCGGCGGGCTCGCAATCGGATACCTCGCGCGGCACCGGAATCAACGGCAGCGGCGTATCCCTGCCCTTCGGGCTCGATCCCGCCACCACGCCCGTTCTCGGCAGTTACCGCGACGGCAGCCAGGTCCCGGCGGCGCTGACCACCGGCTGGTACCGGCTGCCGGGAGCGAATGACCCGGCGCGCGGGCCGATCCTCTCCGTCGCGGTCGCCGGGCGGATCCGCTCGGTCGATGCCGACGGCGTCGAACATCCCGGCCAGCGCGTGGAAGTCGAATACGGCAGTACACAGCCGGGCGGGGACGTCGTATCCCGCGGCAGTGTGGTGCCGATCGATATCGGGCCCTCGCCGATGTGGCGGAACCTCCGTGTGCCGCTGGATCAATTGCCGGGCGACGCCGATGTGGTGCGGCTGGTGGCCGACGACAAGGACCTCGGCAAGGACCAGTGGCTCGCGGTGACGCCGCCACGCGTTCCCCGGACGCAGACCCTGAGCACGGTGCTGGGCACACAGACGCCGGTGCTGCTCGACTGGTCGGTCGGGTTGAATTTCCCCTGCCAGAACCACCTGCCCACCCACGCGGGCGTCTCCACGCTGCCCGAATACCGGATCCTGCCGGACCGCAACGGCGCCACCATCACCAATATGTGGCAGGGCCACGACGGCGGGGGACCGCTCGGCTGGACTCAGCTGCTGTTCACCGCGCGCGACGTCCCGGCCTACCTGAACAACGACTGGGACCGGGACTGGGGTTCGCTCGAGCGGTTCGTTCCCCTGGTCCCCGGTGCCCAACCTGCCCGGGTCGGCATCGACCATGTCCAACGTTGGGGCACATGGACTCCCGGCCACATAATCACCTCGTACTGAAGGTGAATCACCGGGCCGGGAATCGCAGTATGCGGTCGTCTCCCTCGCGAATGTCGCCGCGGCCGTCGGTATTGGAGGTGGTGAGCCAGAGGGAGCCGTCGGGGGCGACCTCGACAGTGCGGAGGCGGCCGTAGTCTCGAAGTTCCGCCGTGGGCTCGCCCAGCTTGCCGTCCCGCAGTGGCACCGTCCAGAGCCGTTCGCCCCGTAATGCCGCGGCGTACAACGTGTTTGCGGTGATGGCGATGCCGGAGGGGGAGGCTTCCTGCGTCGTCCAGGTGACCAGCGGATTGGTGAAGCGGCCGCCATCGGTGTCGCCGGTGCCCTCGACCTCGGGCCAGCCGTAGTTGCGGCCCGGCTCGATGAGGTTGATCTCGTCGAAGTCGTTCTGGCCGAATTCGGCGGCGTACAGGCGGCCCGCCGGATCCCACGCGAGCCCCTGCACGTTACGGTGGCCGAGGCTGTAGACGGGTGAGCCGGGGATCGGATTGCCCGGCGCCGGAAGGCCGTCGGGTGTGAGGCGCAGGATCTTGCCGTTGGGGCTCGCGGGATCCTGGGAACGGTCCTCCCGTCCGGCGTCGCCGGTCCCGGCGTACAGCATGCCGTCCGGGCCGAAGGCTATCCGGCCCCCATTGTGATTGCCGGACTTGGCGATTCCGCTGAAGATCACCTCCGGCGGGCCGTCGAGCCGGAACCGCACGATCCGGTTGTCGTTCGCGGCGGTGAAATAGGCATAAACATAGCGGTTCTCGGCATGGTCCGGAGGAACCGCCACCCCGAGCAGCCCGCCCTCGCCGCGCGCCACCACATCCGGCATCCGGTACACCTGCTGCGGCGCGGAACCGGGCGAAACCCGCAGGATCGCACCGGAATTGCGCTCCGCCACGAGCGCCGCCCCGTCCGGAAGGAACGCCAGGCCCCAGGGCACCTGGATCCCGCGCGCGATCTCCTCGCCCGCAGTCAGATCCGGAATACCGGACGGACTGCTGGGCCGAGTGGTGGAGACCACAGTCGAATCGGGCCCCTGCTGCGCCGTATCGCCGCACGCCGCGAGACCGGCGAACAGGACCGCGGCGATCACGGTCCGGACGAGGCGATGCCCGCGGACCATCCGAACCGGCTCCGCCGGGCCGACTACGGCACCCGGCCCCTCAACATGTGTCATACCCAATCGTCACCGTCCTGCTCACGGCCGTATGCGGGAATGGCCCGAACTGCGCCTTCGCTCGGCGTCCGAGAATTCTCTCAGAAGGGCGACCCGAGAAGCGCTCGAACGTACGGGTCGGTCGATCGGGCCAGTTGCGCGGTTGAGCCCGCCGCGCGGACCCGGCCCTCGTCCACGATCACCATTCGGTCGGCGAAACCACCGGCCGCCAGCATCCGCACCTCGTTACTGACGACGAGTACCGCCGCACCGGAGTCGGCATAGTCGCGCAACGATTTCCACACCGCGCAAGCCGTTCCCGCGTCGAGGGAATTGGTGGGTCCGTCCGCGATCAGGATGGGTGGCGCGGGCAGCAGCGCCGCGGCGAGGGCCGCGCGCTGGATCTGGCCCGCGGAGTTCTGGCTCGGGAGCAGGTCCGCGGCGTCGGCCGGGTAATACGCTGCGGCGCATGCTCGCTCGACACTCCACGCTCGGTGGTGCCGTGCCAGAGCGCGCAGCTGCGCGCCCACCGTCTCTTCGGATCCGAAGGCGGTCACACCGTCTTGCGGCACGTATCCGACGACGCGGCCACGCAGCGTCTGCCACTGCCGATCGTGGACGACCTCATCGTTGATCCGGACCTGGCCCCGATGTTTCGCCGCGGCGGGCAATTGTCCCGTGAGCGCCGAGGCGATCATGGATTTTCCCGCGCCCGGCGCACCGAGCACCGCGGTGATCCGGCCGGGGCGCACGACGAGATCCACCGCCTCGAGCACCGTTCCGCTCCATCGTCCGGTGTCTATATGGACGGTGAGAGCACGCAGTTCGGCAGTCATGAGTCACCTCTCGTCCGCGAGTCGCGTTCCGGCCGGTGCCGAGGTGTCGACCGGTTCGGTTCCCGCTCGCCTCGAGTGCGGCCGGGTCTTCCGACATGGTGCCAGGACCTCGGTGAGGTGTTGCCTGCCGTCGTGGTAAGGGCCGGTTGCTCGTGTCCGGCAATCCACCGTGGTTGACTGGGCGCATGGGGTCGATCGAGCCGGAATCCACGGGTAGCGGCGGAGTGCGCAGGCGGGTCAGGCGGGCGGTCATGCATCGGCTGCTGCGCCCCGTCGGCGGCACGCGCGTGCGGGGTGGGAAACCGGTTGCGGGCAAACGGATTCTGCTCACCGGGGCGTCGGCCGGGGTCGGGCGGGCGACCGCGGTGCGGCTGGCCGGTGCGGGTGCGGAGCTGATCCTGGTCGCGCGCCGGGGTGACGAACTCGAACAGTTGCGCGACGAGATCGCTTCGTCCGGAGGCAAGGCCGAGATTCGCGTCTGCGATATGTCCGACACCGACCAGGTCGGCGAACTGGTGCGCTGGGTGACCGATACCTATGGCGGCGTGGACGTCCTGATCAACAACGCGGCCCGCTCGATCCGGCGCCCGCTGACCGAATCCCTCGACCGGCTGCACGATTTCCACCGCACCATGGCCGTCAACTACTTCGGCGCTGTGCAGCTCACCCTCGGGCTGCTGCCGGAGATGCTGGCGCGGGGTGCGGGGCATGTCGTCAACGTCGGAACGTGGACGATCGCCGCCGACACGTCGCCGCGGCTGGCGGCCTATCACGCGTCGAAGGCCGCGCTGGCCGGATTCGGCCGCAGCGCCGACGGGGAACTCGCCGCCGACGGCATCGCCTTCACCTCGATCCACTACCCGCTCGTGCACACCGCGATGAGCTCGCCGACCGCCAAATACCGCGCCATGCCGGGTCTCACGACCGAGCAGGCGGCGGAGTGGATGGTAAAGGCGATCGCCGAGCGCCCGGTGCGGATGGTCCCCCGATACGCGGCGATGCTGCGCATCATCGGCCTGTTCTCCCCGCGCACGGTCGACCGCACACTGATGACCCGCGCCTGAACGGCCTGCTCAGCGCAGCCGTCCCCAGCGTCGCACCTGCGGCGGAGGTGCGCCTAGAGCTTGCGGCCCACGGTGATTACGTCCGGAATCAGCCAGCGCGGCAGGGGGCGGTGGATGCGCCGCTGGTCTACGATCTCGAATCCGGCCTCGCGCACCATCTTTCGCACCTCCGACGGTGACGGCGCGTGGTACGGGCTGCGCGTGGTGCGGGTGAGCTGCGCCACCGGACGGTTCACGCGACCGGCGGGATTCACCGTGGACACCGCGACGAGACCGCCGGCCGCGAGCACGCGGGCGAACTCGGCGAGTGCGGCGGGCTGGTCGAAGAAGTGAAAGGCACTGGTCGTGACCACGGCGTCGAGGGTCTCGTCGCCGAAGGGCAGGCGCTCGGCGGGAGCGGACAGCCACGTCACCCGGGCGGAGCGCGCCCGGGCCTGCGCGAGCATCCCGGGGGAGGCGTCGACGCCGAATATCTGGTCCGGTCGCAGTTCGCGCTCGATGCGAGTGGTGAGAATGCCGGTGCCGCAGCCGATATCGGCGATGCGACGGGATCCGGCGGCGCGCAGTTCGCCGATCACCTGATCCTGCGGCGGACGGTAGACGATGTGCTGCAGCAGCGGGCTGTCGTAGGTGCGGGCGATCCGGCCGAAGGAGCCGGTGATCAGGGCGTTGAATCCGCGCGTGGGGGAGGTTGTCTTCATGGGCTCGCCTCATCGATCGGTCTCGGCGTCTGGAGCGATTATGCGCCGGTCGGTGCCGATTCGCGACGGTCTCGGGGAACCGTCCGGGACACCGGGCGGCCCGCAGGCGGTAGCGTCTGACGAATGAGGATTCGCGGTGCTGTGCTGGAACGAATCGGCGATGCGACGCCGTATGCCGAGTCGAAGCCGCTCGTCGTCGACGAGCTGGACCTCGGCGAGCCCGGTCCGGGCGAGCTGCTGGTGCGGATCGAGGCCGCCGGGCTGTGCCACTCGGACCTCTCGGTCGTGGACGGAAACCGGGTGCGGCCGGTGCCGATGCTGCTCGGGCACGAGGCCGCCGGGCGGGTCGAGCAGGTCGGACCCGGCGGCGGCGATATCGAGGTGGGGCAGCGAGTCGTCATGACCTTCCTGCCGCGGTGTGGCGACTGCGAGGGCTGCGCCACCAACGGCCGCACCCCCTGCATCACCGGCAGCATGTCCAACAACACCGGTGAACTGCTCGGCGGCGGGCGACGGCTGCTGCGCCGCGGCGAGCCGGTGCACCACCATCTCGGCGTCTCCGGCTTCGCCACCCACGCCGTGGTGGACCGCCGCTCGGTGGTCCCGGTCGACGACGACGTGCCGCCGGACGTGGCGGCGGTGCTCGGCTGCGCGGTGCTGACCGGCGGTGGGGCGCTGCTGAATTCGGCGCGGCCCGGCCCGGGCGACCGCATCATGGTGGTGGGCCTCGGCGGGGTCGGAATGGCGGCGGTGCTGGTGGCGGCGTCGCTGCGCAAGGACCTCGGCTGCGAGGTGATCGCCGTGGACACCCTGCCCGAGAAGCTGTCGCTGGCAACCGAACTCGGCGCCACGCAGGTCTACACTCCCGCGCAGCTGGCCGAGCAGGGTATTCAGGCGGACGTCGTGGTGGAGGCCGCGGGAAACGTACGGGCCTTCGAAACGGCCGTGGCCGCGACCGGGCCCGGCGGCACGACGGTCACCGTCGGACTGCCCAATCCCGAAGCGCGGGCCAGTATTTCGCCCCTCGGCCTGGTGGCACAGGGCCGGTCCATCGTCGGCAGCTATCTCGGTTCGGCGGTGCCCGCGCGCGATATCCCGGAGTATGTGCGGATGTGGCGCGAGGGCGGACTGCCGGTGGAACGGCTGGTGTCGTCGCGCATCCGGCTCGAGGACATCAACCACGCCATGGACGAACTGGCCGCCGGGCACGGGCTGCGCCAGGTCATCGTCTTCGACTGACCGCGCACCCCACCGTCATTCCGGCACGCTTCAGCCGGAATCCCGCGGTAGATCCCGGCCAAAATCACGCCGGGATGACGAGGATGGGCGCTCACTCGGGTGTCTGCACCGGCGCTGCCTTCCCGTCTTTCCGGCACGTTCCGGGGCTGCCTCACGTCATTTCGGCACACTCCGGCGTTGCCCCACCGTCTCCGGCACCGGCGCACCCCACCGGCTATTCCGGCACGCTTCTCGCCGGAGAAATGCTGTGCCGCAGCAGGAATTCCGTCACCGTGGCGGCGTAGTCGGCCGGGCGGCTGAGTAGCAGGGAGTGGCCGCCGTCGGCGAAGGTGCGGACTTCGCATCCCGGATGCAGATCGATGAGGCGCTGGGTCTGCTCCGGGGTGATCAGCACGTCGTCATCGGCGCGCACGATCAATGTCGGGCCCTGCCAGGTCGGCTCCCGCAGCAGCTCCTCGAGGTTCTCCGCGAGTTCCAATAGTCGCTGGTAGGAGTTGACCGTGCCCTCGCTGCCCGCGAGGTCGGTGGCCGCCTCCACCTGCTCGATCCAGAACTCGGCCTCGTCGGCGTCCTCCCAGGTGGTGCGCAGGGCGGCCCGGATGGAAGCGCGGGTCTGCTCCCACGGCGTGGATCGGGTCGTGACGATCCGCCCGCGCAGGCGCTCGACATCCTCGGGGCCGTACAGACCGGTCGAGGTGAGCGTCAGCGAGCGGATGCGGTCGGGCGCCCGCTGCGCCAGCACCTCGGCGAACATCCCGCCGGCGGACTGGCCGATCACGTGCGCCCGGTCGATGCCCTCGGCGTCGAGGACGGCGAGCAGGCCGTCGGTGAGGTCCGTGCCGCGCGAGACGGTCACCGGGTAGTCGACGGCCACGCTGCGGAAGTGGGGGAACAGCGCGGGCGTCAGATCCAGCCACGCGATCGCGATTCCGGCGCCGCCGGTGAGCAACAGCACCGGATCGCCGGCGCCGCCGCTACGATAGTTCCAAACATGCTGCCCGGCAACGAGTTCGCGGCGGACGTGGTCGCGTTCGAAGGCGGCGGCGCGTTCGTGGATCGAAGTCACGGGGAGACGGTAACCGGAACCGTCCCACATGCGCAATCATGCGCATGTGGCGATGAGTTGGCGATTCGGTGGCGGCGGGCCGTGTGACATGCGACGTCGAGCCGGTGGGGTCGCCGCGGGCGCAACCGCGCAAACAGTAGGCTCGGCGGAGACTGTCGAACGGTATGTGAGGAGTTCAGGGTGGCCACGAACCGGATCCGCGTGGGTGTGCTCGGCGCGCACGGCAAGGTCGGGCAGGCGATCTGCGCGGCGGCCGAGGCGGCCGACGATCTGGAGCTGGTCGCCCGGGTGGACAAGGACGACGCACTGGACGCGTTCGCCGACGCGGGCACCCAGGTGGTCGTCGACTTCACCCATCCCGACGTGGTGATGCCGAATCTGCAGTGGCTGGTGGAGCACGGGATTCACGCCGTGGTCGGCACCACCGGATTCGACGAGGCCCGGCTGGAGCAGGTGCGCGGCTGGCTGGCGGGCAAGCCGGAGGTCGGCGTGCTCATCGCGCCCAACTTCGCCATCGGCGCGGTGCTGTCGATGCGGTTCGCCGAGCAGGCCGCCCGCTGGTTCGACTCGGTGGAGGTGATCGAACTGCATCACCCGAACAAGGCCGACGCGCCGTCCGGCACCGCCTACCGCACGGCGGGCATCATCGCCGAGGCGCGCAAGAACGCCGGGGTGGGGCCGAGCCCCGACGCCACCACCACCGAACTCGACGGCGCCCGCGGCGCGAGCGTGGACGGCGTGCGGGTGCATTCGGTGCGCCTGGCCGGGCTCGTCGCGCATCAGGAGGTGCTGTTCGGCACCCAGGGCGAGACGCTGACCATCCGCCACGACTCGATGGACCGCACCTCCTTCGCGCCCGGCGTGCTGCTCGGCGTGCGGCAGATCGGCGGCCGCCCGGGGCTCACCGTCGGCCTCGATCCGCTGCTGGACCTGTGAGCGAGACCGTGAGCGAGCTTGCGAGTGAACCGATGACACAGGGTGCATCGCGCACGACGGAGCCGAGCGCCGGCGAGGCGGAGGCGTGAGCGATTCCGATACCCGGCGCCAAGTCGCGGTGAAGGTCGGCTTCATCGCGTTCCTGGTGCTGGCGCTGGCGTTCTACTTCGTGCTGCTGGGGCGGATCGCGGTGGAGCTCATAGGTTCCGGCGAGATCGCCGCCGTGGCCATGGGTATCGGGGTGCTGATCCTGCCCGTCCTGGGCGTATGGATCATCGGTACCAGTCTTCGTGCCGCGCTGGCCCATCAGAGGCTGGCTCGCCGGATGCACGACGAGGGCGGCGAACTCGACGTCTCCGATCTGCCGCGCCGCCCGTCCGGCCGCATCGAGAAGGCCGCCGCGGAAGCGCTTTTCGAGCAGGTCCGCACGGAATGGGAGGCGGACCCGGAGAACTGGCGCACCAACTACCGCGCCGCCCGCGCCTACGACTACGCGGGCGACCGCACCCGCGCCCGCGAAACCATGCGCCGCGCAGTCGAACTGGAGCGGCTCGAACGCCACCGCGAGCCCTAGCGCGGCGGGTGCACCTTCGCCCAGTGCTCGGCGATATCGATCCGGCGGGCCAGCCACACCTTGTCGTGCGACTGCACGTAATCCAGGAACCGGCCCAGCGCCGCCGCCCGCGCGGGGCGGCCGATGAGCCTGCAGTGCAGGCCCACCGACAGCATCTTCGGAGACCCCTCGGCGCCCTCGGCGTAGAGCACGTCGAAGGCGTCCTTCAGGTAGGCGAAGAATTCGTCGCCGTTGGCGAAACCGGCGGGCGAGGAGAACCGCATGTCGTTGGCCTCCAACGTGTACGGCACCACCAGATGATCCTGGTCCTGCACGCGAACCCAGTACGGCAGGTCGTCGGCGTAGGAGTCGGAATCGTAGGTGAAGCCGCCGTGCTCGACCACCAGCTCGCGGGTCTGCGGCGAATCCCGCCCGGTATACCAACCGCGCGGCGGTTCACCGAACAGCTCGGTGATGATCCGCACCGCCTCGGCCAGATGCTTGCGCTCGGTCTCCGGATCCACCATCTGATACGAGATCCAGCGCAGCCCGTGACAGGCGATCTCGTAGCCGAGCCGCCGGAACGCCGCCACCGCTTCGGGATTGCGTTCCAGCGCCCGCGCCACCGCGAAGACGGTCAGCGGAATGTCGCGGCTCTCGAACGCCCGCAGCACCCGCCACAGCCCGGCCCGGGAGCCGTACTCGTAGAGCGTTTCCATGCTCAGGTGCCGGTTCGGAAACGCCTGGGCCGGAACGATATCGGAGAGGAAGGTTTCCGAGCCCTCGTCGCCGTCGAGGACGTTGTTCTCGCCGCCCTCCTCGTAGTTGAGCACGAACTGCACGGCGATATTCGCCTCCCCGGGCCAGTGGGGATGCGGCGGATTCGGCCCGTAGCCGACCATATCGCGCGGGTACACATCGAAGGCGCTCATATCACTCCAGCTCGTCCCGCAGCCGGTCGACGGCATCGTCGGCGAGCGCACCGAACAGCGGCTCGGCGAGCAGCCGGTCCCGCGCCGACTCGGTGAGCGTGCCGAAGACCCGCAGCCGGGCGAATCCGCCGTCCGGGAAGACGTCCAGCCGCACCTCGGTGACCGGCTCGGCCGCCTCGATCGGGAATCGGTGCCGGGTGTCGGGCTGTAGATCGGTGCGCGCCAGCAGTTCCACCTCGGTGCCGTCGGCGCGGATGCCGGTCAGGGTGGCCGCGCCGGGGCTGTTGAACAGGAAGTAGGAGGTGTCGACCTCGACCATGGCCGGGATGCCCTCGCCGGTCAGCCGCACCCGCACCCAGTCGTTGCCGCCGTCGCGCCGTCGCGCGGTCTCCCAGCCCTCGCCCATGATGCGGGCGCGGTCGGGCAGCAGCAGGTTCTGCGGCGAGGAGTAGAAGCGGTTGGAGCAGTCGACGACGCGCCCGCCGTTCTCCAGCGCGGCCAGGTCGAACGGGCCCGAACCCAGCAGGCGCAGATCGGGTTTCGCCTCGCCGTGCACGCGCAGCCGGGCCACGCCGCCGTCGGGGAACATCCGCAGCCGCACATGCGTGAAGCGCTGCTCCGACTCGACGGTGAAGGCGTTGGCGGTATCGCCGTCGACCTTGGCGCGGGCGACGATCGTGGTCCACCCGGGCCGGGCCGCGATCTGCTCGGCGGGCGGGTAGCCCTCGATCGCGATCGCCTCCACCGAGACCTCCGGCGGATAGTTGCCCTTGAACCACGCGGTATCGACGATCACGCCGCGGATCACCCCGGGCACGCCGAGCCGCACGATCGCCTCGTCGCAGTCGTCGGAGGTGGGCGCGCCGCCGCCGGATCGCCGTCGGCGCCGGGTCTCCCAGCCGTCGTAGACCTTGCCCTTGTGCCCGAAGGTTTCGGTGGAGAACGTCGACGCCTCGGGGCGGATCAGGTTTTCCTTCTCCGCGAACGACTCGTCGTTGGCCCAGACGACGGCGCCGCCGAGCGAGCGCACGGCGAGATCGGGCAGGAGGGTGAAATCGTTTGGCACGGCGGTCATTTAGTGGGGAGTTTCCTTTCTCGCAAACTGTTCAGCACGTCGACGGTGGCGGCCGGGGCCAGCGCCGTGACGTCCTCGGGTCCGAAGGCGCCGCAGTCGAGCCCGCGCAGGACGACCGTGGCCAGCGCCTGCGCGGTCGCCGGTTCGTCGACGACGGCGCCGCCCTGGCGCTGCAGGTATCGGTCGATGCGCGGCGCCGCGGCCTGCAGGGCGCCCCGGAAGAAGGTGAAGGTCGCCAGCCAGCGGGTGACCAGATGACCGGGATGCATATCCCAGCCCTGGTAGTAGCCGCGCTCCAGGGACCGGGTGACCAGCCGGAAGTGGCGCGAGACGGCCGCGGCCACCTCGTCGTCGGTGCCGACGGGGGCCACCTGGGTGGAGCCGTCGCACACCCACACGCCGGTCTGCGCGGCGGCGGCCTGCATGACCGCCTTGGCATGGTCGGCGACCGGATGTTCCAGCGACTGGAACTGCGGGGAGATCCCGCAGGCGGCGCTGTAATCGTAGGTGCCGTAATGCAATCCGCTGCAGCGTCCGGCGCTGCGGTGGATGGCCTGCGCGACGGTGGCGGTGCCGTCGGCGGCGATCACCGCCTGCGGGCTCTCGATCTGCAGCTCGAAACGCAAAGCGCCGGAAGGCAGTCCGTGCGCCGACTCCAGCGCCTCGCACACCCGCACCGCGAGATCGGCCTGCTCGGCCACGCGGATCTTCGGCACGGTGAACACGAAGCCCTCCGGCACGCCCCCGGCGCCCTCCAGCACCAGGTCGAGGGTCCGCAGCGCGCGTCCGTATTCTGCGGCGGTCAGTCCCTTGATGCGGATGCCCCGGGACGACACGGTCGCGGGGAGGGTGGCCAGCACCTGCCCGGCATGCAGCGCGTCGCGATCCTCGACCTCGTCGCCGCGGGTGCCGTAGCCGTCCTCGAAGTCCAGCCGCAGATCCTGGATCGGCCGCTGCGCCAGGGTATCCCGCACCCGGGCCAGCACGTCCGCCCCGGCCAGCTCGGTCAGCAGATCCGCGTGGCGGTCGGCCAGTTCCGTTGCGGCCGTACCCCATTCGTGCGGCAGCTCCTTCGCGGCATCGGCGCCGGATACATATGCGGTATGGACGGGCTGACCGGCCCGATCGCCGGGGTAGTGGCGTGCGAGGTCGGCATCCACGTCGCGCAGCCGGGCCCCGATGGAGGCCAGGAAGTCCGGCGGCAGGGTCATGATCGCACCTCCTCGGTATTCGGTTCTATTGTGTGCACCCCCATATTCCCGGCGTGTGTGTGCACCCCCATGTTCCCGGCGTGCTTTCGGCCGGGATCCCCGCATTCCTTCGGCCGCCTGTTCACGTGGATTCCGGCCGAAAGCATGCCGGAATTACGGTGAAGTGACTTGCTCACCGGCTCGCCTCGTCGGTGCCGAACTCCGCGAGCAGGCCGGTGTACTGCTTGGGCAGCGGGGCCGCGAATTCACCGTACCCGGACTTGCGCAGACCGAGGGTGACCAGCGACTGCACCGACAGGGTGGCCGCGGCGACCCCGTCGATGACCGGCACTCCGGCCTCGGCGGTCAGGTATTCGCACAGATCCGCCATGCCCGCGCAGCCGAGCACGATCGCGTCGGAACCGTCGGCGGCGACCGCGGCGCGGCAGGCGTCGGCGATCACACCGCGCACCTTCGGATCCTCGAGCTCCAGCACCGGGATGTCGGTGGCGTGGATGCCGAGGCAGAACCGTTGCATGCCATAGCGTTCGGCCAGATCCTCGGCCTGCCCGACCGTGCGGGCCAGGGTGGTGACCACGCTGAAGCCGCGGCCGAGGTGACTCGCGGTGTGCATGGCGGCCTCGGCGATCCCGATCACCGGCCCGCGCGCCAGCTCCCGCGCGGCGTACAGGCCCGGATCGCCGAAGCACGCGATGACGTACCCGTCCGCGCCCTCCACCTCGCCCCGCGCGATCTCGGCGAGCAGCCCCGGCACGGCGAGCGCCTCGTCGTAGTGGCTCTCGATGGAGGCGGGTCCCATACCCGAGGTGACCGACTCCACCACCGTGCCCGGAGCCGCGACGCCCCGGGCACACTGGTCGATCACCGCCGTCATGGCGGCCGTGGTATTCGGGTTGATTACACGAATTCTCATGATCCTCAACGGGTTTCGAAGTGAACAGCGGGTAGGCGGTAGCGGCCGCGAGTGGCCAGCACCGGGTAGAGCAGCAGGCCCAGCGCACAGCCGATGAACCAGGAGTACTGGGCGGCGGTGTGCATGCCGGTGAGTCGCCCGGCCGTGATCACCGGGAACATGGCGGCGACGGCCCCGATCACGGTCACGACGATCGCGGCGGGGTTGTATCCCTTGCGATACCAGTAGGTCCCGCGCTCGGACATCGTGAACAGGTCGTCGACCACCACGCGCTGCTTGCGTACCAGGTAGTAGTCGGCGATCAGCACGCCGAACAGCGGTCCGACGAAGGCGCCCAGCGTTTCCAGCGTGTAGTGGATGACGTCGGGATTGTTGTAGAGATTCCACGGCGTGATGACCAGCGAGCCGACGGCGGCGATCATGCCGCCGACCCGCCAGCTGATCCTCTGCGGATCGACGTTGGAGAAGTCGAAGGCGGGAGAGACGAAGTTCGCGACGATATTGATTCCGATGGTCGCGATGGTGAATGTCAACGCGCCCAGCACGATCGCGAACGTGCTGTCGATGCGGGCGACGGTCGCGACCGGATCGGTGATGAGCTCGCCGTACACCGGGATCGTCAGCGATGCCGTGATCACCACCAGCAGCGAGAACACCAGGAAGTTCACCGGCAGCCCGAGCAGATTGGCCCGCTTGACCGCGGTGAAAGACCTTGCGTAGCGGGAGAAGTCGCCGAAGTTCAGCATCGGGGCGGAGAAGTAGGACACCACCAGCGCGATCGCGCCCAGCATCACCGGCACCGACGACCAGCCGGTCTTGGTGACCCCGCCCAGATTCAGGTCGATCGCGCCCCATCCGGCCTTGGCGATGAGATACCCGCACAGCGCGAACATCACGACATACACTGCGGGACCGCAGAAGTCGATGAACTTGCGAATGGATTCCATGCCGCGCCAGAACACGCAGGCCTGCAGCACCCAGAGCAGCAGGTAGCTGCCCCAGCCCAGCGCCGACAGCCCGAGGAACCCGTAGTCGCCGACCACCGCGTAGGGGGCCAGGTCCGGGAACAGCTTGATCAGCACCACATCCAGCGCGGCCGAGGCCAGGAACGTCTGGATGCCGTACCAGGCGACGGCGATCGTGCCGCGGATGATGGCGGGAATATTGGCGCCCAGCACGCCGAACGCGGCGCGGGAGATCACCGGGTACGGCACGCCTGTGCGCTGGCTGGGCTTGGCGACCAGATTGCAGAAGAAGTAGACGATGCCGATGCCCACCACCAGCGCGACCAGCACCTGCCAGCTGGCCAGGCCGAGCGCGAACAGGCTGCCCGCGGTGACGTAGCCGCCGACGCTGTGCACGTCCGACATCCAGAACGCGAAGATGTTGTAGACGCCCCAGGTCTGTTTCCGCAGCGGAGCCAGATCGTCGTTGGTCAGACGCGGGTCGTAGTCGGGATTCGAAGCGCCCAGGTGGGCCGGAGCTGCCGCCGCCGTGTCCGCGGATGTGCTGGGGGCCCGGCCTGTGTCGCGGCCGGTGGCGAGTGCCGGTGCGTCGGTCTCGGTCATGTCGCACATCCGATCGATCTGTCCCGCGGCGGCGGGTGAAACGTGATTCGGACGACCGTAGCGAGCCGGTATTGCCTGCTTGTTGCGAGAACTATATATCTTCCGGGGTGGCGGGCTCGGCGAAAAGTCCGGTATCGGTCGGCAACCCGGAGACCACGTGGTTGAGCCGGGAATGGTGCTGTTCGGTCGCCGTCAGCAGCGACTCGGCATCCCCGGCCAGGAACGCCGCGAGCTGACGGCTGTGGTCGGCGTGCAGTATGGCCCGTTCGCCGGCGCTCACGTGCACCATCGGCTGCACCGGTTCGGTGATGTTCCACGCGTATTCGAGCATGTGCACCAGCCGCGGCATGCCGGACGGGCGGGTCAGGGCGAGGTGGAAGGTGCGGGTTTCGCGGTGGTAGGCGGCCGGATCCTCCTCGAGCACGGCCTGTTCCAGCCGGGCGTGCGCCTCGGTGGCGAGGCGGTGGTCCTCTTCGCCCGCGCGCCGCACCGCGGCCGCCAGCGCCGCCGACTCCAATTGCTCCCGCACCACATACAGCTCGCGCAGCTCCGCCGCGGTCAGCCGGGTCACCGTGTAGCCGAAGTTCGGGCGGTGCTCGACCAGGCCCTCACCGATGAGCGTTTGCAGCGACTCCCGCACAGGGATGGCACTGACGTCGAAGCGCTGGGCGAATTCGCGCAGCGGCAGCCCGGTGCCCGGCGGCAGGCTGCCCTGCAGGATCAGCCGCCGCAGCTCGGCCAGGATCTCCTGCTGGGAGTAGCCGCGCCGGGGGTCGGCGGGCGGCGTCAGCTCGGGTAGCCGGGGGAGTCGAGATCGCGAGGGCATCTCGGTACGGTAGCCGCCCGCGTGCCGGTCGTGGCCATGGCGAGCGGCGCGAGGTTTCGAAAGGATCACGATCCATTCAATTCTCGGCTCGCGCGTGTCGTTTGCCGCGAGATTGCCTGGCCTCGCTAGCATTCACGTTATGAAAAGGTGGGGTCCATTGGAAAGTAAGCGAATTGTTCGTGTTATTTCTCCACTGCTGGCTGCGGGCGGAGTGACCTTCGGTCTATCCCTGGCCTTCCTGAACGGCCCGGCCGCCGTAGGCCACGATGCCGAACCCAAGTCTTCGGACAGCCAGGCCGTGCAGGGCGAGCTGCGGCTGGCGAGCGGATCCGAGGGCGCGGCGTCGCAATCGGTTCCGCCGGGCCGGGCGGCCGCGCCTCCGTACGCTCCGGTACCCCCGGCGGGCGCCGCGCCCGCCCCGG
>NZ_BDBV01000119.1 GCF_001613165.1 Nocardia mexicana NBRC 108244
GGAACCGCCGTACCCGCCGGGTGTACCGGTGCCACCGCCTGCGCCGGAGCCGCCGTACCCGCCGGGGCCACCTGGACAGCCGAATCCTCCGTGGCCTCCGGGGGTTCCGCTGCCCCCGTCGGAACCACCGCAGCCGCCGGGTACGCCTCCGCCCGGCTACCCGAACCCTCCGGTGCCGCCCGGTCTTCCGCAGCCGCCGGGTACCCCGCCTCCTGGGTACCCGAATCCTCCGGTGCCTCCGGGTGTTCCGCAGCCGCCGGGTATACCGGTGCCGCCGGGTACGCCCGAGCCGCCACCGGCGCAGCCGCCGGGTAGTCCGCCCCCCGGCTACCCGAATCCTCCAGTGCCCCCGGGGGTTCCGCTGCCCCCGTATCCGCCGGGTGCGCCGTGGCCTCCGGGGGTTCCGGTGCCTCCGCCTGAGCCTCCCGCGCCGCCGCAAGCGCCGGTGCCGCCGGGTGCGCCCGAGCCTCCCGCGCCGCCGTGGCCGCCCGGTACGCCTCCGCCTGGGTATCCGAATCCTCCGGTGCCGCCGGGTGTTCCGCTGCCCCCGTATCCGCCGGGTGCGCTGTGGCCTCCGGGGGTTCCGGTGCCCCCGTCGGAACCTCCGCCGCAGTTGCCGGTGCCGCCGGGTTATCCGAATCCGCCGGGTGTTCCTCCTGTGCCGTCGTGGCCTGCGGAGCCGCCTGGGCCAGGGGCTCCGGAGTCGCCGCATGCTCCGGTGCCGGGCGGCCCGGCGCAGCCGCCGGGCACGCCGCAGGAGCCGCACGAAGGTGCTCCGCCTTCGGGGGATCGTCCGCCGATTCCGTTGCCGCCCAGCGGGTCCGGAGGTTCGGGGCCTCCGGGGTGGCCGCAGCCGCCCGCGTCGTCCGGGGTGCCCGCGTCGGAGAGTCCGCTGCGGGACAATGAGCCCGGATGGTTGCCCGATGCCGAGCAGGGGCGAATGCCTTCGGGCCCCGTGGATTCCGGATCGGGCTACGGCCACCGTCCCGACGCCGGGACATCCGGAATGCCGAATCCGCCGGGCAACGGCGAAACCGGGGCATACAGCAACCCCGGCGCTCCGGGCGGGAATCACGGCACGCTGCCCGACCCGCCCGGGAACGGACATCGGGTCGGGGCGCCTGCGCCGCAACAGGATTCGGGCACACCCCCGCCGATGATGCCGCCACCCGGTCCACCCGGGATGCCCGCGCCACCCGCGGACAACGGTAAGCGCAGGCGGATGTTCACCAGCGCGCCGAAGCCCGCCGGTGCGGACATCCTGGTGCAGGCCTACGGCGGCTTCGGTGAGCTGTCGCAGTTCCGTCCCGCCACCGGAGGGCTGCAGCCCGCCGCGCTGGCCATGCAGGCGCCGGGGGGCGTGTACGGCGAGCTCGACGGGGTGTCGGTGGTGTTCTATCGCGGCGCCGCCGGACTGGCGCTGCGGGTGGGTGACCGGGCCGTCGACCTGGAGTCCGGCATGGTGTCGATTACCTGGGAACCGTTGGCGGAGGACCGAATTCGGTTCGCGGTCACCGTCGCGGGCACGGTCGAGTGCGAGTTGCGGTATCGCGCCGTTCCCGCGGAGTACGACGTGGGGCTGCTGATCCGCGACGTCTGCGCGGACCCGGTCCGGCGCGAGCGTATCTTCGCCCGATGAGGGCGCCGGCAAACGATCAGAGCATCGTGACAACGATCATGGCACCGCAGAGGAGGAACAGTGCGCGAGGAACGTCCGTCCGACGACGAACTGCGACGCAACTTCGAGCAGGAGTTGGAGTCGGTCTCCGGGGGCGGCGGCCTGACCTCGGAGACCGGCCTCGACACCGAAACCGAGGAGGCCCTGTGGGCCGTCGCCGACGCCCATCCGAACATCCCCGACGAGCTGATCGAGGCGGCCCGCCGCGCCTTCGCGGGCCAGCTCGACGGATCGCACGCCGCCGCCCGCCAGGCGGCCCTGGCCCGCAAGCTGGAACAGTTCGACCGGCGCGGTTAGTCCGTCGCGGCGGATGTCACCGGCGCGTTCCCGGCCGGTCACCGACAGTTCGCCTGGTCTGACGAAGCTGGTCCGGATACCGTTGCACCGGCGACCGCAGGTCCCGCCGGGAACCTCGAGGAGGCATCGTGCGCCTGAAACCCCCCACCCAGGCCGAGCTGCGCCGCAATTTCGAGGAAGAGCTCACCTCGGCGTGCGGCGGCGGCGGTCTGTCGTCGGACACCGGCCTGGACATGGAGACCGAGGCGGCCCTGTGGGATATCGCGCGGGCCTACCCGGACGTCCCCGACGCCCTCGTCGCCGCGGCACACCGAGCCTTCGCCGGGCAACTGGACGGTTCGAACCACGCCGCCCGCCGCGCCCGGACGGAGGCCATGTTCGAGGAGCACCGCCGGAACCGCACGACCGGCGACGCGGACAGCTGAGTTCCGCTGAGCGGAGGCCTGTTCTCATGTCTCCCAGCGGTAGCCGTGGCCGCGGATGGTGGTGATCAGTCCCGGCCGGTCCAGTTTGGCGCGGAGTGAGGCCATGTGAACGTCGAGGGCCCGGGAGATGGCCAGGAAGGCGTCACCCCAGATGCGGTCCATCAGCTGCTGCCTGCTGACCGCCGATCCCGGCTGCTCCACCAGAATCCGCAGCAGTTCGAACTCCTTGTGTGTCAACGTGATCGGCGTCCCGGCCACGTGTACCTCGCGGGCCGCCAGATCTACCCGCACGTCCCGGGAGATCACCACCTCCGGAGCGGGTGCGGCACGTACGGCCGTGCGCCGGGTGACCACCTCCAGCCGGGCCAGCAGCTCGGCGATGCGCGGTGGTTTGACGAGATAGTCGTCGGCGCCGGCGTGCAGGCCGCGGACGATCGAGCGTTCGTCGTCGCGTGCGGTGAGGATCACCACGGGGACCGAGCTCACCCGCCGCAACTGCCGCAGCACCTGCAGCCCGTCGATATCCGGCAGGCCGAGGTCCAGGATGATGACGTCGTAACCGCGGTGTGCGAGCAGGACATCCGCCCCGCGACGCTTGAGTTCCGCCTCGTGCCCGCGGGCCTGGAGTGCCTCGATCAGCGCCTCCCCGACACCCTCATCGTCTTCGACCACCGCGAGCCTCACGCGCCGATCCTTGCAAACCGCAGGGCTCATGCGCAGCTCTTTGCGGCAACGGCCGGGCCGCGGACCGGCGCCCGATCTTTAACATTCCCTTGAGCTTTCCCTGCTCGTAACCGATTTATAAGCCCCCGTTGGGATGTCAGAATCGCATAGAGGATGAGGGGAACGTGCGAGAGCAGATATCCACACCGAGTGGTCGGTTTGGTCTAGCAATGTTACGGTTATTCAGCCGACTTTCGATAGGGACATGAACGGTGTCTGAACGAAACGGTCGGGTGCAGGTTCGGGCCGGGGTGCGGCACCGCCGGCATGGCAGGAAGGGTGCGTGATGGGGACCCAGCGTTGGCAATTGGACCCGGAATCCTTCGGGAAGGCCGCCAGTAAGACGCAGCATGTCGCCGACCGGATCGGCGAGGTCTGGTCGACATTGGAGTCCGGGGCGAACGCGCTCGGCAGCCCGTGGGGGACGTGCCGGACCGGCGAGCAGTTCAGCAAGGGCGAGGACGGCAACGGCTACATCAAGACCCAGGAGAACGTGGGGAAGGGTCTCACCGGCGACAAAGGCATCGTCAAGAACGTCGGCAGCTTGGCCGACGGACAGCGCAAGACCGGTGAACAGGTGCGCCACGAGCTCGAGGAAGACAACCGCCGCCGCTTCCGGTCGAACGGGTAGGCGGCCATGTCGGGACGAATCGGTCCGGAGGAATTCCCGGACCTGATGGACGATATTCAAGACACCCTCGAGACCATTGCCCGATTGCAGCGGGAGCGTACGGCGCTCGTGGGCAAGGCGTCGGTGCGGCGCGGCCGGGTCTCCGCCGTGGTGAATGCCGACAGCGTGCTGGTC
The DNA here is from genome assembly GCF_001613165.1 of Nocardia mexicana NBRC 108244. Lineage (GTDB taxonomy): Bacteria > Actinomycetota > Actinomycetes > Mycobacteriales > Mycobacteriaceae > Nocardia > Nocardia mexicana. Next base: position 3,929 of record NZ_BDBV01000119.1, read on the forward strand.
GATCTGAAATTCGGCCGCGACGTGGAGGAACTCGAGTATCCGGACCTGGCGCGCGCGGTGATCGAAGCCGTGCAGGAGGCGTCCGCGGACGTCAACCGCAAATCGCGCGAATTGATGTCGCCGCTGGACGAACAGCGGGCGCGGCTGCCCAAGCTGTCCGATATGGTCCCGGGCATGCCGGACCTGCGCGAACAGGTCCCGCCCCCGGAGCGTGCTCCCGTGACCAAGCCCGGCGCGCAGGAGATCTTCGGAGCCGCCGACGATGCCGGGCGCCCGATGACCTTCGACAATGTCGAGGTCGTCGAGAAGCGCGATTCCCGAGAGTCAGGGATCACCGATTCCGGCTGGTGATCGGGGAATGACCGCATATGGAGTTGATGAGCGCCCTCGGCTGGGTCGCTGGGTCGGAATGGCCCAATGGCGATCCGGACAAGATGCGCGCGCTCGCACAGCTCTGGCGTAATGCGGCAAAGGAACTCGAGGAGATCGAGAAGGATATCGACGCGGCCAAGAAGGCCGCCCTCGACGCGTACCCGGAAGGTAAGGCCCGGGACCAGATCACCGCGGCATTCGATTCGCTGCGCGACGGAAACGGCAAGGCGCTCGACGATCCGGAGAACGGGTCCGTAGCCAGGCTGGCACACGACTTCGCCAATATCGCCGACGGCGCCGACAGCACGGGTGACGAGATCGAATCCGGTCAGTGGATGGTGATTTCGTCGCTGGGTCTGCTGGCGATCGAGATCGCCGCGTGCTGGCTGTTCCCGCCGACCGCCCCGGCTGCGGAGGCGGCGGCGATCGCCGGTACCCGCCTGGCCATTCGCATGTTCATTTCCCGTGTGCGCGTGCGGATTTCGGAATGGGTGGCCACCAGGATCTCGAACGTGGTGCTCCGGTTCGTGATGCGGCACGTGCTGATCAATACCCTCATCGGGGCGGGCCAGGACGCCGTGATCCAGGCCATTCAGATTGCCCAGGGGCATCGCAAGCACGGATTCGATATGGATCGGTTCCTGGTGACCACGGTGTCGTCCGGAATCGGCGGCGCCGCGGGCGGGAAATTCGGCGAAGCCATCGGCGGCAGGCTCGCGAACACCGCGATGAACCCGTTCTTCAAGGACGTCATCGCCGCGAAGGCCGGCGGGCTGATGGGCGGCGGCGCCGGGTGGGTCGCCGGGCTGGGCACGCAGTTCGGTATCGACATGTACCGCAGCGGTGGCGACTGGGGTAAGGCCTGGAACAACCTCGAGCAGGGCGTGAAGAACTTCGACCCGCGCATGCTGACGGGCGGCGTCGCCAGTGGCTCGATCTCCGGCATGTTCAAGGGCTCGATCACCCGGCACTACGGGATGTCGGAGCACTGGGGCATGGGGCAGGACGCGGGCGTCTACTCCAACGCGCCTCGGGTGGGCGGCGAGGGTGCGGACTACGGCGCCGCCGGTGCACACGGGCCCACCGGGCTGGGTGGTTCCGATGGCGCATCGCCCAGGGCGGGCCTGCCCGGCTCCCCGGACGGTTCCGGTGCCTCGGCGCGTCCCTCGGGATCCGACGGCTCGTCGGTGCGGACGGAGACCCCGCCGAGCGAGGGTGACGGCGGCCCACCGCGGTCGGCATCCGGTGAGAGCGGTTCGCCTCGGTCGGAAAGCCCCTCCGGCGCAAGCGAACACGGCTCTACCAGACCGGCTGCCGCCGGTGTCGACCAGGCATCGGCCGACGGTGGCCGATCGCACGCCGGTGGGCCGTCGGATTCGGCTCGAGCGCATGCCGGTGGCGATGGTGGGCCGTCGGATTCGAGTCGGCCGCACGCCGGTGCGGAGGGCGGCTCGTCGGATTCCGGCAGGTCCCATGCGGGAAGCGACAGTGCCGCATCGGATTCCGGTCATTCGCATGCCGGGTCCGATACCGGGGGCGCGACCGGGGCCGACCGGAGTGCCCCCGCGCACGGCCCGGTCGCGGATCACGGCGCGACTCCGGTGCGGTCGGACCCCGGTGTGACGCCGGCTCGGGCGGATTCCGGAATGGCCACGGCACGACCGGATTCCGGCGGCTCCTCGCCGATACGATCGGATGCCCCCGGCAGCAGCGATGCGAGTCGGCCCGGCGGCGAGGCGTCCTCGCGTGCGGGCGATGTGCGCCCCGGCGCCGACCAACCTCGCCCGCAGGCCGGTGCGGCCGACGCGCGACCCGCGGACCGGGCCCCGATGTCCTCGCGCGCCGGTGTGGCGGATCCGAATGCCACTCGGGCACAGCCCGATTCGGCATCGCGGATGCGGGCGGAATCGAGTGGCGAACAGGCGCCGCGGGCCTCGAGCCGCGCGGTCGATCCGGCGGGCGAACCGATGCACGCGCGTCCAGGCGGGGACGAGAGTTCCCCGGTTCGCGGGGAACACGACGTGATTCGGGACCCGGCCGAGGCCCCGGACCGCAGCGCGGGAGTGCCCGACCGGGCGCAGGACCGTCCCGACCGAAGCGCGGGGGTCGCGGAGGAGTCGCAGGCGCGCCCAGTCCGTGGTGCGGGGGATGCGGAGTCGGAGGTGCGTCCGGTTCGTGGTGCGGGGGATGCGGAGCCGGAGGTGCGTCCGGTTCGTGGCGCGGGGGATGCGGAGGAGTCGCAGGCGCGTCCGGCCCGTGGCGCGGGGGTCGCGGAGGAGCCGCAGGCGCGGCCCGCCCGCGCTTCGGACGGCGAGCAGCGGCCCGAGGGAGAGCCGGATCGTACAGGCGCCCAGGACAAGTCGGGGGAGCAGCAGCGCGCACCGCACCGGGACGAATCCGTCGATCGTCCGGAATCCGATGCGTCGGAACAGAATCGGGCACAGCGCGGCCGGGAGTCGGAGGACGCCGACAGGCCGCGGCGGCCATACGGCGAAGACCCACCGTCTCGCGACGAGTCCGCCCGGCGGGACGAGACAGAAGAACCGAAACCTGTTCGTGTCGATGATGATTCGGCAAACCGTCCGCGCGATCCGGATGCGGTGCTGCTGCCCCCCGTCGTCCACCCGGATCCGCCCGCCCATACGAGACCCTCGGCCGCGGACGCGGGCGACGGGGCCGCCCGGCCGCGCGCCCTACCTGACAGCGAGAGATCCGCCCCGCGCGGCGACGACAACCGGGGACGCTGCGGCCCCCTGTCGATACGCGCGCTGATGGACCGGTTCCCGGGCCGCCCCTTCCGCCTGCCCGACCGCGAGGTCGGCGCCGAGGGGATGAGCACCCGCGAACTCGTCGCGGCCGCAGGCGGCAAGCTGCGCAATTTCGCGGGCGGGCACGCCGAGATCGCGAGCCTGCTGCGATCGATGAAGGACGGCGCCACGGCGCTGGTGGTCGACACCTATCGAGGCCCGACCGATAAGCACGGGGTGGGCGCCCACGCGTATCTGCTGGTGCGCGAGGGCGACCGGATCGTCGTCCATGACCTGGCCCGCGGCGCCGAGCACGGCTTCCCGCCGCGGTTGACCCGGGAACTGGCCCGCAGCCAGGCCATCGTCTTCGACCACAACGGCCGCGCGGTCGACCCGATCAGCAACCGCGCCCGTGACTGGATGATGCGGGACGGCGCCGAATCGGCGGCCGCGGCCCGCGAGGGCGGGCTCCGGTTCGACCTGAACTCGGAGCGGACGCGGGCGGTGCTGTCGCAGACCCAGCTGGGTCGCGAAATCCTCGAAGCCCTGGGCGATTCGGAGCAGAGCGCGCGGGCGCGGGAGTTCCTCGCGGCCACCGAGCGCGGCCGGGAGCTGCTGGAATCCCTCGGAGAGCCGGTGCCCGAGGTGTTCCGCCCGCTCGGCGACGACGCCGGTGGCCGATGCGGCGTCGGGGCATTGGGCGAACTGATCCGGATGTACAGCGGCGCAGACGATTCCGTGCCGCCGGGACGGATGGTGATCGACGAGAACGGTGAGCTGATCCGGCTGCCGGGCCAGGACACCGACATCCGGATGCCGGGCCGGGTGATCGACGAGCGGGGCATGAGCGAGGCCGAACTCGTCGCGGCGGCGGGCGGCAAGCTGACCACGTACTCCGATCACACGGATATCGCCAACCAGTTGCGGGAACTGGGTGACAAATCGTCGGCACTGGTGGTCGACACCTACGCCACGGCGGACAAGAAGACCGGGATCGGCGCGCACGCCTACCTGATGGTGAACGAGGGCGGCCGCATCGTAGTCCGGGACGTCACCGCTCCCACGGAACCAGGTGCCGTGCGCGTTCCGCCGGAAACCGACGGTAGACCTCGGGCGATCATGTTCGACGGACGCGGCCGCGCGACCGAGCCGGTGGACGCCGCGACGAGGCGCTACCTGGCGCAGCAGGAATTCGACCCGCAGGCGGCCGGGCGGATCGGGCAGTCGCTGGATCTGGCGCCCGATCGGGTGCTGGCACTGTTGCGAGAGACCGACGTCGGCAGCGCGGCCCTCGCGAGACTCGAAGCGCTGCCGGTCCACGAGCGCTTCGCCCTCATCAGCCGAGGCGGGACCGCCGCGGGCGAATGGATCGCACACGACCATGCCGCAACGGTTTATACGTCGGGGCACGATCACCCGAATCAGGCTGTGGCGTTGCTGCACGAGCTGGTGCACGCCGAATTCTTCGTCGAAGGACGCTCGGTCCACCACCGGCCGCTGTCGATGGGCCGCGAGCAATACATCCGTGCGATGGTTGCCGAGGAGACGGAATGTTTTCTCCGAGAGGCCGAACTGTCGAGAGAGCTGCGTGATCGCGGGTTCGAGCTTCCGCACTCGGCGACCGAGTTGGCCTACGACGCGGCGTACAAGCAGGCGGTCGACGATCAGGCAGGTTCCGGGCGCACCCGCGACGAGATTCACGAGCGGGCCCATGAAACGGCAGTAAGGGCCGCCGAGCAGCGGACCGCGACCTTCCCGTGGAAGAGCGGTCGCAGCTACGAGACGTTCTACGGCGAGGCATGGGACAGCGCCGCCGACCACGCCGCCAAGAACCCGCAGCCGCAGGCTGCCCCCGCACCGCCCCCGCACCCACGCGACTACGTACCGACTACCGAAGGCGCCCAACGGTTTCGGGAGGCGGAGCTGCACCGGAGTAATGACACGGTGCAGTCTCGCGACCTGGCCCGCACGATGTCGCGACTGGCGAAGGATCTGGGCGTCCCGATGGGCGCCACGCCGGAGATTCGGGACGCGGTGACCCGCCGGATCGCGACGCTGGACGGGGAACTGACCTCCGCGCCTCCGGAACGCGCGCCCGACCTGCGCCGGGAACAACACCGGCTGCGCGAACTCGCCGATCTTGCGGATCGGCGCGACCTGCTCGACGCCAGGATCGAGTGGGACCGCACGCAGGCGATGCACGATGCGATCGTCACCGATGTCATCGACCGGATGCTGCGGGACAACCCTGGCGCGCAACGCATTTCCGACGGCGCGGTGCTGCTGCCCGGATCGCCGAAGCGTCTGGTGATCGTGGCGGCCCCGGGAGACCATCACGGCATCCTGGCCGAGCCGCGGGTGGTCGAGGCGCAGCGCGACGCCCAGGTCGAGTACCGCGCAGTGAAGGTGCGGGACACCGGTGAGCTGCACGTGTGGGAACCCGCGGGCCTTGCCGAACCGCCCCGGCCCCCGGAGGTGAATCCGCTCCACCTGGTCGACGCGGCGACCCGGCGGCGCGTCGATTTCGTCCGGTCCGAACTGGGCGATACTTCCGTCGGCGAGTGGGCGTTGCGGATGCTGCGCGATGTGGAGATCGTGCATACCGCCGATCCCGCCGAGGCGGGTTTCAAACCGTCGAGCAATCGACTGGTGCTCGACGCCGGGCGGTCCGACGCACAGCACATGGCCGACCTGGTGCACCACGCGATTCACGCGGAGACCGCGCAGCAGCGGACGACCATCGAGGCGCTGCGCGACCTGCAGACGTTGCGGCGCGAGTCCTACATCAACCGGATGATCGGCGAGGAGACGCGGGCGCATGCGATGGAAATCCATGCGGCACTGCAACTTCGGGCCGCCGGGCACGATATCGCGGAGCCGGTGGGACTTCGGCCCTACACCGAGGCGTACTACCGGACGCGCGCGGAGCTGATCGAGAACATGGGCCTGCGGGGGCAGCCGATCCCGCCGCGGCTGGTGCCGGTGCTGGACCGGATGTCCAACGAGGCCGGGCTGGCGGCGCTGCGGCCGGAGATCGACGCGCACGCGCCGGACGGCGTGCGGTATCGGGATGTCTACGGCGAGGCGTGGGACGCCGCGCACGGCGTGCAGCCGTTCGCCGAACAGGTACAGGTCGCGCTGCGAACCGGTGAGAAGTCGGTGCGGGTCATCGGCACCGACACCACGGTCACCGGCGTCCGCAAGGTGGAGCTGGTCACCTACAACAACGGCGCGGAGTACATCCGCAAGACGCTGCTCAATGCGCGCGCCGCGCATGCCGAGGTGCTGTCGTCGGAGCTGGCCCGCGCGTTCGGTGTTCCGCTGCCGGAGGTTGCCGCGGTCGGCAAGGTGGTGTACCTGGCGAAGCCGAGTTCCGAGCTGCCGATCCAGCTGGCCCGCGAGAAGTTCGGCTCCGTCGGGCTCGGCCTGCACGATGCCCTGACCGGTCTGTCCGGTCGGCCCGAACACCGCATGGTGATCGAGCCCGGGGGCCGGCTCGGCTGGAGCAACCATCACGGCGCTTTCGAGTCGCACGTCCTGACCCGCGAAACGGTCACCCGGTTCGCGGAGCGGTTCCTGCGCGTACAACCCGACGGCCGTGTCGAATTCATCGATCACGACCTGACCCGCTCGGAGGTCGAGTGGGTCCGGGGCCGTGCCCAGCGGCTGCGGGCGGTGTTCGAGACATACGGGCGCGAACGCTGGCACGAGCAGATCATGGATCGGCTCGCGCAGATCGAGGCGCATGCCCGGCCGGACGATCCGGCCGCCGCCGGTCGCGACGGGCAGCCCCCGAAGTCGTTGCGCGGGAACGTACCCCAGGGCGACGGTGCGGTGCTCCGGCTGCGGCGGCTGCCCGAGGATCCCGGCGCGGCGGGTCCCGCGAACCGCCCGGACGGTGACGGAGGACCATCGCCGCATCCGCCGTCGCCGCCGCGGGCCGAACCCGGACCGCCTGATCCGCACGGTGATTCGCTGGACGTGGGGGGCGACCGCCGCGAACCGGCCCGGCTACCGGTGCAGGACAAGCCGTATTACGGCGATCCCGGGTTTCGTGATCCCGCCGCCGAGCATGCGATCGCGCAGGCGCGCAGGGCGAATCTGTTCGGCGACGTCATCGCCGATCTGCGCATGCGGCATACCGGCGACTATCCCGAGATCGCCCGGCTCGCCGGCGCCGATATCGACCTCATCCAGCGCAACCAGGGCTATGCGCTCAACGAGCAGGTCAACGAGGCCACCCGGGGTGGCGACGCCGAGGCTCTCGAACGCTACGACACCGAGATTCGCGCGCTGATCTCGATCTACAACAAGCTGCCCGATCACCACGGTGTCGTGTATCGCTCACTGCGCATCAACGACCCGGCCGCGCTGCGGAACTTCCTCGAGGAATACCGGGCCGGTCACATCGTGGTCGATCGCGGTTTCGCGTCGGCGGACCGAGAAGCGTCGATGGGCGACGCGAATATCGAGTTCATCATCGAATCCCATAGCGGCAAAGACATTTCGTGGGCCAGCAGCCAACAGGACGAGGTCGTCTTCCCGCCCGGCACCCGATTCCGGGTCGAGTCGGTGGCCTTCGAGAACGGCAAGTACATATTCCACCTCACCGATCTAGGGAGGACCCCCGATGTCCATCAGTCCGGAGGACATGGAGCAGATCGCGCGGGAGATGCTCGGGCCCGAGCTGCGGAGCGCGCTGGATTCTTCCGAGAGCCGGGAGGCGGTGCGGCGCATGGACTCACGCCGCGCGGAGCGGGAGGCGAATGGTCGGCGGCAGGCCACCGAGGATCAGATCCGGATCTGGCAGGCATGGGCCGACGCGGAGCTGCGCCGGATAGCCCGGGAGCGGGGCGATACCCGGCCGTAGAGCCGCACGCCGCGCAGGCGCAGACACCCGGCCGCGGTGGCAGGCGTTTCCTCGACAAGTTGCGCGGCGTGTTCGGGGGAGAGCAGAGCCGGATCGCGGCCGACGGTCATCGAGACCCACTGTGGGACACGGCACGTGGATTGCCGGAGGCGGTGGGCCGCGATGCCGTGGCGGGACCGGTCGCCGATGGATCGCAGTTCGCGCGGCCCGATTCGACGATGGCGCCCGGCGATCACGCGCCCTCCGACGGCCCTGGGTTGCGGGAGCAGGCGCCACCGGCCGAGGCGCACCGGGGGCGCTGTGGTGAATGGTCGCTGGGCGAGCTGCTGCGGATGTTCGGCGAACGGTCGGGTATCCGCATGCCGCGACGGCCGGTCGGATTCGAGGGCATGTCGCGCGAGGAACTGGTCGCCGACGCGGGCGGGTACCTGCGGCGGTTCGCCGATCACGGGCAGATCGCGGATCGGCTGCGGGGGTTGGGGATCGGCTCGGCCGCGCTCGTCGTGGACATGTACGGCCGCGGAACCGACCGCTACGGTGTCGGCGGCCACGCCTACCTGCTGGTGAACCGCGGCGACCGGATCGTCGTGCGCGACCTGGCCAACGGTTTCGACCGCAACGACCTGTCCGTACTCGCGCATGCGGGCAGTACCGAGGCGATCCTGTTCGACCGCAACGGTTCTCCGGTAGACCGGGTGGATCCGGTGACACGCGAGCAGCTGGCTCAGCAGGCGCTGCGTGATCTCGGGAGTCCGGACCGGGTGGGCGTCGGGCGTTCACTGGATTCGGCGCCGGAGCAGGTGCGGGAGTTGTTGCGGCAGACCAGAACCGGTCGCGAGATACTCGAGCTGTCGGATCTGATGCCGGTACGGGAACTGTTCGAACCCGCCAGCCACGGCGAATACCTCGAGGGCCAGTTCCGCCCCGACGAGCATGCCGCGGTCGTATTCACTTCCGGCCACAATCATGTGCGGCAGGCGCTGACTCTGGTGCACGAGTTGATTCACGCCGCCCACTTCGTAGACGGTCGTTCCCCGGACCCCGCGACCATGCCGCGCGAGGACTACATCCGCGCCGGCATCGACGAGGAATTCGCGTGCTTCCAGCGGGAAATGCGTCTCGCCCAGGAACTTCGGGCCCTCGAGGGCTACGAGGGCCGGTACCTGGTGGAGGCGAACGCGCTGGAGGCGAAGTACAACGAGCGGTTCGGCATCGAGCTGATCCGGCTCGACGCCGACCCGTCGCTGTCGCCGAGCGAGGCCCGGGCCCGGGCGGACGAGCTGGCGCTGGCGGCCGCGCGTGAGCACCTCGAGCACTACCAGTGGGCCGACGGCACCTACCGCGACACCTACGGGAAGTTCTGGGACGAGGCCAATCCCAGTGGTGTGCTGTCGAAACCGGATCCGGGGCACGAGCCCGCGGACCCCGAGGTCGCCCGCGCCGTGCACCTCGACGTGCTGCACTGGCAGCTGGAGGTCAAACGGGCCTGGGAGATCTCGGATCGACTCGACGCGCTCGTCGACCAGCACAACGATCATGCCGACACCGGGCGCCTCGATACCGACGTCGATCATCCGGATCTGCTGCGGCAGGTCGAGCGGGAGCTGGATGCGGTGCGGGACAAGCTGTCCGATCCGGCCGCCGACGCGGACCGCCGGGCGGAGTTGCGGCGCGTGCAGCGGCGGCTGTACGACATGGGTGACCTGGCCGACATCCGGGAGAACATCCACGCCGAGATCGACGAGCGCAAGGATGTGGCGCACCGGCGGGCTGTCGCCGACGTACTCGCCGCCCGCGCGGGGCAATTCCCGCACGCCCGCACGATCGCGGACCTCGCCGTGCTGGTGCCCGGCCGACCGGACCGGCTGATCGTTCCGGCGAAACCGGGCGGGCACGCGGAGGTGCTGGCCGATCCGCGCGTCGCCGAGATCGTGCGGCGGATCGGCCCCGACCGGGTCGAGTACGTCAATGTCGAGGTCGGCTCGAACGCACGGATCGATACCCAGACGGTCCCGGCACCGGACGAACCCGCGGCCCCGCACACGCTGGTGGAACCGCACCACTTCGCCAGGTCGGCCGACGAGCAGCGGATGGCGGCGATCCGGGAACGACTGGAGCCGTTGGACATCGGCGCCTGGGTGTACCGGATGTTCGACGAGCGCGGCGTGATCGTGTTGCACACCCTCGACGGCGACCACGGTTACCAGCCCTCGCTGCGGCGGCTGGTGCTGGAGGCGGGCCTGTCCGACGGCGAGATCGCGGCCGCGCTGGTACATCACGCCATCCACATCGAGATGTCCGAATACCGGGCGACACCGGGTGCCGTGCACGAGCGCATGACACAGCCGCGGCCCGACTACGTCGAGATGATGGTGGGCGAGGAGGCATGGGCGCACGCCTGGGAGATCTTCGCCGCCGAAAAGCTGCGCGCCGAGGCCGGATTCGACCTGCCGCCGCTGGTGGGGGAGCGGAGCTTCCTCAATGCGTACGACGCGGCGATCGACCGCGCCCGGGAGCGCGGCGTCACCGACCTCGCCGAATTAGAGGACATCGGATTCCGGGCGGGGATCGACGCGTTCGGCCCGGAGCTGGAACGGTATGCACCGCACGGTGAGACCTACCGGGAGATCTACGGCCGGGCATGGGAGGAGGCGAACGTCCCGGACGGCGCGCGCCCGGATACTGCGCCGCACGACTCGAATCCCGGTGCGGGAGACTCGCGTTCGCCCGGTTCGCCGAAATTGGCCCTGCGCCCGCAGGCGGAGACATACGGGCCGCCCGGCGAATCGTTCCGGGAGACGTACGGCCCGGCGCGGGACGATGGTCGCGGCTCGTCCGAGCTGGTGCCGCTGAGCGAGGCCAACCGTGGCCGCTGCGGCGAGTTGTCGCTGCGCGAGCTGCTGCGGATGTTCGGCGATCGGTCGGGTATCCGGCTGCCGCAGCGGCTGATCGGGTTCGAGGGGATGTCGCGCGGTGAGCTGGTGGCGGCCACGGGCGGGCAGTTGCGCGAGTTCACGGGTCACGAGCAGATCGCGGATCGACTGCGGCAGTTGCGCAGTGGGTCGGCCGCGCTCGTGGTCGACGGGTATCGCGGTGCGACGGACCGGTACGGGGTGGGCGGGCACGCCTACCTGCTGGTGAACGATGGCGGCCGGATCGTGGTGCGGGACTTGGCCACCGGTGCGGAGCACGCGGACCTGAGCCGCCTGCCATCGGATTCCGCCGTCGAGGCGGTGCTGTTCGATCGGGGCGGATCTCCGGTCGACCGGGTGGACGATGCGACGCGAGATCGGCTGGTGCGGGAGGCCGCCGGGAGCCTCGGCACATCGGAGTGGGTGGGTGTCGGCCGCGCGCTCGACGCCGCACCGGACCAGGTGCGCGAGCTGGTGCGACAGACGCCGACCGGGCGCGAGTTGCTCGAGCTGTCGGACCGGATGCCGATCCGGGAGGAGTTCGCGCCGGAAAGCCTGAAGCGGTCGGCCGATTCGGGCGAGTTCAACCCCGGCGTGCACACCGCGTTCGTATTCACCGCGGGCAACGACCACGTGCAGCAGGCCGTGACATTGGTGCACGAGCTGGTACATGCCGAACGCTTCGTGGCGGGACGCACCGGTGACCCCCGGATCATGACCAGACAGGAGTACGTCCGGGTCATGGTCGACGAGGAGGCCGCGTGCTTCCACCGGGAGATGCTCTTCGCCCGGGAACTGCGCGCGCTGTTCGGTGGCGACGTGCCGAAGACCGAATACGAGACCGCGTACACCGAGCGCCACGACGACGAAATCCAGCGGCTGCGTACCGATCCCGAGTTCGCGGCGCGACTGCGCACCGACCCCCTGTCGACGCTGGAGGAGATGGGATTCCGCGCGGATTCGGCGGCACGCGTCGCCGCCCGCGCCGCCATCGAGCACAGCCGGTGGGCCGACGGGAGCAGCTACCACGACGATTACGCTCGAAACTGGGACGCGGAGAATCCGAGCGGTGTGGACCGGGGGCGCATCGACACGCACAGGCCGACCACTACGGATGTCGAACAGCGACTGCGCGATGCGGCGCTGCGCTGGGGCGAGGCCGGCGGGGCGGACTGGGCGCTGCAGCGGGAGGTGCGCCGGCTGTCCGAGGCGCACGGTATCGAGCACGGGCTGCTGGCGCCGGATCCGCGGCCCCGGATCGCCGAGCGGATCGCCGACCTCGACGCCCGGCTGTCCGACCCGTCCGTGACCCCCGGCGAGTCCGCGAATCTGCGGCGCGACCGGTACGGCCTGCGCGAGTTGTGGGATGCGGTGGACGGGCAGCACAACACCGAGGCCCGTATCGACGCCGCCCGGATCGCGGTGCACGACATCGCGGTCGCCGACGTGCGGGCGGCATTGCTGCGGGACCATCCCGGCGCCGTGCTCGTCGGCGACCGCGCGGTACTGGTCCCGGGACCGCCGGAGCGCCTGGTGGTTCCGGCGATGCCGGGCGAGCATCCGGCGGTGCTGTCGCATTCGCGGCTCGCGCCGGAGGTGGCCCGGCTAGGCGCCGATCGAGTCGAACTGCTCGATGTCCGCGCCGATCCGCGCGGCAACGTCGAGGTGCGGCCGGTGTCGGAATCGAGCAGCCCGCTACCGCGCGTGCCGGGCGAGATCGAGCCGCGGCACCTGGCCACGACCGCGACCGAGCAGGTGCTGACCCGGGTCCGGTCGCGCCTGGAGCCGATTCCCGTGGGCGAGTGGGCCTTCCGCGTGCTGGCCGAGCGCGGCGTCACGATCGTGCACACCTCGGATCCCCGCACCCAGGGATATCAGCCGGCGCGACAGCGGCTCGTGCTGGACGCGGGTCTGACCGACGACGAACACGCCGCCGCTCTCGCGCATCACGCGATTCACGCGGAGATCGCCGCACAGCGGGAGACTCCCGGTGGTGCGCCGGAGCGGCTGGCGCTGGACCGCGAGGACTACATCGGCCGGATGGTCGACGAGGAGACCCGCGCGCACGCGATGGAGATCATCGCGGTCGAGCAGCTGCGCCGCGGCGGCTTCGACATCCCGGAACTACCGGGGGAGCGGGCATTCGCCGACGCCTTCGAGTTCGCGGCCGAGGGGGCGCGGCGCATGGGACTTCCCGGGCACGAAGGCGATCGGATCGGGGTCGATGCCGGTCTCGCGGCGCTGCGCCCGGAGATCGAGCGGCAGCCGTTGCACGGCACGACCTACGCCGAGACGTACGGCGCGGCGTGGGACCGCGCGCACGCCGTCCGGACCTTCGACGAGACGGTGCTGCTCGCACGGCGTTCCGGCGTGCGCTCGGCGGAGAACCTCGGTTTCGACCTGCCGTCCGCCGATCGTGCGGAGCTGCTCACCCACCACGACGGCACCGGGCTGATCGCGGTGGCGATGCGCGACGCCCGGTCCGCCGACGCCGCCGTCCTGGCGTCGCTGGTGGGGCGGGTGTTCGGCCGTGACATCTCCGCGGTGCACGCGGACGGGAATCTGCTGTACCTGGAGCGGCTGGCACCCGCGACCCGGGAGGAGTTGCTCGAGGACGAATGGACGGCGCGCGGTCTGGGTCTGCACGACGTGCTCGTCGGGATGCCGGCCGACGGGACGGGACGCTGGGTGTTCGATCCGAGGGACGGCCGGATCATCGGCGGCTTCGGCCCGCGCGCATTCGAATCCGACACCCTCACCCGAGAGACGGTCAGCGACTTCGCCGAGCAGTTCGTGCGGGTGAAGAGGAACGGCCGGGTCGAGTTCATCGATCACGATCTGCCCCGGTCGCAGCTGGAGTCGGTGCGAGACCGGCTGCAGGCGCTGCGGCCGGAGTTCGCGGCACGCGGCCGGATCGACTGGCACGACGTCCTGATGGATCGCTTGGCGCGACTGGAGGCCCACGCCGCCGAGCCGGCTCCGGTGCGTGAGATTCCGGAAGGTGAAGGTGCGCAACGGCCTTCGCGGGCCACGGCACCGTGGTCCGAGCGGCTGCCGGGTCTGATCGATATCCTGCGCGAGTTGCCGTCGACACCGGACGCGAGCGTGAGGCAGCGCCCGGAGGCAGCCCGCCTTCCCTTGCACGAGCACGGCGACCTCGCGACATCACACAGCGAGGCGGGCCGCGATATCTACGGCAGGGCGTGGGACGCCGCCGACGCGCAAGTCCCCGGCGGCGATCCGGGGCAGCGTGGGCCATCGGATATCGGCGACGGTTCCCAGCCGCCGGAACCGCGCCGGGATCGCACCGGCGAGCCCGGAGACCAGGGTCCGGCTCCGCGCATCGGGCGCTCCTGGGATCCGGTGCCCGCCCAGCTGCGAGACCTGTTGTCGCAGACCGAAACCGGCCGAAAACTACTGCGCACACTCGACAACGGGCTGATCCGCGAACGGCTGGAGTCGGCGACCGAGGAAGGGTTGCACGGTGCGTTCACCGCGGGCGATCTGACCGCCACGGTGTACACCGCGGGTCGTGACCATCTGGCGCAGGCGCTGGCCCTGGCACACGAGGTCGTCCACGCGGAGTACTTCCTCGAGGGCCGCACGGCACTGGTGGACGACCGCATCGAGTCCATGGAGAGCCACGAGTTCGTCGACGCCATGATCGACGAGGAAGTCGAATGCTTTGTCCGCGAGGCGAAGCTGGCGCGTGAGCTGAAGGCGCTCGGGTACGACGCGCGGACGGTGCCCGCCGACGTGGAGGTGGCCTACAGCGACCGGTACGAGCGCGCCCTCGACTATCTGAGCGAGGATCCGGAGCTGAGCCCGGAACAGGTGCGGGCCGAGGCCGAATCCGAGGCGGAGCGCGCTGTCCGAAACATCGTCGAGTACTACCCGGACCTGGAGGGCAAGACCTACCTGCAGATCGCGGCCGAGATCTGGGACGAGGCGCACCCGCAGGCCGACGCCGACGGCGAGCCGGCGCTTCGCCCGGATCCGGAGACGGGCTACGGGGTGCCCTATCGCCCGCAAAATCCCGAGGTCGCCGAGCGGCTGCGAATCGAGGCGCTGCACCGCCACGCAGACAGTCTGAAGTTGCAGGCCCTCGCGCAGGAGATCGACGGCCGCGCGGAACGGCACGACCTGGACTCCGCACAGGATCATCTGGCGCTGCGGCAGGAGGCGGCGCAGCGGGTCGCCGAATGCGACGCCGAACTGACAGATCCGGCGACGTCGCCCGAGCGCCGCGCCGAGCTCCGCCGCATCCAGCACGAGCTGCGCGAATTGGTCGATCAGCGGGTCGATTTCGAGAACCGCCGGGCGCGACTGTATTTCGCCAACGACGCGGTGAACTCCATTGCGGTCCGCGAGGTCCTCGAGTCGAGGCTGCGGGAAGATCCCGACGCGGAGCTGCTCGACGACGGCGCGGTGTGGTTGCCGGGACCGCCGGAGCGGCTGGTGATTCCGGCCGCCCGCGGCGATCACCACGAACTGCAGCAGCGAGAAGAGATCGCCGACGAGATCGACTATCTCGGCCCGGAACACGTGGAGTACGTCAGCGTCGAGGTGGACGGGATCGGGCGCATCCACCTGGATGTCGTTGCGGACCTGGGGGATCCGGCCGCCCGGCCGCAGGGCACCTTCCCGGTGGATATGGCGGGTTCGGCGTCGGCGCAGCGGCTGCGCGGCATCGACGAGGCGCTGGCGCGGACCCCGGTGGGCGAATGGGCCACCGGCGTGCTGCGCGGCGTGGAGATCGCCCACACCGCGGATCCGGGGGCGCAGGGCTACCAGCCGTATCGGAACCGGCTGGTGCTCGATGTCGGGATGTCCGATACCGAACACATGGCTGCGCTGGTGCACCACGCCATCCACGTCGAGACCGCGCGGGGCCGCGACGTCCGCGGTGCCGCCCGGGATCTGATGCTGCTGGAACGCGACGCCTACGTCGACCGCATGCTGGACGAGGAGACGCGCGCGCACGCGATGGAAATCGTTGCGGCGCTGCAGCTGCGGGCCGCGGGGCACGACGTACCGGAACCGGTCGGCACCCGCGAGTACACCGAGACCTTCTACGAGGCGCGGGCGGAGGCTCGGCGCAACGCCGGGCTCGCCGAGCGCCCGATTCCCGCGGAACTCGCGCCGGTGCTGGATCGCATCGCCAGCGACGCCGCCCTGGACGCCCTGCGGGAGCAGGTGAAAGATCATGCGCCACACGATGTCTCGCATACCGAGTTCTACCGTCGGGCTTGGGACGCCGCGCACGCGCGCGATGGGGACGACGACGTGGCCCGTCCGCCACGCCCGGATCCGGGCGACGGATCGCGCCCCCAGGACGGTCGTTCGGCGAAGCTCCGGGCTCCCGATCCGGACTGGGAGGCCCGCCGAGAGGCCGAACGTGCTGTGGCACTTCGGGACTCGGACGATGCGCTGCCGTCCCGAGACGCCCGGGCCCTGCTCGAGGAGCTGAACCGCGGCCGCTGCGGCGAGTTGACGCTGCGGGAGCTGCTGGAGATGTTCGGTGCCGAGTCGGGTATCCGCCTGCCCGACCGGATTATCGGGCCGGAGGGCATGACGCGCGGCGAGCTGATCGCCGACGCGGGCGGGTGGCTGCGCGAGTTCGCCGACCACGAGGCGATCGCGGCCGAGCTGCGGACGCTGGGGCCCGGGGCGGCCGCACTCGTGGTCGACATGTACGCGGGCAGATCCGATCGCCACGGTGTCGGCGGCCACGCCTATCTGCTCGTGCACGAGGGCGACGGCCGGGTCGTCGTCCGTGATGTCGCCGCCGGTGGCGAGCACGGCGACCTGTCCCGGCTGGCGCGGGGCGTGCGGAGCACCGAGGCGATCCTGTTCGACGGCACCGGGCAGCCCGTCGACCGGGTCGCCGAGACCACCCGCCGCCGCTTGGCGCAGGAGGCCCTGGCCGAACTGGCCACTTCGCGGCGGGAGACGGTCGGCCAGGCTCGCGAGGGCGATACCCCCGCAGACAGGGCAGCGCAGGAGGCGCGGGCGCGCGCCGAGCAGGCCCGCCGGGCGGCCGACGCGGATCCCGGCAGCTGGCTGAAGCGGCAGCTGGCCGAGCAGGCGGAGTGGTCGGCGCGGCAGCACACCGACCTGGCGGACTGGCTGCAGCGCACGACCGACCGGCCGCCGGTCACGCCGGAAGCGGGCGCGGAGCGGCCCCGGACCCCCGGCCCGGCCGGTGCCCGCGATGCGGAAAGCGTCGGTCGCCAAGTCGCGCGCGACCAGCTGGCCCGGGTCGAGCACGCGGCGCAGGAGGCGCGGGAGCGCGCGGTCGCGGCACGGGCCGAGGCCGATGCGGATCCCGGCAACTGGGTCAAGCAGCAGCTGGCCGAGCAGGCGGAGTGGTCGGCGCGGCAGAACGGCGAACTCACCGAATGGCTGCGCGACCATTCCGAGGGGGTGCGCGACAACGACGAGTCCGCCGCGCTGCCCGTACCGGAACGCGGTGGCGGCAGCGAGGATTCGGCCGCGCACGACCGCCGCCCGCTCGACCCGGTGCGCAAGTTCCTGGAAGCCCTGGCCGCCGAGCACCGCGACGACGCACCGCCGGAATCACGCACCGACGCCGACCGCGAGTACGCGCGCGACCTGATTCGCGCGCTGCGGCTGGAGGAGGCGCTCACCGGCCACCCCGACCCGCTGATCGCCCTGCAGGAGCTCGCCGAAATCGCCAGGGCGCGTGGCTTCCTCGGTGACACCCCCGGCGAACGGCCGCGGGCGATGCGCTATCCGGACGATATGGCCCGGGTGAACCTCGACGAGCAGTACGGCAGGCTGAACGAGGACGGGACGTACGCGGGCGAGCAGTACTGGCGGCTCGAGGCCGACCCGAACCTGTTGCCGCAGGTGGGTTCCGGGCCCGGGCGTGCCGAACTGCCCGCAGCCCCCGACCAGGCCGGAGGCTCGGCACGGCCGCCCGAATCCGGTGGCGCGTCGCGTCCGGGATCCGCGCCCCGGCCCGATACCGCGGAGCCGGGCGAGCCCCGCCTGCTGTCCGAGGCCGAGCTGCGCGAGGAGTTGCTGAACCGGTTCGGCCTGCGTGAGGAGGATCTGACCGGCGCCGAGCGCGACAGCATCCTGCAGCAGCGGCGCTACCGGAACGCGTTGCGTGCCGGTGCCATCGAGGCCCTGGCCGAACACATCGCCCGACTCGAGGCGGCCACGACTCCCGAGCAGCGCGCTCAGATCGAGGCCACCCGCAACGGCTGGGCGCGGGCACTCGGCATCGATCCGGAACACCTCGCCACCACGGAGGCCGCCGCGCGCACGCTCGCCGAACTGCGTACCGAAACCCTCAGGGAGGCCGTCGATCTCGCCGACCTTGCCGTCCTGACCGCACCGCGGCAGCAGCCGCCGGAGGGATCGCACGAGCTGGTCCTGGAGATCGGCTCGGATCGGGTGCTGCTGCGGGCGGAGCCCGACGGCGACGGCGGCTGGTGCGTGGTCCCGGCCGAGCGGACGCACCCGGCCGAATCCCCGGAACCGGACGCGGATCCGGCCGAGGCGAAGAAGTCGCTGCTGCGCCGCCTGTGGGAGTTCGTCCGCTCGCCGCGTGTCCTGGAAACCCCTGCGGCACCGTCGGGTTCGGCATCGGCGGTGCAGCAGCCGGAGTCCTCGTCGCCGGCGCCGTCCACCGCGCACCCGCCCGCCCAGCATTCGGGCCACGGGTACGACGTCGGCGACTACCTCGGCGGGCTGCACGGCGCCTCCGAGGTGATGAAGAAGCTGCCGATCGGTCTCACGGTCGAGGTGCTGACCTTCTTCAAGAACCGCGAGCGGCTCGGCGACTTCTTCCTCGGACGCCACCACGAGAGCGAACTGCCGCCCGCCCGGCGGCCGGACGGCACCGTGTACGAGCCCTGGCACGAGCAGGCCGACCCCAGGCTGGTCCGGCAGGTCGATCTGAGCTACGACCAGGCCGAGCGGTGGGGCCGCCGCGGCGCCGACGAGGAACCGCCCGCACCGCCCCAGCCGGAAGGACCCACGCCGCCAGAGCATTTCGCGCGTCCGGAGGCGGGTGAGCACTACCGCCCCGGCACCGAGGAAGGCGACGCGCTGCGGGAGTGGCTGAGCGATATCGATGAGCTGGAGCAGCAGCGGACCGCGGCCGCCGAGGCCATCGTCGAACTCGCGCGCGGCTACGGCCTGGACCTGCCGGACCTGACCCACGAATCGGTGCGGCGCGCGGTCGACCACCTCGAATATCAGATCTGCCGCCGGGGCGCGGCCACCGAGGGGCTGCTCGACGCGCTGCGGTGGTACAACGCCGAGGACGCGTTCATCCCCTACAGCCGCGAAATCAATTCGCACGCCGACGATCCGCTGGGCCGGCTGCTGCAGGAACTGGTGCGTGCCGACAACGGTGACCCGTTCCTGCTCAAATGGCTCGGGGTCAACAACAAGACCGCCACGCCGCCACCGCGCTGGTTCGAGCTGTTCGACGAGGACGGCAGGCCGAAACAGGGCGGTCTGCGGCTGCTGTTCGAAAAGGCGTTGCGGCGCGAGCAGATTCGCGATCAGCTCGCCACCTGGGAGGACCTGTTCCCCGACGACGTCTCCCGGGATCCGGTGCGGCTGGTGGAGACGGTGCAGGCGCTGCGCGAGGGCACCGAGGCGCGCAAACAGGCGCTGGAACGGATGCGGGCGCTGGCGCAGGAGTACCGCACCGCCGACGACCGCTACCGCGAGACGGGGACGGCGCTGATCGACCTGGCCGCCACCGAATGGCTGCAGCACGGGCAGGGCGCCCGGCAACTCGAGCCCGGGGTGTGGCTCGTCGACGGGGATCCGAGCCGTCTGGTCATCATCGATGCGGAACTGAACCACGACCAGGTGCTGGCCGGGGCGCTGACGGGGCACCCCGACCGGATTGCCGCGCTCAACTGCGGAGATCTCGTGCCCGACTACCGGATCGGGTGGGTGGAACCCGACGGCGCGGTGCGGATCGGCACGGTGGACACCCCGCAGGCGCGCTTCTTCGAGGGCGAACTCGACGGTCGTCCGCTGCAGACATTGCTGGTGCGCGAGGGCGACGGCCCCTGGCGGCCGGTGCCGCCGCGCGCTGCGGATCCTGGTGCGCCCGAGCCGGATCCGGCCCCCGCCGCCCGTTCCGAATCCGAGCCGCGCCCGCGCACCGAGGTCGAGCGGGAGGTGCGGGCGCTGGCCGAGCGGCTCGGCCTGGACCCGGAGACGCTGATGCGCGAGCCCGGTTCGGTCGAGAGCGAGCGGCGGCAGAACGCGGTGCGGGCGGTGCAGATCGAGGCCCTGGTCGACTACGTGCGCAGCGCGAGCGCCATCGAGGAGTTCAACGACATCGGGCTGGCTCGTGGCGCACTGGCCCGGCGCCTGGATATCCCTGCGGGCGAACTGAACCCGGAGCGTCTGGCGCGAGCGCTGAGCGATCCGGAGCTGAGCCCGACCGAGCGCAACCGGGCGGTCAAGGCGCTGACCGACTTCGCGACGCAGGCGCGCAAGGTGGACGCCGACGCCGTCGACGCCGCCCGGGATCGACTGGCCCGCAGGCTACTCGGGCGCGAGCACGACGAGAACGCGATGAGTCCGCTCAAATACGACGAGGACCAGGGCAAGATCGTGCGGGATCCCGACGGGATCGACCCGAAGAAATTGGCGCGGGCCATCGCCGATCTGGTGTACCGCTCGGCGGAGGTCGACGGCGTGCCGGTGCCGCAGACCGAGCGGCTGAGCGCCTGCCTGCGGGAATTCGCGGACGCACTGCTCCGGCTGGATCCCACCGACAAGGTGTGGCGGGGCGACCTGGCGGCGGACCCGCGGCTGGTGGGCGGCGGGTCGCCGATGCGCAGCGAGACCGCGTTCACGGACCTGCGCACGGCATTCGCCGAGCTGGCCGCGACCCGGGAGCTGACGCCCGAACGGATCGCGAGGCTGCTCACCGATCCGGCGCTGAGCAAGCAGGAACGAAATGTGTTGCTCGACAAGCTGACCGACTGCTTCTACGAGCTGCGGCAGGGAGATCGCGGGGCGGTGGTCGTCGCGCGCGGGCGGCTGGCGGAGCCGCTGGGCCTGCAGCCGAAGGATCTCTACGGCCGCCGCTACGACAGTGAATACCGGCGGCATCCGGATCCGCGCAGCATCGGTACGCGCAAGCTCAAGCGCGCCCTGAACAAGCTGATGCGCGGCGACGGGCCGCCGCAGGTGCTGGTCGACCGCCTGACCGAATTCGCCCGGGCGATCCTGGACTCCGAACCCGAGCTTCGGACCCGGCCGGAGGACTCGGGCCTCTCGGTGCGGGCCGAACACCCGATCCGCGACGATTCCGCCATCGCGCACCTGCGCGAGGTGGTCGGCGATCTCGTCGAGTTCGTCGGCAGGCTGGACGGTTCGTCCGGTCCGCCCACGAAGGACGGGGTGAACCGCGACTGGGCGCGGATCATGGGCCTGGACATCGGCGACCTGGCCGCGAAGGTCGAGGCGTACGACAGGTTCCGCGCGGGCGACAGCGAGGAGCATCGCGACCTCACCCCGGAGCAGCGCGAGGCGGTGGATCTCGCACTGCGCGAGGAACTTCAGCAGCTGGTGGAGAAGTACGTCGAAGTGTACGACGCCTTCCGCGACGGGGTGATCGAGGAGCACGAGCGCCCCTCCGCGGAACAGCTGGCCCAGGTGCACGCCGAACTGCGCGCCGAGGTCCGCGAGCGCGCCGAGAACCTGCACGAGCTGGCCGACCTGCTCGCCGAGCACCGGCGGTCCCTGGTGCAGGACGAGCGGACGCAGCTGCTGGAGGCGGCCTGGGCGCACAACGAGGCCGAGCAGCGCCTGCGGGCCGCGATGGACCGCGTGGAAGAGGTCGAGCGGGAGGCGCGGCGGCGCGGCGAGCGCGCGGGGCAGGAGGCGCCGACCTGGGATGTGGTGACGGATCCGGCGCGACTGGCCGACCTGCTCGGCAGGCTCCGCAACCAGACGATGGTCGTCGGCCCGCACGCCCGGGAACGACTGCTGGCATTCGACGAATTGGAAAGCGCCGCAGCCGAATACCGGCGCGCGGAACAGGCGTCGGACGAGGCCGCAGCCGCCCTGACCGGAGCGGGTGAGCGGCTGGCGAGCTCGATCGAACACGATGCGCTGGTCGAGGCCGGGGCGCACGTGCTGGTCGGCGAGCCCCGGGTCGGACTCATCGAGGGTGCGCCGCGCCGCGTGGCCGTCGCGGTGTGGGGGGAATCGGGTGACCCGCGCGAAGCGCTCGACCGGGCCATCGCGCTGGACCCGATGATCGCCGAGCTCGCCGGTCCCGACCGCGATCGGATCGTCGTGCTGCGGATCAGCGTCGACGAGGAGGGCCGGGTCACGGTGCGCCGGGAGGATCCGCCGGATGAACCGCCGCGGCTCGACCCGGCACCGGAGCCGGACTCGCCGAGTTCGGGCGGCGGCGTCAAGCATCCTCCCGAATCCGATGAATCCGACTCCGGCGCAGTCGAATCCGAATCGGTTGCGCAGGGTGGCCGCGACGACCAACCCGCATCGGGTGGCGACGGCGACCGCGGGGGCAAGCCGCCGACACCGCCGAAATCGCCTGGTCCCGAGGATGATTCGCCCGACGACGGCCCGCCGTTGCGGCTGGAGATCGTGGACGACCACCCGTACACGCCGACCATCCGGGTCGCGGAGTTCAACGCCGCCCTCGCCCGGGTGGCCGAACAGGGGGCGGTGTGCGATCGGCTGCTCGCGGAGGCCACCGACCTGGCGCGGTCGCTGGGCGTGCGCCCCGAGGACGCCCCCAGCGCCTTCGAACTGGATCGCGTGGTGCGCAGAGCCCAGGACGACCTGCTCGCCCGCGGCCGTGCGGCCGATGACGACGAGCACGTCCGGGCCGTGGCCGACAAGCTGTGGGAGCACAGCGGTGCGCTGCTGGAGGAGGCGCGGCTGCGCGACGCGGCGGCTCGGGAGGTAGCCCTCGACCTCCTCGCCGATGCGCAGGGCGCGCCGCTGCCGGGTCACGACCTGGTGTGCCGCCTGCCCGGCGACCCGCCCCGCGTGCTGCTGGTCGCGCCGGACCCCGAGGGCCTGCTGGCGGCCGACCCGGCGCTGCGAAATACTTTGGCGGAGTACGGATCCGAGGTCGAATACTGCCAGGTCCGGGTGGACGGCGAGGGCCGCGCCACCGTCTACGACCTGCGTGCGCCCGAGCAGTCGCCCGAGAGTGCCGCCCGCTCCGATGCGGACAATGCCGAAGCACGCGTGCGGCTCGAGGAGCTGAATCAGCGGCGGCAGGAGGCGATCCGGGAGCGGGAGATCCTGCTGCGGCGACGCAACACGCTGGCCGGGCTGCTCGACGTGTCCGCGGACGACGGCTGGGCGGCACTGCGGCCGGACCGGCTCGGCGACACGCTGCGCGAGGTGCGCGAGCGCCACGGCGTACAGGACCACGACGAGCTGGAGAACGTCGTCGAACTCATCCAGGTGTGCAACCGCCTCGACGGCGCCGAGGACTACCTCGCCTGGGTCGAGGGCGAGATCGTCGCGGTGCGTCGGGACGAATCGCCACAGGCCGAGCACGACCGGCTGGTCGAACGGTGGCACGAACTGATGCGCGAGCGAGAGTTCCTGCGCGCCAAGCGGGATGAGCGTGCCGAGCTGCGGGACGCGGCGGGCCTGACCGGCGAGGCGCTGGAGCGCAGGATCCTCGAACTGTTCGAGACCACGCAGGCCCGGACCGTCCGGATCCCGGGCACCCTCGACACCCCCGAGCGGGTCGTGCACGTGCAGATTCCCCCGGCCGAGATCGCACTGCGGCGCCGGGCGATCCGCAAACTGGTCGAGGCCGTGGAGGAGTTCAACCGCGTCGACAAGGCGGTGCGCGATATCGAGGCGCGACTGGCGGAGCTCGAGCGGGCCGGTGTGGGCGGTGGCCGGCCGCTGTCGCCGGAGGCGACCCGCGAGATCACGCGGCTGGAAGCCGAACGCGGCGAGCTGTTCCGGGACACCTACAACAAGGCCCGCCGGTCGATGATGGTGGATCTGTGCGAGCGGTTGAACGCGCACGGCGTACCCGTCGACCGCCGCAAACTCGGGCCGACTCCGGAGGACCTGAACCGGGAGCTGATGCGGTGCCAGAAGCTCGTCAACCGGCAGGACGAGGAGATTCGCGCGCAGAACAAGCGCTGGATCAAGGAATTGCGGACGGCCGCGCACGATGTGATCCGGGTCGACAACGCCATGGCCCGCCTGGCCGACGAGACCGGCCGGGCCGCCGGAACCTGGCGGGAGGTCCTCGAGGCGGAGGGCGCCCGGATGGCCACCGACCTGTGCGCGCTCGCAGACGGGCCCAAGATCATCGTGCTCGGCCCGCGCGCCGACTTCGATCATCCGTGGGCCGATTTCACCGCGACGCTGACCGACGCGATCCACACGAATCGCGCTGTCGCACATGCCATGACGCAGGAGCCGGTGATCGAGTACCGGCAGATGATCGGTGGCCCGGGCGCGGTGCGCTGCGTACCGCTGCGCAACAGCCCGAAGGTCGAGGTACACGACAGCGGGTGGATCCGCGGCGAACTCGGGACCAGGATCATTCGATGGGGCGAACCGGGCGACTGGCGCTATGTCGACCCCACCCGCCCCTTCTGGCGCACCAACCGGGACGAGAACACGCCCGACATCTACGACCCGGGTAACCCGGACTGGTGGGGCGGTCTCGTCCACTACATCAACACGCTGGCGCTGCCGTTCGCGGACATCCCGCCGGGCATGATCGCGAAGGATCTGCTGCCGTTCAACGCCATGAGCGCCGAGGGCTACTTCTTCACGGGCAACATCCCGGAGGAGGCGATCTACAGCCTGGATATCGGCAGCGAGATCAACTCGACCCAGCGCGCCATCCGCATCCTGCTCAGCACGCTGCAGGATCCGCGGGTCGAGGCGTGGATCCAGCGGCACCCGGAGATCGGCGACTACCTCGAGGCCCGGCCGTGGCTGAAGAAGATCCCGCCGTTCTCGACGGTGTGGTCCGCGGTCGAATGGCATCTGAAGTCCCAGTTCGAGAAGCAGCCGATGTTCCCGCGCCGCGACCCCGCCGAGCATTCGCTGGATCCGCAGCGCGCCGAACTGCCCGAGGCGACCCGGCGCGTCATCGATCGGACCGTCGAGGGACTGGATCGGTTCCGCGACGACCAGCGGGTGCGGTGTGCCGAGCAGGTCGTGGACCGCATCCGCCGGGAGTTGGTGGACGGCCTGTCGCGGATCGACCCGACCCGTGACGATCTGCCCGCGCAGGTCGAACGGGTCGACGGATTCATCGAGGCGGCCGCGCGGCAGCTGGCCGATGCCTTCCGCACCGACGACCACGGCGAGATGTGCCGGATCGTCACCGATGTGCAGCAGCGCCTGCTGCATCTGCAGGACGGCGGACGGATCGCGGACGCGGACCTCGAGGCGATCGTGTCGGATCTGCTTCCCCACGTGCGCAACGATTTCGCCGACGGGGACGAGGTCGCCGACCAGTGGCGGCTGCTGTCCTGGACGGACCGGCAGTACGAGCAGTTCCGCGCCGAGCCGCGGCTGGCCGACCAGATTCTCGAGGGTCTCGCGCAGCACCGGTGCAACGAGCAGGTGCGGGCCGCGCGCGAGGTGGTGCGCCGGGTCAAGGCGGACCTGATCGATGAGGTCCCCCTGGAACTCACCCGTCCCGATGCGGCGCAGCGGCTGGAGCGCTACATCGGGAAATACATCCACCGCGCCTCCGACAAGGATCTGCGCACGGTGGCCAAGGCCTTCGCCACCACCGATCGCAAGGCCTGCCGCGACGCGGTTTACGGCATCCGGTTGCGATTGCTGGAGCTGCAGGAGAACGGCCGCATCACCGACGAGGACATCAACCGGGTCGCGCAGGCCCTGGTCGACGACCCGGCGGCGCCCGCGCTGCGCGACGACTACATGACCGGCGCCGACGAACTGCGACCTCCGACGTTCACCCGCGAGCAGGTCCAGCAGATCATCGACCACCTGATGTTCGACAAGCACCTGGTTCGCGACCACGCGGACTCGGCCGGGCGGTTCGTGTGGCGGCGGATGAGCCAGGTGGCCGATGTGGCGGAGGCCTTCCAGCGGTTGCTGACCGTAGAACCGTTGCCGGACAAGGTGATCGAGCGGCTGCGCCATCCGCAGCAGCAGGATCTCGTGCTGCTGCACGACGCCCTGACCGAATCGGAGTACGAGCGCGATCCGGCGAACCGGCGGTCGGGTAAGACCTGGTACGACGCCAACGCGCACGCCATCGCCGCGGGCTACCACTGGGACGCCGCCCGGCCGCCGTTCACCGGCTGGCGCCGGGACCTGGAGTACAACTCCTACCTCGCGGACCTCCTCGCGCTGCCGCGGGCACAGGAATGCGCGGATCGGGCCGCGGATGTGCTGGCCGGGCTCGCCCGGGAGCTGAACTTCGCCCCGGACGACGCGCTGGCCGCGCACCGGTCCTCGGATCGCGATCAATGGCTGGAGGACCTGCGGGGACGACAGCCCGATGCCGCGGGCCGGGAGCGGGTCGACGCGCTCGCCCGCGCGCTCGTCGAATGCGCGGAGGCCGACGCCCACCTCGCTCGCGTCGAACGGGATCTGCGGCGGTCGGCGCTGTACAACGGGCAGCACGAACTGGCCGCGTTCCTGCCGCGGGATCGGTACCAGCTCGAATTGCCTGCGGCGCAACAGCGTTGGCGGGAGGCCTCGGCGGCGCTGGAGGCCGCGGCCGATCCGCTGCACATCGATGCGCTGGAGGCGCTGCTCGGGTGCGAGGTGGGTGGCGAGCACTGGTTCGAGTCCCTGCGTGGCCGGCAGCCGGATGCGGACGGGCGCGCACGCGTCGACACGCTCGAGCATGCGGTACGCGAATACACGGAGGCCGATGAGCATCTCGAGGCCCTAGAGCAGGCGCTGGAACGCACCGCCCGGGGCGACGAGCGGACCGCGCTGCTCGATCCGGGCGCGCCGGAGCTCGAAACGCCCGCGCCGCACGAGTCCCGGTCGTCGGGTCGCCCTGCGGGGGCGAGGGGCGGTGAGGGTGAATCGTCTGCGCCGCAACAGGAGTCGGGGCGGCGAACGGGTGACGACGACAACGCGACCGGCGCGCGCGACGATGAGCGGGGCGAACAACGCCCGCGCGGCGGCGAGCAGGATGAACAGCACACGCGCGAGGCTGAGCAACGCTCGCCGCGGTCCGAGGAGGAACGGCGGGCGGCGGCGCGCGACCGCGATGCGGCACTCGCGCGGGCGTTGCGCGAGGCCGAGGAGGTGCGTGCGCGTCTGGACGGGGAGCGGGACCGGTTGCGCCAGGCCGAGACTCGGCTCGACGACGCGGCGCAGTACTTCACCGACGACCCGCGTGCCGGGCTGACCGACGAGGAACATCTCATCGGATGGGTCGACGATCTGGTGGCCCGGACACGGCAGGCGCCCGCGACCGGTGGGCCCGACCTGTGGCGCGAGCGCGGTCGTGCGCTGGAGGCCGCCGCCCGCGAATGCCTGCGGGCCCGGAATTCGGTAGCACGCCTGGAAGAGGAACTGGCCCGGGCACTCTCGCGGACCGATGAGCTGGCACGGGATCCGGCCGCCGGTGGGCGCCCGCCGGTCGCCGATCCGGGCCTGCCCCCGAACGCGGGCGAGGCCGCGGGGCCCATCGTGACCGAGACCGGTATCGGGGTCTCCTACGTGCATCGGTACGGCGGCGACGACGACCACGGCGTGTACATGTGGGTGGACAGCGAGGGCATCCTGCGCGGCGAGGTCCGGGTGGGGCCCGGGACCCCCAACGGCGCAACGATGTTGCGTGACGTCCTGCGTGAACTCGGCGACCGCGTGCGACACCTGGAGGACGGCTGGCACGCGGGCGGCGTCCTGTCGGACAACCTCGACTCGTTCAACGCCGGTATCCAGGAGCTGCGGCTGCCGCCGGAGGATGCCGCCCGCAACACTTTCACCGGCCGCATCGTCGCCGAGTTCGGCCTCACCGAGATAACCTTCCGCGAGCTGCGCGGTCCACTCGGCGAAAACACCGCCGTAACAATCCTTTTCAGCCGCCCCGGCGGCACCCCCGACCCCGGCGCCACTCCCGACCACCCCGGCGAACCGACGGGCACCGAGCCACCCGCCGCCCTCCCGGAGCCACCATCGGACCAGGCCCCCCGAACATCGAACGACCCCCCGCCGAACCCGTCCGCAGACAAGGCTTCCCGCCAACCCGGCACAGAACAGGGCCGTGTCCTAGCCGCGGACGAAACGGATCCCACCGGAGCCGGGACGGATCGCGCCGCGGCCGAAACGGATCGCGCCGAGGATGGGACGGATCGCGCCGCGGACGAAACCGATCGCGCCGAGGGCAGGGCGGATCGCACCAGGAACGGGACGGGTGCCTCCAAGGACGGGACAACTCCCTCCGTGGATGGGGCGGGTCGCGCTGCGGATGAGACGGGTCGTGCCGGGAGCGGGGCGGATTCTGCCGGAGATGGGACAGGTCGCGCCGAGGACGGGGCGGATTCTGACGGGGACGGTTCGTCGTCGGCGGTGGAGGTGCGGTGGCGTCCGTCCGGTGACGATGACGGATTCGGTGGGTCGCGCACGGGCGACGATGGTGGTTCGGACGGGTCCGGGGGGAACGGCGACGGTGGGGGTCGCGGGCCGGAGGCGGGGCCGCCTGCGCCCGGCGGTTCGGAAAGCCCTGCGCCGTACCTGATGTCGCGGGTACCGCACCCGCCACATTTCTTCGACGTCGAGCTGCCCGACGGGAAGCTGCCGCCACTGCCTCTCCGCGCACCCGATGTGGACGTGTCACAGTGGCTGGAATCGTCGAACCCGCACCAGCAGGACCCGGAGACGCCACACCAGACCCCACCGCAACCGCCGCAGGACCCGCCACACCAGCAGCCCTCCACGCCGACCCCACCGCAGCCGCCGAGGCGCCCGGCCCCGGAGCCACCGGTCTCGACCCCGCCGATTCCCGCGGGAGAGTCGCCTCAGCCGGACACCCCGGCCCCGGCCCCCTCAACGCCTCCCAACGCAGGAGAACCGTCGACACCGCCGGACTCGCCTGTGCCCTCCACCCCGCCTGCGCCGCCGACCGTGCCTGTGCCGCCGACTCCGCCTGCGCAGCCGACCCCGCCGACCCCGCCGACTCCGCCTGTGCCGCCGACGCACCCGACACCGCCCGTTACTCCGGTGCCACCGACTCCACCATCGCTGCCGGAACCCCCTGCGCCACCGACACCACCCGCGTATCCGGAACCACCGCGGTGGCCGCAGGCACCGCAGTGGCCGGGAGGGCAGCACCCGCCCGAACCGCCCCAGTTGCCATGGCCACCGGGGCAGGCCGGTTCGCCCGTCCCACAGCAGCCGACCCTGCCGCCGTGGAACGTGCCGCCACCGCAGGCACCGTCACCGAACGGTCCGCAGCCACCCATGGCAACTCCACAGCCACCCGCCGACGGTTTGCTACCTCCCGTCGCAACTCCGCAGCCACCCGGCGACGGTTTTCTACCTTCCGGGGCACCGTCGCCGGACGTCTCCCCGGTGCCGCCGGGCCAGCCGATACCGCCGGGTGACGGTGTGCCGCCGGACTATCCGCCTCGGGCGTCAGCGCCCGACTCGATGTCGCCGTTCGCGCCGCCTCCGAACGGCCCTGCACCCCTTGGTGACGCGTCGCAGCCCGCTGGCTTGCATCCTGCCGAGCCGCGGGGAGACGGTGCGCTGCCTGCTGATCACCCGGCGGCCCCGGATGGTGTTGTGCCACCGGACTATCCGCCTCCGGCCTCGGCGCCCGGCTCGACGCTGTCGCCGAACGGTCCTGTGCCGACAGGAGATGCGCCGCATCTGACACCTGCGGGCTTGCACCCCGCCGGGGCGGCATCGCCGGACGGCTCGCAGTCGGGAGAACGGTCAGCGGAGCCGAATGACGGTGTGCCGGGGGACCAGCAATCCGTTCCGAACGGTGCCGGGCCCGGCCATCCGTACCTGCCAATGGCCTCCACGCCGCCGGGCGCCGCGCCCCATGTGCCCCACGGAGCGGTGCCCCCGGACGCGCAACCACAGGTTCCACCGGTAATGCCGCCTCCGGTGCAGCCCCCGGGCGCGGCGGGTGCGCCGCTCGGCGCAGATCGGCGGTGGGACACCGGAGTCCATCCGGGCGACGACGGTCGGATCGTGGTGCAGTCCGCCGACGGCAGTGGTGGCCCGGCCATGTTCGACCCGAATACCGGTGCCGTGCAATGGCTGTCGATGGTGACCGGGCCGGTGAGCGGCGTGTACGGGCGGCTCGGCGAGATCGCCGTGGTGTTCTACCGCCGCGACGGCCGGCTGTATCTGTGGGCGGACGGCCGGATCGTCGACCTCGACGACCCCGCGGTCGACGTCTACTGGGGCCGCACCGATCCGATCCGGACCTGGCTCCAGGTCGGCCGCGGCGGCGTGGCGGTCGTCGACGCCCGCTATCCGTTCCCCGGTGAGGGGCGCGACGTCGGACGCATGATCAGCGACATCCTGTCCGATCCCCGGCGACGAGAGGGGGTCTTCCGTCACTGATCATGTCGCAACCCGTTTCGAGGCCCCGATATTGTCGGCTGGTGCAGTGGATACCCGCACGGCAAAATTGCCGGTGCCGTGCACCCATCGCAGCGATGAGGAAGGCCTGACCGCATGAACGACCCGCAGCAGAACAAGCCCGAGGACGGCGAGGAGGCACCGGACCTCACCTTCCGGATGGCACCGGAGGATTCTGCGGAGGTCTCGGAGGCGGGGCCGGACCAGGGAGCCCCGGACGAGCCCGCGTCGCCGGACCCGGGCGAACCCACCCCGGAGGCGCCCGAGGCCGAGAAGTCTGTCGAGGCACAGGCCACCGAGCTCACCCACACCGTCGCGCGCGAACTCGCGGTCGCCGGGCCGGAGGGCTGGCGCAGGCTGCGGGCGGTCTTCTCGATCACCGTCGCGGGCGGGGTGATGTACGTGCAGTACTTCGACGAGGCCGACCGCGCGATCCGCGCCGACCCCTCGGACGAGGTGGTGGAGCTGGTGCGGCTGCAGCGCGAGGTCTCGGCCCAGCTCGGTGACGGTCCGTGGTGGCGGCTCGTGTTGCAGCTCGAGGCCACCGGACAGCTCGAGGCCGACTACGACTACGGCGACGACCCGTTCCCGGACGACGAACTGCTGATCCCCGAGGCCTACCGGGCCGACCTGGAGGCGTATCCGCGCAATCGGCTGCCCGTCTGGCTCGCCGCATATATAGGCCACGACAACCGGCAGTGGCGTTCCCCGCAGCAGGCGGCGCAGCAGGCGCGCGCCGACCGCGAGGCCGGGGTCGCCGCGGTGCCGTCGGCGGACGACTTCCCCGTGCTGCCCGTGCTGTGGGCGCGGTGGGCGACGGTCGCGGCGGCCTTCGTCGCCGTCGGTTCCGAGTGGGGTCCGCGCGTGCTGCCCGCACTGGGTGTCTTCGAGGGATCCTCCCGCAGCGGCTCGACGCTGTACGTGCTCCCGGGCGGTCGCGCGGTGCTGTCGGGCGGCGTCTGGAGCTCGCCCGAACTGGATTCGGCCTACAACAGCGGGGCCCCGCTGCCCGCCCTGTACGCGGGCGCTCCGGAGTGGGTCGCGAACCAGGTGCTCAACCCCCGCGCGGCCCGCGGCATGCTCTCCTTCTGCTACTGGTGGGAGCGCGGGAGCTGGTACCGCGGCGCGTCACCCACCTCCGACCGGATCAGCGCGGCCGTGCCCGGCATGTGGACCGCCGACACGGTCATCGACGTGGTGTGCGGCGTGCTGAGCGCCGAGCCCAGCGAGGAATTGCGTTCCACCGCAGCGAATCTGGTGGCCGCGGCCGAGGCGGGCGTGGTCACCCGCAACACCCTGACCGCGCTGTTCACCGATCCGTCGGACGATATCGACGGCGCCCTCTACCAGCTGTCGCTGGCGGGGCTGGTGACCACCGTCCCGGAACCCATCTCGGAGGAGCGCGCGATCACCCGCGTCCGCGAGCACATCCTGAGCCTGGACATCGATACCTCGCGCTACCCCGTCGACCAACTGGTCGCCGAGCGGCTCAGCGTCGGCTGGATGGTATTCGTCCCCACCCAGCCCGGCGAGATCGCGGTCGGCCGCGCCATCTTCTACATCGCCGACGACGGCGTGATCGAACAGTCCTCCTCCTCGGTAGCCCCGTCGATCTACACCGAGGGCTTCGAACAGCGCTTCCACCAGCGCCAAACCACCGCCGCCGCCGACTTCCCGATCCGATGAGGGGGCGAGGTAACTGCCGAAAGAGCCAACAGATGAACTCCTTTCGACCGATCGGTGGCGTCGCCGCGCACAGCCTGCGGCCACCGCCCGATCCGATATGCTGAACGACGTGAGCACGACCTTGCCGGTGACGTCGTACTACGACGCCGGTACGTGCGAGGGCGGGCGGGGGACCACCGGTGCGGTACTCACCCTGATCGCTCGAGGGCCGACAATTTTCCGAGTATCTCGTCGTAGAAGGACCGACCGATGGCAGACAGCGAATTCGACGGCCTGACCAAGGCTGCCAAGGGGAACTACATCCGGCTGAAGCCGGAAGCCGCCAAGAAGTGCGTCGAGCTGTGCGGTGACATGATCGACGAGCTCAACAGCGCGATCGGCGACGCCGACAAGCTCGCCGAGGTCAAAGGCTTCGGCGACGGCGCCGGCGACGCCGTCCCGAACGCGAAGCATCTCGCCGATCGCTACAAGTCCCGCGTGGACGGTGGCGATTCCTCGCTGAAGCACGTGCTGACGAAGCACCGCGACCTCGTCAACGACATGATGGAAACCTTCATTGCTGCCGGTCGTGCGTATTGGTTGAACGAAAAACACACTTCCGAAGACCTTGCCAATTACGACAAGGCGATCGATGGTTACCGGCCGAAGAAGCCGTGAGATTCCGGCTGTCCTTGCCACAGGGAGGTGAATGATGGGCGGCACAGATAAAGAAGAAGCAAAGCTGAACAAGTTCGAGCCGAAGAGCCCGAAGGCCGACAAGAATACCGTGCTCGGCACCGACAGCAAGATCGAGACCGAGGTCGGCGAGATCCGATGGGAGGTCTCCAACGCGACTCTGGCACAACTTGTGAAATTCCGTGATTCGATCGACCCCAAATCGGTCGAATCGCTGGCGGAGAAGTGGCGCGATCACGGCACCAAGCTGAATACGCTCCAAAACCGATTCTCGAATCAAGTGAAATCGACGATTCGCGATTCCTGGGAGTCGAACGCCGGTGCCGCCGCATCGTCGGCGGTGCAAAACTACGCCGATCAACTGGACCAGCTCCCTACTGTAATGACCGCGATCGCGAACAGCCTGGATTTCTCGGCAAAATTCCTCGCGGACACGCAAAACAACATTCCCGACCAAAACGGTCAGCTGGCCGACAAGAAGACGAACGTCGTGACCAAAGTCGTGAGAGCTAACGCCCCTGACTTCGAATTCGCCACCACGTCGGAAGACCCATATCCTACCTACTCGGCGGACGCCCAAAACCTCTCCGGCGAAGAACACAAGCGTGTGCAGGAGCAGCTCAGGCTGCGAGCCAACGACGTCGTGAACCAGATCTTCGTTCCTGGCGGGAAATCTGTGGACGCGGCCATGCCGATGTTCCCGCTCCCGACATCGGTGACGAAAGGGATCGACCCGACAACCGGCCAGAAGAAGCCTGGCGACCAGGGCCCCGGTAGCCCTACCAACCCCGGTAGCCCTACCAACCCCGGCAGCCCGGGCTCGCCGAGCGTCTCGCCGCTACAGAAGCAGCAGCAGAAGCAGCAGTTGGAGGCCCAGCGCCAGGCTCAGGAGCAGCAACAGAAGCTGCAGGAGGAGCAGCGCAAGCAGCAGTTGGAGGCCCAGCGCCAGGCTCAGGAGCAACAGCAGAGACAGGCGCAGCAGCAGGCGGCGCAGCAGGGTATGCAGGCCGCTCAGCAAGCGGTGCAGCAGGGTATGCAGGCCGCTCAGCAGGCGGCGCAGCAGGGTATGCAGGCCGCTCAGTCCGAGGCTGCGAAGGCCGGGTTGGCCGGAATGCCCAGCGTGGCCGGACTTTCGGAGGGACTCGCCAAGGGCGGACCCAAGGGCGGCGGCGCCGGAGGCGGTGCCGGTGGCGGGAAGGGCGGCGGTGTCGGCGTAGGCAGCGGCCCGGGAGCGGCCTTGAGCGGCAAGACCTCTCCCACGGCGGATCGCCTGTTCCCTCGTGCCAGCATGACCGATTCGGCGGCGACCGCCACATCGGGTCGGTCGGGTATGGCGGCGGGCGCGGGCGCCGGCGGCGGCATGGGCGGTCCGATGGGCGGCGGCGGTGCGGGCGGCGGCCAGAACGGCCAGAACAAGGAGCACAAGCGAGCCGACTACCTGGACTCCACGGAACATCTGGAAGAGGCCCTGGGCGACGCCCCGGTCGTCGCGAAGCCGGTCGTCGAGAAATGACCGTTCACCGTGGGCGGCTGACCTCGCTCGAGGTCGCGGTGTTGTGGGAGATGATGTCGGATGACAGCCTGCCGTTCCCGCTGACGCACTCGCCGACTCACCGATACGAGGACGACTATGTCCGCGCCAAAAGGGAGACGGCGGAACGGCTCTTGGCGAATCCGCCGCTCCGCGGGCCGCAGGATTGGGATTCCGCCGAGTTGCTGGACCTGTGGGAGGCCGCCGTCAATCCGGACATTGTCATTCGGGCGTCGGGCGAGGGACCCGGTGACGCGACGGAGAATCCGGTGGTGACGCGCGTGCTCGGATTGCGACGCGCAGGCTATGCGTTGGTTCTGGTGCAGCAGCACGGCGAGCCTATTGAGCGCGGCGGCGACGTCGACGTCTATGAAACCGATATTGTCGGGCTCGCGAAAGCCGTGATCGACCAGCTGCCGAAGGTCGGGCCCGGTAAGCTGCGCGAGGTTCCGATCGTCACGCAGGAGCAGGCCGGATTGGACCCCGACTCCTCGGGGGTGTTCGATTCGATGGACCCGGCCCCGACGTATCAGCGCTCCGAGCGCTGGCGCAAGGCGAAGTCGACCCATCACGGCGAACTGGTAGTCGAACCGGGCAGTGCCCCGCACTGGCTCCAGGACCGCAGTGGCTATCTCGTGCGCTGGCGTGACCTCGCCGACGACGGCCGCTACCTGATCGAGCCCAAGCCGAATCCGGTGGCAATTCCGGTGGACGGCAACGCGTTCGAAAGATTCGTCAACCAGCGAGTCGCCGAACTGGTCCGGCGGATCCGGGAGAACCGGCCGGTCGAACGTGACTTCCGAGTCTCTTGAGCATACGAGTACAGAAGTAGTGCGATGCTCGACGAGATGAGACGTGACGCGCTCGAGTTCCTCCTCGAAACGGAGTTCTACGAGCACTGTCTGCCCGGCCTCGGCGCGGTCGTCGAGGCTGGTGGTCAGCGATGGGAGCGTGCACTAGGCGTCTCGGACGTGACCACCGGCGAACCGTTCCGGCTCGGCGACCACTTCCGCATCGGCAGTGTCACGAAAACGTTCACCGCGACGGCTGTCCTGCAGCAGATCGACAGGGGCCGACTCGGTTTCGACGACACCCTCGAACCCTTCGTCCCGGGAATCCCGAACGGCGAGCGCATCACGATCAGACACCTCCTGAACATGACTTCCGGTGTCCCCGACTACGCCGATTCATCGGACTGGCTGCCGACGGTCGAGGGACTGACGCTCGACACCGCCGACGCGGACTGGCCGCAACAGCGCAAGATCGATGTGATGCGAAGCATGCCTGCGGCTTTCGAACCGGGTGCCAAGGCCCGCTACCACAACGGCCACTACATTCTGCTCGGACTCGTGCTCGAGCAGGTGACCGGCAATCCCGCGGCCGACGTGATCAACGGCGATGTCGTCGCGGCGGTGCCGAGCCTGAAGCACACCGAATTCCCCTCGGTCGCAAAGCTTCCCGACCCGCATCCGGCGGTCTACGCACTCGATCCCGACAGTCGTACGCTGCGCGAACTCGGCGACATGAACCCCCATGTCCTGTGGACGGCCGCCGCTATGACCTCGACGATCGAGGACCTCCTGATGTGGGTTCGTGAGCTCGCCGACGGCACGCTGCTGTCAGCGGACCTGCAGCGTGAGCGATTGGCGGCGCCTCGGCAAGTGGACGGGTGGCGGGGCGTGCACCGGTACGGGCTCGGGGTGCAGCGCCCCGGTGCGCTGGTCGGCCACGGGGGTATGACGCCGGGTTCGTCGTGCGCGGTGTTCCGCTATCCCGCCGAGGACGCGTCGGTCGCAGTCGTATCCAACGGGTTGGTGAACAATATCGTCGTCAGCCAGGCGATCGCCCTCGCACTCATGCGCGCGCTCTACCCGAGCTACGTCGACGGCTGAATTCACCCACGCCTCGGACGATCTCTGCGAAGCGTCGGAAAGAACGGCGGTCGTCGGCTCGTTCAGTTTTTGAGCGCCGCCGTGAAATTCACCGCAATCGAGAGGCTCGAAACGTCGCCGGTGGGATTGATGATCGTCGAAGTTTGCCCTTATTTTCGACCCGATAATCCCGGACATTGTCGACCTGCACAGCCCTGCGCGGTCGACTCCGCAGCGACCGGGCGGGCGCCGTGACCCACAGTCCGCACGCATATCCTGACACAGATCCGTGCCGGAAGCGTGCCACAGAAACCTCCGCTATCGACCGCGCTCGGATGCCGCTATCGTACGGTGCGGTACCGATCGATCGTCGGGACGGTCGGCGCCGGGCCTGGGGGCTGGGTAGGATATGTCACCTGGAGGGAAGGCAGATCGTGCAGGTTAACGCTGGGTTGCGGCAACGGTGGTGCCGCGCCGATAAGGGCCTTGACGTGCATGAGATGCTCTATGTGACACTTTTTTTCAGGAGGGCCCGAGGATGACTGCGCCGCAGGAGGGACAGGCACGGCCGGAGGACGAGTTCCCCGCCGAGTTCAGCGCGGCCTCTGTCACGGGGGCGGTCTCGGTGCGGACCACCGAACAGGGCCTGCCGCTGGGCATTCGGGTCGACGCCGACGAATTGCGCCGCGACCCGGACTCTTTGGCGGGGGAGATCCTGCGGCTGTGCCGCCAGGCGGCGAACCGCGCGGGGCTGCAACGCCGGAAACAGCTGCAGGAGGCGGGGTTCAGCTCCGACATGCTGGCGCTGACCGGGCTGCCCACCGAGGCCGATGTCGCGCGGCAGGAAATCATCGAGGAACAGGAATACGACACGCAGCCGCAGAGCTGGTTGCGCTCGGTCTGAGCGCGGATTCGGCCGACCGGTAAGGGGAACGCGAGGTAGCCATGGTCGACACGATGGACGAGCTGATCGCACGCGTGCAGAAACAGCTGTACCGGTTGCGTGATCTAGATGACGCGATGAAGGACGTGCGGGCCAGCGTCACCTCCGAGGACGGTGCGATAACCGCCGAGGTGGACGGCAACGGCGCACTGGTCGGGCTGAGTTTCTCCGGCCGGATTTCGAAACTCTCCCCCGAAGAATTCGAGAAAACGCTGGTCGGCACGGCCCGTGCGGCGGCCGAGCAAGCGTTCTCCGAACGCGCCGATCTGGTGACGGCCTACAACGAGGAGAACGCCGGGTAGTCACCGAATGTTAACCCCGCACGGATCGCAGCCTATGAACTTGTAAAGGTACCGTTGAGAACCGAAACGTCATGCGACGTTTTGAGATTGGATGAGGGTATGAATCACGTAGAAGTAGTGCCGGACGCGTTGCGCCGATACGGCGACACTTCGGCCGTGATGGCTTCCGAGGTCGCTTCTGCCGGGGCGGTCGATCAGTCGGCGACGATGGCCGCGGCGGTTCCGGTATTCGGGCTCATCGGCCAGGAATTCCTGCTGTCCTTCGCCTTCGCGCAGGCCAATCATCTGACCTCCGTGGCGCAACTGGCCGCCGTGCACGCCGGCACGGCCCTGACGTCGCATCAGGCCGCCGCCACCTACGAGACCACCGATGCCGCATCCGGCGCGGACATCGGGTCAGTCGGCACGCAGCAATGAGCCTGCCGGGGGTAACTCCGCCGCCGGGCGCGGAGCCACCGGATCCGACGGTGCTGGAGCTGCTGCGCGGCAGCGCCATGGCGCCCATGTTGGACAAGCCGGTGGATCACATCCTGCAGGACATGGGGCTGCCGGGCCTACCCGACCTGCAGGGGGTGCCGCCGCTGCCGGGCCTGCCGCCGCTGCCGGTGATCGATCTCAGCGCACTGATGCGACCGCTGACCGATCTCGCCTCGGCATTCGGCACCGGGCAGTTCGCGCCGACGCCCGCGGTGGCACCGGCTCCCGCGCCCGCACCGGAAGGTGGTGCGGCGCAGGGTGATCCGGCCGCGCCCGGCGCCCAGCCGGTGGCCGCTCCGCCGCCGGCGCCGCCGATGGACCCGACCCAGATGCTGTCCAACGTGGGCAGTGTGCTGCAGACGGTGATGTCGCTGGGCGGCTCGGCGCTGCAGATCGCCATGACCCTCTGGCAGGGTCAGGCGGCGCAGGAGGCGTCGAAGAAGGCCGCCGCGGCGGATGTGGATTCGGCCGCGCTGGGCACGCAGAGCGCCGGGCAGAAGGACGTGCTGATCGGCGCGGCCGGGAGCGTCGCCACGGGCCAGGTCCAGATCGGCGGTGTGGTCGCGAAGCAGGCGATGACCATGGCGATGGCGCCGCTGTTCATCATCAGCGGTGTCGGCCAGGCGTTCCTGGTGCAGCAGACCATCCAGTCGATCACCGAGGCGCTCGCGATCACCGCCAAGACCAAGGGTGAGCTCGCGGTACACGGTGGTCGAATGACCAAGGCGGGCACCAAGATTCCGATCACCGGTGCCCCGAAGGGCGTCAAGTCGTCGCAGGACGTCACGAAGATGCTCCAGCTGCTGGGGCCGCTGATGAGCATGGGCACCCAGGGCGCACAGGCGATCGGCCAACTGGCGAAGGCGAATACGTCGATGTCGGCGCCCACGCCGGTCGCGAAGCCGGAGGACGCCGCCTCGGGAGCGGGCGGCGGAATCGGCGGCGCGGCAGGCGGAAAGGGTGGCGGCGGCGTCGGTGGCGGCGGAGCCCTGG
>NZ_BDBV01000120.1 GCF_001613165.1 Nocardia mexicana NBRC 108244
GCCGCCGGCCTGGCCGCCGCCGCCCTGGCCGCCCCCGGACTCGCCACCCTCGGATCCTCCGGCCCATTTCTGATTGCTCTTGTAGACCGCGTCGACCCGCTTGTACACCTGTTCCAAGGCGTCGGCGATCTGCATCATGAGCTTGGTTTCCTGCGGGGCTTTCAGCTTGCCCTTGCCGACCGCCTTCAGTTTCGTTTGGAGCTCGGCGACGATCTGCTTGATCGCGCGCAGCGTCTCGTCCTTCTCGGCCGCCACCTCGACGGCGGTCTTCGCGACCTGGTTGTCGAATTCCAGCAGCGATGTCTGGCGCGTCTGCACCGCGGCGAGGGCTTCCCGGTAGTTCTCGGTGGCTTTGCCCTTGCCGAGCGTCTTGACCACCACGGGCTTCAGCAGATCATCGACCGGTGGGGGCGGTACGGGCACACCGCGGCCCAGCAGATCCACGGCCGTCTGTATTGCCGTGTCGGCCATGTTGACGAAGGATCGCAGCGCGGGCGAGGCGCCCGGCGGCGGTTCCAGCGGCACGTCCCAGTAGTGCTTGGGTTTCGTGGGAGCGGGCTCACCGGGCGCTATCTTTATCTTTCGCCTGGGGCCCGATTGCTCTTCCGCGGAGGGATAGGTGTCGTCGCGTCGGCCCGGTTCGGGGCGGCCACCGCCGTTCCGTTCCCCGCTGCCCGGCTGGGGCTGACCCGCACCACCGGCGGGGTCCGCCGGTCGCAGTGGCCCGATCCCCCCGGCGCCGCCGTCCGGGCCGTGCTGTCCGCCAGCGGGTCCGCCGTCCGGGCCGCGCTGGCCATCGGCGGGCCGCTGGTCCTGGCCGGGCGGCTGCTCTCCGGGATGCTCGGGCCGCTTCTCGTCGCGCGGGCGTTCCGGCCCCTCGCCGCCGGCTTCGGCGGAATGCTGTTCGGCCGCACGGTTCTCGCCGTTGGGTGCGCTGGAAAAAGGCAGCACCGCAAGGCTCGCGCGAGTATTCTCCGCTGCGTCCTCCGCCATTCTCCGGCACCGCCTCCCTCGAGTTCTTCCTCATTGTCGAGCCTTCCCGGGATTGGGAAGCGGAACCGTTTCGCCCCGCGGAGTTGTTGCC
The DNA here is from genome assembly GCF_001613165.1 of Nocardia mexicana NBRC 108244. Taxonomy (GTDB): domain Bacteria; phylum Actinomycetota; class Actinomycetes; order Mycobacteriales; family Mycobacteriaceae; genus Nocardia; species Nocardia mexicana. The sequence goes on from NZ_BDBV01000120.1 coordinate 1,085, forward strand.
GCATAGTCGTCTTCACTCCCGAATCCCAGGAACTCGGGACAGGCGCGCCGGCGTGCGAATGTCCGGGCCGATCGAGAGGCAGTCGATGAACAGCGATGGCGGGCCCCATGTCACCGCAACTGACTGCTGACCTCGACGGGGTCCTGAACTCGTTGCTCGGGCTCTATGGCAACGGGCAACCGGCCCCGGGCGCCGCGGCCTCGGTGGCGTCGTCGATCTCGGCCGACATCAGTAAGCACGTCGGCGCCAAGACAGACGCCTATTCGAATGCCCGCGGTATGCAGGTCGCTACGGCCGAAGCCCACGCGGGCAGGGATTCCGTTGTGCACCAGGCTGTTTCGGCCGCGGGCGACGGGACCGTGAACGGTCGTGGCCGGGTGAGTAACCAGATTGCCGATCTGCAGACCCGGATGCAGGCGATCGCGTCGGTCGGCGACACCCGCTTCAGTGGACCGGCGCTGCTCGATTCCGCGCAGAGCACGCTCTCGAACGTCACCAAACAGGTGAATTCCGATGTCGCGGCGGCACATCAGCAGGCGGCACGGATCATGCCGCCGAGAACACCACAGCGCACCCGCGGCCGGGTCACGCCGGTATCGCGGCGCAAACGCAAGGCCCGCTCGGCATCGGTTCGCTCGCGTAGCGGTCGGCCGCGTCGCCCGGTGCCGTCGGACGGGACCGCCGGTGGCAAGGCGGTCAGCGCGGCCAGCGCCCACCTCGGCGCGCCCTACATCTGGGGCGGAGGCGGGGCCGGCGGGCCGACCGGCGGTGGCTTCGACTGCTCCGGGCTGACCCAGTACGCGGTGGCCCAGGCGACCGACGGGCAGGTGGTGCTGCCCCGCACCACCTACGACCAGATCTACAGCGGTGAGCGGGTGCATCCGAGCGACGTGCGTCCGGGCGATCTGGTGTTCCCCGCCAGTTCGTTCAGTTCCCGTGGGCCGGAACATGTCCAGCTCGCGGCGGGTAACGGCATGGTGATCGAGGCGCCCTACTCCGGCTCGCACGTGAAATGGTCCAGCATGCCCCCCGACGCCGTCGTGGTGCGAGTGATGTGAGCGCCGAGCGCGCTGGAATCCGATGTGCTGGACGGCGACGTCCGCGTCGGAAGATCTGATCCAGGCAGCGACCGATGGGGCTGCCGGGCCACCGCCGGTCGCCGCCTGGGGAGTCGCCGGGGTGAGGTTACCGGTGAGGGGGCCGGTGCATCCCGCACGACTCGGGGGGTTCGGAAAGGAACCGTCCTCTCGCGGCGGCCGACGGCCGGATCACGGTCGCCGACCGCCGCTCCAAGGTGTTGGTTCGGCGGGATGAGGAACCGCCGAACCGATACCAACTATACCGCTAAACGACGGCACATTCAATAGTGGGCCGATAATTTTTGGTTTGAAGTCGATCGGCCCAGGTGGGTGGTGGATTCCGGCTTGGAGTGCGCTGAAAATGACGGGGGTGGGGGCTGGAAATGGGAGGAGAGTGCGTGATGGCCGGTGATGGGCCTCGGGGAAGGCGGCCGGTCGGCGAGGGGGGCTGCCGACCGGCCGCCGCAACGGGCGCCTGCAGGTGTGGGATAGGGAAGCGCCCGGAAGCGAAGAGTATCGCCAGAAACCGGCGCGATCAATATCGGACACTTGGACAGCGTCGTATGCTGCGGCGTCATCGCGTCCACCTTCCCAATGGTGGGAATCGACCCGATTCACCGCTTCTCCCGACTGTCTATGGTTCGGGCAGGCGAGAGCGGCGGAAGGGAAGTCGGTGTCAGCGGCCGAGGACGCGTTCTATACAGGTGTTCAATCTTTGGGGTTGGTCGCGGGCGGTGTGCGCAATGCGGAGCATGCGCTCGCTGCCTTCCGGGCCGCCACCGATCTCGATCCGGATATGTGCGATGCCTGGCTGGGCCGCGCCATGGCGGGCGAGATCACCTCAGAAGTGATCTACGGGGCCTATCGGTCCGTGCACAATCTCTACCGCGACCAGCAGCGGGCCGGTCTGTCCGACCGCGCGCTGTGGTGTCAGGTCGAGATCGGGATGTACGGGTTGCGGGTGGCGATGGCCGATCGCGATCAGATCGCGATCGCGCAGGCGTGCTCGTATGCCGAGGGCGGCGAGTGGCAGGAGGCCGCCGCGATTCTCGCGCAGGTCTCCGCCGACGATGTGGCGGACTTCGTCCGAATGTCGTTGTACTACAGGACGAAACGGTGGGTCGACGTGATCGACTCCCGGACCGCCAAGCCGACGCTGGAGGACGGGCTGCTCGATATCGCGGCCGAACTGATGACCGCCCAGTCGCTGGCCCACCTGGGCCGGCTCGGCGAGGCTTTGCCGCGCGCCCAGCGCATCGTCGAGGACAGTTCCTCGGGCAACACCTCTTACATCTGGGCCGACGCGCACTTCCTGCTGGGAATGCTGCTGCGGCACAACGGCGATCACGACAATGCCGACCGAATCCTCAAGGGGCTGCAGGGTTCGGGCCTGTGGCCGGAACGCGAGGAGTGGCAGCGCGCGGTCAAGGACAAGACCTATCGGCTCGAGATCACCACGCCGGATCTGCTCGCCTCTCGCACCGATCTGTGGGATCCGAAGACCGGCGACGATCCGGCCGAGGCGGCGGCCTCGGCCGCCCGCGAGGAGCGGGAGACCCTGCTCACCGAGGCGTCGGAGCTGCTGCAGGCCCAGATCGGCATGGATTCGGTCAAGGAGCAGGTCGACCGCCTCAAGTCCGGGGTGCTGATGGACCAGGTGCGCGCCAAGCGCGGACTGGCCGTGGAGTCCAAGTCGCAGCATCTGATCTTCTCGGGTCCGCCCGGCACCGGCAAGACGACCATCGCGCGGGTGATCGCCAAGATCTTCGCCGGTCTCGGCGTCGTCGAGAACTCCGAAGTCATCGAGGTCTCGCGAAATGACATGGTGGGCACGCACCTTGGGCATACCGCGCCGAAAACCAATGCGCTGATCGACTCCGCGCTCGGCGGTGTGCTGTTCATCGACGAGGCGTACACGCTGATCCAGGAGGGGCTGTCCGGCGGTGACGCCTTCGGCAAGGAGGCCGTCGACACGCTGCTGGCACGAATGGAGAACGACCGCGACAAACTGGTCGTGATCATCGCCGGTTACGAGGACCAGATCGACCGCTTCCTCGCCTCCAACGACGGCCTGGCCTCCCGCTTCACCAAGCGGATCCGGTTCTCCAGCTACGGCGCCGAGGAACTGGTGCGAATCGCGGATCACATTGCGCACAAGAAGGATTCGGTGCTGTCCGAGCAGGCTCGCGAGGTTCTGCACGACCGGTGTGAGCAGCTGGCCGAGCAGACGCGCAACGGACGCAGGCTGATCGATCTGGCCGGTAACGGCCGCTTCGTCCGCAATGTCGTCGAGGCCGCGGAGGCCGAACGCGACTACCGCTTCACCCGGGAGAACGTCGATGTCGCAGCGATGACCAACGAGGAACTGATGACCGTCGACGCCTTCGACATCTCCGCCGCACTGGCGGGGCTGGCGCCCGCCTCGACGAGCTGACGCCTGTGGCCCGTTTCCGGGTGGTGACCAAACACCAGATTTCGGGGTGGCGGTTCCTCCTACGCCGGATCGAGCATGCGCTGGTGCGGCGCGATGCCTCGATGATCGACGACCCGCAGCGCGGACGCTCCACGGCGTTGTCGATCGGTATCGCGCTGGCGTGCGTGATCATCGCGGGCGCCGCGATCCTGTCGTTCTTCAAGCCCGCCAAGAAGGTCGGCAATTCGAATATCGTCGCCGAGAAGGACACCGGCGCGCTGTTCGTGCGTCTGGAGAACCGGATGTACCCGGCGCTGAATCTGACTTCGGCGCGACTGATCGCGGGCAGTCCCGGCAATCCGGTGCCGGTCTCGCGTGATGAGCTCGCGAAGTTCCCACGCGGGCCGTGGGTCGGCATTCCGGGAGCGCCGGGCAGCATCACCGACAGCGGCGGCCGCGACTCGTCCTGGGCGGTGTGCGATACGACGAGAACCGGCGCCGCAGCGCCGGTGAACCAGGCGACGGGACTGCCGACGACCGCCGGATCCGCGGTGCGCACCACCGCCATCGGTGGTCCGCTGACCGTCGACGGGGACGCCATCGCGCCGCTCGGCGAGAATGCGGCACGACTGCTGCGCGCCGACTCCACCACGTGGCTTGTCTACCGCGACAAGGACAAGGGCATCGTGCGCGCCAGAATCAACCTCTCCGACTCGGCGGTGACCCTGGCGCTGGGTATCGATGCGACCGCGCCGGTGACGACCGCTTCCAAGGGCCTGATCGATGCGCTTCCGGAAACCCCGCCGCTGCGGGTGCCCGAGATACCCGGTGCGGGCAACACCGCGACACTGAGTTCGGGGATGTCGGTGACGGTCGGTTCCGTACTGACGGTGTCCGCACCGGATCGGGCGGTGTCGTACTACCTCGTTGCGGAATCGGGGCTGGTACAGATCAGCCCCGTGCTGGCGGCCATGGTCCGTAATGCCGACACCCGCGGCAGCGTGGGGACGACGACGGTCGGTCCGAACGTGGTCGCGGCCAATCTGCAACCCGGCGCGTGGCCGGGAACGGCGGACTATCCGACCCAGCGAGTGGAACTCGTGGATCCGGAGCGCTCCGGCGTGACCTGCTACCACTGGTCCCGGGGCGGCGGCGATCCGAATGCGGCCACCGAACTGCTGGTCGGGCGCCAGCTGCCGCTGCCTCCCGATCAGCAGAACCGGGCCGTCGGTCTGGTGACGGCCGCGACGTCCCGCGGCGCCACCGCCGACGCGGCCCAACTGTCCGCCGGCCGCTTCGTGCAGGTGACCGGGGAAGATCCGGGGTCGCCGCGTCGGGAGGCGCTGTTCTGGATCTCCGACAGCGGGGTGCGCTACGGCATCGATGTCGCATCCGGTGATACCTCGGACCGGACGTTGGCGGCCCTGGGATTGCGCGCCCCGATTCCGGCGCCGTGGAGTGTGGTGTCGCTGTTCGCGACCGGGCCGACGCTCTCGCAGCGCGATGCCCGCCTCCAGCACGACGGCATTCCGACCAACAAGGGTTCCATCGGATTGCCGACGAAGGACGGGGCGCCGTGACCACGACTCGTCGATTCGTCCGTCCGGCGCGCACGGTGCGCGGACCGAAGGCGCCCGCGGTCACCGAACTGCGCCTGCAACCGCCGACGGAATTGCCCAACCCCGTACCGGTTTCGCGGCTGAAGATGATCCTGCCCGTGGTCATGGTGGCCGGCATGGGCGGGATGATGGTGATGATGTTCCGCAACGGCGGCGGAGCAGTGAACCCGATGATGCTGATGTTCCCGGCGATGATGCTGTTCTCGATGTTCGGCATGATGGGCGGGGCGATGAGCGGCAACAACTCCGGCGGCGCCGCGAGCCTGAACGAGGAGCGCAAGGACTATCTGCGCTCGATCGCCGACAACCGCAAGACCGTACACACGGCCGAGACGGAACTGCACGCCTTCCTGCGGTACACCCACCCCGGCCCGGCCGAGATCGCACGGCTGGTCGGCGGCAAGCGGATGTGGGAGGTGCAGGTCGCCAGCCCGCAGTTCCTGCGGGTGCGGATCGGGCGCGGCCGCATCGCCAACCAGGTGCGTGTGATCGTGCCCGAGGCGGCGCCGACGTCGGATCTGGATCCGGTCGGCGTGGTCGAGGTGACGCGATTCGCGAAGGCCTATTCGACGGTCGGCGGCATGCCGGTCGCCATCAACCTGCTCTCCGCGCCGCAGGTCGGCCTCGACGGCGACCCGGCCGCCGTCGCCGGACTGGTGCGGGCGATGATCGCCGAGATCGTGGTGTTGCACGGGCCGGATCAGGTCGCGGTCGCCGCGGTGCTGTCGGATCCCGATGCGCCGCAGTGGTCCTGGCTGAAATGGCTGCCACACACCCAGCACCCCAATGACACCGATGCCATTGGTTCGGGCCGGATGGTCTACCGCACCGTAGCCGAGTTGCGGGCGAAGGTGCTGGCCGGGCTCAACCGCGGGCCGTTCTCGGCCAACAGCCAGCCCACCCTGGACCGCACCCACTACCTGCTGATCGTCGATGTCCCCGGTCAGGCCAGCGAGCGCGATATCTCGGGCATCGACGGCTGCACCTGGCTGCGCCTGGGCACCGCCGAGCAGAACCTTCCACGCGCGCTGACCTTCACGGTGTCCGAGGACCGGCACCTGCACGAGGTGGCCTCGCGCGGTCCGCGGCTGGTCGGCACGGCCGACTCCATGTCGGTGCCGGCGATGACGTCGCTGGCGCGCAGTGTTTCGCCGTATCGCCTGTCGACGGTGGTGGAGGCGGTCGCGGCCGAACAGGCCAGCGGCGGCACGTCCTGGGAGGACATGGTCTCGATCCCGGACCCCGGCAATATCCGGGTCGAGCAGTACTGGCCTCGTCGCAGCGACAGCGACCGGGCCCGGCTGAACATCCCGTTCGGGCACGACCCGACCGGTCAATTCGTCTACCTGGATATCAAGGAGTCCGCCGAGGAGGGTATGGGCCCGCACGGCATGTGCATCGGCGCGACGGGTTCGGGTAAGTCGGAATTCCTCCGGACCCTGGTGCTTTCGGCCGTCGCGACGCACTCGCCGGACACCTTGAACCTGCTGCTGGTGGACTTCAAGGGTGGTGCGACGTTTCTCGGGTTCGACCGGTTGCATCACGTCACCGCCGTGGTCACCAACATGGAGGAGGAGGCCGATCTCGTCACCCGTATGGAAGACGTGATCAACGGCGAAATGGCCCGGCGGCAACGCATCCTGCGCGATGCGGGCAACTTCGCCAGCGTCGCCGACTACGAGCGGGCACGCGAACAAGGCGCCCGGTTGGCTCCACTGCCCACGCTGCTGATCATCCTCGACGAGTTCGCCGAACTACTCGAACAGCACCCGAGCTTCTCGAAACTGTTCGTGGCCATCGGCCGACTGGGTCGCTCGCTGCGCATCCACCTGCTGCTGGCGTCGCAGAAGGTGCCCGCCAACCGCATGGGTGAGCTCGAGGCCCACCTGTCGTATCGAATCGCGTTGCGCACCAACCAGACCAGTGACTCCCGCGACGCCATCGGCACCGCCGACGCCTACCACCTGCCGAAGAAGCCGGGCTCCGGATACCTGCGCGTCGGCGCCGGAGACCTGCAGCGATTCCAGGCGGCCTATGTCGGTGCTCCGTACCTGCCGCCGGTGCAGACCTCCGCCGCCTCGGCGCAACGCGCCCGGCGGGCGGGCGGCGGTTATCGTCCGCCACAGCAGTTCACCGTCGGGTACATCGCCGACGTGCGGCCGCAACCCATCATCGAGCCCGAACACGTTGCGCCCGAACCGGATACCCCGGACGGTGAGCCGGTGACGGTCATGGAAACGGTCCTGCAGCAGCTGGGCGGCAACGGCCGCCGTGCACACAGGATGTGGCTGCCACCGCTGAATGTGCCCGCCACACTGGATCGGTTGATCTCCGCGGTGCAGCCGGGCAGTCTGCAGGTACCGGTAGCTCTCATCGACAAGCCGCGGCAGCAGCGGCAGGACGTGTGGGCGCTGGACATGTCCGGCGCCGGCGGGCATATGGCCGTGGTCGGCGGGCCGCAGTCCGGGAAATCGACTGCCCTGCAGACATTGGTCCTGTCCGCCGCACTGACCCATACTCCGGAGCAGGTGCAGTTCTACGGCCTGGACTTCTCCGGCGGTCTGTCCGGGCTGCGGGGTGTGCCGCATGTCGGCTCGATCGCCTCCTCCCGGGAGGGCGATCGGATCCGACGCACCTTCGCCCTGATCACGAGCCTGATGGCGAATCGGCAAGCGCTCTTCACCGAGCTGGGGATCGACGGCATGCGCGAGTTCCGTCGGCGTCGCAACTCGCCTGCGGAATCGGCCGAGCTCATGGCGCGTGGCGACCTGCACGGCGATGTGTTTCTCGTGATCGATGGCTGGGATATCGGTTTCAGCGTCACCGGGCCGTACTACGACGAGTACATGCCGGTGATGGAGTCGATCGCCGTGCAGGGCCTCAACTACGGCATCCACCTGGTGGCCAGCAGCTCCCGGTGGGCCGCGATCCGCGGCGCCGTCAAGGACATGCTGCAGACCCGGGTGGAAATGCGCCTGGGTGATCTCACCGATACCGCGTTCGGCAACAACCGCCATGTGGTCGCGGCGATCCCACCGAACCGCCCTGGCCGATGCATCTCGAACGACGGCCTGCACATGTTGACCGCCCTGCCGCGGGCGGACGGTGTGGGTGATCCCGAGACGGTGGGCGCGGGACTGGCGGCCGCGGCGGAGCAGTTGCAGCAGACCTATGCCGGGCGCCGGGCGCCGGAGGTGAAGCTTCTGCCCGCGCAGATCGGCCTGGATCAGGTTCACGAGCGTTGGCCGGAGCCGAGCAGTCCGGCCCAGCGCATGGTGGTGCCGTTCGGTATCCGCGAATCCGATCTCAGCGTTGCCACAGTCGATTTCAACGTCTCCACTCACCTGGTGGTGTTGGGCTCGCCCGGTTGCGGCAAGTCCACGGTCCTGGAGGCGCTGCTGAAGTCGATCAATCGGCAGTTCACCCGGGACCAGGCGCGCGTGCTGCTGATCGACTACCGGCGCCGGCACATGGATACGATTCCGGACGATCAGATGATCGGATACCTCACCAGCGAACGGGACCTCGACGAGGGGCTGCCCGGATTCGCCGAGAAGATCCGCGCTCGCCGCCCACCGGACAGCGTCACCTCGCAGCAGCTCAAGGAGCGTTCATGGTGGAGCGGCCCGGAGATCTTCGTGGTGATCGACGACTATCACATGGTCGCTCAGCGCGGCATGTTGAATCCGCTGGATCCCTTGAAGGGCCTCATCGTCGACGGTCGCGACACCGGTATGCACGTGATCATCGCGCGCAATATCGCGCAGGCCGATTCCGCCATGTACGACAACGTCCTCGGTCAGATCAAGAACCTCAATTCGTCCGGGATCATCATGGACGGCACGAAGATGGACGGCATGCTCATCGGCGACGTGAAGGCGATGAAACAGCCTGTGGGCCGCGGGATTTTCGTCGAGCCGCTGCACTCCCGCAGGGATCTCGTGCAGGCGGCGTGGACCCCACCGCAGGACTGATCGGACCCGTATCCCCAGAGTTGGGGATGCCTTAGCGTTCTTCCTGTACGGCTCCAAGGAGCTGACATCCGGTCGTTAGGAGACTGCCATGACAGGGCCTCTCGAAGCCATAACCGAGAACTTTGCGGGTATCGGTGCCCGAATCGGTACCACCGCGGAAGACGTGATGGGGACGCTGGTGGCGGGCGCTCTGCCCGCGGTTCCGTTTCCACCGGGGCTGGATCCTGTGAGTGCGATGCTCCCGGCGGTGCTCGGGCCCTACTACGCATCGGTGGCCGGCTGTACGGCCGATGGCGTGGTGAAGGGCATGGAAGGAGCAACGACCGTGCCTTCCTGCGGGGTCTCATATTCCGGCCGCGATATTCTGAACGGTGAGCATGTGACCACCGTCGGGACCGTGGCCCAGATTTAGCCGAAAGATATTCCGCGCGAGGGTGAGATCATGCCGCTGCCTTTCGTTTTCGCTGCATTGCCGCCGGAGATCACCATCCGTATGTTGCTCGGCGGTCCCGGTGCCAGTTCCACACGGTTGACATCGGAAACCTACTCGGTCTTGGCCGACCGATTCGCTATTGCTGCGGCGAATATCGACGGCGCGGTGTCGGATATCTCCGCATCATGGGTCGGGTCGTCTTCGAACAATGCGCAAGGGGCGTTCCGAAATTACGCCATGTGGCTGCGTAAACAGGCCGACGTGGCGAAAATGGCTGCGGAGCGGGTAGATCGGGCATCCGATGCCTTCGACGCGGCAGCTCAGCAGATGAGGGTGGTGGAGGCAGCGCTCATCGCGCACCGCGCGAAGGTGGCCGCGGCCGCCGTCGCCGCGTCCTCGACCGGGGTCGGGGTGCTGACGCTGGCGGCGCTGCAGGCCGAGTATGCGGCCATCGCAGTGGCGGCGGGCACCGTGATGACGTCGTACGGCGCCGGGATGGAAGCCGCATTGGCGGGACTGCCGGCGCCGCTGACCGCACCTCCCATCGTGGGCGGGGGCGGGGGGCCCGATCTCCCGGGCACTTCCGGCTATTCGGCACCCGATGGTGGGCCTCCGGGTGGTCCGCCCTCGGGAGGAGGAGGGTCGGGGCCGCCGTCTCCACCGTCCGGTGGCTCCGATGGGCCTTCCCATGGGTCGCAAGGGCCTTCCGACGGATCCTCCAACGGATCCTCCGACGGTCCCGGCCAGGGTGGTGATCGGATGCCCACCGATCCGGCCCAGCCAGCCGACCCGAGCACACCGGCGGGAGAGGCCGACCGCCTGCTGCCCGATATGGATCCCGGCGCTTCGAACCTCGATCCGACGGGCATGCCGGACGGTGCTTCGGACCAGCAGGGCTTCTATGGAACCTCGCCTTATTCGACGACTCTGGCGGGCCTGAACGGAGGCGTCGGCAGTCTCGTCGCGCTCGGGATGACCGGTGGCGGAGTCGGGTCGATGTCGGGGTCGGCGACCGGATTCCGGATGCCGTCCACCTGGTCTCGCATGCCCGGAGGGACATTCGGGGCCGTGCCCAATACCGGACCGACCACGGCGCCGGTCCGCAATGCTCCGCCGCGCGGGGCGACGGCACCCAAGGCGCGGATGCGGCGGCGTCGTGACGACGAGGAGGAGCGCAAGAACGCGAGGGTGTTCGTACCGGGCGAGCCGGAAGAGGTGCCGGTGCTCGAGAAGCCCCCCGTGATCGGAGTCATCGAATCCAGCGATGGTGACCGCGGCGAAGAACTCGACTTCGGTGTGCCGGTGTTGGCCGGTGTTATCGAGCACGTCGATGGCGATTTGCCGGAAGCAATCGAAGAGCGTCCCCGGTGAAGTGCACCGAGGCGAGTGTAGTTCAAACCGGAAAGGAACGTGTAAATGGCCAGCCCAATGGAAGCTGATCCGCAGGTCTTGATCCCCACGACCAAGAAGGGGATCGGTCTGCAGGGTAATCACGAGGGCTATCTGAAGGCCCTGATGGGTGTCAAGGATGAATTGGAGGCGGCGGTCAAGAGCCCGGGCGCGGGCCAGGCCATCCAATCGACCATGCAGAATGCCTGGACCAAGGGCAACGCCCTCGCGGTGTCGCTGCAGGGGCTCCTGGACATCATGATGGACACCGCCAACAAGATCGATTCCAAGGATATGGACAACTTCCTCCAGCTGATGCGGACGGAGGGGGCCGAGACGGGAGCCGCGGCTCTCGGTGCGGACGGCCGGGCAATGGACAATCCGGGAAAGATCAGCCCCGACTGGTCCTAGCAGTGACGTCAGGGCGCGACATCAACTTCGGAAAGGTAATTGAACAATGGCTATGAAGTACGATTTCCATGGTGTGGAAACGGCCGGATTGAGTTTCGGAACGATCTGCAAGAATATCGAGGAGAACAACCTCGCGCTGGAAAATCTGAAGAAGTCGCTCGAGGGCTGCTTCACCGGTCAGGCGGCCGAGCAGGGCTGGCAGCCGAAGATCAACGAGTTCTTGACGAAGATCAATGAGTACCAGGGGTCGCTCGCGACTCTGAAGACCACCGTCGAACGAGTTGTCGGCGACATGAAAATAACGGACGGCGACCAAGGGAGCAAGTTCCTGGCGTTCAACATCTAGGGTGTCCGACGATCCGGTCGCAGTCGACCTGAATGTCGATGCCGCCCTGCTCCTGAAGGATCTGGTCGGCATCGACTCCTACCCCGCGGTGTTGGGCTTGATGCCCAACATCTATCGCCTCGAGGATCGCGATCGAGTGCACGCTGTCGTCGCCGAGGAGCTCGCCGAGGCGGGAATTCTCGGCGATGACGGTGTACATCCGGCTGTCGCGCAGTGGTTGCAGTGCCTGTACCGGCCGGATATGGAACTGGTAGCGCACATTCTCGACGTCGGTGAGGACGGGGTGCCGGGGACGATGTTGCTGATGTCGTTCGTACGGTCCGGTGACGTCCACGTGCTCGCGGTGCGCTGTGGCGACCACGTCGTGATTCAACCGGTCTTCCAGGAGGGAGAACAGCTCGACACCGTCGCCGCCGCCGTGACCGCGGCGCTGGGACCGGCGCCCGCCCTGCGATTCGATCCGGTGGCCGCACCGCTCGAGCAGATCCACGAGCTGGCGTCCGAATCGGACGAGCGGCGGCGAGACCTGCTGGAACTGGGAGCCCAGCCGCACACCGCAGGCATGCTGACCCGCGTGCTGAACGAGGTGGTGCGGCGGGCTGAGGTGGTCCTCGTGGAACACCGCGACGGCGGGTCGGCGCAGACCGAGGTGTGCCTGAACGTGCTCGACACCCCGTCGGGCCGGATCGTGGTCACTCCCAGCATGGCGATGGACGGTCAGGTGTGGTCGACCTATGCGCCCGGCGACGAGGCGGCCATTCGCGGCGGCATCGCCGCGCTGCTGGAGCTGTTACCCGGTCGCAGCTGGTTCGAAACCAGCCGCACGGGCTGAGTTTTCGCTGGGTTCGTCGAGAGGATGAGGGAAATGAACCGAGCACCGAGTACGAACGGTCATACCGCCGAGTCTGTCCGGGCTCGGGGTGGATACGACGCGTTCTTCTCACCCGCCGCCGAGCAGACGGAGTCGGCCGGGGCCGGCGGGCAGGCCGCGTCCGCGGGATCGGCTGCCGCACAACCCGGCCCGCGCTACGACCACAGCGAGCCCGTGATCGGCGCGCCGTCGCAGCCGCCCGAGGCGGGCGGGTCCGACAGACCCGCCACGACGGCGAGCAGTGTGAGTCCGCCGTCGGCGGCTCCGCAGGCGCCGCGTCCGGCACAGACCACCTCGGACACCGGGTCCACCACGGCGGCACGACAAGACCAGGCGCAGACCTACGCTCAGTCTCAGGCGTCCCGATCCCAGTCGGCCGCGCAATCTCAACAGTCCGCCTACGCGCAGTCGTCCGGCCAGCCTCACACCTCGCAAACGCAGTCCGGCCAGTCTCAGGCTGCCCAGCCCCAGGCCGCGCAGCCCCAAGCCGCCCAGCCTCAGACTGCCCAACCTCAGGCCCAGCAGAGCGCGTCGAACGAAACCTCCGGCGCAACATGGCAATCCGCCGAGGGGCAGTCCGAAACCACCTCGGCGACATGGCGTTCCGCCGACGGCGGTTCCGAAACGTCCAGAACCGCGGCACAACCCAGCACCTCCTGGGTTCCCGACCGCATCGAGCGCACCTCTTACGAGCACGCCCGCGTGGAAGTCCTGCCCGCCGCGCTCACGTCCTCGGACCTGCTGGCCGATATCGCGGCCGCCCGTCGCGCGCAGCTGAAGTCGCAGAGCGGTATGCGCGGCGCCCTCAACAAGGTCGGCTTCAATCTGGGGCTGTCGCCTGCCGAGCAGCGCGTCGAGAATCGGCGCGGCCGCATCCGCCGCCAGCTCACCTCGACATATCAGATCGCGGTCGTCAGCGTGAAGGGCGGCGTCGGCCGCACCACCGTCACGGCCGCCCTCGGCTCGACGTTCGCGAGCCTGCGACCCGACCGCGTGGTCGCCATCGACGGCAATCCGGACTTCGGCGACCTGCCCTCCCGCACCAGCCCCCACCCGTACGGCCTGACCCTGCGCGATCTGGCGCAGTCGCAGAATCTCGACGCGTTCTCGGCGGTGCATTCGTTCACCTCGATCAACGATTCCGACCTCGCCGTGCTCGCCTCCCCGTGGAATACCGAAGCCACCGCGGCGATGTCGGGCCACGAGTACGCCGCGGCGGTGGAAATCCTGCGGCGCCACTACAACCTCGTGATGGTCGACTGCGGCACCGGTGTCCTGGATTCGGTGACGGGTGCCGTGCTGCACACCAGCGACGCGGTCGTGGTGGTCACCCCGGCCACCGTCGGCGGCGTGAAAGGTGCTGTCGCGACGCTGAATTGGCTGAACTCGCACGGCCTGCAGCATCTGATCGCCAAGTCGATCGTCGCCATCGTGCACCATCAGCCGGCCAAGCCCACCGTGGAGGTCGACCAGATCGAGAAGCTGTTCGCGAGCGCGCAGCGACCCACCATCGAGCTGCCCTACGACCCCCACCTGGCCGAGGGCGGCGAGATCGATCTGCGGCTGCTCGACAAGGACACGCTGCTGGCATTCGAGGAACTCGCCGCCTCACTGGCCGACGGGATACCGAGTCATCCGGGCGGTGGCGTGCCCGGGGATCGCGGAGGGTGGCGATGAGCACTGCGTTCGCCCCGGCCCCACCGCCCGCGGCTCCGACGCAGCAGCCGTCCGCCGAGGTGGCGCGGGCGCGGATCGCCGTCATGGTCGGCAACTACCAGGTGGACGTCGTGGTGCCCACCAAGTTCACGATCGAGACCTTCATCGACGATCTGCTCGGCGTGCTGTCGCGCGCGATCGACGACGAGACGGTGGATTTCGTACCGCCGGCCGGGCAGTGGAGCCTGGCCCGGCCGGGGGAGCCGCCGATCCCGCGCTGGCGCAGCCTGGCCGATCACGACGTCGTCGACGGCACCGTGCTGATGCTGTCGGTGATCGAATCGGCCGAGGTGTTCACGCCGGTGGTGGAGGACATCACCGATGCGCTGGCGGGGATCAACGAGCGCGAGTTCGCCGAATTCGACAGCGGCACAGCCGTTATCGTCGGACTCGCGGTCCTGGGTTTCGGTGCGACCGCGACGGCCGCGCTGCTGTCGCTGTCGTGGACGGAGACCGGCTCGCTGCTGTGGTGCGGGCTGCCGGCGCTGCTGCTGGGCGCGATCGGCTGGGCCGCCGCACTGTCCGCGGGACGCAAGCGGGCCGCGCCGCGCATCTGCCTCGGTTTGGCCCTGACCGCCCTGCCGCTGCTGTTCGCGGGCGGTGCGATGCTGGTGCCTCCGGCCTACGGTGAGCCCGGCCCGTTCGCCGCGGCGAATGTGGCGGCCGGTTCGGTCGTGGCCGCCGTCGCCGCGGCAACCATGTTGCGGCTCACCAGGCTCGGCATCGCCACTCTGATGGCGGTGACCGTGCTCGGCGTGGTCGTCTGCGCCGTGGTGCTGCCGCTGACCTATCTCGACATCTCGTTGGAGCAGGTGGCGGGTGGCGCCGTATTCGTCGGCATCATCCTGCTGACCGCCGCGCCGCGGCTGGCTGTGATCTCGGCCCGGATTCGCCCGCCCGACCTGCCGGATCCGGGCACCGAGGTCGCTCCGGCCACCCTGGCCGATATCTTCGATGCCGAATCCGCCCGGGAGGCGGATCCGGAGCAGGCCGAGACCCAGGAGTCCGAGAAGCGGCGCGCACAGGCCGAATCCAGTATCGAGCACCGGGCCCGGCTGGCGGTGACCAGCCTGCGCGGGTTGATCGCCGCGGTGTCGGTGCTGCTGTCGGTATCGGTGATCATCTCGGCGGCGACCGCTCCCGGCGGCATTCGCGAAATCGTGATGGGCGCGGCCGTGGCGGGCATCCTGGCGATGCGGTCGCGCTGGTATCCCGATCTGGTGCAGGCGATCTCGCTGATCTCCGCGGCGGCGGTCACGGTCGCAGGCATCGGGTTCGTTCTGGTGGGCGCGTACGGCACCGGATATGCGCGGCTCGTGGTCGCGCTGGTCGTCGCCCTGGCGGCGGGCGCGGGATGTGTTGCGGCGCTGCGGTTGCCGGGCAAGCGGCTGTCGCCGGTGACGCGCCGGGTCATCGACCTCATCGAGTTCGCGCTCATCCTCATCGTGCCGATCATCGCGTGCTGGGTCATGGGCATCTACACGGCGATGCGAGCGCTGTGATGGGTTTCGGCAGGGGCGTGGCCGTCGCGTTGACCACGCTGGTGCTGGCAACCGGCGCGGCACCGGCCATGGCGCTGGAGCCCCCGCAGGTCGCCGTCGGTGCGGCGCCGCCGGACGGTGCGCCCGGCCCGGAGGTTCCGACCAAACAGGACAAGGGCTGCCTGGCGGTGGGCGTGCTCCCCGACAGTGATCTGTCGCAGGCGCCGCCGCCGGAGCGGGCATTGGGCCTGGCGCGGGCGCGGGCGCTGAGCCGCGGCGCCGGGGTGACCGTTGCGGTGATCGATACCGGAGTCTCGCCCAGCGCCCGGCTGCCCAACCTCACCGGCGGCGGAGACTACGTGTCCACCGGCGGCGACGGCCTGTCCGACTGCGACGCGCACGGCACGCTGGTGGCGGGAATCATCGGCGCGGCCCCGGACCAGGGCGACGGATTCTCCGGTGTCGCACCGGATTCCCAGATTCTGTCCATCCGGTACCGTTCGGGCGCGTTCGGTCCCGAGCGACCGAGCAGCGATCAGACACAGCAGATGGCGATCGAGATCCGGACCCTGGCCCGGGCGATCACCCACGCGGCCAACCTCGGTGCCCAGGTGATCACGGTGGCGCTGCCGGTCTGCGTGCCGGCGGGTGCCGGTCTGGATCAGTCGATACTGTCGGCGGCCATCGGACACGCCGTGCATGTCCGCGGTGCATTGATCGTGGCGGGGGCGGGGAACACCGGCAGCACGGGCTGCGAGCAGAATCCGCCCATCGATCCGAGTCAGTCGCGCGATTCGCGCAATTGGAGTGAGGTCAAGACGATTTCGGCACCGGGGTGGTTCGCGCCCGAGGTGCTGACCGTCGGATTCACCACGCCCAACGGTGCGCCGATGCCGGATTCGCTGTCGGGGCCGTGGGTTTCGGTGGCAGCGCCCGGCACCGGCATCGAATCGGTGGGTCCGGGCGGCGGCGGCCTGATCAACGGCATCGGCGAACCCGGAAAGCTGGTGCCGGTCGGCGGTGCGTCGTTCGCCGCGGCCTATGTCAGCGGTGTGGCCGCGCTGCTGCGTTCGCGGTTTCCGAACGAAACCCCGACCGAGATCGGCGCGCGCCTGCAGGCGGCCGCCCACGCCCCGGCCCGGGGGATCGATAATGCCGTCGGGGCGGGCGTGATCGATCCGGCGGCCGCCTTGAGTTATCGGACTCCGCCGCAGCCTCCGGTCGGGCTGTTCCGGGCGTCGGAGCTGATCATGCCGGTTCCCGATCGCCCTCGGGACCAGCGCCCGGCGATCATTGCGACCGCCGTGATCCTGGCGGCTGTGGTACTGGGTGTAGGTGCCAGTCGTGCGAAATCTGTTACCGGGAGACGTGGGTGAGCTTTCCCAGCATTCGAGTCGGCAGTCTCGAGCGCGGTCCGGTCGCCGCCGTGGTGATCGGCAGCAGCTTCGTGGTGGCCGGGGTGTGGGCACGCGCCCCGATCTGGGTCGGCCCGGCGATCGTCGGCCTGCTGCTGATCACCGTGACCGTCCGGTTCGGCGGCCGCACCACGGTCCGCTGGTTGCTGGACTGGGGCGAGTTCCGGTTCGGTCGCGAGGCACGGGCGCAGGCGCGCGCGGTGGTCCCGGAGGTTCGGGATGTGGCGGTCGCCGCCGGGGTCTGCGGTATCCACGAGGCCGGATCGACGCTGGTGGCGATGATCCAGCTCGCTCCGGATCTGGGGCTACCCACCGTTATCGCCGAGCAGACGGTCTACACCGAGGACATCGTTCCGGTCGACGACCTGCTGCCGATGCTCGACCAATACGGACTCGCGGTCGATATCGACATCGTCACCACCGGCCAGCGGGTCCGGCCGAGCACCGGGTACAGCATGCTCTACGACCAGCTGATCGGGTCGCATCCCGTGGTCGGTGACCGGTCGACCTGGCTGGTACTTCGGCTGGACCAGGAGCGCAATCTGTCGGCGCTGGCGCGACGGGGCCCGGCCGAGGTGTCGGGACCCAAAGCGCTCGCGACGGCGGCACATCGGATCGCCGGAAGGTTGCGCGAACGCGGTATCGCCGCACAGGCGTTGCCCGCCGAGGCTTTTCACGGTGCGGTCAGGCTCCTGCACGCCGGTGTGGAACTGCCGGACCTGCGGGAGAAGTGGGGCCACCTGGAGCCCTCGGTGCCCGGCCGCTTCGTGACCAGCTTCGCGATCGACTGGACCCGCCTGGACGGCGCCGGGCTCGACGACTGCTGGACCTGGAACCGCGGCCGCACCACGGTGGTCGTGAGTCTGGCTGGTGGTGCACTCGGCCCCCGGGGCCTGGTGCGCTACGTCGGTCCGGCACTGATGACCGAACCGCCCGGCTATCTGCGCCGACTGGGTGGCAAACAATCGACCGCGCTGCTCGCGACGCTGCCGACGGGGACGTCGGTGCAGGCCGTACCCCCCGACGACACCGGCAACGATGTCGCCCCGGCGGATCTGCTCGCCGACCTGCCCATCGCCATCGGTCCCAACGGGCAGATTCTCGGCACCATCAGCGGGCAGCCGCGACATACGCTGGCGCTGCCGCTGTTCGATCCGGCGCGCTACAACCCGCGCCGTCGCACGATCGACGTGCACGCGGAGTTGCCTGTGGCGCAGCAGATCGTGCTGCGGGCCATGGTCGTGGGCGCCGATGTCGAGGTGCACTCGGCACGGCCGCACCGGTGGTCGCAGCTGGTGTCGGCGGTGGGCGACACCGAGTCGCTGCGACTGGCCACCGACCCGGACGGCGCGCCTCCGGCCGGTCCGCCGTTGGGCCACGCGACGATCGCCGTCTTCGACCAGGTGCCGCCGCAGGGATCGACCGCGCATACGACGGTCACCATCAGCGATCCCGGGTCGCCGCGGCGCCGATCCGCCGACCTCGCCATCAATCAGGTCAGCGCGACATCCGTCGACGTCAACATCCCGATGCGCACGGTCCGGGTGGATCTGATCGAGCCGCGCGGCGAGACCCGCTACTACGATTCGCCCGCCCAGCCTCCGGTAGTCGCGTCGGCGCCGTACGAGTCCGTGGGGACGACCGTGCCCCTACCACCTGGTGACCGTCGAGTCGGTTAGGAGATCGGAGACGGTAATGTTGGTCAACGTGGTAGCGGATTCCCAGTCGGAGGGCGGCGACTTCCAGCATCAGGACGGTGAGGATGCGCTGACTCCTCGGCAGTCCGCGGCGGCGATCTTCTCGAGTCGCCTGTCCGGCTTGATCGCGGAGTCGGTCGTATCCACCGAGGACGGATCCACGCGGGGCCTGACGCTGTATTCGCTTGCGCAGCACCTGGAATTGGCCTACCCGGACGTCCCGGTATCGCAGTCGGGGCTCTACCGGCTCATCCACGGCGAGGCCATTCCCCGGCTGGATCTGATCATCGCCCTCGCCCGGGTCTTCGATGTGCCGCCCGAGTATTTCGTCACCGCCGAGAGCAGCCGCTGATCGCACCGTCCTGCGGTTTTCTCAACACCGGGAATAGCGGCGCCGCGCCGCCCGGACCTGGACGGATACCATCCCGGTCATGCCGGACGAGGATCCCGGAGACGTATTTCTCCGCCACCGCGGCGCTGTTCTCGACGCTCTGCTGTCCGATCCCGCGTTCGGGCAATCGACCCCGGCACCTGCCGCCCCGGCACCGGACGTCGAGCCGGATATCGGTGTCGGTGCCGAGACCGGCGCGGCCCTGACCGGCTCACAGCCGAGTGAGCCCGGGACCGGCGGTACGTACTCCGAGCCGGTGTCGGCCCCGCGCCGTCCCAGCGGCGGACCGAAGGCCAGCGACCGCATCATGGCGCTGCTGAACGGGCAGTCGCCCGACAGCCAGTCCAGCGGAATCGAATTCACCTCGGACTACGCCGAGACGGCCGGTAACCGGCTGGCCGCCCCGCCGAAGGAAGCGGAGAAGTCCGCCGAACCGGAGCGGGCGAAACCCTCCGAGCCGCAGCGCCCGGCCGGAGCGGCGGGTGTCGCCAATGACGTCCTGATCCAACTGCGTAAGCCGAAGGTGGCGCTGATCGCGGGCGGCGTGCTGGCCGTGCTGCTGGTGCTGGTTCTGATGACCACCGGGGGCAAGGAGAAGGGGTCCGACCAGGTGGTGGTCGTGACTCCGGTGGCGGCCGCCCCGGCGTCACCGCAGCCCTCGGCGAGCGGTAAGGCCGCTGCGCCCGGCCAGGCGATCCAGGTGAGATCCGCCAAGGCACACTGCCCGTCGGGCAGCACCGACCCGATGGATGCCTTCGGCGGGCAGACCGGAAAGGCATGGTCGTGCGTGCGGGCCTACAAGCTCGACGGCCAGGTGCTGACCATCGACCTCGGCAAGAACTACAAGGTGGATTCGATCGGCATCGTGCCCGGCTGGGACAGCGTCGGCTCCGACGGCTCCGATCAGTGGAACAAGTACCGGACGGTCAGTCGGGTGTCCTACCAGTTCAACGATTCCAATGCGAGCACCTACACCCAGCAGACCCTGGATCAGCGCAGCCTGGTGGTCACCAACCTCGAACCGGCGGTGAGCGCCTCCAAGATCACTCTGACCGTGCTCGAGTCGAAGGGTGACCCGTCCACCAACACCACCGCCATCTCCTCGATTGTGATCACCGGACAGTGACTCTCACCCATCTGATCTGCCAGTACTGCTCGCACCGCAACAGCGGCGCGGATTCGCAGTGCGCACACTGCGGTGCCCCGCTTCCTGCGGCGAGCCCGCATCCGGCGAGCAGCCCACACTCGGAACATCCGGCCCATACGACGCTCGAGGCGATGGAGCAGTCGGCCGGGCGGGCCGCGAAGAGGACGGAGAAGGCGGCCGGGCGGGCCGCCAAGAAGACGCTGACCGGCGCCGAGCACGCGGTGAAGGATGTGGGTCATGTCGCGAAGGACGTGGAGCGCACGGCTTTCGGCGCCGAACATCTCGCCGAGCGACTCGACTCGATGTCCTGGAAGACGGCGTCGATCATCCTGGGCGTGCTGCTGGTGCTGGCGATCTTCATATTCCGATCGTGCGACTTCTCTCCGCCCTCCTTCGACGGCTTCGCCGATGCCGGGACCGGCATGTCCGGCGGCGACCCGAAGTCGCTCCCGGAGTCGCTGCGGACCGCCTCGACCTGTCGTTCCGGCGGCGCCCCGCAGGCCGCGGATACCTGTGTCATCGAGGCGAATTCGCCACTGCTGACGGGCGGGATCACCGGCGGCCGCGCATTGTCGCTGACGGTGCAGTCCGAACCGGCCGTGCGGATCGCGGACACGATCACCCGCTGGCGTTCGGCGGGAACCACATCCCTGGCCGATACGCCCGTATTCGTAGGGGTGGGGCCATCGTCGACGATGCTCTACGCCGACCGCCGCAGCGGACTGCGCATCGAAACCGGTGCCTTCACCGATCGAACCGCCGTGCGCACCTTCGCCCAACGCGCGGGCCTCGTCCACTGAACCGCCAGCGCCCCTCGTACTTCCGGCACGCTCTCGGCCGCAAGCCCCCACTACTGGGGAGAGTGGCCTTTACCACGCGAATTACCATCAGATTGTACCGCTGAACAACGGCACGGTAATCGGGTCTCTCCGGGTCGGGCGGCAGGGAGTGCATGCACGAGACACGGAGGAACGGTGGCGGCAACCCAGCAGACGATTTCATGGAAGCGATTCCGTGACGATCCGACCGACCTGGAAGCGATCTACTTCCGTTGGATTCAGCCGGGTGCCGCGGCGCCCGCGATCACCGGCCGCGCCGAGTTGATCTATCGGCAGCACCTCGAGCTGGCCGCGGTCCGGCGGCCGGGTAAGGCGTTGACGCGCGTCTACCGGGCCGGGGACGGCTTCGGCCCCGCGATCCAGATCGTCAATGACGATATGCCCCTGCTGGTCGATTCGGTGACGGCCGCGCTGCGGCGGCTGGGGGCAGTGGTCACCGAGGTGGTGCATCCCGTCTTCGACGTGCTGCGCGACAATCACGGCCGGTTGCGCGCCATCGCCCCCGCGGAGGGCGAGGGCCGATCGGGCCCGAAGACCCGGCCGGGCGCGGGCACCGCGGTCCGCGAGTCCTGGATGCACGTGCAACTCGCGCTCGACACCGACGACGAACTGATCCAGAACATCGAGCAGGCGCTGCGGCCGGTGCTCGGGGTGATCCGGCAGGTCGCCGACGACACCACACCCATGACCCGCGCGATCCGGGCGCTGGCGAACCGGCTCGACCACACCGCGGAATGGGTGCGCGACGCCGAGGTCCCCGAATGCGCGCGGCTGCTGCGCTGGTTGGCCGACGGACACTTCACGCTGCTGGGCTACGGCTACTACGACAGCCCGAATCTCGTTGCGGCGGAACATGGTCCGGTCGCGCCCATCCCGGTGTCCGGCACCGGCCTCGGTGTGCTCCGCGGCGAATCCGGCAGCGAGATCGCGGTCCCCGCCTTCGACGGCGACGACTCGGTGCTGCGGATGGCCAACGGCTCGGCCGATGCCATGATGCCGGGCTCGCCGGACGTCTACTTCATCAGCGTGGCCGACTACGGCGACGCGGATCCCAAGCAGTTCCTGCCCGCCGGAGGCCCGATCGAACCGCGCGGCGTGCACGTGTTCGTCGGCATGTTCACCGTGGCGGGCGCGCACGAGAACATTCTCGATATCCCGGTGATCTCGCGGCGGGTGCTGCAGGTGATCGACTGGGCGGGCTTCGCGCTGAACTCGTTCTCCGGCCAGGGCCTGCTCGAGATGCTGCAGACCTTCCCGCGGGTGGAGCTGTTCTCCACCGACGCGCGCCGGTTGTTCGAAACCGTCTCGGCCGTCATGAATTTGGGTTTGCGGCGACAGGTGCGGCTGTTCATCCGCCGCGACGCCGGCAGCGGCGCCGTCTACTGCCTGGTCTACATTCCGCGCGACCGCTACTCGACCGAGGTGCGGCTGCGGATGCAGGACGTGCTGCAGGCGGAGTTCGACGGTGAGCAGGTCGCGTACTCGGCCCGCGCCACCGAATCCGAGCTCGCCGTCGTCTATTTCACGGTGCACCGCCGCCAGGATGCGCCGCTGGCCGACATCACCGAGTCCAACCGCGAACGCATCCAGGAGCTGCTGTTCGCCACCACCCGGACGTGGTCGGATCGGCTGCTGGCCGAGGCGGGGGGAAATCCCGAACTGTCCACCGCGGCACAGGATTACGCCGCCGCCTTCCCGGCCGGATATCAGGAGGAGTACTCCCCGGCGCAGGCGCTGGAGGATCTGCGCCGGCTGCGGCGGCTGTCCGACGGCGCGATCGAGACGAATCTGTACCGCAGCGACGAATCCGCCTCGGGGGAGTGGCGATTCACGCTGTATGTGGCCGGTACCGAGGTGTCGCTGAGCCGGGTGCTGCCGGTCCTGCACAGCTTCGGCGTCGAGGTGGTTTACGAGCGGCCGTATCGGCTGGATCTGGCCGACGGTTCGCGCCAGTGGATCTACGACTTCGGCCTGCGCGTGCCCGCGGCCCTGCTGCGCGGCACGACCGATCCCGACATCGAGGCGGACCTGTCCCGCTCGGTGGATCCGGAGTCGTTGCCCGACAGCAGCATTCGGCGCCGCCTGCCGGAGGCCGTCGCGGCCATGTGGCACGGCCGCACCGAGGTCGACGGGATGAACGAGCTGGTGCTGCGCACCGGGCTGCACTGGCGTCAGGTCGCCATGCTGCGGGCCTATGCGAAATACCTGCAGCAGGCCGGATTCGCCTACACCTTCGGCAATATCACCCGCGCGCTCGTCACCCATCCGACGACGGCGCGCGCGTTCGCCGAATTGTTCGACGCCTACTTCGATCCCGACGGTGTCGGCTCGGTCGCCTCGGTGCGCGCCGCCGCCATCGCGGAGCGGCTGCAGGCCGAGATCGAGGCGGTCGTCAGCCTGGATACCGACCGGATCCTGCGGGCCATGCTGGGCCTGATCACGGCGACGTTGCGCACCAACTACTTCCGCCGCGGCGCCGACGGGCAGCCCACGGAGTACCTGTCCTTCAAGTTCGATCCGCACTCGATCAACGAATTGCCCCGGCCGCGGCCGCAATTCGAGATCTTCGTGTACTCGCCTCGGGTGGAGGGCGTCCATCTGCGGTTCGGTGCGGTGGCGCGCGGCGGGTTGCGGTGGTCGGACCGTCTCGAGGACTTCCGCACCGAAGTGCTGGGTCTGGTGAAGGCGCAGGCCGTCAAGAACGCCGTGATCGTGCCCGTGGGAGCCAAGGGCGGGTTCGTGGTCAAGCGGCCACCGGAGAGCACGGACGACCCTACGGTGGACCGTCAGGCGCTGCAGGCGGAGGGAGTGGCGTGCTACCGCACCTTCATCTCCGGCCTGCTGGATGTCACCGACAACGTGGACCACGCGACCGGGCAGGTAGTGCCGCCCGCGCGGGTGGTGCGCCGCGACAGCGACGACACCTATCTCGTCGTCGCCGCCGACAAGGGCACCGCGACGTTCTCCGATATCGCCAATGATGTCGCCCAGTCCTACGGTTTCTGGCTCGGTGATGCGTTCGCCTCCGGTGGATCGGTCGGCTACGACCACAAGGCCATGGGGATCACCGCCAAGGGCGCGTGGGAGTCGGTGAAGCGGCACTTCGCCGAGATGGACATCGACACGCAGTCACAGGAATTCACCGTGGTGGGTGTCGGTGACATGTCCGGTGATGTGTTCGGCAACGGCATGCTGCTGTCGGAGCACATCCGCCTGGTTGCCGCGTTCGATCACCGGCACATCTTCCTGGACCCGAATCCCGATGCGGCACAGTCGTTCCAGGAACGCAAGCGCATGTTCGCCCTGCCCCGCTCGTCCTGGCGTGACTATGACACGTCGCTGATCAGCGCGGGCGGCGGCGTCTACGACCGCACCGCCAAGGCGATTCCGATCACCCCGCAGATCCGCGAGGCCCTGGATTTGGACCCGAGCGTGATCACCCTGTCGCCGCCGGAACTGATCCGCGCCATTCTGCTCGCCCCCGTCGACCTGCTGTGGAACGGCGGCATCGGCACCTACGTGAAGGCGTCGTCCGAGACCCACCCCGATGTCGGCGACAAGTCCAACGACGCGGTGCGGGTCGACGCGAACAGCCTGCGGGTCAAGGTGATCGGCGAGGGCGGCAACCTCGGCCTCACGGCCCTGGGGCGAATCGAGTTCTGCCGGGGCGGCGGCCGGATGAACACCGACGCCCTGGACAACTCGGCGGGTGTGGACTGCTCCGACCACGAGGTCAATATCAAGGTGCTGCTGGACGGCGTGGTCTCCGGCGGAGATCTCGTCGTCGACGAACGCAACGCGCTGCTCGCCGCGATGACCGACGAGGTGTCCGAACTCGTGTTGCGCGACAACATCTCGCAGAACGTTCAGATGGGGTTGTCGCGCGCGGAGGCGGAGCCGCTGGCGGTGGTCCATCGCCGCCTGATCTCCGAACTGGAGAACCGCCGCGGCCTCAACCGTCGACTCGAGGCACTGCCGTCGGATGCGGAGCTGGAGCGACGCATCGCCGACGGCCAGGGGCTCACCTCTCCGGAGTTGGCGAATCTCCTTGCGCACGTGAAGCTTTCGCTGAAGGCGGATCTGCTGGCCGGGGACCTGCTGGACAGCACCGCCTTCGAATCCGTGCTGCCCACCTACTTCCCGGTGCCGCTGCGCGAACGGTTCGGCGCCGCCATCGGCCGTCACCCGCTGCGCCGCGAGATCCTGGCGACCATGGTGGTCAACGACGTCGTCGACTACGGCGGCATCACCTACGCCTTCCGGCTGAGCGAGGAGACCGGCGCCACCGCCGAGGACGCCGTGCGGGCCTTCACCGCCACGGTGGAGATCTTCGACCTGCGCGACCTGTGGCAGCGCATCCGGACCACCCCGATGCCGACCGCGGTGCGCAACGAATTGGAGCTGGAGACCAAGCGCACCCTCGACCGCGCGTCCCGGTGGCTGCTGGCCAACCGCCCCCAGCCGCTGGCGATCGGGGCCGGAATCACCCGCTACCGCAAGGGAGTTCAGGCTCTCGCCGACAAGGTGCCGTCCTGGCGCCCCGGCCCGCTCGCCGACGACGTGCTGCAGCGCTCCGGCGGACCGATCGAGCGCGGCGCGCCGCGGGAACTGGCGGAGGAGGTGGCGCTGCTCGTGCACCGCTTCCCGCTGCTGGACGTGCTCGATATCGCCGACATCTGCGAACGGGACGCCGACGAGGTGGCCGCGCTCTACTACGCGCTGGACCTGCACTTCGAGATCCAGCGCCTGCTCACGGCCGTTGCCGGGCTCGACCGCGGCGACCGCTGGCGCACCCTGGCCCGCCTCGCCGTCCGCGACGACCTGTACGACTCGCTGCGGTCGCTGACGGTGGACGTGCTCGCCGCGACCGATCCGGCCGAGAGCCCGGACGAGAAGATCGCCTACTGGGAGTCCACCAACCGCTCCCGCCTGGCCCGCGCCCGCGCGGCACTCGGCGAGATCTACGCGGTCGGCTCCTACGATCTGGCGACCCTCTCGGTCGCCGCCCGCCAGGTCCGCAGCATGGTCTCCAGCGGCGAGACCACCGCCACGGTGGCGACGGGCGCGGTCGGCTGACCGGAACGGAAATCGTGCGTGGCACCGCGGGCGAACCGAAGCGTGTTGACCTCGAGTAAGGTTTAGATCTTAGGCTCCACGACCGAACCTGAAAACGGAATCGGAACGAGGAGACATGAACACACCGGCCGACCCCTCCTACCGTTGGGGCAGTGAAGATCTGGACCTGGACGCCTACCTGGAGCGCATCGGCTTCACGGGCGACCGCACGCCGACCGTCGCGACGCTGCGCCGCCTGGTGTACCTGCACACCACGACGATTCCGTTCGAGAACCTGGAAATCCTGCTCGGCCGGCCGATCCTGCTGGACGTGAAGTCCTTGCAGGACAAGATGGTCCGGCACCGCCGGGGCGGCTACTGCTTCGAGAACGCGACGCTGTTCGCGGCCGTGCTGGAACGGCTCGGCTTCGGTGTCACCGGGCTGTCCGGCCGCATATTCCTGGGCGAGGACGACCGCCTGCTACCGGCCACCCACGCCGGGCTGCGCGTGACCGCCGCCGACGACGACCGGGCCTGGCTGTGCGATGTCGGCTTCGGCTCCGGCCCGCTCGAGCCGATCGCGCTGACCCCGAGCGCCGACGAATTCACCATCGGCGCTTGGCGATTCCTGCTGGAACGCGATACGGACGAGCTCGGCGGCGCACTGTGGACCCTGCACAGCTTCTCCCACAACGGCTGGACCCGGCGCACATTCTCGATGAACCCGCAGTACCGAATCGACTACGTGGTCGGTAACCACTACACCTCGACCTCGTCGCATTCCCCGTTCCTCACCCGCCCCGTCCTGCAGCGGATCCACCCGGAGGTCCACCACATGCTCGACGGCACCACACTGATCACCGACTACCCGGACGGCACCGGCGAATCCCGCGACCTGGAGCGCAGCGAAGTATCGAAGGTCCTCACCGAAATCTTCGACATCGAACTCGACGAGGCGGACAACGACCGGCTGGATCGGGTGACGGTCGGTTCGTGAGCTTCGCGGTACGTCCCGCCACTTCGTTCGCCGATGTGTCGACGGTGCTCGGTCTCGAGAATCCGCAATCCTCGGTGTGCTGGTGCCCCGAGTGGCTTGAGCCCGTCAGGGGATGTGCGAACCGTCCGGCGAGAAGGCCGGACGGACCGTCCGCTCAGATGCGTGCGACCGGGGTGCCGCAGGAGTTGCAGAATTTGGCGCCCGGGGCGAGTTCGGCGCCGCAGTCGGTGCAGTGGGCCGGGGACGAATTCGCCAGTCGGGTACCGCAGTTCATGCAGAACTTCGCGCCCGCCGGGTTGGCGGTGCCGCAGCCGGTGCAGGTCGGCCCACCGGTGGGCAGGGCGGGCTGGTGGGGTGGGGGAGGGCTGCCGACGTGCTGCTGGATCGCGTTGACTCCCAATGCCGCGCCCAGGAATCCGCCCTCGACGCGCCCGCCGCCCTCGGCGAGGCCTTGGCCCGCGCCGAGCGCCATTTCGCCTGCGGCGTAGCGCTGGAAGTCACCGGTCAGCCGAATGTAGGTGACGTCCTTGGCAAGTCGCTTGAGTCGTTGCGAATCCTCGGGGGCCAGTGAGATGTCGAAGTTGCCCAGGCGGGGGATGCGCAGGCCGTATTCGTAGAGCGCGAGATTGGTCTGGTGCAGCACCGCGGTCTCGACCGGCTGCAGCTGGGCGGACAACCCCAGGACCGGCCATTCCCCGGCCGAGATCCCCTGGGCGACGGTGACCTTCATGGATTTCAGCAGCAGGTCGGCGCACCAGCCGGGGACCGCGCCCGGATCGGCCGGATCGACGGTGCCCGCCAGCGTGGTGATCAGATCCGCAGGATCGCGCACCGAGAGCGAGAATTCGCCGAACACCCGCAGCGTCACCACCTGCTCGGTGGCCGGATCGACGATATCGGTCAGCCGCCCGCCGAACTTCAGGCCGGAGAACTCCCGGGTGGAGACGAAATACAGCTCGGCGCGATAGTAGTTGCCGCCGCTGAGGGTGTCGACGAGGGCGCCGAGCACGGGCAACTCGTCCGCGTCGACCCGATGCCGCCCGGGCCCCATCGCGCCGACGACCTTGCCGGACTTGACGAACAGGGCGATCTCGTCGGCGTTGACGTGGGCGCGGGTGTAGCGCCGGATGTTGAGGTCCGGCCACTTGTAGAGGAGCTGGTTCTTGCGTTCCTCGGGGACCGCGATGAATTCCCGTTCCAGCCAGGCCATATGTGCTCCATCGTCAGCATGCGTGCGGGTGGCGAAGGGTCGCCGCCACCCCAACATCAGACGAACCACTATTGAACGCGCCGTTAAACAACGGTACATTAAGTAGATGTTCGTCCATTTCATTCTGTGGCTCGCGGGGTATGGGAAGTATTCCCATACCGGGGAAGCGGGCATAAGCATTGCGACGATCGGCCAACCACAATGAGAGCCCGATTCATCCGCGGGCTCGAGAGGTTTCTCATGGCGGAGCCATCCGGCGCATCCGAACAGCCGCTGCCGCACCCCTGGGCGAATCGGCGGATGCGCGGAACCGAGGTGCCGAGCCGGGCACCGCGTCCCTGGGCCACCCGGCGTGCCGCCAAATCGGAGCTCTCGCAGCGATTCCGGCATCCGTGGTCGCAACCCAGCGCGCCGGAAGGCGAACCCGCCCAGTCGTTCTCACCGGATCCGAGCCCCTCCGGCGGCGAGCCGGAGGTATCCGACCACACCCTCCGTGAGGCGCCGGAACTCTCCGAGCTGTCGGAGGCCTCCGAGCTGGAGATGCTGGGCCTGTCCGGCTCGGATGCCGGATCGGGCCGCAGTTCCCGAACCCGGCCCAGCCCACGGCGATTGGGCGGCGGCCTGGTCGAGATGCCGCAGGTCGCGCCGGTGGACCCGCGCGCGGCCATGCTGGCGAATCCCGAAGTGGCGGAACACAAACGGTTCTGCTGGCAGTGCAACGCGCCGGTCGGCCGCGCCACCGATACCGAGCCCGCCGTGGTGAGCGGCACCTGCGCGAAATGCAACTCGCCCTTCAATTTCCGCCCCGCCCTGCAACCCGGCGAACTGGTGGCCGAGCAGTACGAGGTGCAGGGCTGCCTGGCACACGGCGGGCTGGGCTGGATCTATCTGGCCGTGGACCGCAATGTCAGCGATCGCTGGGTGGTGCTGAAAGGACTGCAGAATCCGCAGGACTTCGAGGCGCATGTGGTCGCCCTGGCCGAGCGACAATTCTTGTCAGAAGTAGCGCACCCGGGAATCGTCAAGATTTACAACTTCGTCAAGCACCGGTCGGCGCGCGATATACCCGACGGCTATATCGTCATGGAATATGTCGGCGGCCGGTCGCTGAAGAAGGTCCTGGATCAGCGGGCACCGAATCGCATTCCGGTCGCGGAAACCATTGCCTACATGATGGAAATCCTGCCGTCGCTGGACTATTTGCATTCCTTCGGGCTGTGCTACAACGACCTCAAACCGGACAACATCATGGTCAGCGAGGACGAGGTCAAGCTCATCGACCTGGGTGCGGTCGCCGCCATGGAGTCCTACGGCAGCATCTACGGCACCCCCGGATACCAGGCTCCCGAAATCACCGAGACCGGGCCGACGGTGATGTCGGATATCTATACCGTCGGCCGGACGCTGGCCGCGCTGGCACTCGAAATGCCCTGCGACGATGCCGGTCACTATCTGCACGGGATACCCTCGCCCGAACAGCAGCCGCTGCTGCGGCGCTACCCGGCCCTGCACCGCCTGCTGTGCCGCGCCACGGACCGGGACCCACAGCGCCGCTTCCCGTCCACCTACGCCATGTATCTGCAGCTCGCCGGCGTGCTGCGGACGGTGCTCGCGACCGATACCGGACGCGAATATCCCCAGGCATCGGTCGAATTCAGTTCGATGCGGGGCGATTTCGGCATCGATACGCTGATCGGCCAGACCGACGGAATCGTCGACGGCCGCACGCGCATGCCCATCCTCGATGCGCGCAGCGTGGCCTCCGCGCTGCCGGTGCCGCTGATCGACAGCGAGGACCCCAGCGCGGAACTGTTGTCGACGATGCTGCACGCCGATCCGCGGCACGCCCTGGATGCGTTGCGCCGCACCAGCGATCGCATCGCCGCGGGCACCATCGCCGAACCGGAGTCGTTCGAACTCGAGGGCTCGCTCACCGCGATCCGGGCCCATCTCGATCTGGAGGAGATCGAGATGGCCACACGGTTGCTGGCCGAGTTGCAGCCGAGCTACGGCGCGGACTGGCGGCTGGAGTGGTACCACGGCATCGCGGCGCTGCTCGGCGGTCGGCACGAAAGCGCCTACCGGCATTTCGATCTGGTGCACTCGATGGTGCCCGGCGAGATCGCACCGATGACGGCGCTGGCGGCGACGGCGGAGCTGGTGCTGCAGTCGCTGGACGATCCCGCCGATCCCGAGTACTGGCATCGCGCCGCCGTGGACTTCTACGGGGCGGTGTGGCGCACCAATCACGGCGTCGTGAGCGCGGCCTTCGGCTTGGCGCGCCGGCTGGCCGCCGACGGTGAGCTGCTCGACGCGGTCGCCGTTCTCGATCAGGTGCCCGCCGCGTCCCGGCACTACGCGGTGGCGCACATGACCGGCTGCCTGCTGCTGGTCTCGCGGCCGGTCTCCGAGGTCACCGACGGCGATATCGTGACGGCGGCGGCGCGGTTGCAGGCGCTGCCCGACGAGCCCCGGGCGCTGCAGTTGCGGGTCGTGGTGGTCGGCGCGGCGCTGGAATGGTTGCGGGCGGGTGGCTGGGCCCGGGATCCGGGCGCGACCCTGCTGGATTTCCCGCTGGACGAGCCGGGTCTGTCGCGCGGCCTGGAATCGTGCCTGCGCGACCTGGCGCGCGCCGCCCCCGACCGGCTGCACCGCTACCGGCTGGTCGATCTGGCCAATCAGGTGCGCCCGCGCACGCGGTGGTGATCAGCCCAGATACTTGCGGGCGACGACCACGGCCGGTGCGGCCGCGAGCACCGACAGCCACAGCCAGTTGCCCGTGACCAGCACGGCCGCCGCCGCGAAAACCACACTCGCCGTGGCGAGCACGGCGAGCCGGAGGAGTGGATTCGGGGCGATCGGGGCGGGCTCGGGGGCCTCGGCGCCCGGCAGATCGGTGAACAGCTCCGCCAGTTGCGCCTTGGTGGTGGCGGCGTGCGCCCGCGCGCTGCGCTCCTCGAACTCGGTCAGCGTCAGCCTCCCGGAGGCCAGGTGCTGTGACAGATCCCGCAGCGCGCGTTCTCGCTCGTCCGTCCCCGTTCGAGCTTCCGGGATTTCGTTCATGCCGAGCAGAATATGGACAGCCACGGCCTGCGGATTTCCACCGGCGGGAAGATGGTCGTCCGACCATGGTTAGTACACATCACTGCGTCACTCATCGTGCAAACTTGTTTCAGTGTGGTTTCCTTTATGTATGTCAGTCGGTACTGAGTACACGATCGATGAACTGGCCCGTGCGGCCGGTACGACCGTGCGTAGCTTGCGCGTTTACCACGAGCGGGGTGTACTGCCCCCGCCTCAGGTGAAGGGGAGGACAGGTTTCTACGGTGCGGACCATCTCAATCGGGTCCACACGATCAGCCGGCTGCTGGACCGGGGGATCAAGCTCAACGGGATAAAAGAGCTGCTCGCGGCCTGGGACCGGGGCGACGATCTCGGCGTCATCCTCGGCGTCGGCGGGCCGGACGTACCGTCGGAGAGCGATGCGTCGCCGGGCGAGACGATCTCGGCGACCGAACTGGAGCAGCGGTATCGCGGGGTACCGCAGGGCCTGGCCCGGGTGGTCGGGCTCGGGCTGTACGAACCGGTCGACGCCACCACGTACCGCATCGCCGACCCCCAGCTGGCTCGCACCGCCGAGCAATTGGCCGCGACGGGTGTCTCCGAGGACACGCTGCTGACGGAGCTCGAGCGGCTGTACGGCGACTGCGACCGCATCGCCCGCCGGTTCGCCGACCTCTTCCAGCGGACCGCCTGGAATGAATTCCAGCAGTCCGAACGGGGCCCGGACGATCTGGGCAGGCTGTCCGAGCGGGCCGACGCGACCCGGACCGTGCCCGCGCGCGTGACGGCGGAGCTGATCTCCCGGCTCGTCGCACGCTATCTCGATCAGGATTCCGAGCTCGCCGAGGTGCTCTCCGGCGCCTGACCGGACCGCCCCGATCGCCGCGTCTCCACCCTGCCCCGCACAGCTCGACCCGCCCGGCCGCTCCGTGCTTGAACCGGAATGCCGGGTACCCGCGGCGGAACGCCCGGCCCCGAGCCGAACGTCCCCTTCCGTGCACTGACCGCGCGACACTCGTTCCGCGCCTGATGCCGGGTCGCACTGCTCCCGACTCGAGTTGAACGCTCGCCTCCGAGCAGGATCATTCCCTTCGCGACCGAGTCCGCTCACCGTCACTTCGGTTGATGGTCCCGCCATTCGTTCCCACCGGTGGAGACTTCGACCTGAATACGCCGTTAGATAACGGTACATTGATTCATGAGTCGATCACTGTCGGGTCGCCATACAAAGTTCGATAGGAAGCGGAGACGTCGATGATCACCACCAGCGATGCACGGAATCAGGGCTGTAGTGACGGCCGGGTGTCGAGAGCGGGCAGGTATGCCGCGGCCGCGGTGGCCGCGCTGGCGGTCGGCGGGCTCGGGCTCGGGACGGTGGCCGCACCGGCGTCGGCGGACCTGCCCGGAGCGCCCTGCCTCTGGGCGGGAAACCCCTACCCCGATGGTGAGACCGTCTACGCGGGGGGCTGGGCCTTCACCTGCCATTCGGACTTCATGGCCGGTGCGCGCTGGAACCGCGACGGCGTGGCGAACCGGCGTACCACCGTTCCCAATCCGGGTGCGAACGGCAACCCCGCGGGCCGGTTCAGCCCGGGCGCCCGCCAGCCGGGTACCGCCTACACCGACTACTGCGTCGGTGACCAGCTGATCGAGGGCGCCGAGGACATCTACGAGGCGTTCCCGGCGGGTGGCGGCCTGTACTGGAAGGCGGCGGGCCCGATCTCGAACTGGACCTTCGACGGCGCTCGGCCGGAGCCGACCTGGCGGACCTCGAGCTCGTGCCGGGAAGGCTCGCTGAGCTGACCGATCCCGCACCTCCCGTTCATCTGTCGGCTACTTAAGTAGACTCGCGCTGACCTACCGATTGCGCACCTCGTTAGTTCTGTCCAAAATCACAGTCACATCAAGGCGGCAGATGGGTATGTGATGGGACGTGTGACTCTGTGGATGCAGATGTCGCTGGACGGCTTCGCGGAGGGGCCCGACCAGGAGGTGCACTGGCCGGTAGTCGACGAGGAGCTGTGCGCGTCGTTTCTGGACGAGCTACAGGGCGCCAGCTACTTCGTGTACGGGCGCAAGACATTCGAGCTCATGGCCTCGTTCTGGCCGACGGCCGACGCCGACCCGGCGATCTCCCCGTTCTACGTGGACTTCGCGCGATGTTGGAAGGCGACCCCGAAGCTCGTGCTGTCGCGGACGCTGGGCAGCGCCGACTGGAACACCAAGGTGATGGGTGACTCCATCGTCGACCAGATCTCGACGCTGCGCGCGCAACCGGGTTGCGACATGGTGCTGTTCGGCGGTACCCAAACGGCATCGTTCTTCATGGAGCACGAGCTGATCGACGAGTACCGGGTATTCGTTCACCCGCTACTACTGGGCGGGGGCATCCCGCTGTTCCCGACGACGGTGGAGCAGGCCGGATTGCAGCTGGTCGACGTCATGACCTTCGACAGCGCCGTGGTGCAGATGCACTACCAGCAAACCGCCGCGGCGGCGTAGAACCCGCGATCACATAGCGCCCGGAACTCGGCTCCGGGATGCCCGTGCAAGCTGTGACCTGCAGCTCTCACGGCGAAACATGCAGCGAGCCAATGCCGTTTAGGCTAGGTTTCTCTGATTATGTCCGTTGTACCGACGCCCGGCGCGGTCCCCGCCGTAGCTACCAGTGAGTACATCGGTCGGCAAGCAGATGTGGAGAGTCTGGAGGCCCGGCTCTTCAGCGGTGCGAGGCTGATCACCCTCATCGGTCCCGGCGGCATCGGCAAGACCAGGCTCGCCGCCGAGGCGTTGCGCCGGGCGCACCGAAGCCTGCATCTGGCCGTCTACTGGGTCGGTCTCGCCGAACTCGGGCCGGAATCGGTGACCGAGGACATGGTGCGATCGGCGATCCAGGTCGATGCGGGATCCCGGCCGCCACCCATCGCGCGCGACGGCCTGCCGTACCGAAAAGTGCTGGTGCTGGACAACTGCGAGCATGTACTCGCGGAGGTCGGCCGCATCGTCGGAAACCTGCTGGCCGATCCCGAACTGACGATCCTGGCCACCAGCCGCGAGCCGATCCGATGGGTCGACGAGCACATCGTGCCGGTGCCGCCGCTGTCCGCGGCGCATTCGCTCGCCCTGCTGCGCCGGCGCGCGGAACTCACCGGGCGGCCGATCCCGGAGGATCCCGAACCGCTGCGCATCGCCGAATTGATCTGCCGCCACGTCGATTACAACCCGCTGTTCATCCGGCTGGCCGCGGCCCGGCTGCGCTATCAGCCGCCGGCGGTGGTGCTGCGCGAGCTGACCGGCGACGCCGACGACAAGCGGCTGCAGTGGTCGCACGGCGCCCGCGCGGGCGCCGATGCGCGCCACCGCGGCGTGTACGACGTCATCGCCTGGTCGTTCGCGCTGTGCGGCGCCGAGGAACAGCTGCTGCTGGAGCGGCTGTCGGTATTCGCCGCGGGCTGCGAGACCGACGACGAGCAGGCGCTGCGCAACGGCATCGATCTGGACACGGTCGTGGCCGTGTGTGCCGACGACGAGTTGCCGCCGGAGCGGATCGAACCCCTGCTGGAGCGGCTGGCCGAGCGGTCACTGGTATCGGAGCATCTGACCGCCACTGCTGTGCGCTGGTACGTCGTCGAGAGCGTCCGGGTGTTCGCCAGGGCCCGGCTGCAGCGCCGCGAGCGGGACGCGGCCCGGACCACGGCGCGGCACCGCCGCTACTTCCGGGACGAAGTCGCTGCGGGGCAGTCGATCTGGCACGGCGAGCAGGCGCAGGACTGGCACGATCGGATGCGGGCGGGCTGGGACAACATCCTGCTCGCCGTCGAGACCGGCCTGGCCGATCCGGGGGAGGCGGTCGTCGCCCTGGAGACGGCGACCGGGCTGCTGTCGATGTGGATCCCGTACGCCACCGGGGGCGGGCCCGCCCTCACCCGGCTCACCGAGAGCGCGGTCGACGCCACCCGCGACGCCGACCCGCTGCCGACCGAGCTGCAGGTGCGGGCCATGGCCCTGCTGGCCTGGGTGGCCCTGTGGCAGGGCCGCAGCGCCGACGCGGCCCGGCTGCTCGACGCCTGCGCCACCGCCTGGCTGCCGGCGTCCGAGGCGGTCCGGTGGCGCGACTCCGCCGAGGAGGACCTCGGCCTGCCCGCACCGGTCGAATGGATCTGGGGACTGGAACTGTTCCTGGTGTACGCCGATCCCCGGGCGATCGGGGTGCTGGAGCGGTCCTGGCGCAAGTCGGTCGCCGCCGGCGATGTGGCCGGTTCGGAACTCAGCAGTGTCTTCGTCGCCCTGGCCGCCGCATTCGTCGGCGATCGTGAAGCGGCCCTGGACATTACGGAACGCATTCTCGCGCGCTCGATGGACTCCGGTTCGGTGCTCTCGCAGGGATGGGCCCGGCTGGCCCGGGCGGTTGCCCTGGTCAAGCACGGCGCGGCCGATGCGGCCGCGGCGCTCACGCACGGCGTGCTCGCACAGCATCTGATCGAGGGGGATATCTGGACGGTGAGCTGGGCGGTCGGCGCGCGGATCATGGTCGCCGCCCGAATTCTGCTGGAGGCCTCGGCAATCGGTGACGAGACCGCCCGCGCCGCGGCGGCCACCGAGATCGCGCGTCTGGTGGAGGTCTTCCGCACCTGCCACCGTACGATGGGCACAGTGATCGATCGGGTCGCGTTGATGACCGCACAACTCCAGGGTGCCGCAGACCTTGCCGCCGCCGTCCTCGACGACCAGGCTTACGCGAGCGCCGCGGCCGAGGGGGCGCGAGTGCGGCCGGAGTTCGATGCGCTGCGGCAGTTCGTCCTCGACGGCCAGACACCCGACCTGCCGACCCCGGTCCCGTCCGCGGCCGGTGCGACGCGCGCCGACCGGAAACCGGAAGGGCCGCAGTCGGTTCCGTCGTCGGCGCGGTGGAATACGCTGTCACGCGCGGAACGCGATGTCGCCGTCTTCGCGGCGGCGGGCTGGTCCAACCGGGCCATCGCCGACCACCGTCAGAGTTCCGTGCGGACCGTCGACGCCCAGGTCGCCACGATCCGGCAGAAGCTGATGACACCCACCCGGGCCGAGATCGCCCACCACATCCCCGAGGAATTGGCCGAACGAGTGCGACGCGAATCCGAATGCCGGCCGGCGCGAGCGCCGAGGCGGCGGCGGGGCTGATCACCGACCATGTCCGAGCAACCTCGCCATGGCAATGAGATCCCCGCCGCGGCAAGCGAATTCATCGGCCGTCACACCGAGCTGCGGCATCTCGGCGCGCTCCTGGTCGGCGGTGATGCCCGGCTGATCACGCTCGTCGGCACGGGCGGCATCGGGAAGACGGCGCTGGCCGCCGAGGGACTCCGGCGCTATCGCGACCCCGAACTCGATGCGGTGCACTGGATCCGATTGGCCAGGCTGGCGCCGGGGACCGACTCCGATACCGTCGCCGAGGAGGTGGTCGGCACGGTGCTGCGATCCGATATCGCGGGACGCAGCGCCTGGGAGTGCCTGGTCGAGACGTTCACCGCGACGGACGCGTACCGGACGTTCCTGGTGCTCGACAACTGCGAGCACGTGCTGGACGGTGTCCGCCCCCTGATCACCGCCCTGCTCGCCACGGTGCCGGGGCTGGTCGTCGTGGCCACCAGCCGGGAGCCGGTGGGCTGGGTCGACGAACAGGTCGTCGCCGTGCCCTCGCTGTCCGCCGCGCACGCCCTCGAATTGTTCCGATACCGCGCCGAACTCACCGGCCGGCCGCTGCCCGACGATCCCGACACCCACCGGCTCGCCGCGCGGATCTGCCAGCACACCGATCACAACCCGCTGTTCATCCGGCTGGCCGCGGCCCGGCTGCTGCACCGGCCGCTGTCCGCGGTGCTGCGCGAGCTCACCGGGGATACCGACGACAAGCGGCTGGAATGGTCGCACGGGGTCCGCGCGGGCGCCGAGGAGCGGCATCACAGCGTGCACGACGTCATCGCCTGGTCGTACGGATTATGTACGGGCAGTGAGCAATTGCTGCTGGAGCGGATGTCGATCTTCGCGGCCGGGTTCGACCCGGTCTGCGACGACAACCGCGCCTGCAGCGGGGCGGAAACGGACGCGATCGTGGCCGTCTGCGGGGACGACCCGCTGTCGCCGGAGCGGGTGCTGCAGCTGCTGGAGCGGGTGGTGGAACGCTCCCTGGTATCCACGCACATGACCGCGACATCGGTGTACTACTACCTGCCGGAGAGTGTGCGGGTCTTCGCGCGAGAGCAGCTGCGCCGGCGCGACCCCGACGCGGCGGCGCGGCTGCTGGCCCGCCATCGCCGGTACTACCGCGACGGCGTGGTCGCGGGCCATACCGCCTGGTACGGCCCGAACGAGGAGCAGTGGCTGGAATGGGCCCGGTCGGCCTGGGACAACATCCTGCTCAGCATCGAGTCCAGCCTCACCGATCCGGCGGAGGCGGTGATCGGCCTGACGAGCGCCAGTACCCTGATGGCCCTGCGGGTTCCGTTCGTCGCCGGTGCCAATCGCGCCGTCACCCACCTCACCGAGCAGGCGCTCGAGGTCACCCGCGGGGCCGACACCGCACCGGCCGAACTGCGGATCACCGCGGCGGCGCGGGTCGGCATCGCGGCCCTGTGGCAGGGGCGCAGCGCCTACACCGCGCAACTGCTCGACGAATGCGTCGCCGCCTACATGTCGGATCCCCAGCTGCGAATGACCTGGCGCCAGGACCCGGGAGTCGATATCGGCCTGCCCGCCGTGGTCGAGTTCACCTGGGGGCAGGAACTGCTGCTGATGGACGAGGATCCGCGCGCGATAGACGTATTGGCCCGGGCCAGAACGAAATTCGCCGCCGCGGGCGATCACGCCGGGGTGCGGCGCGCCGAGCTCAGTGCGTCGCTGGCGCGGGCGTTCCTCGGCGGTTCGGACTCCGGTCATCGGCAGCAGCTCGATCGATCGCTGGATGCCGTTGCCGGATGGGCGATCTCGGAGCCCGATCTGCGCACGCTGATCGATGATGCCACCGTCGACGGGCGACGGGATTCCGTGGCGCTGGCCCGCGCGATACTCAAACGCCATGTCGCCACGGGCAATACGTGGACGTCCGGTTGGATTGTCCACTGCTGCATAGGATCTCTGGCGCACGCACTGGCCGAGCGGATCGCGACCGGATACGCCGACCCGGCGGAACTCACGGCCGCCGCCACGGAGATCGCCGTCCTGCAGGGCGGTGTCGAGACGCTGCACCGGTCGATCGGTGTCGACCCGCACCGGGTCCCGCTGGTGGCGCGGGGGATCCAGCGCGCCGTCGAGGTGGCCACCTCGGTACTGGGGCGGCCCGGCTACGCCGCTGCGGCTCGGCGGGGCGCCCGCCTGCGCCCCGAACTCGAGGAACTGCAGCGGTACTTCCTGGGCACCCTGACGCTCGACGAGGAGCCCGATGAGCACTCCACCCCGCCCGTCGCCGGATCGTTGCACTGGGACGACCTGTCGGTCGCGGAGCAGGACGTCGCCGTGCTGGTGGCGGCCGGATGGCCCAACAGCGCCATCGCCGGTCGCCGGGGCACCTCAGTCCGCACGGTCGACGCCCAGGTGGTGTCCATTCGCCGAAAGCTGTTCGCGCGCAACAGGTCCGTGGTCATCGAGCACATTCCCGCAGAACTTTCCGAGCGGGTGCGAGCGGAGTCCCAGCAGCGGCCCGCACGGTCTCGTCAGTGAACGCGGGACCAGCGTATGCGCGCTGTCGGGCCCTGGCCTGCGTCCCGTCCTGAGCTCGGCACACGCCCCGATCTCGTTGTCCCCGGCACCCGCCTCGATCGTTGTCCCGGCACCCCGATCGTTGTCCCGGCACCCCGATCGTTGTCCCGGCACCCCGATCGTTGTCCCGGCACGCGCCTTCATCGTTGTCCCGGCACGCTTTTCGCCGGGATCGGTTCCCAGAACTGGGGAGATCCTAAGCTGACTGCATGTTTGCGGCATCGAGGAGTTGCTGATGCCCGCGGTTGCTCGTCTTCGCAGTCTCGCCGCCGAATCCTGGGAATGGCAGCTGCAGGGATCGTGCCGTGGCGTGGATTCGGCGGTGTTCTTCCATCCTGACGGTGAGCGCGGTCGCGCGCGGGCGGACCGGGAGCGCAACGCGAAGCGCATCTGCCGAGACTGCCCTGTCCTAGCCGCCTGCCGCGACTACGCGTTGTCGGCGGCGGAGCCGTACGGCATCTGGGGCGGCATGTCGGAGGACGAGCGGCGTAGGCACTCGAGAACCCGGCAAATGCCACCCATCCCACCGGGCGGTGTCCAGGAAGCCCCCGCACCGCATCGGGGCGCCCAGGACCCTCGCGATACGCGGGAAGTCGCCGCCCATCGCGGCGTGCGCCGGGAACCGGCCCTCGCCCACACCGGCCAAACTCCCCATCACTGGGAACCAAACTCATTGTGCGGCAGGTAATCTCGAACTCACTCCCGGGCCGCGACCCTCATACCCTCATCGCGGTCCGGGAGTAACTCATTGAGGTCGGCCGCGCGCACTGCTCGACGGCGAGGCGGCGGGCGTCGAATGTCTACTCCTCGCCGCCCTGGAGCACGAAATTGTAGGTGGAGTAGCGCGGGAAATCCGTACCCGCATCCTCCCAGCTGTAGTCGCGTCCGCCGATGTGATTGAGACGGATGCTGGAGTCGGCCATGATCCGAAATCCGCTGCGGTGCGCGCGTTCACAGAACGCGTAGTCCTCACCCAGGTACCAGTGGTTCTCGCCGTCGGGCTCGATCATCGGCAGGAAGTACGGCACGGTGGGGCGGTCGAATTGCGTGTTGCAGATCGGCAGGTTCTCGTGCTCGAAGATCGTCTCGTACACACTCCGGTGCGTGAAGAGGAAACCCGCTGCGGCGTATTTGATTTCCATCAGGCCGCCACCCTCGCCGAACAGGACCTGCTTGGTGTCCGGAAGCAGGTGGCAGGCAAGCTGGCGTGCACCCTTCTTCGGGTAGATCCCACAGACCATGGGCAGCCCGTGTTTGCGTAGCCTGTCGACCGAATCCGCCTCGAAGCCGATGTCCGCATCGATCCACATCAGGCCGTCGAAGTCGTCCTGCAGCGCATCGGTGGCCATCTGGCTGCGCCCCTGATCTATGGCGGAATGACCGGCCACGCAGCGCACCGTGTATCCGCGCCTTTCGAGTTCGGCGAGTTCGCGGGCGCAGGCGAGTTCGATGTGTCCGCCGATCGGAACAAGAACGACGCAACGAGACGGATCCATCGTGCGACCGTACGACCTGCGAGAGCAGGCTATTCACCAGCGTTGGGGATAGTTGACAATCGGAGTTGCCTCAGTGCGGGGATTTACATCGAACGTAGGGTGACACTGGCGATTATGTGTGTGAGGGCGACCGGACGGCTGGTCCGGCCATCGCGGTCGACGCCTCCCGCCGACAGCAGGGCGTGAGAGCTGGTGGCCAGGAATCTACTCGGGGAACTCTTCGATGCAGCGGTCAGGGCGCTGAGGAGGCAAGGCGACTACCTCCACTGGGCTACCGGCAGGCACATGACCGACCCCGCCCGTGCATCAGCCGACGCCTACAGTCACCAAGAGGAGGTCGGGCGTCACCTTTTGGAAGCTCTGGACCGCAACCGCCTTAACATCGGTCGCGGTAGCGACGGATCCTTCGATCCTAGCGAATTCAGGACTGCACTCGGTCGCCTTCAGGACCGAGTCGACCGGGACCCCGACTCAGCCGAAGCTGTGGCGATCGAGAACGCCATGCAAAGGCTGATGATGGATCACCCTGACGAATACAGGGAATGGGAGGCCGCAAGAGCGGCATCCCGATCTCGCGAACCCGGCAGTCCCAATGGCGATAACCCCGCCATCAATGGTCCCGGCAACGACGGGCCCGGTGTCGCTGGTCGTGGTGGTGACCGTTCCGGTGATGGTGGTCGCAATGAGACTGCGCCGCCGAATCCGGGGGGCCGGAATGAGACTGAGCCG
>NZ_BDBV01000121.1 GCF_001613165.1 Nocardia mexicana NBRC 108244
GCCCCGCGCTGTGACGCCACCGCGGGCCGCGGCCGATCCGTCGGCAGCTCCAGGCATTCCGGCAGATCGGTGAGCCGGTTCATCCAGTAGCCCAGCTGCAGCGCGGACACACTCGCCGGATCGTCCTCGTCGCCCAGCACGGCGCGCTGCCACAGGCTGTAGTCGGCGTACTGCACCGGCAGCGGCTCCCAGCTCGGCGCCGCACCCGCGCATCGCGACGCGTACGCCGTGGCCAGATCGCGGGCCAGCGGCGGCAGCGACGCACCGTCGGCGGCGATGTGGTGGACCACCAGGCCCAGCACGTAGTCGTGAGTTCCCGTGCGCAGCAGGTGCGCGCGCAGCGGCGTCTCCGTCGTCACGTCGAATCCGCGACCGGCGATCCGGCGCAGCCGCGCCTCGGCCTCCGACGGCGGCACCTCCTCCACCGGGAGTTCCGGGGTGGCCTCCGCGACGACCACCTGGGACGGCCCCTCCGGACCGTCCGGGTAGACGGTCCGCAGCGACTCGTGCCGCGCCACCACGTCACCGAGCGCCGCGCTCAGCGCGGACACATCCGGCTCGCCGTGCAGCCGCAGGGCGATCGCGATGTTGTAGGCGCCCGAGTACGGGTCGAACCGGTTCAGGAACCATAGCCGCTGCTGCGCCGGTGACAGCGGAATCCGTTGCGGCCGTGTATTGCTCACCAGCGACGGCCGCTCGCGCGTACCCGTCTGCCGACCCACCAGCGCGGCCAGTGCCGACACGGTCGGCGCCTCGAACAGCGACCGCACACCGATCGGGGCGCGCGCCGCGGCGCTCAATCGCGCCGCCACCCGGGTGGCGGTGAGCGAGGTGCCGCCGAGGGCGAAGAAGTCGTCGTCGAGGCCGACCAGGGCCAGCCCCAGCACCTCCGCGTAGGCCCCGGCAACCAGCTGTTCGAGCGGCGTCACCGGCGCCCGGAACTCCGCGAGCTCGGCCGCCGGGACCGGCAGTGCGGTGCGGTCGAGCTTGCCGTTGGCGGTCAGCGGCAGCGCCTCGAGCACGACGAACGCGGCCGGGACCATGTACGACGGCAAGGCGGCGGCCAGCTGTGCCGGGACGGTCGTCGTATCGATCGTCTCCCCCGCGGCGGCCACCAGATAGGCGATCAGCCGGTCGCCGGTGTGCTCGTCGCCGTGCGCGACCACGGCGGCCGCGGCGATCTCGTCGAGTGCCAGCAGCGCCGCCTCGATCTCCCCCAGCTCGATCCGGAAGCCCCGGATCTTCACCTGGCAGTCGGTGCGGCCCAGATATTCCAGTTCGCCCGCGGTGGTCCACCGCACCAGATCGCCCGTGCGGTACAGGCGTTCGCCCGCCCGCTCCGAGAAGGGCTGGGCCACGAAGCGTTCCGCCGTCAGCCCGGGACGCCCGTGGTAGCCGTGGGCCACCTGCGTGCCCGCCAGGTACAGCTCGCCCGCGGTCCCCGGCGGCACCGGGCGCAGGCGTGAGTCCAGCACGTACACCTGGCTGTTCCATTCCGGCACGCCCAGCGGCACCGTTCCGGCGCAGTCGTCGACGACGCGGCGCGCGGTGATCGACACGGCGGTCTCGGTGGGGCCGTACAGGTTCCACAGATCCACGCCGGGATTGGATTCGCGGAATCGGCGGGCCGTCGGACCCGGCAGCGCCTCGCCGATCACCAGGACCGCGCGCAGCGAGGAGGGCAGGGACGCACCGGTGGACAGCAGCGCATCCAGGGTCGACGGCACCAGGTGCAGCACCGACACGCGGTGGGTCTCGATGGCCTTCGCCAGGTACACCGGGTCGCGATGGGTGTCCGGCGCGGTCACCACGATGCCGCCGCCGCTGACCGGGGCCGACCAGAATTCCCACACCGACAGGTCGAAGGTGGCCGGGGTCTTCACCAGCACCGTGTCGCCGACGCCCATCGCGAATTCCGCACGCTTCCAGAGCAATTGGTTCACGATCGCGCGATGCGGCACGGCGACGCCCTTGGGCCGCCCGGTCGATCCGGAGGTGAAGATGAGGTACGCGGTGTGCTGCGGCAGCAGCGCCGAGGGCCGGTCGCGGTCGGTCACCGGCGCCGCCGAGACCTCCGCCAGCTCGAGCTCGTCGACATCGACCATCGGGACGGACGCGGACAGCGACGACCGGTCCCGGCGGGTGGTCAGCACGCACAGCGGCGCGGCGACGTCGAGAATGTAGTCGCGCCGATCCGCGGGCTGATCCGGATCCAGCGGCACGTACACACCACCGGCCACCGACACCGCGTACATCGCGACGACCAGGTCCACGGAGCGGCGCATCCCCAGCGCCACCCGGGTCTCCGGCCGCACACCGAGCGAAATCAGGTGGCGCGCCAGGCGATTCACGCGGCCGGAGAACTCCGCGAAGGTCAGCGAGCGGGCCGGTTCCTCGCCGTCGGTCGAGACGGCCACGGCCTCCGGCGTGCGGGCCACCTGCTCGGCGAACAGGGCCGCCAGGGTGGTCTCCGGCACCCGCTGACGGGTTTCGTTCCACTCGTGCAGCATGGTGTGCCGCTCATGGGCGGCGAGCACCTCGAAGTCCCCCGCCGGGCGGTGCGGTGCCCGGACGATATCGCGCACCAGGCGCCGGAAGCGGTCGGCGATCACGGTCGCGGTCGACTCGTCGAAGAGGTCGGCCGCGTAGGCCAGGTGACCGGTGATCCCGGCGGGCGCCCCCGCCTCGTCGTAGCGGTCGGCGACGACCAGCTGCAGGTCGAATTGCGCTATCTGCAGGTCGATTTCGGCGGACGACACGGTGAGCCCGGGCAGGTCTATTTCCACCGGAGCCAGATTCTGGAACGAGAATCCGACCTGGACCAACGGGTGGCGCGCCGTCGACCGCACCGGATTGAGCGCCTCGACCAGCCGCTCGAACGGCACCTCCGCATGGGCGAACGCCCCGAGGTCGGCCTCGCGCTGGCGGTCGAGCAGGGCGGCGAACGAGTCGGCGCCGTCGACCCCGGTACGGAACACCAGGGTGTTGACGAACATGCCGATCACACCGTCGAGTTCGCGCTCACCGCGGCCCGCGATCGGCGTTCCCACCGCGATATCCGACATCCCCGACAGCCGGGCCAGCAGCATCGCGTACGCGGTGTGCACGGCCATGAACAGCGTCGCGCCGCCCGTATGCGCCAGCTCCACCAGTCCCGCGTGCAGCTCGGCATCGATCGACACCGGTACGCGCCCACCGCGGAACGACTGGGCGGCCGGCCGCGGCCGATCGCAGGGCAGGGTCAGTTCGTCCGGCAGGTCCGCGAGACACTTTGTCCAGTAGGCCAGCTGCACGGCGGCGCGGCTGCCCGGCCACGATTCGTCGCCGAGCGAATCCCGCTGCCAGACACTGTAATCCGCGTACTGCACGGGCAGCGGAGCCCAATCCGGCGCCTGGCCGGCGCGGCGGGAGCGGTAGGCCGCGGCCAGATCGTCGGCCAGCGGCGTCAGCGACCAGCCGTCCGCCGCGATGTGGTGCACGACGATGGCGA
Source organism: Nocardia mexicana NBRC 108244 (assembly GCF_001613165.1). GTDB lineage: Bacteria > Actinomycetota > Actinomycetes > Mycobacteriales > Mycobacteriaceae > Nocardia > Nocardia mexicana. Next base: position 3,491 of record NZ_BDBV01000121.1, read on the forward strand.
GCACATGATCGTCGGGGCCCGTGCGCAGCAACCGCACCCGCAGCGGGGTGTCGACGGTCAGATCGAAACCCGCGCTCGCGAACTCCCGCAACCGATCTCGCAGCTCGGCTGGGTCGACGTCGACGACCGGCAGCGACACCGCCGACTCGTCGGCGGGCACGATCACCTGGCTCGGCCCGTCGTCGCCGTCCGGGAAGACCGTGCGCAGCGTCTCGTGCCGCTCGACGAGATCGTCCACCGCCGCGCGCAGCGCGTCCGTATTCAGCTCACCGCGCATGAGCAGCGCGAACGGGATGTTGTAGGTGCTCGATTCGGGATCGAACCGGTTGATGAACCACAGGCGCTGCTGCGCGGGCGACAGCGGAATCCGCGCCGGGCGCGGCCGCGCCGCGAGCCGCACCGTCCGGGCCTCGCCGCCCATGTGCCGTCGCACCTGCGCCGCGAGTTCGGCGACGGTGGCGTCCTCGAGGAACAGGCGCACGGGCAGCCGCGCCCCCACCACCGCTCCGAGCCGGGCGGCGGCGCGCGCCGCCGACAGCGAATTGCCGCCGAGCGCGAAGAAACCGTCGTCCAGGCCCACCCGGTCCAGCCCGAGCACCTCGGCGACGGTTTGCGCGGTCGCATGCTCGATGGGCGTCCCGGGCGCACGGTAGGCCCGGACCTGCGCCGCGGGCGCGGGCAGCGCCCGCTGATCCAGTTTTCCGTTGGGGGTCAACGGAATCGCGTCGAGCACCACGTAGGCCGACGGCACCATGTACTCGGGCAGTACGGCGGCGACACCCGCGCCGACCGAGACCGTATCGGGCGCCGCGTCCGGGTTTCCGACCAGATAGGCCACGATCCGCCGGTCGCCGGGCACGTCCTCGCGCACGACGACGGCGGCCGACCGCACGCCGTCCTGGGTCAGCAGCGCGGCCTCGATCTCGCCGAGTTCGATGCGGAATCCGCGCATCTTCACCTGATCGTCGCCGCGGCCCAGGTAGTCCAGCCGCCGCTCGGCATTCCACCGCCCGCGATCGCCGGAGCGGTACATCCGGGATCCGGGCGCGCCGAACGGATTCGCCACGAACCTGGTGGCGGTCAGGCCCGGCCGCCCCAGATATCCGCGGGCCAGCTGTTCGCCCGCCACGTACATCTCACCCGGCACCTCCATCGGCACCGGCCGCAACCGGCTGTCCAGCAGCAGGGTCCGCAGGCTCGGCAGCGCCCGGCCGATGCCACCGGCGTGCCGCCGCGCCGTATCCGGCCGATACAGGCCGCGATGGGTCACGTGCACCGTGGTCTCGGTGATTCCGTACATGTTCACCAGCCGCGGCGCGCGGTCGCCGTGGCGGTCGAACCAACCTGCCAGTCGGCGTAATTCGAGTGCCTCGCCGCCGAATACGATGTATCGCAGAGCCAGTGGCGGTTCGGTCGGCGTATCCCGCTGCCCTGCGGCGGCTTCCGCGGCATCGAGCTGATAGAACGCCGACGGCGTCTGGTTGAGGACCGTCACCCGTTCGCGGCGCAGCAGGTCCAGTAGGTGTTCCGGCGACCGCGCGGTGTCGCGGTCGACGACCACCAGCGTGCCGCCGTACAGCAGTGCGCCCCACAGTTCCCACACCGAGAAGTCGAAGGCGTGGGAGTGGAACATCGTCCACACGTCCGAGGCGCCGAATCCGAACTCCGCCTGCGTGCTCGCGAACAGCGTCGTCACATTGCGATGCGGAATCTGCACGCCCTTCGGGCGGCCCGTCGAGCCCGAGGTGTAGATGACATAGGCGGTGTGGTCCGGCCGCAGTGCGACCCGGCGATCCGCATCGGTGACCGGTGACCGGCCGGCCGAATCCGCCGGGTACGGGTCGATCACCGGGAGGCCCGCGGGCACGACATCGCGCACCTCGTCGGTCGCCACCGCGCAGACCGGGCGCGCGTCGGCGAACAGGTACTCGATGCGTTCCGCCGGATACGACGGGTCGACCGGCAGATATCCGGCGCCGGACTGCACCACCGCGACGATGGCGACGACCAGCTCCACCGACCGCGGCAGCGCCACGGCCACCAGCGTCTCCGCTCCGGCTCCGGCCTCGATCAGGCTGTGCGCCAGCCGGTTCGCGCGCTGCCGCAGTTCACCGTAGGTGAGGCTGTCGTCGCCGCACCGCACCGCCACCGCGTCGGCGTGGGCCTGCGCCACGGCGTCGAACACCTCGGCCAGCGTGGTCTCGGCCGCGATCGCCGGCCCGGTCTCCGCGACCAGAAGCTGCTGCTCGTCCGCGCGCACCAGCGGCAGATCCGCGACCACCGCCTGCGGCCCGGCGGCCAGAAATCCGCTGAGGTAGTTCAGGAAACGCCGGTGGTGGGTCCCCAGCTCGGCGGCATCGTAGCGGTCGGGATTGGCGATGAAGTCGATGTGCAGCCCGTCGTCGCCCGCACCGTTGTAGAGGGTGATCGACAGGTCCTCCACCGGACCGGTGGAGACCATGTGGATGGTCGCGTCGGCGGCGCCGAGCCGAATTCGGTTGTGGAACAGCATCATATTGACGACGGGCCCGAAGAATCCGCGGCGGTTGTCGGCGATGCCCAGATCCCGCCGCATATCCTCGTGGCGGTAGCACTGGTGCCGCAGCGCCTCCTCCAGACGTTCCGCGACAGTGCCCACGAGCCGGTCCGCGGTGGCGCCGGATTCGACCGAGATGTGCAGCGGCACCACATTCGACACGTATCCCGCCGACGCGCGCAGCAGCGGTGTGGTGCGCGCCGTGACCGGCAGGCTCAGCACCACGTCGCGGGTCCCGGTGACGGCGGAGAAGTAACCGGCCAGCGCGGCGAGGAACAGCGCGGGGCGGGAGACCCCGAAACGCTCTCGCGCCGAACCGAAAAGCACGGTGGCCGCCCCATCGATGGTCCCCGCCTCGGTGCGGCGGCGCCCGCTCGCCGGAGCGGGGTTGTCGCTCAGGCCGAACCATTCGGGCAGCCCCCGCAGCCGCTCCGACCAGTACCGCCGATCCTCGGTGAAGGCCTCCGATTCGCGGTATTCCAGTTCCGCCGCGGCCACCGCGGACAGGTCCCCGGCCGAGGACCGGCTCAGCTCGGTGCCGCCGACGATCGCGTTGTACCGCTCCACGATTCGGGCGACCAGCAGCATCGAGCCGTAGCCGTCGATGGCGATGTGGTGCATCTTCGCGTACCACAGGTAGTGGGTGTCGGCGATCCGCAGCACCGCGGAGCGGAACAGCGGGCCCAGCACCGGCATCGGCGTACTCGCGTCGCGCTCCATCCAGCGCCGCGCGGCGGCCGACGGATCGGCCTGCGACCGGAGGTCGACCACCTCGGAGGCGAGCGGGGCCTCGGGGTCCACCAGCTGCCAGGGCGTGCCGTCGACCTCGACGATCCGCAGCCGGAAGCTCTGCAGATCGTCCGCGCACCCGCGGATCGCCTCGTCGAAGGACTCGATATCGAACCCACCGGGAACGTCGACGTACTGGGCGACCGTCAGCGGCACGTCCGGAGCGATGTACTGAGCGTTCCAAATTCCGGACTGAGCGGCCGAAAGGGGGAAGCGCCTCGGGGCCGCGGGCTCGGTACGGCCTGCGGACTCGGGGGCCAACGAGGTCATGCAGTCGCTCCATTCGAGGGTGGGGTGGTGCGAGACAGCGGTGACGCAAGGGATGGGCCCGGGGCCGGAATCGCATCGGCGGGCTCCACCTGGCAGTCGTTGCCCAGGGGTCATACGGATTGGTCGGTTTGCCTTGCACTCCGTCGGCACCCGGTGCCACCGGGGCGGCTCCCCCGATCCCGAGAAATGGTCACCGGCGCCAAGTACGCTCGGGTTATGCGCTCCATTTGGAAGGGCTCGATCGCCTTCGGACTGGTGAATGTCCCGGTAAAGGTCTATACGGCCACCGAGGACCACGACATCCGGTTCCATCAGGTGCACGCCAAGGACGGCGGGCGGATCAAATACGACCGCGTGTGCACCGTGTGCGGGCAGTCGGTGCAGTACGCCGATATCGATAAGGCGTACGAGTCGCCGGAGGGCGACAAGGTCATCCTGACCGACGAGGATTTCTCGAAGCTGCCCGTCGCGGAGAAGCACGAGATTCCGGTGCTGCAGTTCGTGCCGTCCGAGCAGATCGATCCGATCCTGTTCGACAAGAGCTATTACCTGGAGCCGGATTCCACCACCCCGAAGGCCTACGTGTTGCTGGCCACGACGCTCGAGGAAGTGGACCGGGTCGCCCTGGTGCATTTCACGCTGCGCCAGAAGACCAGGCTCGCCGCGCTGCGGGTACGCGACGGCGTCCTGCTGCTGCAGACGCTGCTGTGGCCCGACGAGGTGCGCGCGGTCGATTTCGAATCTCTCGACGGCGCCGCCGCCCCGCGCAAACAAGAGATTTCGATGGCCGAAACCCTGGTCGAGAGCATGTCCGACGATTTCGACCCGGGCCTGTACACCGACGAATATCAGATCGAGCTGAAGAAGATGCTCGACGAGGCCATCGCCTCGGGTTCCAACAAGGTGATCCGCCGCGAAGAGGAGGCGGCGCCCGCGGAAATGGATGCCGAGGTCGTCGACCTGGTCGCCGCGCTGCAGCGCAGCCTGGAGGCCACCGGCCGCCGGGGCTCCGATCCCGGCGGCAAGTCCGAGGAGAAGAAACCGGCGAAGAAGGCCGCGAAGAAGGCGCCCGCCAAGGCCGCGAGCAAGACCGCGAAAAAGGCCACCCGAAAAGGCGCCTGACGCGGCTCATCCATGCACCGCCCCCGGGCTGGCAAACTGTCGGCATGGAAGCCGATACCGCCATCGTCCCCATGGGCCTGGGCCATCTGCGTGAGGTGCTCGACCTCGGCACCGAGGTGTTCGACACCGAGGCCAAGCCGTACACCTCGTGGTCGCTGACCTCGGTGGCCGAACATCTCGACAGCCCGGACGGCTCGTGCTGGGTTGCCCTGGACTCGGACCGTGTGGTCGGTTTCGTGCTCGGTTCGATGGAGTTCGAGCTGCGCGACGACTGGGGGTATCTGGAGTGGATCGCCGTCGCGCCGGATATGCAGGGCCGCGGCATCGCCGGGCGCCTGGTCGACATCTGCTGTAAGACGCTGTTCGAGCGGGGCGCGCGCCGCATCGTCACCGACGTCGAATCCGGCAATACCGCCTCGGCGACGATGATGACCCGGCACGGCTTCACCGACACCACCGTCGTCACCCTGTTCGTTCGGCCCAACCCGGACGAGCCCGAGCCGGACACCGTGGCGCCGGGGCTGTCCCCCGCCACCAAGCGCACCTTGGCGCGCACGGGGCGGCTGCGGCGCTGAGGACGCGGTCATCCCGGCGCCCACTGTCATTTTCCGGTGGGCCGAAGTTGTCGGTGCCGCCGCATAGGGTGGGCGGCATGACATCAGCGGATGCGACCATGGCGGCGATCAACGAGGCGGTAACCCTTGGGCGGCAAGGAGATTCAGCCACCGCCCGGGACCGGCTGACGGCCCTGTGGGAGAAGATCGGCGCCGAGGGCGACCCGCTGCACCGCTGCACCCTCGCCCACTACCTGGCCGACCTGTTCGACCACGCCGCCGACTCGCTGACCTGGGACGTGCGCGCCCTGGACGCCGCCGACGCACTCACCGACGAACGCGCCCGACAGGAGCACGCCTCGCTGAGCGTGCAGGGCTTCTACCCGTCGCTCCACCTCAACCTGGCCGACAACTACCGCCGCCTGGGCGCCTTCGACACCGCCCGCCGCCACCTCGAGGCCGCCGAGGACAGGGCGGGCGTGCTGGCCGACGACGGGTACGGCGCGGGCGTGCGAGCCGGAATCACCAACGTACGCAACGCCATTGCCGACGGCTCCACCGACCGCCTGCCCACGCACTGACGTCTGATTCCGGCCGACAGCATGCCGGAAATGACGAGACGGGCACCGAGGCGCGGCACCTACTTCCGGAACTTGGTCTCCAATTCGTGCAGCGTCGCCTGCAACTCGGCGGGATCGTTCGTTTTGAAGATGCCGTCGTAGCCTGCCTCCTCCCGGACCGCCGCCTCGACCTCCGGGTCGTGGTACAGGCGGGTCACCTCGAGGAGTTTCGGGTCGTCCTTGTCCGCGGCGCGGGCGGCGAACACGTTGATGTACTGCTGTAGTTCGGGGCGCTGCGGATCGTCGGTGAATATCACCCGGTCCCGGCCCAATCCCGCCTGGCGGGCGAAGGTGTCGTCGACGAAGGCGGCGTCCACGCTGTCCAGCGACTGCGCGGTGAGCGTCGGGTCCAGGGTGGTGAGACGCACCTTCGACGCGGAGGCGTCGACATCCTCGAGTTTCGAGTCCCAGCTCGCGCCGCCCTTCAGCACGATCAGGCCCGCCGCCGCCAGCCCCAGCAGCGGTCGCACCTGGTTGGCGGGGTTGTTGCTGAGGGTTATCTGCCCGCCCGGCGGAATCTCCGCCGCCGATCGGTGCGCGGTCGAATACAGGGTCAGCGGGAAGATCTCCGTCGCGCCGATCGGCACCAGGGTGTCGTCGTTGCTCACGTTGTAATTCGCCAGGTACCGAATGTGCTGGAATTTGTTCAGATCGATACGACCTTGCGCCAGTGCGGGATTCGGCTGATTGTAGTCGGTGAAATTGACGTACTCGATCGTGATGCCCTGATCCGCGGCCTTCTTCTGCAGCACATCCCAGTGCGGGAGCGCACGATCGTTCACCCCGATCCGCACCACGTCCGGACGCTGCTCCGCACCGCAGGACACCGCGGTAGCGGCCAGGACGAACAGCACGGGAATCGCCAGAAATCGGCGCAGAGGTCGCATTGTCGGCAACCTAGCCTCGCGGTCGTCACGCGGCGAGAGTTCCGCTCATCACAATCGCAACCGTTGCCCCCGCCCGCCCGGCACCGCTTGGATTGCCGGGGCATATCGCGACGAACATTCGGGAGTACGAGTGAAATTCCATCGGATACCGGCGATCCCGGTGCTGATACTGGCCGCTGCCGCCACCCTCACGGCGTGCGGCGGCAGCGACGCGTCCTCCGACAATGTGGTCCGGATCGGCACCACCGACAGGGATTCGTCCTGGGACGTGTTCGAGCGGAAGGCGAAGGACAAGGGCATCACGCTGCGGATCACCAATTTCTCCGACTATCGGCAGCCGAATCTCGCACTGTCGCAAGGGCAGATCGATGTGAACCTCTTCCAGCATCTGCAATTCCTGGGCCAGTACAACGTCGCCAACAACGACGATCTCGCCCCGGTCGGCGCCACCTACATCGTGCCGCTGGGCCTGTATTCCAAGAAGCACAAGCAGGTTTCCGAAATCCCGCAGGGCGGCGAGATCGCCATTCCCAACGATCCGACCAATCAGGCGCGGGCACTCAACGTGCTGCAGAAGGCCGGGCTGATCAGGCTCGCTCCCGGAGTGCCACAGCCCACTCCGGCTGACGTGGACAAGAATGCCTCGAAGGTGAAGGTGACCACCGTCGACGCCGCCCAGACGGCGCTGTCCCTGGATTCGGTGGACGGATCGATCATCAACAACACCTTCCTGGACCGTTCGGGCGTCGACCCCAATTCGGCTCTGTTCAAGGACGATCCGACCGATGCGGCCGCCGAGCCCTACATCAACGTGGTGGTGTCGCGCGCGGCGGACAAGGACAAGCAGGCCTACCGGACCGTGGTCGACCTCTGGCACGACCCGGAGGTGCAGCAGGCGCACGCCGAGGTCACCAAGAGCACGGCGGTCGAGGTGCGCCGCAGCGGTCCCGAGGTCCAGCAGATCCTGCAGCGCGTGCAGGACGGCATCCGAGCGCAGAAGTGAGCCAGCAACCGGCCCCACCGGCGGTCGAATTCCGTTCGGTCACCAAGGTTTTCGCCACCGGAAAGCGGCGCGACACCGCACTCTCCGATATCGACCTGAGCATTGCCGCGGGCGAGATCTTCGGTGTCATAGGCTATTCCGGCGCGGGCAAGAGCACGCTGGTGCGCTTGATCAACGGCCTGGAGAAGCCGACGGAGGGCACCGTTCTCGTATCCGGGACGCCGATCACCGGCGTCGCCGAGTCCGACGTCCGCCGGCTGCGCCGCGATATCGGCATGGTGTTCCAGCAGTTCAACCTGTTCCGCTCGCGCACGGCGGCGGGCAATATCGAGTATCCGCTGAAGGTGGCGGGGCGGCCGCGGGCCGAGCGCAAGGCCCGGGTAGCGGAACTGCTGGAGTTCGTGGGGCTTTCGGACAAGGCGCGCAGCTATCCGGACCAGCTGTCGGGCGGGCAGAAGCAGCGCGTCGGCATCGCCCGCGCGCTGGCCACGTCCCCGTCGCTGCTGCTGGCCGACGAGGCCACCTCGGCGCTGGATCCGCAGACCACCGGCGAGGTGCTGCGCCTGCTGCGAAAGATCAACCGGGAGTTGGGCGTCACCATCGTCGTGATCACCCACGAGATGGACGTCATCCGGTCCGTGGCCGACCGGGTCGCGGTGCTCGCGGAGGGCCGCATCGTCGAACTCGCCGACACCTTCGACGTCTTCTCCGCGCCCCGGGCCGACGCCACCCGCACCTTCATCGATACCGTGCTGCACAACCGACCCGGCGCGGACGAGCTGCGGCGCCTCGGCGAACGCCACGCGGGGCGACTGGTCACCGTGCCCGTCGACGATCACCGGGGCGTCGGATCGGCGCTGACCACCGCCGTCCGTGCCGGGGTCCGATTCGAGGTGGTCTACGGCGGCGTGAGCGCGCTGCAGGACAAGACATTCGGCAGCATCACGCTCGCCCTGGACGGCCCCGATGACGCGGTCGCGCAGGTCGTCGACGACCTGGAACGGAGGACCGCGTGACTCTCGCTGCCGCACAGACCGATTGGGACAAGCTGCGGCCGGTCCTGACCGAATCCATCGGCACCACCCTCTATCTGGTGCTGGTCACCTTCGTCGTCGGCGGAATCATCGGGTTGCTGCTCGGCACGGCGCTCTACACCACGCGCAAGGGCGGCCTGCTGGCGAACGCACCGATCCACCTGCTGCTCAACGTCGTCGTCAATGTGGTGCGGCCGATCCCGTTCATCATCCTGCTGGCCGCGCTGGGACCCGTGACGCTGCAGGTGGTCGGCACCACGATCGGCACCGACGCGGCCGTCTTCGTCATGATCGTGGCCGCCTCGTTCGGCATCGCCCGCATCGTCGAACAGAACCTCGTCACCGTCGACCCGGGCGTCATCGAGGCGGCACGGTCGATGGGCGCGGGACCGCTGCGGATCATCTTCACGCTGCTCATCCCGGAAGCCCTGGGCCCCTTGGTCCTCGGCTACACCTTCGTGGTGATAGCGATCGTCGACATGTCCGCGATGGCCGGAACCGTCGGCGGCGGCGGGCTCGGAGATTTCGCCCTCGTCTACGGCTACCAGCGTTTCGACTGGCAGGTCACCCTCGTCGCGACACTCATCATCATCGCGGGCGTGCAGGGCGTGCAGTTCGCGGGCAACCTGCTGGCCCGGAAGGTGTTGCGCCGCTGACCTATACGCCCTTGGGCGCGCGCGAGGACATGAAGCCGAACAGATAACCGGCCACCCGCCGCATCTGGATCTCCTCGGCGCCCTCGGTGATCCGGTAGCGGCGGTGGTGGCGGTAGATGTGCTCGAAGGGCGCGTGCCGCGAATAGCCGAGGCCGCCGTGCACCTGCATGGCGCGGTCCGCGGCCTCGCAGCACAGCCGGTTGGCCCAGTAGTTGCACATCGAGACCTGTTCGGAGGCGGCGAAGGTGCCGCGGTTGTCCATCGTCCAGGCCGTCTTGTGGATCAGGGCGCGCAGCATCTCGCACTGGGTGTGCAGCTCCACCAGCGGGAACTGGATGGCCTGATTCTCGGCGAGTGCCTTGCCGAACGGCTTGCGCCGCTTGGCATACGCGACGGACCGATCGATGCAGTATTGCGCCGCACCGAGACTGGACGCGGCCTGGCGGATGCGGTTCTCGTTGAAGAAATGCTGGACCACCGCCAGGCCGCGCCCCTCCGCGCCGAATATCGCCTCGCCCGGCACCCGGACATCGCGCAGTGAGACCCGGCCGTGGTCGGTCGGCATGTTGAAGGTCCACAGGTATTCCTCGACCCGGAACCCCGGCGTCGTGGTGGGGACCAGGAATGCGGTGATTCCGGCGGCGTCCCCCGGCTCGCCCGCCGTCCGCGCGAAGATCAGGTCCGCCTCGGCGGCGTGTATGCCGCTGTTCCAGGTCTTCTCGCCGTTGATGATCCAGTCGTCACCGTCGCGGACGGCGGCGGTCGTCATGTGGGTGGCGTCGGAGCCGTGCTCGGGCTCGGTGATGCCGAAGGCGAAGAATCGCGTCCCCGAGGCCAGGCCGTCGACCCACTCGGCCCGCTGCCGCGGCGAACCGTACTCCAGCATCAGCAGCAGGCCCACGTTGTTGGCGACCACGGCGTGCTCGTTCTGCAGATCGCAGTGCAGGCCCAGGCCGCGGCGGGCCAGATGTTCGCGGATCACGGCCATGCCGAGGTTGGTGCCGTCGCGGCCGCCGTACTCCTCCGGAAAGGCGTACCGGTAGTGCCCGGCGGCGTCGGCGCGTCGGCGCGCCTCGGCGAGCAGCGCCTCCCATTCCTCGGTGGGCAGCCCGCCCCGCTCCCAATCGGTGCGGGCGTTCTCGCGGCGGTGGTCGAAGAAGCGGATGTTGTCGTCGGCCCGCTCCAGCGGGGCGATCTCGCGCTCGATGAACTCGTCCAGTTCCGCGAGATAGTCGACCAGTTCCTTCGGTAGCTCGAAATCCACTGCCGCTACTGCCTTTCCGGGCGTATCTGCATGAGCAGATCCCACTCGATCTCCGGGATGCGCCGTCCGCTGGCGGCCATGACGATATCCCGGACCGTACCGTCCAGGTAGGCGGCGGCCTGCTGGGCCAGGCCCACGCCCCAGCCGAGCGTGCACAGCACCTTCCACCACCGGAACCGGTCCTGATCGAAGCGGCCGCCGCCCAGCTCGTAGCCGCGGACGAACGGTTCGCGGCCGCCGAACCCACCGAATTCGGCGGCGTCGGCCCGGAATCGCCACATGCGCAGCGCCGCCCAGGCCGCATCGCGCATCGGGTCGCCGAAGCGCCGCGCGCCCTCCCAGTCGAGCACCGCGCGCAGGCCGTCGCCGTCGACGATCAGGTTGCCGTTGCGCATGTCGGTGTGCAACAGGGCCTTTCGCTCCGGCGGGGACGGCACGCGGTGTTCCAGCCAGCGCAGCGCGGCGGCGAACACCGGCCGGTCGGACAGCAGCGCCCGCACTCCGCGCTCGGCCTCGGCCAGTTCCGTTGCCGCCGGGTCGCTTTCGGCGTCCCCCGGCAGCCGGTCCGGCGCCGCGCCCGGATCCACGATGTGCAGGTGCGCCATCGCCTGCCCCAGCTGGTAGGCCACCCGCTCCCCGATCCCCGCGGCCTGCACCAGCCGCAGCACCTTGCGCGGCACGGTCTCGCCGTCGACGTGTTCGGAGATCAGGAACGGCGCGCCCAGGTAGCCGTCCTCGGTGCAGGTGGCGACCACGGGCGGCGCCGGAACGCCGTGCTTGCGGGCCAGTTCACGCACCGCCGCCTCGGCCTCGACCGGAATCTGCTCGATGGCGGCGGGGACGATGGTGGCCACCAGCCGCACCGACCGCCCCTGCCGCTGCGCGTCGAAGACCACGGTCCGCCGACGCGCACCCGCCGACACCTGCCGCACGTTCGAAACCATCACGGCACCACCGAGTTCCGTCGCCAGGAAGCGGCTCAGGCCGGGTCCGATATTGCCGTTCACTCCCCCTCCCACGCATCGTATCCGGGCTTGGCGACCGCCAGATCCGCCCGCACGACCTCCACCATCGCCTGCCACCGCGCCAACTCCGATTCGTCGGCAGCCGGCAAGGGCTGCTCGCGATCCGCGACCGGCGGTGCCAACTCGAGTTCCCGGCCCAGCATTCGCGCCAGATTCGCGCCCACCCGCGCCCGATGCTGCAGATTCTCCGGCAGCTCCGGCAGCAGCACATCCTGCAGCAGCTCGGCCAATGCCTCCAACAGTTCCGCCGACGACGGTCGATACTGCATCTACGGCGCCTCCTCACACCAGAACTTCAGCATGACACGAATTGCAGCATCGCCCACTGGGTTTCGCACCCCGTAACGACATTCCCGCGACCGCATCCCCTACCGGCCGGTTCCGGCGCCGAAACCGGAATCGAGAGCCCGGCATCTGATCACAGCACCCGCAGCACGTCATCCCGGCCCGCTTGTGGCCGGGATCCACCACGGACAGTGGATTCCGGCCACAAGCATGCCGGAATGACGAGGCTCAGCCGCTGAGCCGGGCGCACACGGCCGTGTCGACTCGCAGCGCCGAGATTCGCCAGGCGCGACGCCGCCCGCCCGCGCCGAGCCGCTTGCCCCAGCTGGAACCCGCGGCGGCGATATCGGCGGGTTCGAGGGCCCGGATCCCGGTGACGGCCAGTCCGTGGTCCGCGTACGGGGCGATCAGGTCCGCCACGGTGGCGGCGTCCTCGATCGCGGGCAGGCCGGGCAGGCCGTCGCGTTCGGTGACCGATAGCAGGATGTCCAGTGCCGCACCGGGTTTCATGATTCGCGACAGCCCATTGAGCACCGCCGCATCGCCGGTCAGCAGGCCGCGCAGCAGGGAGCCCCACGGAAAGTTCACCGTCACCTCGTCGGCGATACCGTCGAGTTCCGGCGGCAGATTCTCCGCGGCGGCCGCGACGAACAAGACGTTGGGCAGGCCGCCGCGGGGCCGCAGCGCGCGGCGCGACGATTCCGCCATACCGGCCGCGTTCGCGTCCACGCCGATCACCAGGCGCTGCGCGTCGGCCGCCGCGGCCGCGAGCACCGCACGTCCGTCACCCGTGCCCATATCGATCCGCACGGACCGATACCGGGCGACCAGGTCCCCGGCTTAACCGATGTCTACGTCCCGGATCTTCTTTCCACACACGATTCGCATGCACCGGACGTTATATGCACGCGACCGATAGGCGCACGCCATTTTCGCGGGATCGACCGCCCACGATCGGTGCCGCGCGGCCGGACGCGAACCCCGCCGCGCGGCGACTCAGCCCGCGTTCTTCGTGCAGGCGGTCAGCACGATGTTCGCCGGGCGGGGGCTGGCGCTGCCCAGGTCCGGGAACGGCGGCGCGGTCGGGCCCAGCACGTCGCGGGCCTGCTTCTCCGCCTCCACCGTGGTCGGGCCCCACCCGACGGCCACCCGCCGGTCCGCGCCCTGCGCCACGGCGCCGCAGCCGTCGGTGAAGTGCAGGACGACGCGGCAGTCACCGATACCGCAGTGGCCGACGGCCGCACCGTCGGCGGCGCCGGCGTTGTCGTAGTTGGCCGCCGACGCCACCGTTCCGGTGCTGTCGGACAGCGCGATCGCACCGTGCAGCGCGCCTTCGGCCGCCGCGGGCCCGGCGGCGCCGAACCCGGCGATCGCCGAACCGGCCAGCACGACAGACGCTTTGGACAACAAGGACATGAAGGGATCCACCCCGTTCCTGAAGGGAATTCTGACGGCTGGATCCTTCTCCTAACCAGGAGATCTGTCCAACTCACCTTCGTGACAAGGCATTTCCTCAGACTCGCTGCGCGATCACCAGCAGCACGTGCACGGGCCGGTCGTCGACGAGGTGCCAGCGGTCGCGCATGGTCGACGGGAAGTTCATGAAATCCCGTGGGCCGAGCCGGAACCGGCCCGCGCCGACCACCTCCACCTCCAACTGTCCCGACACCACATACACCCCGCTGATCCCGGTCGATTCGAACCAGCCTCCGACGAACTGCCCGGGTTCGATGAGGTACTCGATCACCTCCAGTGGGCTGTTCGGCCGCATGTGCAGCGCACGCCCCAGCGCGGCGTCGGGGCGATCCGCCACCGGCAGCCGCACGCCCTCGTCGGCGCGCACCACCGCCACCCGATCGGAGCCCGGCGCGGGCAGGAGATCACCCGGCGCCACCCCCAGCGCCGACGCCAGCCGGTATGTCGTGATCATCGACGGAGCGCTGACGCCCCGTTCGATCTGGCTCAGGAACGGCTGGCTGATCCCGGCCCGCCGGGCCAGGTCGCGCATCGACAGCCCCAGCTTCTCCCGCAAATCCCGAACCACCCCGCCGACCAGCTCCGACAGTGTCGCTTCGTCGGGAGTCCCCGTCCCCGCTCCGGTTTCGTTCACAACGCGAGTCTGCCCGATCGGCCGCCCGGCCGCCGCCGCGGCGTTTACACGATCGTGATCCGAATGAACGTTCACGACATACAAATACCCGATTCTGACTGCTGTTGCTTATCAGCCCTCGCATAATCGGAGCGTGCCGATGTCCGTCATCGAAGGCGATCCCCCGCTGCACCCACCCGCACCGCCCGGTACCGCACCGCGGTCACTGGTCGAACAGCGCGGCATCGACCACATTCCCGACTCCGAGCGCCGCGGCACCGTGCGCCAACTCGGCCTCATGTGGAGCGGGGTGATCCTCAACGTTCAGGTGGTGGTGTACGGCACCCTGCTGGCCGTCCTCGGCCTGAACCTGTGGCAGGCCGCCGCGGCGATCGCGATCGGCGCCTCGACCTGGGTCATCGCCGGACTCGCCAGTCTGCCCGGCCCCGCCGCCGGGACGACCACCTTCGCCGTCAGCCGCGCCCCGTTCGGCCGAAACGGGATGCGCCCCATCGCATTCTGCAACTGGCTGCAGCAGATCGGATACGAGGTCCTCGATCTCGTGCTGCTGGTACTGGCCGGGTCGGCGCTGCTCGACATGGCGGGTGTGCACGTCGGCACGGGCACGAAAGTGGTTCTGCTGGTGGTGTTCTCGATCGCGCAGAGCGTGCTGCCGAGCCTGGGGCACGCGGCCATCACCCGCGTGCTGCACCTGCTGGTCGCACCGTTCGCCGCGCTGTTTCTCGTCATGGCCTGGCTGACCGTCGACAAACTGCAGCTCACCGGCGGCCAGCCCGCGAGCTGGACCGTATTCCTCGGCGGTATCGCCTTGGCGTGCAGCGCCAGTGGCCTGGGCTGGAGCCCGAACGGCACCGACTTCTCCCGCTATCTGCCGCGATCGACCTCGCGCATTCGCATCGTCGCGGCGGTGACCCTCGGCGGTGCGGTCCCGCAGGCCCTGCTCATGCTGCTCGGCGTGGGTGTCGCGCTGCTGACCACGACCGCATCCGATCCGATCAGCGGGTTGCCGAGCGTATATCCGGGCTGGTTCCTCGCGCCGTACCTGGTCCTGGTGATCGCGCAGATGATCTCGCTCAACGCGATCGATCTCTACTCCTCCGGAGTCACGCTGCAGGCCATCGGGATTCGGATCGGGCGCTGGCAGGCTGTGGTGCTGGACGGGGTGATCTGCGCGGTCATCGGTGCGGTCGTGGTGTTCTCCGCGGACTTCAACACCTTCGTCGGCAACTTCCTGCTGTTCATGATCGCCTGGTTCGCGCCGTGGGTCGCGATCTTCGTCGTCGACTACTTCCTGCGCCGCGGCCGCTACGACCGCGATTCGCTCGGCCCGACCGGCGGACGCTACCGGCGTCCGCTCGGCCTGCACGCACCCGGAGTCGCCGCGCAGGCCGCGGGCACCCTCGCGGCGCTGTGCTGGATCGACACCTCCGTGTTCACCGGACCGCTCGCACACCTGTGCGGCGGTGCGGATCTCAGCGTCCCCGCCGGGCTCCTGGTCGGCGGGGCCGTGTACTACCTCGCCGCCCGCAAGTCCGTGGTGGCCGAATCGGGCGACGATGCCGAGAGGTCGCCGCGGTGAGCATTCCGATCGCCGACATCGACACGCCGTTATCATCATCTCGAGAAGGAGCACCCATGGAATTCCATGTGCCCGTCATTGATATCTCGCCCTACGTCGGCGCCGGCACTGCCGCCGAACGCGGACGGGTCGCCCGGCAGCTCGACGAGGCCGCACGCACGGTCGGCTTCATGCAGATCGTCGGGCATACGGTGCCGCAGCGTGTGATCGACGATTTCGCCGCCGCGCTCGACGCATTCTTCGGCCTCGATCTCGGCACCAAGAACGGCTATCGGACCCCGCCGGAGATCAACCGCGGCTACTCACCGCCGAAGAGCGAGAGCCTCAGCCTGAGCCTGGGTGTGGAGTCGGCGAGTCGGATGAACGACTTCTTCGAGGCCTTCAATATCGGTGCCGCGGCCTCCGACTATCCGGGCATCGACCTGCCTGCCGTCGACTATGCGGAAAACCTGTGGCCGCAACAGATTCCGCAGTTCCGCGCGCCGGTGCAGGCGTACTTCGCCGAGGCGGCCCGGGTCGCCCGCACCCTCACCACCGTCTTCGCCGACGCCCTCGAGCTTCCGGCCGGGTACTTCGACCGATTCACCGATCACTCCCTGGATGTGCTGCGCATGAACAACTACGCGCTGCCACCCGGCACGGTCGACCTCGACGGCGATCTGATCGGTATGGGCGAGCACACCGATTACGGCATCGTGACGGTGCTCTGGGCCGACCAGGCGCCCGGGCTGCAGGTACTCGGCGCCGACCGCCGCTGGCACGACGTCCGGCCCGCCGACGGTGCCCTGCTGGTGAATCTCGGGGATCTGATGGCGCGCTGGACCAATGAGCGCTGGCTGTCGACTTTGCACCGTGTGGTGCCGCCCATCGTGGACGGCACCATCGAAAGGCGCCGCAGCGCGGCCTATTTCCACGACGGCAATATCGACGCCGTCATCGCCACGCTCCCCTCCTGTCTCGGCGAGGGCAGCAAGTACGAGCCCACCACCGTCGCCGAGCATATTCGCGCGAAGCTCGCGGGATCGCGTGCACTGCAACCGAATACGAATGCCGAGCGCGAGGCCGCCCGGGTCCGCGCCGCCGCCGGGACGAAGCGGTGAACGGCGGGGGGCTCCGGCGAAAAACAAGCCGGAGCGAGGAAGTACCGTCAGCGTCCCTGAGCGACGAAGTACCGTCAGCATGCCGGAGCGAGGAAGTACCGACGGCGTCCCGGAGCGGCCGAGTATCTATTTTCGCCGCGCTGCCGAAGGTGAGCCTGCACTGTCACCTCACCGGGTCGGTCTTGCCCGCGACCGTTGTGGAACTGGCCGCCAAGTACGGCGTCCCGGTGCCCGGCGGCCGGACCGCCGACACCCTCTACGACATCGACAGCCACGAGGATCTCGACGAGTTCCTGCGCGTCTACGACATGGTCGGGCAGGCGGTTCGCGAGGCCGACGACTTCCGCCGTATCACCTATGAATCCCTGACCACACTGGGCGCCGACCACGGCGTGCTGTACCGGGAGATCTTCGTCAGCCCGCCCGCACATCCGCACGCCGACTACCGCACCCTTCTCGACGGCGTCCGGGCCGGAATGCGGGAAGCGAAGCAGGACACCGGAATCGACAGCCGCATCATCGTCGCGATCAACCGTGAGGACACCCCGCAAGCCGCCGTGGACCTGGTGCGGGAGGTGATCGAACACCGCCGCGACGAGGTGGTCGGCATCGGGCTGGACTATGCCGAAGTGCACGGCCCGCCCGGACAGTTCCACGAGGCGTACCGGCTGGCCGGGCAGGCGGGCCTGCACCGCACGGCGCACTCGGAATCCGGACCGCCGCCGAATATCGAAATCCTCCTGGATGTGCTCGGCTGCACCCGCGTCGACCACGGCTACCACGTCGTCGACGACCCCCGGATCACCGAGCGCTGCGTCACCGAGGGCATCGTATTCACCTGCACCCCGGTCAGTTCCGATATCGGCCGCTACTCCGGCAGCGGCAACGGCAAACACGAGAAGATCGCCGCCATGGTGGACGCCGGGCTGCGGGTCACCGTCGATTCCGACGACCCGCCGATGTTCGGCACCGACCCCACCAACGATTTCGCCGTGCTGTCGAATGCCCTCGGCTACGGCCCCGAGCAGTTGCTGAGGTTCACGATGAACGGTGTCGAAGGCTGCTGGCTCGACGACACCGAGCGCGCCGCCCTGCATCGACGCGTGCTGGCGCGTGCGGCCGAGGCAGACGCTCACGACCTGACAGCAGCCACCCGCCGCGGACCGGGATGACAGGCCGTCTCGGGGTACCGATCACCAAGGCCCGACGAAGAATTCGAGTGTCGCCAGCGCCAGCGCGCCCAATAGGGCCACGGCGAATCCGGCGCCCGCGCAGGCCCAGCCCACCCGCGCCGAATCGGTCCCGGCGGTGCGCTGCACCAGCCATCCCGCGACCGTGCCCCCGAGCGCCAGCACCATCACACCGCCGAGTATCAGATAGAACACGCTCGCGAACGCCGCGTTTCCGGCCTCCGACAGCCCGCGCGCGTAATCGCCGAACGGAACGGGGAACCGGTACACGGTCGCCACCACCGCCGCCGCCAGCGGCGCGGTCACCACGGCCGCCATACCGCCCACCAACGGCCCTATCCAACTGATACGTCCCGGAGCGCTCATCGCCGCGAGCCTACGGTACGAACCGGCGCGGCCCGCGGCGAGCGATCACACCGGACGTATCACACCGTGAAACCGAGGGCTCGCAGCTGTTCCCGCCCGTCCTCGGTGATCTTGTCCGGACCCCACGGCGGCATCCAGACCCAGTTGATCTTCATATCCTCGACCAGGCCGCTGCGCACCAAGGCGTTGCGGGACTGATCCTCGATGACATCGGTCAGCGGGCACGCCGCCGACGTCAGCGTCATGTCGAGGATCGCGGTGTCCTCCTCCAGCCGCATGCCGTAGACCAGGCCGAGGTCGACGACATTGATACCCAGCTCCGGGTCGACGACGTCGCGCATCGCCTCTTCGATGTTCTCGAGCTGCTCCATCTCCTCGGCGGAGAGCTGCCGCTCGTCTGCGGGTGTTTCACTCATGCCGTTCCACCGTTCCCCATCACGCGCTTGGCCTCCTCTGCAGAGGTTATCCGGACCACGGCGTCCTTGAACGCCATCCAGCCCAGCAGCGCGCATTTCACGCGTGCCGGATACTTCGAGACGCCCGCCAGCGCGACCCCGTCGCCGAGCACGTCCTCGTCGCCCTCGACGGTCCCGCGGCTGGAGATCATCTCGTTGTAGGCGTCGACGACCTTCAGCGCCTGCTGCACCGGCATGCCGATGACCTGGTCGGTCAGGATCGAGGTGGCGGCCTGGCTGATCGAGCAGCCCTGGCCGTCGTAGGACACGTCGGCGACGTCACCGTTGTCGTCGATGTGGACGCGCAGGGTGACCTCGTCGCCGCAGGTGGGGTTGACGTGGTGCACCTCGGCACCGAACGGCTCCCGCAGCCCGCGGCGATGCGGGTGCTTGTAGTGGTCCAGGATCACTTCCTGGTACATCTGCTCCATGCGCATGTCTTATGCAACTCCAAAGAACTGCTGAGCCTTCCGCACCGCGGCGACCAGCGCGTCCACCTCGTCGAGGGTGTTGTAGGCCGCGAACGTGGCACGTGCGGTGGCCGGAATGCCGAGGCGGCGCATCAGCGGCCACGCGCAGTGGTGGCCGACGCGGATCGCGACGCCCTCGTCGTCCAGGATCTGGCCGACGTCGTGCGCGTGGATGCCGTCGACCACGAACGACACCGCGCCGCCGCGGCCCGCGTTCTCGACGGGGCCGATGATCCGCACGCCGTCGATGGCGCCCAGGCCCTCCAGCGCGGCGCCGACGAGCGCATGCTCGTGTGCCGCAACGGCGTCCATGCCCAGCCCCTCCAGGTACCGCACCGCCGCGGCCAGCCCGATCACCTGCGAGGTCATCGGCACACCGGCCTCGAACCGCTGCGGCGGCGGGGCGTAGGTGGTGCCCTCCATGGTGACCGTCTCGATCATGGAGCCGCCGGTGATGAACGGCGGGGTCTCCTCCAGCAGGGCGCGGCGGCCGTAGAGCACGCCGACGCCGGAGGGGCCGAACATCTTGTGCCCGGAGAAGGCCGCGAAATCGACTCCCAACTCGCGGAAGTCCACCGGCATGTGCGGCACCGACTGGCAGGCGTCGAGCACCGTCAGCGCGCCGACTTCCTTTGCGCGGCGGACCATTTCGGCGACATCGGTGATCGCACCGGTCACGTTGGACTGGTGGGTGAACGCGACGACCTTGGTGGCGGGCGACAATTCGAGCGAATCGAGGTCGATCCGGCCGTCGTCGGTGATGCCGTACCACTTCAGGGTCGCACCGGTGCGGCGCGCGAGTTCCTGCCACGGAACGAGATTCGCGTGATGCTCCAGCTCGGTGATCACGATCTCGTCACCCGGGCCGACGTGGTACGGGAACCGGTCGTCGGCGAAGGAGAACGTCACCAGGTTCAGCGATTCGGTGGCGTTCTTGGTGAACACGATCTCGTCGGCGTCCACGCCGACGAAGCGGCCGACGTCGGCGCGCGCCGCCTCGTAGGCGTCGGTCGCCTCCTCCGACAGCTGATGCGCGCCGCGGTGCACCGCCGAATTGTGGGTCGTCAGGAAGTCGCGTTCCGCGTCGAGCACCGACAGGGGGCGCTGCGAGGTCGCGCCGGAGTCCAGATACACCAACGGTTTTCCGTCCCGGACCGTGCGGTTCAGGATCGGGAAGTCGGCCCGCACGCGGGCCACGTCGAGGGTGCGGCCCGCGGCGGGCTGCACGGCATTGGACACCGTAGCGGTCATATCAGGCTCCAGCGGTAGCGGTCTGAGTGAAACGCACGTAGCCATTCGCGTCGAGTTCCTCGGCGAGTTCGGGACCGCCCTCGGCGACGATGCGGCCGCCGACGAACACGTGCACGAACTGCGGCTGGATGTAGCGCAGGATGCGGGTGTAGTGGGTGATCAGGAGGACGCCGCCGTTCTCGCGCTCCTTGTAGGCGTTGACGCCCTCGGAGACGATGCGCAGCGCGTCCACGTCCAGGCCCGAGTCGGTCTCGTCGAGGATGGCGATCTTCGGCTTGAGCAGGCCCAGCTGCAGGATCTCGTGGCGCTTCTTCTCACCGCCGGAGAAGCCCTCGTTGACCGAGCGGTCGGCGAAGGCCTGGTCGATCTCCAGCTCGGACATCGACTGCTTGACCTCCTTGACCCAGTGCCGCAGCTTCGGGGCCTCGCCCCGGACCGCGGTGGCGGCAGTGCGCAGGAAGTTCGACATCGAGACGCCCGGGACCTCGACCGGGTACTGCATGGCCAGGAACAGGCCCGCGCGGGCGCGCTCGTCGACCGACATTTCCAGCACGTCCTCGCCGTCCAGGGTGATCGACCCCTGGGTCACCGTGTACTTCGGATGCCCGGCGATGGCGTAGGACAGCGTCGACTTGCCGGAGCCGTTGGGGCCCATGATGGCGTGCGTCTCACCGGATTTCACGGTCAGGTTCACGCCCTTGAGGATCTCCTTCGTCTCCTCTTCCGGCGTGGTGATCTCGACGTGCAGATCCTTGATTTCGAGGGTGGTCATGTAATTCCTTCGGGACTCGGAGTGTGGATGGCTAGGCGCCGACGGCGGCGAGTTCGGCCTCGACGGCCGCCTCGAGCCGCTCCCGGACCTCGGGAACCGCGATCTTCTGGATGATCTCGTGGAAGAACCCGCGCACCACCAGGCGCCGCGCGGCCTCCTCCGGGATGCCGCGAGCGCGCAGGTAGAACAGCTGCTCGTCGTCGAAACGGCCGGTGGCCGAGGCGTGTCCGGCGCCCACGATCTCGCCGGTCTCGATCTCCAGGTTCGGCACCGAGTCGGCGCGGGCGCCGTCGGTGAGCACCAGGTTGCGGTTCACCTCGAAGGTGTCGGTGCCCTCGGCCGCCGCGCGGATCAGCACGTCGCCCACCCACACCGTGCGGGCATCGGGCTTCTTCGACTGCGGATCACCCTGCAGCGCACCCTTGTACAGCACGTTCGACTTGCAGTTGGGCACCGCGTGGTCGACCAGCAGCCGCTGCTCGAAATGCTGCCCGTCGTCGGCGAAGTACAGGCCCAGCAGTTCGGCGTCGCCGCCGGGGCCGTCGTAGCGGACGGTCTCGGTGAGGCGCACCAGGTCGCCGCCGAGGGTGACGTTGGTGTGCCGCAGGCTGGCGTCGCGGCCCAGCTTGGCGTGCTGCGCGGTGGCGTGCACCGCGTCGTCGGCCCAGTCCTGGACGGCGACGACGGTCAGCCGGGCGCTGTCGCCGAGCACGAATTCGATGTTCTCCGCGTAGGTTCCGCTGCCGCGCTGATCGATGACCACGGTGGCGACGGCGAAGGCGTCCAGGCGGATCTGCAGGTGGCCGTAGGCGGTCTTGCCCTCGCCGGGGCCAGTCACCGTCACCGAAATCGGTTCGGCGACTTCGGTTTCCTTGCCGACGGAGATGACGGTGGCCTGTTCGAAGCCGGAGTATGCCTGCGCGGCAACGCGATCCGACGGCACGCCGCCCTCGCCGAGCCGGGAGTCGGTGCGGTCCACCGTCTCCACGGTCACACCCGCGACCGGGGCGACCTCGACGGTCGCCGCGCCGTCGCGGGTGGCGGTGCCGTCGTGCAGCCCGCGCAGGCGGCGCAGCGGGGTGAACCGCCACGCCTCGTCCTTCGCCGAGGGCACCTCGAAGGCGGCGACGTCGAAGGACGCGAACACCTCGCCCTTGTTGATCGCCGGAACCTTGGCCTCCCCGGCCTCTGCCACGTTCTCGACCGGCATCAGCCGACGGCTCCTTCCATCTGCAGTTCGATCAGGCGGTTCAGCTCGAGCGCGTACTCCATCGGGAGTTCCTTGGCGATCGGCTCGACGAAGCCGCGCACCACCATCGCCATCGCCTCGTCCTCGGTCAGTCCGCGGCTCATCAGATAGAACAGCTGATCCTCGGACACCTTGGAGACCGTGGCCTCGTGGCCCATGGTCACGTCGTCCTCGCGGATGTCGACGTACGGGTAGGTGTCGGAGCGGCTGATCGTATCCACCAGCAGCGCATCGCATTTCACGGTGGACCGCGACCCGTGCGCGCCCTTGTTCACCTGGACCAGGCCGCGGTAGGAGGCCCGGCCACCGCCGCGCGCCACCGACTTGCTGATGATGGTCGAGGAGGTGTGCGGCGCCAGGTGCAGCATCTTCGCGCCGGTGTCCTGGTGCTGGCCGACACCGGCGAACGCCACCGACAGCACCTCGCCCTTGGCGTGCTCGCCGGTCATCCAGACCGCCGGGTACTTCATGGTGACCTTGGAGCCGATATTGCCGTCGACCCACTCCATGGTCGCGCCCGCCTCCGCCTTGGCCCGCTTGGTGACCAGGTTGTAGACGTTGTTCGACCAGTTCTGGATGGTGGTGTAGCGGCAGCGGCCGCCCTTCTTCACGATGATCTCCACGACCGCCGAGTGCAGCGAGTCGGACTTGTAGATCGGCGCGGTGCAGCCCTCGACGTAGTGCACGTAGGCGCCCTCGTCGACGATGATCAGCGTGCGCTCGAACTGGCCCATGTTCTCGGTGTTGATCCGGAAGTAGGCCTGCAGCGGGATGTCGACGTGCACGCCCGGCGGCACGTAGATGAACGAGCCGCCCGACCACACCGCGGTGTTCAGCGCGGAGAACTTGTTGTCGCCGGCCGGGATCACCGTGCCGAAGTACTGCTGGAAGATCTCCGGGTGCTCGCGCAGCGCCGTATCGGTGTCGAGGAAGATGACGCCCTGGGCCTCCAGGTCCTCGCGGATCTGGTGGTAGACGACCTCGCTCTCGTACTGCGCGGCGACACCGGAGACCAGCCGCTGCTTCTCCGCCTCCGGGATGCCCAGCTTGTCGTAGGTGCTCTTGATGTCCTCGGGCAGGTCGTCCCAGGTGGCGGCCTGCTTCTCGGTCGAGCGCACGAAGTACTTGATGTTGTCGAAGTCGATGCCGTCGAGATTGGAACCCCAGCCCGGCATCGGCTTGCGGTCGAAGATGCGCAGCGCCTTCAGGCGGATGTCGAGCATCCACTCGGGCTCGTTCTTCTTGGCCGAGATGTCGCGCACGACGTCCTCGGACAGGCCGCGCTTGGCGCTGGCGCCCGCGGCATCCGAGTCGGCCCAGCCGTAGCCGTACTTGCCCAGAGACGCGATGGTCTCCTCCTGGGTCAGCGGCTGCACCTGGTCGGCGGTGGTCGTCATTCGGCACTCCTTCCGGAGTCGTTCGTCTTCACCGTTGCGGGCTGTGCAACGGTTCGAGGGGCGTTCGGT
Source organism: Nocardia mexicana NBRC 108244 (assembly GCF_001613165.1). Lineage (GTDB taxonomy): Bacteria > Actinomycetota > Actinomycetes > Mycobacteriales > Mycobacteriaceae > Nocardia > Nocardia mexicana. The sequence continues at coordinate 27,544 of NZ_BDBV01000121.1, forward strand.
ACATCGTTGGGCAGCACGAACAGCGGTACGTGCGTGGTGCACGCACAGTCTCCGTTGGCGATGGTCGCCAGCCGCTGCACGTGGGTGCCCAGTAGCTCGCGGAACGCCTCCAGTTCGGCGGCGCACAGTTCCGGGAACTCCTCGGCCACGTGGGCCACCGGGCAGTGGTGCTGGCAGATCTGCACGCCCGCACCCACCTTCCGGGTGGACGCCGCGAAGCCCGCCTCGGTGAACGCCTCGGCGATCTCCTCGGCCTTCGCGGCGGTGGATTCCGGCGTGTGCCGGGCCAGTTTGTCGATTCCGGCGACGATCGTGCCGACCCGCTGGCGGGCGAAGGCGGCGATCGCGGAATCCCCGCCGAGCTCGCGCAGCTGGCGCATGGCCGCACCGGCGAGATCGTCGTAGGCGTGACCCAGGCGGCCCCGGCCCGTGGCGGTGAGCTGATACTGCTTGGCGGGACGGCCGCGGCCCTGCTGCTGCCACGGCGCCGAGCGGGTCGCGCGGGCCTCCCCGGATTCGATCAGCGCGTCCAGGTGCCGCCGGACACCGGCCGGGCTCAGGCCCAGCCGCTTGCCGACGGCGGTCGCGGTGATCGGGCCCTCCTCCAGCAGCAGCTGGACGACGGATTCCCGGGTGTGCCCGTCACCCGCGGGCGCCGCGGGCGCGGCAGTGTTCCGGGCGCCCTTGCGGCGCCCGGTGCCTGCTTCCGTCCGCAAACCCACGGTTTTCACAACATCAGTGTGACGGAATTCCTTCCCGCATTCTAGTAAGGGTCACCTGAGTCGACCTGCCGCGAACGCCGATCGCGCCCGTCACCTGGCGGTTGCCGGTGCGCGGCGAGCGAGTCGCCCGGCCGCGATCGTGGCCGCGGGCGGCGTGAACGACCTTCCGCCGCAGCGCATTCCGGCAGCACGACGCCGGCGTCGACGTTTGCCCCGGCATTCGCCGAGCCCGGGGACTCCGGCCCGGCGCCGAGAACTGCGACAAACCCCACAGCTCACGGCGCATAACGAGGTTTGATAACGAAACGGACGAGGAAGGCCATACCGCCCCGCCGTTCCGGCACCGGTCCCGTCGTTCCGGCGGACGCCCGGGGACCAATCGCTCCTCCACCCGGGGAGGCGTCCCGCATCGGCGCGCCCGCGAACTAGGCTCAGTGCTCGTGGTGGCATTGGAGGACGCGCGGCGCAGGATCATCGAGCTGGGGCGCCGGGCCTTGGGCCTGGACGTACCGGCCGCCGATCACACCATCGCGGTGCTGCACACCGTCGAGTCCGAGGTGCCCGGCCTCGATCCGCGGGAGACCGTGCAGTTCAAGCGGATTCGGCTGCTGGGCGCGACCGGGTCGGTGCTGATGGCGATCAGCGCGCTCGGGGTGGCCGCGCAGCCGGTGGTGCAGAATCCGGTGTCGGGCGTGCGGGTGATCGGGGTGTTCGCCCGCTGGCAGACCTCGTCGCTGGCGCTGTGCATGATCGGCACGGTGCTGGTGGTGATGGCCTGGCTGCTGCTGGGCCGCTTCGCCGTCGGCGGCTTCGGCCGCTCGCCGCTGCACCGGCTCAGCCGCTCGCAACTGGACCGGACGCTGCTGCTGTGGATCATTCCGCTGTCGGTGGCGCCGCCGCTGTTCTCCAACGACGTGTACTCCTATCTGGCGCAGAGCGAGATCGCCGCGCGCGGGCTGGACCCCTACGAGGTGGGCCCGGCGACCGGGCTCGGACTGCACAACGTCCTCACCTACAACGTTCCCAACATCTGGCGCGACACCCCCGCCCCGTACGGTCCGCTGTTCCTGTGGATCGGGCGCGGCATCGCGCATCTGACCGGCGACAACATCATCGTCGGCGTGTGGGCGCACCGCCTGCTGGCGCTGGCGGGCGTCGCGCTGATCGTGTGGGCGCTGCCGCGGCTGTCGCGGCGGTGCGGCGTCGCGCCGGTGAGCGCGCTGTGGCTCGGGGCCGCCAATCCGCTGGTGCTGTTCCATCTGGTGGGCGGCGTGCACAACGACGGCCTGATGCTCGGCCTGATGCTCGCGGGCATGGAATTCTGCCTGCGGGCGATCTCGCGCGGGAGCCGGGACGCCATCGACATCGGGCCCGGCGCGGCGGTCGCCACCGGCGGCGACCCCGGACCGCATTCCGCGGGTACCGCCCGATTCCACCGATGGCTGGGCATCACGACCCGGTTCGACCGCCGGGCATGGGCACTGCTGATATTCGGCGCCGTCGTCATCGCGCTGTCGTCCACGGTCAAGTTCACCTCGATCATCGCGCTCGGATTCGTGGGCATGGCGCTTGCCCGGCGGTGGGGCCGCGGGCTGCGTCCGATGATCGGCGCCGCGTTCGTGCTGGGCGTCATCGCCGTCGTGACAACCGTATTCGTGGCCTACGCCAGCGGGCTCGGGTTCGGCTGGACCCACACCCTCGGCACCGCCAACGCGGTTCGCAGCTGGATGTCGCTGCCGACGGCGCTGGGTATCGTCACCGGATTCGGCGGCGTGCTGCTCGGCCTGGGCGATCACACCACCGCCCTGCTCAGCATCACCCGGCCGATCGCGGCGGCGGTGGCGGGGTTCATCACCCTGCGCATGCTGGTGGCGACCTGGATCGGGCGGTTGCATTCCGTTGGGGCCCTGGGTGTTTCGCTGGCGGCGATCGTGCTGCTGTTCCCCGTGGTGCAGCCGTGGTATCTGCTGTGGGCGATCGTGCCGCTGGCCGCCTGGGCCACCACGTCGGCGTTCCGCGTACCGGCCGTGGTGTTCTCGGCGGTGGTGAGCGTGATGCTGATGCCGCGGGGCGCGGACTTCGGCGTCTTCCAGATCATCGAGGCGGCGGTCGCGGTCGTGATCGTGGCCGTGGGATTCATCGTGCTCACCCGGAACCTGCTGCCCTGGCGTAACCCCGCGGGGGTGTCTGCTCGGTCACAGCCGCCCGCCGCTTACGGTGTTTCTTCGTGACATCGGAACCGGCCGTCCGCCTCGACGGCGTCGTGAAACGCTTCGGCGACACCACCGCCGTGGACGGGATCGGGTTCGAGGTGCGGCGGGCGGAGGTGCTGGCCCTGCTCGGACCGAACGGCGCGGGGAAGACCACCACGGTCGAGATGTGCGAGGGCTTCACCGCCCCCGATGCGGGTTCGGTGCGGGTGCTGGGCCTCGATCCGATCGCCGATTCGGATCGGCTGCGCCCGCGCATCGGCGTCATGCTGCAGGGCGGCGGCGCCTATCCGGGATCGCGGGCGGGCGAGATGCTCGATCTGGTCGCCTCCTACTCCGCCGATCCGCTGGATCCGGACTGGCTGCTGCACACCCTCGGCCTGCACGACGCGCGCCGGACCCCGTACCGCCGGTTGTCGGGCGGCCAGCAGCAGCGACTCGCGCTCGCGTGCGCGCTGGTGGGGCGCCCGGAGATGGTGTTCCTCGACGAGCCGACCGCCGGAATGGACGCACAGGCACGGCATCTGGTGTGGGAGCTGATCGACGCGCTGCGCCGCGACGGCGTCGGCGTGCTGCTCACCACGCACATGATGGACGAGGCCGAGCAGCTCGCCGACCGCCTGATCATCATCGACCACGGGCGCATCGTGGCCGCCGGAACGCCCGCCGAGGTCACCTCCACCGGCGCCGAGGGGCAGCTGCGCTTCACCGCCCCACCCAAACTCCGGCTCGGCCTGCTGCAGGACGCCCTGCCGGAAGGCTTCTCACCCTGCGAGACCTCCCCCGGCTCCTACCTGCTGCGCGGCGACATCACGCCGCAGGTGCTGGCCACCGTCACGGCCTGGTGCGCACGAATAGACGTGCTCCCCACCGACATACGCATCGACCAGCGCCGCCTCGAGGACGTATTCCTCGAACTCACCGGCCGCGAGCTCCGCGGATGACCCCCACCCCGCGCCCCGAACACAGCCGCACCCCTTCCCCGTTCCCGCACCTCTTCCAGAGCGCTGCAGGGCGTGCGCGAACACGCACGGGGTGCGTGGCGGGCGGGTGCGCCGCCGAGGACTCCACGATCGGAGGATTCCAGTGACTGCAGAGGCCGCGGAGCGGTTCCAGCCCGGCACGTTCGCCCCTGCTCCGCAGCCCGCGCCGCGGGCGGCGATGCTGACCGCGCAGACGCGCATGGAGCTGATCCTGTTGCTGCGCAACGGGGAACAGTTGCTGCTGACCATGTTCATCCCGATCACGCTGCTGATCGGGCTGACGCTGCTGCCGCTGGGCAGCCTCGGCGACGATCGGGTGAACCGGGTCGTTCCGGCGGTGATGATGGTGGCGATCATGTCCACCGCGTTCACCGGGCAGGCCATCGCGGTCGGCTTCGATCGCCGCTACGGCGCGCTGAAACGGCTGGGCGCCACCGCATTACCGCGCTGGGGCATCGTGGGCGGGAAGTGTGCCGCGGTGCTGATCGTGGTGGTGATGCAGTCGATCCTGCTGGGCGCCATAGGGTTCGCCCTGGGCTGGCGGCCCTCGCTCGGCGGACTGGCCTTCGGCGCGCTCGTGATCGCCCTGGGCACCGCCACTTTCGCGGCCATGGGCCTGCTGCTCGGCGGTACGCTGAAGGCCGAGATCGTGCTGGCCCTGGCCAATATCCTGTGGTTCATCATGCTGGGCACCTCCAGCCTGGTGTTCGCCGCCGACGACATCCCGGGCTGGCTGAGCATCCTCGCCCGCCTCATCCCCTCCGGCGCCCTCGCCGAGGCCCTCGAACAGGCCATGCACCTGAGCGTCGACTGGTACGGCCTGATCTTGCTCGCGCTCTGGGGCGTGATCACCGGCACGCTGGCCGTGCGCTGGTTCCGCTTCGAGTAACCGGGACCGCCGACAGCCGGGCGGTCACCGGCTCCGAATAGGTCAGACCGCCCGCAGCGGTCCGACGAAGGTGCCCGGATGGGTGGCGGCGTCCTGGCGCTGGATGGTCAGGTATGCCGCGGGCCACGGGGTCTGCAGCTGGGTGGTGGTGTCGGGCGGGGTCACCACGATGGTGCCCGGGGTCCAGCTGTTCGGATCCTCCGGCGGAGCGGTGAGGTAGGTGAGGACGCTGATGGCCCTTCGGCCCGGCTCGATCGTCACCGGCGCGGCGTCGGCGACCTGGCGGGGAATCTGATAGACGGGCCCGAAGGTCGGATGCTCGGCGCCGACCAGATCGACTCCCGGAAAGCCTTGCAGCGCACAGGCTTGCGCCGACGTGTTGGTCAGCTCCAGCTCCAGATGATTCTGCGCGTTCGGACCGGAGACCTCCGTGATCCTGGTGTTCAGGCTCAGCGCGTCGGCCGCGCACGCCGGTGCCGCGGCCGTGCCGACCGCCGCCGGGAACACCGATACCGCCAGGGCCGCGATCCCCGCCGCTCCTACTGCACCCCACCGCATAGACATGGTCCTTTCGATACGCGTTCGTACAACTCCCACCGACGCGTGACCGGTTCCGGACGCGGCCCACGCGGACGCACCAGCCACGCTACACGACCGCGAACTACCCCTTGCGCCCGGTGAATTCGTCCATGGAGTGATAGACACCGACCGTATTCAGGTAGAAATCGCGCACCTTCAGCGGCAGCAGGCCGGAGATGGCGCGGTTGAAGCGGGAGGTCCAGGGCATGACCACCAGCGGCGAGCCCTTCTTCATCTCCGTCCACGCGGCGTCGACGGCGGCGTCCTGCTCGATGATCGGGGTGAACCAGAAACCCTTGGCGCCGTCGAACATTCCGGTGTCGATGTAGGTCGGGCAGAAGGTGGTGACCTTGACGTGGTCGTTGCCGGACTGCTCGAGCTCCAGGCGCACCGAATCCGACCAGCCCAGCGCCGCCCACTTGGAGCCGGCGTAGACGCTCATGCGCGGATTGGCCACCAGCGCGGCCGAGGAGGCGATGGTCAGCACCCGGGCCGGGGTCTCGCGCGACACCATCGCGGGCAGGAACTCCAGCGTGATGTACATGGGCGCAAGGGAATTGATCGCCATCGTCTTGTCGATGTCGGAACGGTTCTCCGTCTCCCAGAAGTACCCGTTGCCGCGGACGATCCCCGCGTTGTTGACCAGCACGTCGATATCGCCGACCTCGGCGCGGACCGTCGCCGCCGTCTCGGCGATGGCCGCCGAGTCCGATACGTCCACCACGTGGTGGTGAATCCGGCTGCCGCCCGGCGCCGCGAGCTCCGCGGCCGTTTCCTTCAGCGCCGTCTCGTTGACGTCCCACAGCACCACGTCGGCGGCCCGCTCCCGCACCGCCCGTTCGGCGAAGGACTTGCCCAGCCCCATCGCTGCGCCGGTGACCAGCACCTTCTTTCCGGCTACCGTGTCCATACCCATCACTACCCCTGTCGTTCCCGCCGAATCACTTCTGCCGCAAGGCCTTCATCACACCGAAGTACAGCGTCATCGTCTTCGCCCACAGCGCCTCGGACATTCCGGGCAGCGGCGCGATCGGCAGCGCCCGCTGCACCGCGATGGTCTGGGTGTCGATGTACTTCAGCAGCCCCTCGGGGCCGTGCCTCCGCCCGCCACCGGAGATCCCGAGCCCGCCCGACGGCGCCGCGACGCTGCCCCAGGCGGCGATGAAACCCTCGTTCACATTCACCGACCCGGCGGTGATGCGGGCGGCGATCTCGCGGGCGCGTTCCGTATCCCGGCTCCACACACTGGCATTGAGCCCGTAGGCGGTGTCGTTGGCCTGCTCGACCGCCTCGTCGTCGCTGTGCACCCGGTACACCGACACCACCGGCCCGAAGGTTTCCTCGCGGTACACCGTCATCCCCGGCCGCACGCCCTCGAGAACGGTCGGCTCGTAGAAGTAGGGCCCCAGGTCCGGGCGGGCGCGCCCACCGGCCACGACGGTCGCGCCCTTGGCCACCGCATCGTCGACATGCGCTGCGACGGTGTCGATCTGACGCTGGAAGCTCAGCGAGCCCATCTCGTAGGAGTAGTCGAGCGCCGAGCCGAGCGTCAAAGCCCGGGTGTTGGCGACGAATTCGGCCAGGAACCGCTCGTACACCGTGTCGTGCACATAGATTCGCTCGATCGATTCGCACAGCTGCCCGGACGAGGCGAAGCAGGCCCGCACCGCGATCTTCGCCGCCGCGGACACATCCGCGTCGGCGAGCACCAGCAGCGGGTTCTTGCCGCCCAATTCGAGCGAGTAGCCGATCAACCGCTCCCCCGCCTGCCGGGCGATGGTGCGGCCGGTCGCGCTGGATCCGGTGTAGTCGACGTAGTCCGCGCGGGCGATCACCTCACCGCCGATCTCGCGGCCGCGCCCGAGTACCGCCTGCCACAACCCCTTCGGCAGCCCCGCGCGCTCGGCGGCGTCGACGGCCCACAGCGCGGTGAGCGCGGTCTGGTTGTCCGGGCGCGCCACCACGGCGTTCCCCGCCATCAGCGCGGGCAGCGCATCGGAGGCGGCCAGCGCCAGCGGGTAGTTCCACGGCGAGATCACCGCGACCACACCCTTCGGTCGGTGCCGCACCTCCACCTTCGTGAGTACCGGCAGCACGCCCCGCGGCGTCCGCGCGGCGAGCAGGCGCTCCGCCTCGGCGGCGTAGTAGCGGGCGTTCACCGCGACGTCGCCCACCTCGTCGAAGGCGTGTACCCGGGACTTGCCGGTCTCGGTCTGCACGATGTCGAGGATGGTGTCCTGCTCGGCCAGCACCAGATCGTGGAAGCGGCGCAGTACCGCGGCCCGCTCGCGCACCGGCGTCCGCGCCCACTGCCGCTGGGCCCGCCGCGCCAGGCCGAACGCCTCCTCGATATCGGCGGTCGACGACTGCGGGAGGTCTGCGATCTTGCGGCCGGTGGCCGGGGCGAACACCTCGACCGCGGGCGCACCGCCGGCGGTCGCGTGCGCGAGCAACCTTCGGACCAGCGACTCCGGGAGCGCGTCGGCGGGGGCGAGCTGCGGGGCGGTCGTCATCGTCGGCCCTCTCGATCGGCGGGAACGCGTCCCACGAATTAACTGAACACCAGTGTTAGCTTAACACTGGTGTTAGATTAATCGAGTCCACGCGCGTGCTGTCAAGACCGGCGCCGCCGAGCAGGGAGGAGTCACAACGTGTCGCGTGACACCGTGGCCGCGGCTCACAGCGGCACCCGCCGCGGGCGGCCGCCGCAGACCCAGGAGCAGGCCGACGAGGTGCGGGCGCGCATCGTCGTCGCCACCGCCGCGGTATTCACCGAGCACGGGTCGCGCGGCCTGAGCGTCGCGCGCATCCTCGAGCGCGCGGGCATCTCCCGGCCCACCTTCTACCGCTATTTCGGCAATGCCGAGGCGCCGCTGCACGTGGTGCTCACCGCCTCCAACGAGGGGCTCGTCGGCGGCATCCGCGCCGCGCTGGAGCGCTCCGACGAACCGGTCCAGCTCGGTATCGGGATCATCGACGCGTATCTGGACTGGGCGCGCGGGCACGGTCCGATGCTGCGGCCGGTGTTCGCCGAACTGCACGACCCCTCCTCACCGGTGTCGACCTACCGGGAGGAGGCGTTCGACGACATCCGCGCGCTGGTCCGCGCGAAGTTCACCGCGCTCGAGCGGCCGCTGCCCAGCCCGCTGGACCTCGACACCGCTCTGCAGGTGTGCGAGTTCGTCGTGTACCGGGTCTCGGCCGCGGCCGGTCCCGGCGGGGAACCCGCTCCCGGGGAGGTCGCAGCGGCGCGGCTGACCATGATCCGCAGCGTCCTGGTCACCCTGGGCCGCCGCGACGACGTCCAGCAGGCGCTGAAACTGCCGGGAATCTTCGAGTAGGGCTAGTCCAGGTACACCGGCAGCGCCGCGTGACCATTGGAGATGAAGCTCGCCACCGGCGCCAACTCCGAAGGCTCCGTAGCGAATCGGGCATTCGGGAACCGCTCGAACAGGGCCGGGAGCGCGATGGTCGCCTCCAGCCGCGCCAGCGGTGCGCCGAGGCAGTGGTGCGCGCCGTAACCGAAGGCCACGTGCTGGTCCTTGGTCGCGCGGTGCACATCGAACCGATCGGTGGTGTCGCCGTGCACCTTCGGGTCGCGGCTGGCGCCGGCGTACGAGGCGAGGATGGCGTCGCCCTTCGGAATGCGGTGGCCGCCATCGACTTCGATGTCCTCGACCGCGTAGCGCAGCGGCAGATGCGCGACCGGCGCCTGGTAGCGCAGCGTCTCCTCCACCAGATCCGACCAGGGCACCTTGCCGGACACCACGTCGGCGCGCTGCTCCGGATGGGTCAGCAGGGCGAAGATCGCCTGGTCGAGCAGGTTGACCGTGGTCTCGTGCCCGGCGTTGATCACCAGCATCAGGGTGTCGACCATCTCCTTCTCGGTCAGTCGCGACCCGTCGTCGTCCCTGGTGGTGATCAGCACGCTGGTGATGTCGTCGCCGGGCTGCTCACGGCGGTACGCCACCAATTCGCTGACCAGGCCGAACATCTCGACGTAATTGGCCTGCGCCTGTTCGGGGGTGAACGAGGTGTCGAAGAATCCGTCCACGCACTTGTGCATCGGCGGACCGAGATGCTCGGGCACGCCCATCAATTCGGTGATCGTCCGGATCGGGACCGGATAGGCGTACCCGGTGCGCAGGTCGACCGGCGCACCCGCGGGCGCGGCCGCCAGATCGTCGAGCAGGCTCGCGGTGATCTCCTCGATCCGCGGACGCAGCGCCGTGGTCCGACGATGAGTGAACGCCGGGGACACCAGCTTTCGCAGCCGCCGGTGATCGGGACCGTAGGCCGTGAACATGTTGTCCACCGCCACCCACGGCAGCAGCGGCCACGCCTCGGTGATCTCGCCGTTGATGAATGCCGACCAGTGCTGGCGCGGATCCTTGGAGACCCGCGGGTCGGCCAGCAGGCTCCGCAGCACCGCCTGGTCGGTGGCCGACCAGGCGGGCACGCCGCCGGGCAGGATCACCTGGGCCACCGGTCCCTGCTCGCGGATCCGGGCCGACTCGCCCTGGATATCGGCTCCCGTCAGGTCCAGAACAATCGGATCATGCGCCATCGGATGCTCCTTTACGCCAGATTCAACGGAGGGGATGCCGGGAAGGTCACCGGCAGCGCGGCCATCGCCCGGTGGAACGGGCCCGGCCGCCAGGTGATTTCGCCCTTGGACCCGGACAGCTGCAGTTCGGGCAGGGCGTCGAGCAGCTGATCGATCGCGTCCTGGGCGACCAGGTACGCCACCGATCGGGCGGGGCACGCGTGCGGCCCGGCGCTCCACGCCAGATGCGATCGGTTGCCCGTGCGGTCGCCGCCGGCGATCGCCGGGTCGTTGTTGCAACCGGCCAGGCTGATCACGACGGGCTGGTGCGCGGGTAGCCAGACGTTATCGATCAGGATCGGCTGGCGCGGATAGGTGATGGAGAAGTTGGCCATCGGCGGGTCGGTGAACAACACCTCGTCCAGCGCGTCGCGGGTGGACATGCTGCCGCCGAGCATGCCGCCGCCGAACCGGTCGTCGGTGAGCATCAGCAGCAGGGTGTTGCTGATCAGGTTCTGCATGGGCTCGATACCCGCGCCGTAGAAGCTGATCAGCTGGTAAAGCATCTCCTCGTCGGTGAGCTCGGCCGAATGGTGCGCCAGGCGCGAGGTGACGTCGTCACCGGGTTCGGCGCGCCGCATGGTGATCAGCTCCATCAGCGCCTCGGACAGGTGCTGCATGCCCCACGCCGCGTTGACCGTGTCGAACAGCGCGGCCATGCCGTTGGCGACCCGCTGCCCGATATCGGCCGAGCAGCCGACCATCCGGTTCAGCGACTCGAACACCAGCGGAAACGCGTACTGCATCACCAGGTCCGCCGAGCCGGCCTCGCAGAAGGTGTTGATCAGCGGCACCGCGATAGACTCCACCGTCGCGTGCAGGGCGTGCAGGTCGATGCCGTCGACCGCCGCCACGTAGGCCTGGCGGTAGCGCACGTGCGTGGACCCGGAGTTGCGCAGGGCGTTGGGGTACCACTGCATCATCGGGCGCACCGGACAGTCCTCGGGCACGGTGTCCTGCCAGTGGCGCGGATCGGCGGGGAAGTGCTCCGGATCGTTGAGAATGCGCAGCGCGGTGCGGTATCCGACCACCAGCGTGGCCGGAACCCCCGGCGCCAGCTCGATGGGAGCCATCGAGCCGAACTGCTTGCGCATGGACCGGTAGAAGCCGTGCGGATCGGCGGCGAATTCCGGAGTGTCCAGCAGGGTGCGGGGACCGTCGGAATCAATGGGAGACCCCTGGACCGGACAGAATCCGGTCGTGACTATCTGCGGGCCGGACGACACAGGAAATTCACCTCACAACCATTGCAGCACAACAGGCTTCGCCGATCATTGACCGGGAAGTGGATCGTTACCAACCGAAAGAACCGGGCGGCCGCCTCAGATTAGCAGCAGGGTTATGAATTCTCTCCGGAATGCCCAGCGGCCCTGCGGAACTCACGCCCGCAAGGGCCGCTAACCACGAAATATGTTGAGCTGCTATGGATTGCGAGACGTTGTGAGCACCCGATCGGCCCGCGGTGCCCGCGCGAATTTCAATGTCCCGTCCGCGATCCTGCCGAAGCGGAATGTGGGGATGTCGCGCAGGTAGTTCATATACAGCCGCCACGGCCTGCGATCCCCCGCCGCCGGGAGCCGATCGGCCGCGCGCAGCACATAGCCCGGGGTGAATCCGGCCATGAACGCCGCGGTGCCGATCGACGGGTCGCGCACCGGGGTGGCGCTGGCGTAGCCGTGTGCGTCCAGGTACCGCAGCAGGCGAACGACGTACTCGCACACCAGGTCCGCCTTCAATGTCCACGACGCGTTGGTGTAGCCGATGATGTAGGCGAAGTTCGGCACGTCCGACAGCATCATCGCCTTGTAGGCCATGGTCTTCGGCAGCTCCACCGCCGCACCGTCCACCGTCATCCGCACGCCGCCGAAGATCAGCAGGTCCAGACCGGTTGCGGTGATCACGATGTCGGCCTCCAGCTCGGTGCCGGAGGCCAGGCGCAGGCCGGTCTCGGTGAAGGTGTCGATGCGGTCGGTCACCATGTCCAGGCGGCCCTTGCGGATGGCCCGGAACAGATCGCCGTTGGGCACCAGGCACAGGCGCTGATCCCACGGGTCGTAGTTCGGCGTGAAGTGGGTGTCGATGTCGTAGCCCTCGGGCAGCCAGCGTTCCTGCAGGCCCCGGATCCAGTTCCGCATGCGTTCCGGATAGCGTTGCGACAGTTGGTAGATCGCGGTGCTGAAGGCGATGTTCTTGGCGCGGGCGAGGGCGTAGGCGGCCTTGGCGGGCAGCAGCTTGCGCATCCGCTCGGCGAAATCGTCGCGGGCCGGGGCGGACAGGATATAGCTGGGCGAGCGCTGCAGCATGCGGACCTGGGCGCCCAGCTTGGTCAACGCCGGGCCGAGCGTCACCGCGGTGGCGCCCGAGCCGATGATGACGACCCGCTTGCCGTCGACATCGAGGTCCTCCGGCCACTGCTGCGGGTGCACGATCGTGCCGCCGAACCGGTCGATGCCCGGGAACTGCGGGGTGTAGCCCTGGTCGTAGCGGTAGTAGCCGGAGCAGCAGAACAGGAAATTCGCCGTGAGCGTGACCGTTTCGCCGATATCCGCCCGCTCCGCGGTGACCGTCCACCGCTGCTCCGCGGACGACCAGTCGGCACGCTGCACGCGGTGCCCGAACCGGATGTGCCTGTCGATGCCGCCCTCGGTCGCCGTCTCCCGGACGTAGGTCAGGATCGACTCGCCGTCGGCGATCGCCTTGTCGCCCAGCCAGGGACGGAACCGGTACCCGAGGGTGAACATGTCCGAATCCGAGCGGATGCCCGGATACCGGAACAGATCCCAGGTGCCGCCGATGGCGTCGCGCGCCTCCAGGATCGTGTAGGTCCGCCGCGGAAACGCCCGCTGCAGGTGGTGGGCGGCCCCGATCCCGGACAGTCCGGCGCCGACGATGAGCACGTCGACGTGCTCGGGCGTACTGGTCATGGCTACGCATCCTTCGATGGACGGATCCCTCACCTGGATCTACTCCAGCCTAAACATGAAGGATACGTTTCCGAATCGGCCCGGGGTCGGAGAATACGCGGCATGTCCTCCGCATCGGCGCTTACGCGCGCAGTCCGCTCGCCCGCAGGACACGCCGGTCGATGCCCGCGCGAATGGCCTCCTCCGTCCCGATGATGCGGACGTGGTGGCGGGCCCGGGTGATGGCGGTATAGAGCAGTTCCCTGGTGAGCAGGGTGGATTCGGGGCCCGGCAGCACCACCGAGACCGTGCCGTACTGGCTGCCCTGGCTGCGGTGGATGGTCATGGCGTAGACCGTGGTGACGCCCGGGAACTGTGTCGGGTGCACCAGGTACGGCTCGGTGCCGCGCTGCAGGGCCGCGCGCAGCGAACCGTCGGTGTCGCGGACGATGACGCCGGTATCGCCGTTGTAGATGCGGGCCTCGTGATCGTTCGCCGTGACCAGCAGCGGCTGTCCCGGAAACCAGTGGCCCGCACCCGGTTCGGCGCCGATGCCCGCCGCGGCGACCCATCCGGCCGCCAGCCGGTCCCAGCGCTCGACGCCGAATTGGCCCTGCCGGTGCGCGCACAGCAGCCGGTGTGATTCCATCGCGGCCA
>NZ_BDBV01000122.1 GCF_001613165.1 Nocardia mexicana NBRC 108244
GCCCCGGCCCCGCCGCCCGCCGCGCCCGCGATGGCTCAGCCCCTGGTGGTGCCGATGCCGCGGCTCACCACGGCCGAGGGATTCGCGCTGCTCCGGGAGCAGTTCCGGGCGAAGTTCGGCGGAACCGTCGTCGACGAGTTGACCCTGTTCCCCGGCTACGCCTCTCTCGAGGCCGCGCCGACGGGACAGCCGAATCGAGTGGTCCGCTGGTCGTATCAGGGTGGCTTCACGCCGTCCGGCGACCCGACCACCCGCCGGGTCGACACCCCCACCTTCGACCTGGCCACGGTCGATCCGGCCGTTCTCGGCGGGTTGCTGGCCGAGGCGCCCGGGCTGCTCCGTGTCGACGGCGGTGCGGTGACGCACGTCCGCTTCGAAAACGACACCATCTCGCGCGGGCCGCGGATCTCCGTCTATGTCGGCAACGACTTCAACGAGAGCGGATATCTGGAAGCCACCCCCTCCGGCGACAAGACGCGGGTCTCCCCGTTCGACAGATAGGTGAAGGCAGTGCGCGCGAACGAGTCGTCGGGACGGCAGCCGTCGGTGATCGCGGTGACGCGGTGAATCCCGCGCGCCACCGTGGCCTGCGGGTGCGTGACGCGGACCGCGTCGACGCCTGCGCGCTGCTGGACACGGCCCGCGACGACGGCCAGATCACCGCGGGCGAACACGGCGAACGCACCGCGGCGGCGTTGCGCGCGAAGACCTTCGGCGATCTCGACGCGCTGATCGGTGACCTCCAGATCCCCGGTGGCCTCGTCCGGAGCGCGGTGGTGAATCCGAGTCGGCGGCGCGGTCCGCGGCGGTGGATCCCGGCCGTCGTGGCCGTGGCCCTGGCGGCATCCATCGGCGCGCTGGTGGGAGTGGCTGCCACCGACCACCCGCGGCCCGGCGATCCCGACCTGCCCGATCTCACGACCGCCCGGGGGATCGAGACGTTCCTCGCCGACTACCGCACCCACTTCGGTGACCTGCTGGTGGACGAACTGACACTGCATCCGGAGCACGCCTCGTTCGAACGCGCGGCCGTGTCCCGGACTCTGAACTTCACCTACCGAGGCGAATTCGATGATTCCTCGTCATCGGACCGCGATCGCGAGGCGCGGCCGTTCGATCTCGGCGCGATCGACCTTCCCCTGCTGGCGCGCTACCTCGCGGGCGCGACGCAGACCGTGGGTGCTCCGGACGGCGCCGTCACCCACATCATGATCGAGCGCTCGACGGACATGCTCGACGACGACCCGGTGGTCACCATCTATGTCAAGGGCGGCGCCGGGGGCGGATATCTGGTGCTCACCCCCGCCGGGGAACCGGTGCGCGTCGTCCCCGTGAGCCGTTAGCCGCGGCCCGTCGCCGAGGGCGCGGGAGCGTCGGAGAAATCTTCGCCGTCCGGGAATTCCCGGCGCGAGCCGGTCGTTGAGCTGATCGAGGCTAAGTTGAGCGAGGAAGGCTCAAGTCTTCGTTTGACTCCGATTCGGAGTGCAGGCAGGATTGAGTCGACCACGCTCAGCGTTGCTGGGACCGTGCTCCGTGAGGTGTTCGGGGCGAGGTCCGCCGCAGGAGGTTCGCCCCTGCACCCACACACGTACGTCAACTAGGAGGAACAACCATGGCTCGTGCGGTCGGTATCGACCTCGGGACCACCAACTCGGTCATCGCCGTGCTCGAAGGCGGTGAGCCGGTAGTCGTCGCCAACTCGGAGGGCTCGCGCACCACCCCGTCGATCGTCGCCTTCGCCAAGAACGGCGAGGTGCTGGTCGGCCAGCCGGCGAAGAACCAGGCCGTCACCAACGTCGACCGCACCATCCGGTCCGTCAAGCGCCACATGGGCGAGGACTGGAACGTGGAGATCGACGACAAGAAGTACACGGCGCAGGAGATCTCCGCACGCACGCTGATGAAGCTGAAGCGCGACGCCGAGTCCTACCTCGGTGAGGAGATCACCGACGCGGTCATCACCGTCCCCGCATACTTCGAGGACGCGCAGCGCCAGGCCACCAAGGAGGCCGGCCAGATCGCGGGCCTGAACGTGCTCCGCATCGTCAACGAGCCCACCGCCGCCGCGCTGGCGTACGGCCTGGACAAGGGCGAGAAGGAACAGACCATCCTGGTCTTCGACCTCGGTGGCGGCACCTTCGACGTCTCGCTGCTGGAGATCGGCGAGGGCGTCGTCGAGGTCCGCGCCACCTCCGGTGACAACCACCTCGGTGGCGACGACTGGGACGAGCGCGTCGTGAAGTGGCTGGTCGACAAGTTCAAGGCCAGCTCGGGCATCGACCTGACCAAGGACAAGATGGCCCTGCAGCGGCTGCGTGAGGCCGCGGAGAAGGCCAAGATCGAACTGAGCTCCTCGCAGAGCACCTCGATCAACCTGCCCTACATCACCGTCGACTCGGAGAAGAACCCGCTGTTCCTCGACGAGCAGCTGACCCGGTCCGAGTTCCAGAAGATCACCTCCGATCTGCTCGACCGCACCCGGCAGCCGTTCCAGTCGGTCATCAAGGACGCGGGCATCTCGGTCAAGGACATCGATCACGTTGTGCTCGTGGGTGGTTCGACCCGCATGCCCGCCGTCACCGACCTGGTGCGCGAGCTGACCGGCGGCAAGGAGCCCAACAAGGGCGTGAACCCGGACGA
This sequence comes from Nocardia mexicana NBRC 108244, assembly GCF_001613165.1. GTDB lineage: Bacteria > Actinomycetota > Actinomycetes > Mycobacteriales > Mycobacteriaceae > Nocardia > Nocardia mexicana. Next base: position 2,641 of record NZ_BDBV01000122.1, read on the forward strand.
GGTCGTCGCCATCGGCGCCGTGCTGCAGGCCGGTGTGCTCAAGGGCGAGGTCAAGGACGTCCTGCTGCTCGATGTGACCCCGTTGTCGCTGGGCATCGAGACCAAGGGCGGCGTGATGACCAAGCTCATCGAGCGCAACACCACCATCCCGACCAAGCGCTCGGAGACCTTCACCACGGCCGACGACAACCAGCCGTCGGTGCAGATCCAGGTGTTCCAGGGCGAGCGCGAGATCGCCTCGCACAACAAGCTGCTCGGCTCCTTCGAGCTGACCGGCATCCCGCCGGCCCCGCGCGGCGTGCCGCAGATCGAGGTCACCTTCGACATCGACGCCAACGGCATCGTGCACGTCACCGCGAAGGATAAGGGCACGGGTAAAGAGAACACGATCAAGATCCAGGACGGCTCCGGCCTGTCCAAGGAGGAGATCGACCGGATGGTGAAGGACGCCGAGGCGCACGCGTCGGAGGACAAGGCGCGTCGCGAGGAGGCGGAGACCCGCAACCAGGCCGAGTCGCTGGTACACCAGACCGAGAAGTTCATCGCCGACAACCAGGACAAGGTCCCGGCCGACGTGAAGGAGAAGGTCGAGGCGGCCATCGGCGAGGCCAAGGAGGCGCTGAAGGGCACCGACACCGCGGCCGTGAAGGCGGCGGTGGAGAAGCTGGCCACCGAGTCGCAGGCCCTGGGCCAGGCGATCTACGAGGCGTCGGCGGCAGAGTCGGCCGCGTCGGGCAATGGTGACGGCCCCGCCGGATCCACCACCGACGACACCGTCGTGGACGCCGAGGTCGTGGAAGAGCCGGAGAAGAAGTGACCGAACGCAACCCCGAACAGGAGCCGATCACCATCGTGGACAAGCGGAAGGTGAATCCGTCGGAATTCGAGGGTCGCACCGCTGGAGAGTTCGAGGGTCGCACCGCGGGCTCCGCTCCGGAGTTCGAGGGTTACTCCGAAAGCCCTGCCGCGCAGGGCGAGGCGGAGGCCGGCGCCGACGGCGCCGCGACCTCCGCCGCGGAGGCCGGGGGAGCCGAGTCCGGCAACGGCTCGGCCCTCGCCGACGCGATCAGCACCGAATTGGCCGAGCGCACCGCGGATCTGCAGCGGCTGACCGCCGAATACGCCAACTACCGGCGCCGGGTGGAGCGCGACCGCAAGGCCGCGATCGACACGGCCAAGGCGTCGGTGGTCACCGAACTGCTCGGCGTGCTCGACGACCTCGACCGCGCCAAGGCACACGGCGACCTGGAGTCCGGACCGCTGAAGTCGGTGGCGGACAAGCTGGTCGACGCGCTGACCAAGCAGGGCCTCGAGGAATTCGGCACCGAGGGCGAGCCCTTCGACCCGACCCTGCACGAGGCCGTGCAGCACGAGGGCGAGGGCCACGATCCGGTGATCGGCGTGGTGATGCGCAAGGGTTACCGCTTCGGTGATCGAGTCCTGCGGCATGCGCTCGTGGGAGTCACCGACGGGGTGACGGATCTGGTGGAGACACCGGACGGGGCGAACGCTGGCGACGATGCCGACGGCATCGCGTAAGACATGCCTACCGGCACTGGGTGATCCCAGGCCGGACGACAACAGGAAAGGAGGAGATGCCCGGTGAATCGGGAGTGGCTGGAGAAGGACTTCTACAAAGAGCTGGGTATTTCCTCCAGCGCCACCGCGGACGACGTCAAGAAGGCCTACCGCAAGCTGGCCCGCGACCTGCACCCGGACAAGAATCCGGGGGACGCCAAGGCCGAGGAGCGGTTCAAGGCCGTCAGCGAGGCGCATGCCGTGCTGTCGGATCCGGAGAAGCGCAAGGAGTACGACGAGGCCCGAAGGCTGTTCGCCAGCGGCGGTTTCGGCCGCGGCGGGTTCTCGCCCGGCGGCGGCGGTTACGGGCAGGGCGGCTTCAGCGAGTTCAACCTGGGTGACATCTTCGGCGGCGCGCAGGCGGCCGGCGGCGACGGTGGCCTGGGTGACCTGCTGGGCGGTCTGTTCAATCGCGGTGGCGCCACGCGCACCTCGACGCGGCCGCGGCGCGGCAGCGATGTGGAGACCGAGACGACCCTCGGGTTCCGCGAGGCCGCGCAGGGTGTCACGGTGCCGCTGCGGATGACCAGTCCGTCGCCGTGCACCACCTGTCACGGCAGCGGCGCCAAGCCGGGCACCAGCCCGCGAGTCTGCCCGCACTGCAACGGAACCGGCGTGATCAGCCGCAACCAGGGTGCGTTCGGATTCAGCGAGCCGTGCGACGACTGCCGCGGGACCGGGTCGATCATCGACGACCCGTGCTCGGACTGCCACGGCTCCGGCATCCAGAACCGGACCCGCACCATCACCGTGCGCATCCCGCCCGGCGTCCGGGACGGTCAGCGCATTCGCCTGGCCGGTCAGGGCGAGGCGGGTCTGCGGGGCGCCCCGGCGGGCGATCTGTTCGTCACCGTGCACGTCAGCCAGGACAAGGTCTTCGGCCGCAACGGCGACGATCTGACCCTGGTGCTGCCGGTCAGCTACGGCGAACTGGTGCTGGGCACAACGGTTTCGGTGCCGACTCTGGACGGGCGAGTCGGCGTGAAGGTGCCTCCGGGCACCGCCGACGGGCGTACCCTGCGGGTGCGTGGACGCGGTGTGCCCAAGCGGGGCGGCGGCGCGGGCGACCTGCTCGTCACGGTGAAGGTCGCGGTGCCGCAGAAGCTGGACGACAATGCCTCCGAGGCGCTGCGGCGCTATGCGGAGGCAGAGAAGGCCGGCGGGTTCGACCCGCGTGCTGGATGGGCAGGTGCGTGATGAACGGCGATCCGAAGAAGGCACACAGCGCCACGGAGTTCTTCATGATTTCCGTGGCGGCCCAGTTGGCCGGTATGCACGCGCAGACTCTGCGCACGTACGACCGGCTGGGACTGGTGACACCGCAACGTACTTCGGGTGGCGGCCGCCGCTACTCGGCCCGGGATGTGGAGCTGCTGCGCGAGGTGCAGCGGCTGTCCCAGGACGAGGGCGTCAACCTGGCCGGCATCAAGCGGATCATCGAACTCACCAACCAGGTCGAGGAACTGCAGGAGCAGGTCCGGGGCCTGGCGGCCGAGGTCGAGCGGCTGCGCGTCGGCTACCGCCCGGAGCTGACCCCGCCCCAGCGCAGCACGGCGCTGGTGGTGTGGCAGCCGCGCAACAAACGGCGGTAGGTGCCGCGAAAACAACTCTATGACAGCGCCCCCGGGAAACCGGGGGCGCTGTTCGTTCCCCGAGTGTCGATCCGCCCTTGGTCTTCCCACCGTGGCTTGCGTCGACGCGCCCCTGGTCATCCCGCCCTGGCTTGCCCCGGCGCGCCCCTGGTCATCCCGCCCTGGCTTGCCCCGGCGCGCCCCTGATCATCCCGCCCTGGCTTGCCCGGCGCGGCCTATCTCATCCCCGGCGCGCTTTTGGCCGGGGTCGCTGTGGGTTCCGGCCGAAAGCACGCCGGAATGACGGAGAAGTCCCGTACCGCCCAGTCTCTAATTGCGTTGGGAAGCATGGCTTTGCAGGGTTGCGTTTTGTTGCGAGGTATGTGCTGTGCTTGCAGATGCATGGAACACGCTGGGCGGGTGGGACGTTCGTACCGGAATTGGTCGCGAGTCGCGGTGTCGTTGCCGGAGTGTCGGATTCGCGAGGTTCTGTGGTGGGTGCGGCCTGGCTGACCGTTTGCGGCAATGTCGCTGCAAATCTGAGATTCGCGAGACGAATCCCGCAAATCTCGTGATTTCAGGGCTTATTCAAACGGCGTGTCCTAGTCAAACGGTCTGTTTCCATAGGGGTTTACGCTCACCATCCTGGTTTAAGCGGAATTACATGCGCGTTGTTTAAACGGACCATTCCGTCCCTGGCAAACCTCACCTACACTCGATTCACATCGGCTGCTGTCGAGTGTCCGCAGCACCTCACTCGTTCTCGCGGCCTGTGCTCGAATGCGAAATGGGGTTGTGAGACACATGGATTCGCGGACCGTCGCATTGATTAGAACGACGTTCAAGGCGGTTGCTGCGGAGGAGGGGGGACCGGAGAAGCTGGCCCGATCGTTCTATGCCATCTTGTTCACCGAGCATCCGCAGGTTCGCGATTTCTTCCCCGCCGCCCTCGACGCCCAGCGCGACAGGCTGGTGCGGGCCATCGCCTACACGGTGGACAGGCTGGAGGAGCCGGACCGGCTGCTGCCCTTCCTGGCGCAGCTCGGGCGCGATCACCGCAAGTACGGCGTGACCGCCGAACACTATGCCGCCGTGGGGAAATCGCTGCAGACCGCGCTGTGCGCCTACGCCGGGACGGAGCTGTGGACCGACGAGGTGGAACGGGCGTGGAACGAGGGCATCGGCGTCATCGCCGACACCATGATCGGCGCCGCCGAACGGGAGGACACACCGCCGTACTGGACCGGAACCGTGATCGAGCACCGCGAGGTGCTGCAGAATCTGGCGATCGTGCGGCTGCGGCTGGATCAGCCGATGCAGTACGCGGCCGGTCAGTATCTGAGCGTGCAGATTCCGTCCCGGCCGAGGATGTGGCGGTACATGTCACCGGCCGTGCCCGCGAACGACCAGGGGGAGATCGAATTTCACGTCCGTGCCGTGACGGGCGGCTGGGTCAGTCCCTCGATGGTCGGCCATACGGTGGTCGGGGACCAGTGGCTGCTGGGGTCGCCGCTCGGCGGGCTCGGCGTGCTCCGCAATACGCGGCGCAAGATGCTGATGGTCGGCTGCGGCACCGGCATCGCCCCGCTGCGCGCACAGCTCATGGCGATGACCAAGCGGCGGTCCAACCCCAGGGTGCAGCTGTATGTGGGCGGCCACCACCCGTGCGATCTCTACGATCTGCAGACCTTGAGCGAGCTCGCCGTCGCCAACAGGTGGCTCACCGTCACCCCGGTCGTCGAGAGCAGTGAGAACCCGTGGTGGTTCTACGATTCCGATGACCGCCCGCGGGAGTTGCCGGGTCTCGAGCCCCGCCGCGTCGGCCAGATCGGCAAGGTGGTCGCCGCGGAAGGCCCCTGGGACGACCGCGACGTCCAGATCGTCGGTTCCCCGAGCATGGTGCAAACCACCAAGTTCCGCCTCATGGCCGCGGGAACGCCCACCAAGAACATCCGGCACGACCCCCTGTTCTAGCGGCGCGGTGACGGGAACCGGGCCTAAATCCCTTCGTAGCGAATGGCTTCCACGGGCGTTCCGGTTTGGATCAACCGATCCATCGTAGACCGGACCATGCCCGGTGACCCGCACACCAGCACCTGGTGGTTGAGCAGCGGGCCCATATCGCCGACCACCTCGGCGAGCGTGCCCTCCAGCATCTCGTCCACGTCGAAACCGACGTCCACGCGGCAGCTTTCGTACCAGTCGTCCCGCCACTCCGGGTCGTAGGCGCTCTCGACCACGGGAACGACGGTGAGCCAGGGCAATTCGCCCGCCAGCAGGAACAGCATGTCCGAGGCGTACAGGTCGCGGGGGGAGCGGCCACCGATGAACAGATGGGTGCGCGGCGGTTCGGGGCGGCGGGCCAGATCCAGCAGCAGCGAGCGCAGCGGAGCCAAACCCGTTCCGCCGGCGATCATCACGACATCGGTGGCCCAGTCGTCGACGCTGAGCCAGCCGGCCGGTGCGCCGATCCGCCACTGATCGCCGGGACGGGTATCGGCGACGATCGAACCGCTGCACCACCCGCCGGGCACCGTCCGCACGTGGAACTCCAGCTTGCCGTCCAGCGACGGCGGCAGGGCGGGGGACAGCCGCCGCCGCAGCCCGGGATGCTGCGGCAGTTGGACCTCCACCGATTGCCCGGCCAGGAACGGCACGTACTCACCGATCAGGCGGATCACCGCGATGTCGTGGCGCAACCGGTGATGGCCGACCACCGTCGTGGTCCACTCCGTCGGTGCGTCGAGGTAGATCTCGCCGGTGTCTTCGGGCCCGATCGTCACTGGGCTACCCCTTTTGCTCGTTCCCTGCGCTGCTTGTCATTTCCGGCGTGCCCGCGCAGCTTGTCATTTCCGGCGCGCTCTTGGCCGGAACTTCTCACACCGGATCCGACATGATCGTCCACTCCGGTGTGCCGACCGCCATCAGTGCGCGCTTGGTGTCGGCGATCATCCGTGCCGACCCGGCGATCTGGATCTGCCGGTCCGCCCACGCGCCGAAGCTGGCGACCACCGCGCCCAGATTACCGATCAGCCGCCGGTGCATGCCGAACGGCGGATCGACCGGCGGATACGGATGCCACCACGGGTTGGACTCGTTCTCGCACACCGGAATCACGGTCAGCCACGGATTGCTCAGCGACAGCTGCCACATGTTCTCGACGTCGTACAGGTCGCAGGGGTAGCGGCCGCCGATGAAGAAGTGCACCCGCGGATTCATGCCGCGCCTGCCCATCTCGATCAGCTGGGCGCGCAGCGGCGCGACCCCGGTGCCGGAGCCGATCAGCAGCACGTCGCGGCCGGTGTCGCGCTCCACGTGCAGCCCGCCCAGCGGCCCGGCGATCAGCCAGGGATCCCCGACCCGGGTCTCGTTGACGATCGCGGGACTCACCCAGCCCGTGCGGACCTTGCGCACATGGAATTCGATCTCCCCGTACGGGTTCGTCGGGATGGCCGGGGACAGGTAGCGCCACATCTTCGGCCGCTGCGGAATCGACACCGGCACGTACTGCCCGGCCTGGTACGGGATCGGCGACTCCGACTGCAGCCGCACGATGGCCAGGTCGTCGAGCACCCGGCGGTGGCCGACCACCGTCGCCTCCCAGTACGGCTGCGAGGTGTCGGAGTTGGCGCCGATCGCCATCGAGGCCGAGATCAGAATGCTGATATCGCGCCAGCCCTCCTCCAGCGGCCGGGTCCAGTTCGGGCCGTTGTAGGTCCGGAACCCGGCGACCAGCGCGCGCCCGGCCAGGTCGTAGTGGCCCGGCTGAACACCGAACTTGCGATGGTCGCGCGCGAGTTGCTCGAGGAAGCGCTGGGCACGATCCCAGTCCTCGAGATGGTCGAGGACGAAGCCTATGGCGGTCATCAGCCGCTTGGCCTGCATATCCATCGCCGGTGGGAACAGCTCGCGCAACTGCGGGTTCTCCGCGAACAGGTGTCCGTAGAACGCGTTGATCAACCGTTCGGGGCCGTTCGGCGCCTCGATCACGGACCGGAAGTTGGCGCGGACCAGCGCAGCCGTACGCGCATCCACGACGTCGCGCTTCCTTTCTACATAGAACTATCCACCGGCTCACCGGCGGCCCTCGCGGTCCAGTATCCATCAAAAAACCGTGGTCGCACGGTTATGGGCGGATTGCATTACCCACAAGGCCGGGTGGCGAAACCCGGAACGATCATGATTTCGGGCGGTGGTCAGCGCGGAAAACGGACGGCGCGAACGACGTTCGACGAGGCAGGACGCTCAGTCGGGCGGGAACGGTCCGAAGGCGCCGCGTTTGTAGTCGATCAGGGTTTGCCGGATCTGATCGTCGGTGTTCATCACGAACGGGCCGTAGGCGACCACCGGCTCGGTGACCGGGCGCCCGGTGCACAGCAGCACGCGCAGCCCGGTATCCGCGGTGATCGACAGGGAGGTGTCGGTGTCGGCGACCTCGAGATGCACCACCTGACCCGCACGGGCGGTGGTGCCGTCGGTGCCGAAGCGTCCGCTGCCGTCGAGCAGATATGCGAAGCCGCGCTGTCCCGCCGGGATCTCCTGGCTCAGGGTGTGCCCCGGCTCGACGCGGGCATCGACCAGGGTGACCGGCACGTGGCCGGACGCGGGCCCGGCGATATCGCCGGATCGCCCGGCGAAGACCCGCACGAGCGCCCCGTCCTCGGTCCGCACCGGCATCTCCGCGCCGCGCAGGTCCCGGGCCGACGGTTCGGCGAACTTGTCGGCGGCGGGCAGGTTCAGCCACAGCTGCAGGGTGTGCACCGGGCGCCCGCGATGGGCGGCCTCCGCGCGCAGGATGCCGCGCCCGGCCGTCAGCCAGTGCGCGTCACCGGGTTCCAGTACGCAGCGGCCGCCGCGGTTGTCGCGGCGTTCGAGTTCGCCGTCGACGACGTAGGTGAGGGTTTCGAAGCCGCGCATCGGGAGCCAGTCGAATCCCGTTGCGCTGAACCAGTTCTCGGACAACTGCAGGAACGGGTCGCTGGCCGACCAGTTGCCCGGCGCGATCACCAGGGCCGAGTTGTCGCTACCGCCGCTGGGGCCGCGGTCGATCCGGTTGCGGACCGCGGCGACCGCACGACCGGGGAGGTGTGCCGCTGTCGTCATGAGGGACTCCCTCTGTCGCAGGTCGTGACGCCCCTCAGATCGTGACCGACGAATGCGGGGCGTCCCGGGGCTGGGAATCCTCAGACGACGAGCACGGTCTTGCCGCGGGCGCCGCTCGCGCCCAGCACGCCGGGAGCGTCGGTGAGCGGGCGGACCGCATCGATCGGGACCACCACATCGCCGTCGGCCACGCGCTGCAGCAGGCGGCGCAGTTCCCGGGACCCGCCGGTGGATTCGAAGTTGCCGCCCTTCAGGCCGCGGGCGCGCAGGTCGGCCTCGTCGGCGGCGAAGATCGTGCTGTAGACCAGGCCGCCCGGCCGCACGACCTGGGTGAGGTCCGCCAGTTGCGGTGCGGGGGAGACCAGGTCGAACAGCACGTCGATGCCGTCCGGATGGGCGAAGTGCACCGAGTCGCCGACCGGGGCCCGGGTGTAGTCAACCACCTCGGTCGCGCCCAGCCGGATCATCCGGTCGCTGTCGTCGGGCCGGGCCGTGGCGATCACCTGTGCCCCGGCCGTGGCGGCCAGCTGCACCAGGAACGACCCGACGCCGCCCGCCGCGCCGTTGATCAGCACCAGTTGCCCGGAGTCGATGCCGGTCGCGTCGGCCAGGTCCTGGGCGGTGAGCCCGGCCGTCGGCAGCGCGGCGGCCTGCAGGGCGGTGACCTCGTCTGGGATCAGGGTGGCCCGGTCCTCGGGCGCGGTGGTGAATTCGGCGAAGGTGCCGTGCCCGATCGGCGGGACCAGGAACTTTCCCGCCACCCGGTCGCCGATCCCGAAGGCGCTGACGTCGGCGCCCACGGCCGAGACCGTCCCGGCGCCGTCGACGCCCGGGATCATCGGAAAGTCGTAGGGGAGCTTGCCGTCCAGGATGCCGTCGATGAGCTTGCGGTCGTAGGGATTGACGCCGGCCGCCTCGATCCGGATCTGGATGCTGCCGGGGCCCGGCTCCGGCGTCGGCATATCGGCCGGCACGAGCCGGCCGCCGAACTCGTGTACCACCATCGCGCGCATCGCTGCTCCATTCGTCCGGAACGGGTGTTCGGTCAGCTGGGTGATGCGTCGAGCACGGCCATCGTAGGCAGAGTGCACCGAATAGTTATGCATCCCGGCCAAAAGCGTGCCGGGAATGAGAGGTATGCCCCCAAGGGATGCGCGCGGGTGCTGGGATGATCTCAACCATGCTCCCTTTGCTCCCGGCGCGTTTTTCGGCCGGGATAGACTTGAGCGGAACACACTCAACTTCTACGGCGTTGAACTGATCGGAGCGGCACACCGGGCTGCTCGATCGACAAGTAGGAAGGTGCACGTGGACTCGTTCAATCCCACCACCAAGACCCAGGCGGCGCTGACCGCCGCCCTGCAGGCGGCCTCCGCCGCGGGCAATCCGGAGATCCGTCCGGCGCACTTGTTGGTGGCGTTGCTGGATCAGACCGACGGCATCGCCGCCCCCTTGCTGAAGGCCGTCGCTGTCGACCCGGCAACGGTCCGGCGCGAGGCTCAGGACATCGTCGACCGGCTCCCCCGCGCGACCGGCGCCACCACGTCGCCGCAGCTGGGACGAGAGTCGCTGGCCGCGGTCACCGCCGCGCAGAAGCTGGCCACCGAACTCGGCGACGAGTACGTCTCCACCGAGCATCTGATGGTCGGCCTGGCCGAGGGCGACTCCGACGTCTCGCAACTGCTGCTGAAATACGGCGCCACCGCCGACGCGCTGCGCGAGGCGTTCACCGCCGTGCGCGGCAATACCCGTGTGACCTCGCCCGATCCCGAGGGCAGCTATCAGGCGCTGGAGAAGTACTCCACCGATCTGACCGCCGCGGCCCGCGAGGGCAAGCTCGACCCGGTCATCGGCCGCGACACCGAGATCCGCCGCGTCGTGCAGGTGCTGAGCCGCCGCACCAAGAACAACCCGGTGCTGATCGGCGAGCCCGGCGTCGGCAAGACCGCGATCGTGGAGGGCCTGGCCCAGCGCATTATCGCCGGTGACGTGCCGGAATCGCTGCGCGGTAAGCGACTGGTCGCGCTCGACCTGGGCGCGATGGTGGCCGGGGCGAAGTACCGCGGCGAATTCGAGGAGCGGCTCAAGGCCGTGCTCGAGGAGATCAAGCAGAGTGCCGGGCAGGTCATCACCTTCATCGATGAGCTGCACACCATCGTCGGCGCCGGTGCCACCGGCGAATCGGCCATGGACGCCGGCAACATGATCAAGCCGATGCTCGCCCGCGGCGAACTGCGGCTGGTCGGCGCCACCACGCTCGACGAGTACCGCCAGCACATCGAGAAGGACGCCGCCCTGGAGCGCCGCTTCCAGCAGGTGCTGGTCGGCGAGCCGTCGGCCGAAGACACCATCGGCATCCTGCGCGGTCTCAAGGAGCGCTACGAGGTGCACCACGGCGTGCGGATCACCGACTCCGCGCTGGTCGCCGCGGCCACGCTGTCGGACCGCTACATCACCTCCCGGTTCCTGCCGGACAAGGCGATCGACCTGGTCGACGAGTCGGCCTCGCGACTGCGCATGGAAATCGACTCGCGCCCAGTGGAAATCGATGAGGTCGAGCGCGCGGTACGCCGCCTCGAGATCGAGGAGATGGCGCTCGCCAAGGAGACCGACGAGGCCTCCAAGCAGCGGCTGGAGAAGCTGCGCCAGGAACTCGCCGACGACCGCGAGAAGCTCAGCCAGCTGATGGCGCGCTGGCAGAACGAGAAGCAGGCCATCGATTCGGTGCGCGTCGTCAAGGAGGAGCTCGAGACGCTCAAGGGCGAATCCGAGCGCGCCGAACGCGACGGCGATCTCGGCAAGGCCGCCGAGCTGCGCTACGGCCGCATCCCGCAGCTGGAGAAGCAGCTGGCCGAGGCCGAGAAGAAGGCGGGCACCGCCGCGGACGGCGAGGTCATGCTCCAGGAAGAGGTGGGGCCCAACGACATCGCCGAGGTGGTGTCGTCGTGGACCGGTATCCCGGTGGGTCGCATGCTCGAGGGCGAGACCCAGAAGCTGCTGCGCATGGAGGAGGAACTCGGCAAGCGCGTGGTCGGGCAGCGGGAGCCTGTGCAGGCCGTGTCCGATGCGGTGCGCCGGGCGCGCGCCGGGGTGGCCGACCCGAACCGGCCGACCGGGTCGTTCATGTTCGTCGGCCCGACCGGCGTCGGTAAGACGGAGCTGGCAAAGGCGCTGGCGGACTTCCTGTTCGACGACGAGCGCGCCATGATCCGCATCGATATGAGCGAGTACTCCGAGAAGCATTCGGTGGCTCGCCTGGTCGGCGCCCCGCCCGGCTACGTCGGATACGACCAGGGCGGCCAGCTGACCGAGGCGGTGCGGCGGCGGCCGTACACGGTGGTCCTGTTCGACGAGATCGAGAAGGCCCACCCGGACGTGTTCGACATCCTGCTGCAGGTGCTCGACGAGGGCCGGTTGACCGACGGCCAGGGCCGCACGGTCGACTTCCGCAACACCATCCTCATCCTCACCTCCAACCTGGGGGCGGGCGGCGACCAGGACTTCGTGATGAATGCCGTGCGCTCGGCGTTCAAGCCGGAGTTCCTCAACCGCCTCGACGACGTGGTGATGTTCCACGCGCTCAACGAGGAGGAGCTGGAGGACATCGTCGACATCCAGCTGGCCCAGCTGCAGAAGCGCCTGGCGCAGCGGCGGCTGAAACTGGACGTCAGCGATTCGGCCCGGTTCTGGCTCGCCGTGCGCGGCTACGACCCGGCCTACGGCGCCCGCCCGCTGCGTCGGCTGATCCAGCAGGCCATCGGCGACTCGCTCGCCAAGGAACTGCTGGCCGGCGAGGTCGCCGACGGCGATCTGGTGAAGGTCTCCGTCTCCCCGGACGGCGACGGGTTGATCGTCGGGCGATAAGAGGGAGAGGCGAACGCCGCAGCGCGGGGCACTTACCTGCTGTATTCCGGATCTGCACCTACGCTGGACTGCATGACGAATCCGAGTGACCCGTGGGCGCAGCGGCCGGATTCGCCCGACGCGCCGACCGAACGGGTCGGCCCGTCGGAGCGGCCGGGCGAGCCGGAGCTGCACACATCGGAGTACTCGGAGGCGTACGGCCAAGGGGCCGATCCGACTGTGGCGTACCAGTATCCGCAGCCGCATCAGCCCACGCAGGCCTATCCGTATTTCGACCAGCCGCCCGGGCCCAATGCCACCCGGGAGCTGCCGCCGTACGACAGTGCCTGGGGCGGATACGAGGATCCCTACGGCGCCCACCCGGCGCCGGGGTACGCCCAGCAGGGCGTCGGCCCCGGCGGTGTGCCGCCCGGCGGTGTGCCGCCCGGACCACCCGGAGAACCGCCGCGCCGCAGCCGCACGGGTCTGTGGATAGCCCTCACCGCGGCCATCTTCGTGCTGGTGGTGCTGGGCGGAATCGCCGCGGGGCTGTTCCTTGCCGGGGACGATTCCTCGTCCTCCACGACGGCCGGTGGCAGCGGCACCCGATCGACGGCCTCGCGTATCCCGGTCGTCCCGCCGAACCCCTCCGGCAGCCAGCAGCCGGGGCTGCCGCCGCTGCCGGGCCTCGGCGATATCGACGACATCGGCGCCACCATGGGCACGATCAGCACCAACGACGGCTCCACCTTGACCATCGAGTCGCTGCTGAGTACGACGGTCATCGTGCACACCGACGCGCAGACCCAGGTCATCGCGTCGGGATCGAGCGCGGTCACCGATCTGCACCCCGGCGACATGGTGGTGGTGCAGGGCGACAAGGCTCCGGACGGCTCCATCCTGGCCAAAATCATCATCAGCACCTCGGTCACGCCGCCGAGATAGCCGCTCCCGCGCCGCCGGTGCGACCGCGCCCCGCGCCGTCGTGGGACGCGTCAACCCGCCACGCACCGGCGTGCACCCACCGTGGCGCGCACGCGCCAACTAGACTCGACTGCGATGACCGCAGCAATCTGGTTCGGGCTTGCCGCGATCGCACTGGTGGGTGCGATCGTGCTGTTGTATTTCGATCGGCTCCAGCGGCAGCGGACCGGTCATGTGCGGCAGGTCTGGGCAAAGTCGCAGGGCTACACCTACGTATCCGTCGAACCGTCGCTGGCGTCCAACTGGCGCCGCGGGGCCATGGCCAAACTCGGCTACCTCTCCGCCGTGGACGTGGTCTCGGGCAACCGCAAGGGCGAGAAGTTCGTGCTGTTCGATCTGGAGGACGCGGCGACGCTCGTCGCGGTGCGCCGCCAGATCGGCTCCGACATCGATATCGACCTGCGGCTGAAAACGGCCGCGCCGCCGAAGGACGCCGATCTGGAGCTGCTCGGCGCTATCGGTGACCGCGTGGTGTTCGCGACCAATCCGGATATCGCCCGCCACGCCGTCGACCAGCGCATGGTCGCCTTCATCGAGTCGCTGCCGGATTCGGTGCAGCAGCTGTGGAGCGAGGGCAACTGGACCCTGGGCATGCTGCCGGTCGGCACCACGTCGCGGGACTGGGAGGGCGCCATCGACGCGGTTCTGCGGCTGTCCGGCCTGCTGCACGTGCTGCCCCCCGTGGCCGGTGGTTCCGACTCGGGCCGCCGCGACGGCGATATGCACGATCCGGGCCGTCCCCGCCCGCGGCCTCGGGGCGCCGAGCCGGACGAGGACGACTACCAGGAGCAGGATTCGCGCTACGCGACTTCGCGTTTCGACGACGACGCGGAGTACGACCGCGCCTACGACGACGATCGCCCGTATGACGAGGGCAGGTCCTACGACGAGGACCGTCCCGATGCGTACGACGAGGGTGGTCCGTACGGCGGTGACCGGGCCTACGGCAAGGACGGCGGCTACGACGAGGGTGGTCCGTACGGCGGCGATCGGGCCTACGCCAAGAACAGCTCCGACGACGAAGGCGCTCCGTACGGTGACCGCGCCTACCGCGAGGACCGCTCCTACGAGGCGGACCGGGACCGCGGCGTGCGCGACGACCGCCGCTACGAGTACGAGGACGAGGACGCCGATTTCGCCCCGCTGGTCAAGGACATCGCGGGCGAGACCGATCCGGAACCGCCGCGCCGCCCGCAGCTGGCCGTCGTGCCCGATCCGCGCCAGCGCATCCGGCGCGACTGGCCGCCCGCCGAGGAGCTACCGGAGGACGACGAGACCGATTCCCCCGCAGCCGATTTCGACGACGATTTCGTCGAGGACGATTGGCGCGAGGGACGCACCCGCGACGAACTTCCCGATCAGCCGGGTGGTCCGTTTCACCCCGGGTTCCGCCCGTATCAGGGCCCCGCACCCCGATGACGGGTGCGGGATGATTGCAGCATGAGCGATACCTCTGCTGCCGCGCGCCTGCCGGGCGCCACCCGTCCCGTCGCCGTGATCACCGGCCCCACCTCCGGAATCGGACAGGGCTATGCCGAGCGCCTGGCCTCGCTCGGCTACGACCTGGTGCTGGTGGCACGCGACGAGCAGCGACTCACCGCGCTCTCCGAGGATCTGCACCGGCGCTTCGACACCCGGTCCGAGGTGCTGCGCGCCGATCTGGCCGACTGCGCCGACCGCGATCGAGTCGCCGCCCGCCTCGACAAGGGCGTCGAATTCCTGGTCAACAATGCGGGTTTCGGCCTGTCCGGCGAATTCTGGTCCGTCGACCCGGCGCGCCTGCAGGCGCAGTTGGATGTCAACGTCACCGCCGTGGTGCAGCTGACCAGGGCGGCGCTGCCCTCGATGATCGCCGCGGCCAAGGGTTCGGTCGTGAATGTGGCCAGCGTCGCGGGCCTGGTGCCCGGACGCGGCTCGACCTATTCGGCCTCGAAGGCCTACGTCATATCCTTTACCGAAGGACTGGCCGGCGGGCTCGCCGGCACCGGGGTCCGGGTGCAGGCGCTGTGCCCGGGCTTCGTGCGCACCGAATTCCATCGGCGAGCGGGAATCGAAATGTCCTCGCTGCCGAAACCGATGTGGCTGAGTGTGGATCAGGTCGTGGCCGGTTCGATGCACGACCTGGAGAAGGACCGGGTGATCAGCGTGCCCGGTGTGCAGTACAAAGCGCTGACGGCGGTCGCCGGACTGATCCCGAGGTCCGTGCAGGTCCGCCTCAACCGAGGCATGTTCAACGCACGCGGAAGGACATAAATACATGATCGAGTCCACGACGGACCGAGACAGATTGGCGGAGCTCGTGCGCGAGCTCGCCGTCGTGCACGGCAGGGTCATCCTGTCGTCGGGCAAGGAAGCCGACTACTACGTCGACCTGCGCCGGGCAACCCTGCAGCATCAGGCCGGGCCGCTGATCGGCACGCTGCTGCGCGAGCTGGTCTCCGACTGGGAGTTCGACGCCGTCGGCGGGCTCACCATGGGCGCCGACCCGGTCGCCCTGGCCATGCTGCACGCGCCGGGCCGCCCGCTGGACGCGTTCGTGGTGCGCAAGGCCGCCAAGACGCACGGCATGCAGCGCCAGATCGAGGGTCCGGACGTGGCGGGCAAGCGGGTGCTGGTGGTGGAGGACACCACCACCACGGGAAATTCGCCGCTCACCGCGGTGCGCGCGCTGCGCGACGCCGGGGCGACCGTGGTCGGGGTGGCCACCGTCGTCGACCGGGAAACCGGCGCGGACAAGGTGATTGCGGAGGAGGGCCTGGAGTACCGGTCGATTCTCGGACTGAAGGATCTGGCGCTCGGATGACCATTGCAGTCCAGAGGGGTCGTGAGAACGTCGCGATGCTCGGCATCGGTGCCTACCGGCCGCGGCGCATCGTCAGCAACGCCGAGGTGTGCGAGATGCTCGACTCCACTCCGGAGTGGATCTTCGAGCGCACCGGCATTCGCAACCGGCGCTGGATCAGCGGCGACGAGACGCTGCAGACGATGGCGGTGGCCGCGGGTGAGCGGGCGATCGTCAACAGCGGCGTGGATCGCTCGAAGATCGGCACACTGGTGCTGGCGACCTCGAGCTGGCTGAAGCTGACCCCGCACGGCGCCCCCTCGGTCGCCTACGACCTGGGGATGAACGGCATTCCGGCCTTCGATCTGACCTCCGGCTGCGGTGGGTTCGGCTACGGCCTGAGCGTGGCCGTCGACATGATCCGGGCCGGATCGGCCGAATACGTGCTGGTGATCGGCGCGGAGACGATGACCGTCGGACTCGACCCCACCGACCGCGGCACGGCGATGATCTTCGGTGACGGCGCGGGCGCGGTCGTGGTCGGGCCCAGCGAGGAGAACGGCATCTCCCCGACGGTGTGGGGCAGCGACGGCGAGAACGCCGGGGCGATCGCCCAGGACGTCGATTTCCTCGAGTTCATGAACAAGGCGCAGGCGATGCAGGGCACCGACCCGGCCCTGGAGCCGGTGGGCCGGATGTCGCTGCGGATGGAGGGTCCGCGGGTGTTCCGCTGGGCGGCGGTGACGCTGCCGCGGGCGCTGTCCAGCGCGCTCGAGCTGTCCGGGGTGGCCAAGGAGGACATCGAGGTGTTCATCCCGCACCAGGCCAACGCCCGCATCAACGAGCTGATGAAAAAGAACCTGGGCCTGGCCGAGGACATCCCGATGGCCGGGGATATCGAGAACACCGGGAACACCTCCGCCGCCTCCATCCCGCTGGCGATGGAGGAGATGCTGGTGACGGGCAAGGCGAAGGGCGGCCAGCTCGCCCTGGTGCTCGGCTTCGGCGCGGGGCTCAGCTACGCGGGCCAGGTCGTCACCCTCCCGCCCCAGCCGATCGAACCCAGTTTCTGATATGGCGCGACCATTCCGAGCGGCCTATGTCGCGGCCGCCGCGGCAACCGTCTACTCCGCGGTGACCGGGCGGGACCGATGGCAGTGGGCCACAAAGCCTTTGCTCATGCCGCTGCTGGCCGCCGACGTGGTGCACAGCGGTGCGGAGCTCGGTCGGACCGAGCGCCGGGTGCTGTTCGGCGCGCTCGGCGCCGCGACGGTCGGCGACATGCTGCTGATCGATCCCGACGATGATCGCCGATTGATCGCGGGCGCTTCGGCTTTCGCGGTGATGCAGTCCGGCTACTCGGCGCTGTGGTGGCGCCGGGGCGCGCGGCCGCGCCCCGCGATCGCGCTGCCGCGGGTGGCCGCGTGGCTCGGCGCGGGGGCGCTGCTGCGGGCCAAGGCGCCGAATCTCGCTGTGCCGCTGTCGTCCTACGGTGCCACGCTGGGCGCCGCCGCGGTCCTCGCCTCCGATCCCGGCCTGTCCCCGGGCGCGAAAAACGTTGCGGGAATGAACCTTCCGGACCGCGATCCGCGCAGTCGCCTCGGCCTCGGTGCGCTACTGTTCACCGCCTCCGACGGCCTGATCGTGCTGCGCCGCCTGTTCGCCCGCACCGACCGATCGCGCCGGGTCACGGAGGGCATCATCCTCTCGACTTACGCCGCCGCGCAGTACCTTCTGACCGATCCGCGAGTCCACAAGAGGTAAGCGGCTCACAGGCAGAGGATTATGCGGTTCCGGTCCGATGGATCCACTCGGATCGAAATCGTCTCGCCGACATGGATTCTCGGCTGATCGATCGGCGTCACGTCGAAAACGATGGTGCCGCGGTAGGTTTCGGAGCCGGGGACGTTGAGTTCGAGGTCCAGTTCGGTGAGTTCGGTGTGATGGTCGGTGCGCTCGATGGGGTGCACGCCCTCGATGGTCGCCCAGCCCTCCAGCCCGTGCCGCAGCAGCTGTCGGTCGGAGCGGGGCGGGCGCTGTGCGAACAGCATGCCGAGGCCGATGCCCGAGCCGAACATCCCGACCAGCGCCACGATCTGATACGGCACCGTGCCCGGCGGAGTGTGGTGGACGATCCAGCCCAGCCAGACCCCGAGAACGATCATGTACCCGACCGTCACGCCGAGTACGGTGCGGAGAATGCGTGCGTGGTTCATGACTGCCTCCACCACCGCCTACGGGCCTCCAGGATAGGTCCGGAGTACCCGTTCATGTGGGGTGTGTCACATATTCAGCCTCGCAACCGCAGCACCGCCAGCACCCGGCGGTGGTGGGTGTCGGACGGGGGCAGCTCCAACTTCAGGAAGATATTGCCGATGTGCTTCTCCACCGCGCGCTCGGTGACGGTGAGCGACTGCGCGATGGCGGCATTGGTCAGGCCCTGGGCCATCAGCTCCAGCACCTCGCGCTCGCGCGGGGTCAGCCGGGCCAGCGAATCCTGTTGGCGTGCCGCGCCCATCAACTGGCTCACCACCTCCGGGTCGAGGGCGGTGCCGCCGGTGGCGACCCGCTGCAGGGCGTCGACGAACTCGCGCACGTCGGCCACCCGATCCTTGAGCAGATAGCCGACTCCGCTCGCGCCGCCCGCGAGAAGTTCGGTGGCATACCGGGTTTCGACCCACTGCGAGAACACCAGCACGCCGACATCCGGGAACTTGCGGCGCAGTTCGATCGCGGCCAGCAGGCCCTCGTCGGTGAAGGACGGCGGCATCCGCACATCCACCACCGCGACATCGGGCCGGTGCTCGGCGATCACTTCGCTCAGGCGCGTTGCGTCACCGACCATTTCGACGACTTCATGGCCGCGATCGCCGAGCAGCCCGGCCAGGCCGTTACGCAGGATCGCACTGTCCTCGGCAATCACGACACGCAGTGCGGTGCCGGTATCGGCTGTGCCGCTGCTGGTTTCGGCCGGGCTCATTGCGGTCCCTCGATCGGAAGGGTCACGGTGACGACCGTAGGTCCACCGGCCGGGCTGTCCACGGTCAACGCTCCGTCGACCGCCCGGGCTCGCGCGGCCAGCCCCGACAATCCGCCGCTCACCATGGTTTCCCCCGTGGGAACGGCGGGTTGCAGCACACCACCGTGCCCGTTGTCACGCACGGAGACGGCGATGGTGTGCCCGCCCGTCGGCAACACCGACACCCACGCGCTGGTGGCGCCGGAATGCTTCACCACATTGGTGAGCAGTTCGGCGACCGAGAAATAGGCGATCGCCTCGATGGCCGGATTGGGCCGCTGCGGCAGTAGCACCCGCAGTTCGACCGGCACGGCGCAGCGGGCGGCCAGCGTCTCCAGCGCCGGTTCCAGGCCCAGTTCCAATGCGGGCGGATGGATGCCGCGCACCAGTTCCCGCAGTTCGGCGAGGGCCTCCTTGGAGCTGGCATGGGCGTCGGCGATCAGATCCGTGGCGTCGCCCCCGGCGGCGATGCGCTCCTCGGCGCGGCCGAGCGCCATGGCGATGGTGACCAGCCGGGCCTGGGTGCCGTCGTGCAGGTCCCGTTCCATGCGGCGCAGCGTGGCGGCCGAATCCTCCACGGCGACCTTGCGGCTCTCCTGCAGCTCCACCATCCGGCGATCGCGCGCGGTCGGCGTCAGCAGGGCCAGCGACAGCAGCCGGTGCAGCCAGGCCACGCCGCGCACCAGCCAGGGCAGCGCGAAGCAGAGGATGATGCCGATCGCGGCCATGCCGAGCGCCCGCGGCCAGGTGTCGACGTAGTAGTCACCGAACTGGAACAGCGAATGATGTTCGCGCCCTTGGTCGTCGACGTTGATCGGGTGGAAGATCGCCCACGGGATGGGGGAGATCGCGGTGAACACCGTCATGGCGATGAACATCAGCACGACGTACCCGGCGAACAGGCCCAGCACCACCTCGGCGATCAGGAACACCAGCGCCCGCCATGCGGTCCGGTCGGTGAAGGCGCTGCGCAGCCAGCCGAAGAAGCCGCGGCGCGGGGCGAAGTCCGGCGGCGCGGGCATCGGCGTCTCGAGGAGTACCACGCCGAGGGGCCGGTAGACGCGGCCCCAGATCCGCCCGCCCAGCAGCACCAGCGCCAACAGCGGGATACCGATCAGCGCGATGGACATGTAGAGGGTGGCGCCGTAGCCGAAGAACAGGTACATGATCGCGAAGCCGCCGAGCACGAAGGCCACGATCAGGTAGGCCAGTTCCTTCCAGGTCCGGGCCTCGATCGGCGCGCGCAGGATCGCGCGGGCCACCCGGCCGGCGGTCAGCGGTGGCCGGTCGGGGCGCTCGAGCACGAGGGTCGGTTCGGCGAAGGTCTCGGTCATATCTCCATGCTGGTCGCGGGCTCGGCCGGATTCGAGGGAGTGACCCACCGAATCGGGGGTGTGGCCAGCTACACCGGGCTGTCGGGATCGATCATCGCGCGGCGCGGTACCGGGACGCCACGGGGGTCGTGCCCGCAACATCGATGGCGACCGTCGGCCGGGACACACGGTTACGATGACCCGGGTGAATTACCCGCCGCCGCAGTACGGCTACGGCTACCCGCAGTACCAGCCGCCGGAGCACCCCCAGGCCACGACCATTCTCATCCTGGGAATCGTCAGCCTGCTGTGTGGTCTCGTCGGGCCGTTCGCCTGGGTGATGGGGCGCCGGGTGCTCACCGAGATCGACAACTCCGGCGGTATGTACGGCGGGCGCTCCAATGCGCAGGTCGGATACGTACTCGGCATCGTGACGACGGTGCTCACCCTGCTCGGCCTGCTCCTGCTGGTCGGTTACTTCGTCCTCATCGCGGTTCTCATCGGAACCTCGACGACGACTACGTGAGCGCGAGCGATGATGCGATCGGCGGCGGCCCGGCACAGCGCGCGGTGGTTCGGCTCGATGACGGAATCATGGTGACCGACGACGCCGTGCGTGACGCCACGACCGGACCGTGCGCGGTGACGAGGTGACGGTGCGGCACGATGACGGTGTGCAGTGGCGCGAAGACGATGTCCCAGGGCGCGAAGGCCGCGAAGACCCAGCGGCGCAACGGCAGATCGGGGCGGCGCACCCGGATGACCCGCACACCGTCGGCCCCACCGAATGGGGCGAACATCCACAGGGGATGGGCCCGTGGGTCGAGGAGTTCGGCACCACACCGCCCGACGACCCGCGGCTGGATCCGGAACTGCTCGCGCACGGTGACCGGCGCAATGTCGTCGACGCCTACCGGTACTGGACGCGGGAGGCGATCGTCGCCGATATCGACCGCCGCCGCCACCCCTTCCACGTGGCGATCGAGAACTTCGGGCACGACGCCAATATCGGCACCGTGGTGCGCACCGCCAATGCCTTCGCGGCCGCCGCGGTGCACATCGTGGGCCGCCGCCGCTGGAATCGTCGCGGCGCCATGGTCACCGACCGCTACCAGCACATCGTCCACCATCCGGACGTCGCGGACCTGCTGGAATTCGCCGACCGCGAGGAATTGGCGGTCGTAGCCGTGGACAACGTCCCCGGTTCGATTCCACTGGAAACCGCACGGCTGCCCCGCAATTGCCTGCTGCTGTTCGGCCAGGAGGGGCCGGGCGTCACCGATCGGGCCAAGCAGTCCGCCGTGATGACAGTCTCCATCGCCCAATTCGGCTCCACCCGCAGCATCAACGCGGGAGTCGCGGCGGGTATCGCCATGCATTCCTGGGTCCGCCAGCACGCGGACCTCACGCGGGCTTGGTGAGCACTCGAACCGTGCAAGTCCTCGCCCCGTAAGTGCGGCAACAGGACTCGTTCAGGCGTGACGAAAACGCTCGGGCCGCGGCGGCGGCGTGCTCCTTCACCTCGGGCACGTGTCGTATCGGCCGCGTAGTTGTTGCCGCAGCGTGATGGCCTCAGCCGTGTAGTACTTTTCCGGATCGCGCTCCCCGGACATCTTGGTGCTGTAGGAGCAGCCGCCGACGTGGACGCTGCCCTTGAACTCCAGCTCGTCACCGGTGTTCGACGGGCGAGGTTGTACCCATTCCAGCAGCATCGGGTGCGCGGGAGTCGGTGCGGCGAGTTCGATCAGCGAGACCAGTCGATCATGCGCGTCGGCAGGATTGGGCGTGTCGACCTTCATGCGCGCCAGTCGGCCCGCCGTGACGTCCACGCTGCGGACGGGCAGCGGCGACCGGGAAAGGATCGCGCGCACCCGGGCCTCGTCGTCGGCGGCGAACGGGAAGTCGACCTTCCAGGCGATGTCGGTGCGCACCGCGGGAAAGACCCGCACCGGCACTCGCTGATCGCCGAGCACAGAGCGGACGGCACCCAGCGCGGAATCGTCGGCGGCCTCCCGCAGCGTCAGTTCGGCTCCGAGATCGGTTCGGGTCCAATCGATCCGGCTCTCGGCCGCGGCCGGTAGGGCGGATCCGATCTGCCGGATTGCCCGTGCGTCGGCGGCGACCAGCGCCGGGGATACGAAGGTGTGGCGGTCCGGCTTGTCCGTGCGGTGCTCGACCGTGCCGCCCCCGACGTAGAAACTCGCCGACCGCTTGTACTCGTCGAAGTGCCGCCGGTGGCTGTCCTCGACCCGGGCCGCGACGGTTTCGATCTGGTCGATGGTGGCGTCGCGCATATCCACCGAGACCGATGTGGTGACGCCCTGGGTGATGTCGTTGCTGTAGTTCACGGAGGCGCTGGTGACCCCGGGCATCGCCCGTACCGCCTCTGTCAGCTCCCGCGCCTCGGGCTCCCGGTCCGGCGCGCCTGTGCACGCGCTGAGCGCCGCGGCGGCTACCGCTAGGGCAGCGGCGACCCCGGCACGCAACGCTGTTACGGCGCCTCGGCCCGTAGTCTTCGCTCGGGCTCGACCGGCTCCGGGCAAGCGCTGATTCGACGGTGCACCATGTCGATTCCGTAAGCCCATGCGCCGAGCATCCCGCGGCGGAGTGTGGTGCGGATCGGTGGAAATACTCGAGTCCGCCGGTGGAATTCAGCGGCGTATCGTCAACCGGAAGCAGAAACCGCTGCGCGACAACGTATTTCGCCGGAAATGCCAAAACGCTCCGGGCATCGTCGACCGGAGCGCCGTATCCGGCGGGACCGCAGCGCGGGCGCCGGACGCCCGGTGCGCACTGACTCCCCCTTCGCGCCAGTGCACACCAGACGAGGCCTACGTGTACTTACGTAGACTCAGACCGTCCCATGTACGTTGGTATATGTCAATGGCTGTGTGATGTACTGTGGTCAAAGCTGCCGCTACTCGGGACGGAGGGGCCGTGGAGGACGAGCAGACACCATCCGGCGGTCCGGAGGGGGCGTCGACCGATCTGGCCGACAAGATCAATCGGCTGTTCGAGGTGATGCACCGGCCGTCCGAGCCACAGTTGTCGAATGCCGCTGCGGCCGAGGCGATCACGAGCGCCACCGGGACGTCGATCAGTCCGGCCTACCTCTGGCAGTTGCGCTCGGGGTTGAAGACCAACCCCACCGTCGCGCATCTGCGGGCGATCGCGCAGTTCTTCGGTGTCCCCGCGTCCTATCTGCTCGACACCGGCACGGACGAGGCGCTCGATTCGCAGTTGAGCCTGCTTCAGGCTATGAAGGATGCGGGCGTGCGGAATCTGGCCCTGCGCGCGTCGGGTCTGACCCCGCGCACGCTGTCCAGTATTGCCTCGATCGTCGACCGGGCCCGGGAGCTGGAGAATCTGCCCCCGGTCGACGCGCAGGGCACCCGCCGCCGACCGGCAGACGAAGGACAGGCGCGGAACGGACCGTAATGGGAACATCGGCCAGGCGAATCAGGAAGGCGCTCGAGCGGCTGCCGATCCCGGATCCCTGGGACCGTGACCGGTTCGTCGAATCCGTCGCCGAACTGCGCGGGCGTCCGATCACCCTGGTTCCGATCGGCGTGCTCGGCGTGGTCGAGAGCCCCTGCGGCCTGTGGTTGATGCGCGAACACGACGACGTGATCGTCTACGAGGGCGGGACCTCGGAGTATCACATCGACCAGATCGTGTGCCACGAGGTCGGGCATATGGTGCTCGGTCACGACCTCGCCTATCCGGCCGCCGACGGCGGTCCGTCCGGCGATGCGACGTTGCGGACCCTGCTGCCCGATATCGATCCGTCCGCCGTGCGGGCCGTGCTCGGCCGGTCGGGGTACGGCAACGAGATGGAGCGCGAGGCGGAACTGTTCGCGACCATGGTCATGGTCTCCTCGGTTCCGGGCGCCCGGCGGCAGAACCTCCGCAACGTCCTGTTCAGGCAGCAGTGACATCGTCGGTCTCGGCCGCGATCGCGTGGCCGCTCATCGGTCTGCTGGTGTTCGTGGTGGCGGTCCGGTGGCGCTGGTTCAACGGCAGCGGTGCCGAGCAGTACCTCAACACCACGCTCACGGTCATCGCCGCCACCCAGCTGCTACGCGAGCACGCGGTCCAAAAGGCCGTCGCCGCAGCGTCTCCGGTGACGGTGACCGCCGTGCAGCAGTTGTCGCTGTGCACCATCGTCGTCTCGATCGGGCCGTTTCTGTGCGTCATCGATCTGCTCTCGGGGAAGGAACCGGCCGTCGTCCGGCGTCGGCAGTTCGCCTACTACGCTCTCGCCGTGCTGCTGTCGATCGCGATGCTGGCGGCGGGGTCGCGGGCGCGACAGGAGGGGCGGCCGGTCGAGGTGTCCGGCGGCACGGCGGAGGTGCTCGTCTGGGTGGCGTTCGCGGTGCTGCCGCTGTACCTCGCCTTCCAGATGATCCGTCGCTGCCGGGCGGAATTCCGGCAGCCCGGCATCACCGGGGGCGAGAAGGCGGTGCTGACGGGGATCGCGGCGGCGGGCGCGGCGATCGGCGTGACGACCGCCGTCGCGCTGGTCCTCGCGGTGCTGCAGGAGTTCGACGTCGTCGATTCCGTCGAGTACCGGCTGCAGACGAACTCGCGGAACTTCTTCTGGATCGCCACCATCATCGCGCTCGTCGCCGCCGCTCCGCTGGTCAAATCGCTCGGCGAATTCCTCGGCATCGACGCGACGAGCCGCCGCCGGCGTCGCCTGCAGCCCCTGTGGCGGTCGCTGGTCGACCTGTTTCCCGACAGCAGGCTCCCGCTGGACGACGATCCGCCGGCGCGCCGGGCCACCGTGTTGCAGCTGCACCGCACCGCCGTCGAGATCCGTGACGCCATGCTGGAGCTGCGGCCGTACTTCCGCGAGATCGATCCCTCCGATTTCGCGAGATTCATTGCCGCCGAACGTGTTCCGCAAGCGGAGACGGATTTCGCGAACCATGCCCTGCGGCTCGCCTACGCCGCCCACCTGCGGGCCGCACCGGCCGAGTCGCCGGGCGACGCCACCGATATGCCGCTCTCGTCGGCGCCTGCCACGCTGGGTGAGGAGGTCGCCGAACTGGTCCGGCTCGCCGCCTGGTGGCCCGCGGCCTGCCGGTTCGTCGCGAGCCACCCGCCCGATACCGCCATCGACACCACGCCGGAACCGGCCCGGTGAACAGGGGAACCGATATGACAGAGCTTTCGACGGCAATGCCGCAGACCCTGCCGCACCCGCCCTACCGCCTGCCGCTGCTGGGGGATGTGCTGACGACGGACTTCGCCAAGCCGTGCCAGCGACTGGCGCGGCAGGGGCGGGAGCTGGGGCCGGTATTCCAGCAGAAGCTGTTCGGCTTTCCCGCGACCATCGTCACCGGCGCCGGGGCGATCGAGGAGGTCAACAACGAGCAGCTGTGGGAGAAGCACATCGGCCACTCGCTGGTGAAGCTGCGGCCGCTCGCCGGCGACGGGCTGTTCACGGCGTTCAATCGAGAACCGAACTGGGCCAAGGCGCATCACGTCCTGGCTCCCGCGTTCACCAAGTCCGCGATGGCCGACTACCACGCCACGATCGTCGGCGCGGTGCGGGAGCTGACCGATACCTGGGCCGGGGCCGCGGACTGGATCGATATTCCGGATCGAGCGAATACGCTGACGTTCGAGATCATGTCGCGGGCGGGGTTCTCCCATTCGTTCGGCTCGATGGCCGATCCGCAGCGAAATCCGTTCGTGGCGGCCATGGTTCGGGAGCTGACCTACGCCAACCGCCGCACCGATGTGCTGCCCTGGTTCGAGCGGATCTTCCGCCGGGCCGACCATCGGCGGCACCTGGACGATCTCGCTCGTGCGCACGAGGTCGTCGACGCCATCATCGAGGCGCGACAAGCGCAGCCGCACAGGGGTACCCGCGACATTCTCGATCTCATGCTGGACGGTGTGGATGCGGATACCGGCACGGGTCTGGACACCACCAACATCCGCAATCAGATCCTGACCTTCCTCATCGCGGGCAGCGAGACCTCCGCCAACACCATCGCCTTCGCGCTGCACTACCTGGCGGTCCACCCGCGCTTCGCGGACGACATCCGCGCCGAACTCGATCAGCGCTGGCCCGCAGCGGAATTCCCCGATATCGGTTTCGAGGATGTCCCCAAGCTGCGCTCCCTGCGCCGCGCCGTGGACGAGACGCTGCGGCTGTGGCCCACCGCGCCCGGCTACTTCCGGCGCGCGAAACAGGACACCACGCTGTGCGACGGCAGATACCGATTCCGCCAGAAGGATTGGGTCCTCGTGCTCCTGCAGGCCGCCCATCGCGATCCGGCCTGGGGGCCCGACGCCGAGGAGTTCAACCCCGATCGCTTCCTGCCCGACAACCTCCGCACCCTGCCCCCGCGCACGTACAAACCCTTCGGCACCGGCCCGCGCGCATGCATCGGCCGCCAATTCGCCCACCACGAAATAGCCGTCACCCTGGCCGCCATCCTCCACCAATTCGACCTGGAACCGGACCCGAACTACCGCCTCGACGTCCGAGAAACCTTGACCCTCAAGCCAACCGGCCTACGCCTACGATTCCGGCCGAGAGCACGCCGGAAACAATGATGTGGGCGCAGCCAGCCCGGAAGCAATGATGTGGGCGCAGCCAGCCCGGAAGCAATGATGTGGGCGCAGCCAGCCCGGAATAATGATGGGGCGCAGCCAGCGCGAATGCCCCGGAAATATCGGTGGTGCGGCTAGTTCGGTGACACCCGTAGTGCTGCAGCGGTTTTGGACTCCTCGCACCTCGCAAGCTGCTCCGGCGTGCCCTCGCACAGCACCCGACCGCCGTGTCGTCCCGGCCCCGGGCCGAGGTCGATCACCCAGTCGGCGGCGCGGATGACGTCCACGTTGTGCTCGATCACGACCAGGGTATTTCCCTTGTCCACCAATCGATTCAGCACCTCGAGCAGGGTGGCGATATCGGACAGGTGCAGGCCGGTGGTGGGCTCGTCGAGGACGTACAGGGTGTGCTGGTCGGGGCGGGCGAGTTCCTTGGCGATCTTCAGTCGCTGGCATTCGCCGCCGGACAGGGTGGTCAGCGACTGGCCGAGGCGCAGGTAGCCCAGGCCCACCTCGTCCAGGTGGCGCAGGGCGCGGTCGATCGCCGGGACGGGCAGCCGCCGGGTCGCCTCGGCGATCGTGAGGTCGTCGATATCGGCGATGCTGAGCCCGTCGACGGTGTAGCCGAGCACCTCGTCGGTGAACCGACGCCCGCCGCACGCCTCGCACACCACCTCCTGCCCGTCCATGAACGCCAGGTCGGTGTAGATCACGCCCGCGCCCTTGCAGACCGGGCACGCCCCGGCCGAGTTGGCGCTGAACAGCCCCGCGCTCACCCCGTTGCGCTGCGCGAACAGCTTGCGGATGGCCGGGGCGATGCCGGTGTAGGTGAGCGTGGTCGACCGCCGGTTGATACTCACCGCCCGCTGGTCGACCACGGTGGCCGGATGCTGCTCGATCAGCTCGGCGACCAGGCTCGACTTCCCCGAACCCGCGACGCCGGTGAGAGCGGTCAGCACGCCCGTCGGGATGTCGACGGATACGTCGCGCAGGTTGTTGCGGGTGGCGTTCTCGATCCGCAGCTTGCCCGCGGGCACCCGCGGTGTCCGCGCCGTGCGCCGGGACCGCAGCCCGTGCCCGGTCGGCGTATCGGCCGACAGCAGGGCGTCGAATCCGCCCTCGAACACCACCCGTCCGCCGCCGTCACCCGCGGCGGGGCCGATCTCGACGATGTGGTCGGCCGCCCGCATGACATCCGGATCGTGCTCGACCACCAGCACCGAATTCCCCTTGTCCCGCAACGATTTCAGCAGTCCGGTCATGGGCGCCACGTCGTGCGGGTGCAGGCCGACGGTCGGCTCGTCGAACACGTACAGCATTTCGATCAGGCTGCTGCCGAGATGCCGGACCGTCTTGATGCGCTGGGATTCGCCGCCGGACAGCGTCGTGGTGGGCCGGGCCAGCGACAGGTAGCCGAGGCCGATCGAATCGAGCGCCTCGAGCTTCTCGTGCAGCGCCGCGACCACCGGCGCCACATTCGGGTCGCGCACGCCGGTGACGATTCCGGCCAGATCCTCGATCTCCATGCAGCTCATCTCGACGATGGTGCGGTCCAGCACGCGGGCCGTGCGCGCCGCCTCGTTCAGGCGTTCGCCGTGGCAGTCGGGGCACGGCGCCGCGTGGGTGAACCGCTCCACGACCGCGCGCTTGTGGTCCGACGGGGTGTCGGAGGTGTGCACGTAGATCCGCTCGAATCGCTCGACGACGCCCTCGTAGTCCTGCGGCGGCCGGGTGCCCAGTCGTGCCGCCGCGTCGCCGCCGTACAGCAGCGCCTCCCGCTCCTGCGGCGACCAGTCCCGCAGCGGCGTTCGCGGATCGAACGACCCGATATCGGCGTACTGCCGGTACCAGTACTGCCCGTTGCCGAAGCCGGGGAGCAGGATCGCGCCCTCCTCCAGCGACTTGTCCAGGTCGAGCAGCCGGTCCACCTCGGTGGCGACGGTCTCGCCCAGGCCCGCGCAGGTGGGGCACATCCCGGCCGGGTCGTTGAACGAGAAGTAGTTCGACTCACCGACATACGGCTCGCTCACCCGCGAGAACAGCAGGCGCAGATACGTGTACGCGTCGGTGATGGTGCCGACCGTGGACCGGGCATTGCCGCCCAGCCGCTTCTGGTCGATCACCACCACCGGCGACACTCCCTCGATCAGATCGACGTCCGGCCGGGTCCAGCGCGGCAGCCGGTTGCGCACGAACGGGGGATAGGTCTCGTTCACCTGATACCCGGCCTCCGCGGCGATGGTGTCGAAGACCAGCGACGACTTGCCGGAGCCGGAGACGCCCGCGAACACCACGAGCTGCCCGCGCGGCACATCGATGTCGATGTGTTTCAGGTTGTTCGTCCGCGCGGCGCGAATACGAATATCAGCCATATCCCCAAGCTAGGGATAGATGTGGACAGATTCTGACCACATCTCGAGGATGATGGGAGATATGTGGACAACCTCCGACCGGACGGCGGCTGGTGGCGGTGTCCAGCGGTAACGATCCGGCGGGGTCGTGGCTCCAAGGGGAACGAGCCGACGTCACCCGCCGCGCGCTCGAACTGCTGGCATTTCTCCAGACGGGTCGTCGCTTCAGCGGCGCCGAACTGGCGCGGCGCCTGGGCATCAGCGCCCGCACGGTGCGGCGCGACGTGGAGCGATTGCGCGACTACGGCTACCCGGTCACGACGCAGCCGGGCCCGGGCGGGTTCTACCGCCTGACGGCGGGAACGACCTTGCCGCCCATGGTCTTCGACGACGACGAGGCCGTGGCGACCGTCGTGGGGCTGGGCCTGCTGGCCGCGACCACCGGCGGCCCGGAGGCCGGGGGCATCGGCTCGGCCGCCGACCGGGCCTTCGGCAAGATCGACCAGTTCCTGCCCAAGCGGCTGCGCTCCCGGGCCGTCGCCGTGCGCTCCACGGTCGAGGCCGCGACCCAGATCGCGCCCGCCCTCGACGCCGAGGTGCTGACCGCCCTCGCCGCGGCGGCCGTCCGGCACGAACACGTCGCGTTCACCTACACCTCGCCCGCGGCCACCTCGCGACGGCGGGTCGAACCGTATCGGCAGGTGCATATGCATCTGCGCTGGTACCTGCTGGCCTGGGATCTCGATCGCGGCGACTGGCGCACCTTCCGCGTCGACCGGATCGGCGAACTCGAGGTCGGCACCACGCGATTCACTCCGCGCCCGCTGCCCGCCGAATCGGGAACCGAATATCTGCGCGAGGCGCTGACGGCGGGCCGGTATCGCGCCGTGGTCCTCGTCGACGCCCCCGCCGAGCGCGTCGCCGACCGCCTGAAGTGGCAGGACTGCACGATCGAGGCGGTGTCCGCCGACCGGTGCAGGGTCACCACCTGGATCGACTCCTTCGAATGGCTGGTGCTCAACCTCGCCTTCCTCGACACCGATTTCGTCATCGAGGAGCCCGCGGAGTTTCGGGAGCGCTCCCGGGTGATGGCCGCCCGCCTGCATCGTGCCGGAGACGAAAGACCTGGGTAGCAAGGCCCTCGAGGATGTCCGGGGCGTGATTGAACTTTGTGCAACTATTCTCGCGATATGCCTCGCGACTCGCTGACCCGGGAACAGATCGTCCGCACCGCCATCGAACTGCTCGACGACGAGGGGCTGGACGGCCTGAACATGCGCAGCCTCGGCAAGCGGCTCGATGCGGCCGCCACCGCGATGTACTGGCACGTGAAGAACAAGGACAACCTGGTCCGGCTGGCCGGAGACGAGGTGTGGCACGAGATCGAGCTGCCCGATCTGGACGAACTCGGCTGGCGTGCCGCCGCCGAGGCCCTGGCCACCGGCATGCACTCGGTGCTGGAGCGGCATCCGTGGATGGTGCAGGCCATGGCGGGCTATCTCATGTACGGCCCCGGCAAGTCCCGCTTCGACGACCTTTCCCTCGCCGTGTACGAGCGTGCCGGATTTTCCCCCGCCGCCGCGGATCGGGCGCTCGCCGCGGTGTTCACCTATGTGCTGGGCAATGTGGTCGGCGCGGCTGCCACCGTCTCGCTGAAGCGGCGGCTGGGCCGCGACGGCGGCGATCCCGAGCGGCGAATGGCCGACGCCATGTCCGCCGCGGCCGAGATCGCCGCCGACTTCCCGCACGTGCGCGCCCGCATCGATCAGCCCACGGACTACAACGAGGCACCCGGCCGAAGTTTCGAATACGGCTTGGAATGCCTGCTGGACGGCTTCGCCGCGCGCCTCGGAGAGGCCGCGCGCTAGCGCACACACGGCTTTCGCGCAGCAGCCGTTGTGACAGATCCACAGCAACGGCTAGGCACATCGCGGCCACGAGTCGATTCCGTAACAAATCGGGCGCGAAATTCGGTGCCGGGCTGGCACCATTGACCCATGACTTCGCGGAGCGACGACGCGCCCGCGCCGCGGTCCCAGCGGCGCACCCCACCCCGGACCGAGCCCGCGGCCGAGCTGGGTCCCGCGGTGTGGGCCGAGCGGGCCGACCGGGCCGAATCCGCGATCGTATCCCGGCATCTGCGCATGCTGTGGCTCGTCCCGGGGGCGGAGCTGGCGGTCGTGGGCTGGCCGGCGACGGCCGCGGAGCGAGCCTTCTTCACCTGGCACTACTGGTGGCAGGCGCATCTGATCGACGTCGCGGTCGATGCGGCCAACCGGGAGCCGACGCCGGTCCGCAAGCAGCGAATCGCCGCCATCGCGCGCGGCCACCGCATCCGCAACATCACCGGCTGGACCAACAACTACTACGACGATATGGCCTGGCTGGCAATCGCTTTGGAACGCGCCGAGCGCATCCAGGGCATCACCGAGGTTCGCGGCGGGCTGATCGCCCTGCAGAAGGATCTGTCGGCCGGGTTCGATCCGCAGATCGGGGCCGTGCCGTGGCGCAAGGGCTCCGACTTCTTCAACGCCCCCGCCAACGGCCCGGCCGCGATCGCCCTGGCCCGGTTCGGCGAGTACGAGCGGGCGGCGGAGATCGCCGACTTCCTGGACAAGACGCTGCGCGACCCCGATACCGGCTTGATCTTCGACGGCATCCACCTGCCGGCCGGGGAGTTGGAGCGCCCGGTGTTCAGCTACTGCCAGGGCGTGGTGCTGGGTCTCGAGACCGAATTGGCCGTGCACACCGGCGAATTCGAGCATATCGAGCGGGTGCAGCGGCTGCTGCACGCCGTCGAGGAGCACCTCACCAGCAGCGGCATCGTCACGGGCGGGGGCGGCGGCGACGGCGGCCTGTTCCACGGGATCCTGATCCGCTATCTGGCGCACGTGGCGCTGATGCTGCCCGGGGACGGCACCGAGCAGCGGACGGCGCGGCGCACCGCGGCCGCGATCGTCACCGCGTCGGCCCGCGCGGCCTGGGACCATCGGCTGGAGGTCGAGGGGGACCCGCTGTTCGGCAGCGACTGGAGCCGGCCCGCGGAACTGCCCACCGGCACGGCCGGTGCCTCGTACTTCACCTCGGGCGGCTCGGTGACCTCGTCCAAGACGCCCGAACGCGACCTGTCGGTGCAGCTGTCGGGCTGGCTGCTGATGGAGTCCGCGCACCTGGTGACGGCCGCGGGACTCTGATCATTCGCGCTCGTTCGCGGCGCGCGCGGCGGAGACGGCGCAGTCGGCCTCGGGATGCGGTACGTCGAGGTCGAAGTCCTCGGCGGGGCGCGCCATCTCGATCCGATACTGCCGGATCCCCAGCCCCGTGCCCACGATCAGGGTGACGACCAGCGTGCCGATCACCATCGGCATCAGCCACGACACCTGCTCCAGGAACCCGCCCGCGTAGTAGCCCACCAGCAGCAGCACCGGCGCCCAGATCACCGCGCCGATCGAACTGGCGATCGTGTAGCGGCGGTGGTCCATCCCGGCGGCGCCGGCGACCAGCGGGCACAGCGTGCGCACCCACGGAATCCACCGGGCCACCAGCACGGCCGCGAAGCCGTGCCGCTGCAGCAGTTCGGACACCCGGGCCAGATTTCGGGCGTTGATATAGCGCCCGTTCTTGCGCGCCACCAGGTGGTGGCCGGTGCGATTGCCGATCACGTAGCCGACCTGATTGCCCGCTATCGCGGCGATCATCGTGGCCACGGCCAGCCCCCACACCTGGGCGTGGCCGGTGGTGTGGGAGGCCAGCACGATTCCGGCCGTCAGCAGCATGGAATCGCCGGGCAGGAACAGGCCGATGATGAGTGCGCACTCGAGGAACACGAAGACGATGACGACGGTCCAGACGAGTGCCGGCCCGGCGGACTGCAGCGGATCCAGTCCGCCCAGTGCGAGGGGTAGCGGCATTGTTGACAAGGGTCAGCGCGTGGGTTCGTTCGTCGGTACAGGGATGTCGGACTCGGCGGCGGTGTCGGCCATGACGGGCTCCCGGTTCAGCAGCTTCCGGCCGACCGAGATGATCGCGGGCAGGATCGAGAGGAACACGATGACGAGGAAGATCGCCTCGACATGGTCGCGGATGAACGCGACGTTCCCCAGGAAGTAGCCGAGCACGGTGACGCCGCCGCCCCACAGGATGCCGCCGATGATGTCGAAGGTCAGGAACTTGCGGTAGTCCATCTTCGACACACCCGCGAGCACCGGCATGAACGTGCGCACGATCGGCACGAACCGGCCCAGGATGATGGTCTTCGGGCCGTGCTTCTCGAAGAACTCGTGGGTCTCGGTGACATAGCGCTGCTTGAAGAAGCGCCCGTCCTCCTTGTGGAACAGCGCCGGGCCGATGGCACGGCCGATCCAATAACCGCTCTGGTCACCGAGGATGGCGACGAGCGCGGTGGCGGGCACCAAGACCCAGATCCCTACCGGCGGATTCGGCTGCGCCGCCAGCAGACCGCCGGTGAACAGCAGCGAGTCGCCCGGCAGGATCGGGAACAGCAGGCCGGTTTCGATGAAGACGATGACCAGGATGGCCGGTAGCACCGCATTCTTCAGCCACGTCTCCGTGAGCAGGTGCATCGGGTCGAGCAGCGCTCCGATTCCGGAGCTACTCGCGAGGGTGTCGGATATGGCCAGCAAGGTCACGGCCCCCACAGTACCGGCACACTCGCTATAGCACCGAACCTCACGGCAACCTCTCAGGAGGTTGCTGGTCGGGCACTGTCGACCGGGCTCAATCGCCGTTGACAGCCCGCCTTCCGCCCCGGGGACGGCGGAACTTAGGGTATTCCCTAAAGAATTGTTGTACGCAGCACACACACGGAGGTCTTGCAGTGCCCATCGCGACTCCGGAGGTCTACGCCGAGATGCTCGGTCGGGCCAAAGAGAACTCCTTCGCCTTCCCCGCGATCAACTGCACATCGTCGGAGACGATCAATGCGGCGATCCGCGGCTTCGCCGAGGCCGGCAGTGACGGCATCATCCAGTTCTCCACCGGCGGTGCCGAATTCGGCTCCGGCCAGGGTGTGAAGGATATGGTCGTCGGCGCGACCGCGCTGGCCGAATTCGCGCACGTCGTCGCCGCGAAGTACGACGTCACCATCGCGCTGCACACCGATCACTGCCCCAAGGACAAGCTGGACACCTTCGTCCGGCCGCTGATCGCGATCTCCCAGGAGCGCGTCAAGGCCGGGAAGAACCCGCTGTTCCAGTCGCACATGTGGGACGGTTCGGCGATCCCGATCGACGAGAACCTCGAGATCGCGAAGGAACTGCTGAAGCAGACCGCCGCCGCGAACATCATCCTCGAGGTCGAGATCGGCGTCGTCGGCGGTGAAGAGGACGGCGTCGAGGCCGAGATCAACGAGAAGCTCTACACCTCGCCCGAGGACTTCGCCAAGACCATCGACGCGCTGGGCGGGGGCGAGAACGGCAAGTACCTGCTGGCCGCCACCTTCGGCAACGTGCACGGCGTGTACAAGCCCGGCAACGTGGTGCTCAAGCCCGAGGTGCTGGCCGAGGGCCAGCGCGTGGCGACCGCCAAGCTGAGCCTGCCCGAGGGGTCCAAGCCGTTCGACTTCGTCTTCCACGGCGGGTCGGGTTCGCTGAAGTCCGAGATCGAGGACTCGCTGAACTTCGGCGTGGTGAAGATGAACGTCGACACCGACACCCAGTACGCGTTCACCCGCCCGATCGCCGCGCACATGTTCTCCAACTACGACGGCGTGCTGAAGATCGACGGTGAGGTCGGCAACAAGAAGACCTACGACCCGCGCAGCTACCTGAAGAAGGCCGAGACCTCGATGGCCGAGCGCGTGATCGAGGCCTGCACCGACCTGAAGTCCGCGGGCAAGTCCGTCACCGCGTAGGAGGCCCCGGCCAAAAGCATGCCGGGGATGTGAAGTGGCGGCGTGCCGGGATGTGAAGAGGCCGCCTTCCGTGGATGTGAAGTGGCGGCGTGCCGGGATGTGAGGAGACCGCGTGCCGGGGATGCGAGGAGACGGCCTGCCTGGGATGGGAGGGGACCGCGTGCGGGATGGCGGGAATGCTCCGGCGCGTGCCGGGTGACGGGGCACGGCCCATCCTTCCGGCGTCGTCGCGAGGTGGGCCGCTACTCCTGTCCTTCCGGGGTAGCTCGGCCTTCCTTCCGACGTGGCTCCATATTTCCGGCACGCTTTTGGCCCGGAATCCACCTCGACGTGTGACCCCGGCCGAAAGCGTGTCGAGGCTGGGGCGTGCCGGGATGGTGGGAGGCCCTGAACGGGATGGTGGGAGGCCCCGATTCGGGCGGTGGCGACACCTTTATTCGGGCGTATACGTATCGTGGGACCGCGGCGCACCATGCGGGGACGCCGGTAGCTCGGGTGTGCAATGGCCAATGTTGGTGTTAGGTAGTCGGACATGAGTCTCGATGTGCGGGTCCTGGGACCGGTGCAATTGCTGGTCGACGGAGTACCCGTGCCGGTGGGCGGGCCGAAACCGCGTGCGCTGCTGGCCGCCCTGATCGTGAACCGCCGCCGCGCGGTGTCGTCGCAGGCGCTGGCCGACATGGTGTGGAACGAGGAGCCGCCGGACTCCTACCAGGCCAGCCTGCAGGTCTTCGTGTCCAATATCCGCAAGGCGCTGCGCAATTCGGGGGTGGACCCGGGGGCGGTGCTGCGCACCGAGTCCTCGGGCTATCGCTTCGAGGTGTCCGACAGCGGCTGCGATCTGGGCCGGTTCGAGCTGGCCCGGCGCTCCGGCACGGAGGCCGCCGACGCGGGCAATCACGAGGCCGCGGCCCGCCGATTCGCCGCGGCACTGGCCGAATGGACGGGCAAGGCGCTCGACGATCTGTCCGGGCTGCAGTTCGCCGACAGCTTCGCCACCGCGATGGACGAGGAGCGGCTGCTGGTCGCCTCGGCGCGCATCGATGCCGAAATCGCCTGCGGGCGTGCCTCTTCGGTGGTCGGCGAGCTGGTGTCGATGACGAACGAGCAGCCCCTGCGGGAGCCGCTGTGGGCGCAGTTGATCACCGCGCTCTACCTGTCCGGGCGGCAGGCCGATGCGCTGGACGCGTGCCGCCGGGTGCGCACCGTGCTCGCCGACGAGCTGGGTATCGATCCGGGTCCGGCGCTGGTCGAATTGGAGAAGCGGGTGCTGCGGCAGGAGCCGCTGAACACCCTGGCGATCGCGCAGGCCGAGCGGATGGCCGCCGCGATGACCGAAACCGTCACCGAGGCGCCGCACAGCGCGCGCGGCGGGCGGCTGCGGCTGCCGGACGGCCGCGTGGTGCCGATCGCCAAGGGCGGCTTGAAGATCGGCCGGATGACCGACAACGACCTGGTGCTCGACGACCCCAAGGTGAGTCGCTACCACGCCCACATCCAGCCGAGCCGGGCCGGACTGCTGATCAAGGACCTGCACTCGGCCAACGGCATCTTCATCAACGAGCAGGCGATCGACAGCGGCGCCATGCTCACCGACGGCGACGTGGTCCGCATCGGCGCCACCATGCTCGTATTCACCGCCGACGACTAGTACCCGACGGCACGCATCCGGGCGCGCTCGCCCTTACTCCGGCGCACTCGTCGTTACTCCGGTGCGCTCGCCCTTATTTCCGGCACGCTTTGGCCGGAATCCACTGCGTCCGAGGTGTGGATCCCGGCCAAAAGCATGCCGGGAACGACGACGGTGGACGGCATGCCGGGAACGATGGTGGTGGACGGCATGCCGGGAACGATGGTGGTGGACGGCATGCCGGGAACGATGGTGGTGGACGGCATGCCGGGAACGATGGTGGTGGACGGCATGGCACGGAAACGGTTGTGCGCCACCACTACTGCGGCAGGTCGCAGGCTACTCCGTTGCCGTCGGTGTCCAGCTGGCTGCGGTAGCCGCGCTGGCCTGGGTACAGCGGCCCGCCGTGTTCGGCCCAGACCTGGGTGCAGGTGGCGTAGAACGGGTAGCCGGATTCGTCGCCCGAGGGCGGCAGCAGCACCGTCTCGTGCGGGCTGTCCGACCATCCCGAACCGCCCGCGCTGGGGGCCGCACCGCTGGAGCCCGGCGGCACGGAGCCGTCCCGGGGCGCGGCGACGGCCGCCGGTGCGGCGAGGGTGAGCAGGCCCGCCGCGGCAACCACCGGGAGCACGCGTCGGGCGAATGTCTTCTTCACGGCGACAATCCACTTCGGTATCGGCGAACGCATCCGTCACGTCGCGCAGGGCTCGCCGGTCCTCCAGGTCGGGGTGGACACTCGGCGGCCGACTGAAACCCACTGTAAGCGCGTTCTCGGAGAGTCACCCACACCATTTCCCGTGCCCGCGCGAGAACGGAGTGATCGCAGGGGACACATCGCGATCGAATGTCGCGAATTGCCCGGTTCATCCCGGTAGTGTCTGGCGCGGGTGAGACCGCCGCGTCGTCACGGAGCACCATGACGCGGCGGACCAATACGCGCAATTACACGGTTTCGAGGGGTTGGACCATGGCCGTGCGGCTGGTGGCTGCCGTTGGGGCGTTCGTCGTGGGCGCCGGGATGCTGGTGGGTACGCAGCACCCGGCGGCCGTCGCGGCGCCCGGTGCCGAATCCGATTCCGCCGCACCGATTCCCGGAGTCGGCCCGTGCGCGACCGATCCGGTGCCCAAGCACGAATCGCTGGTGCCGAAGACGCTCGAGGTGCCGGTCCCGTACCCGGTGGTCACGGCCGACCCGGGCGAGCCGCCCGCCGGTCCGCCGGTCCGCACCCCGGTGGAGTTGCCGCCGGATCCGTGTACCAATCCGTGCCCGGACCTCACCGACGCCCCGGAACCCCCGCCGGGCCTGCTCGGCCGCTTGGGCCTGCCCGAACTGCTGCTCAACCCGAAACCGTTCTTCTTCGCGCTGCCGCCGGGGCCGTCCCCCGATCCCGGCCCGCCACCGCC
>NZ_BDBV01000123.1 GCF_001613165.1 Nocardia mexicana NBRC 108244
TGGGGGACGACGTTGTCCCCGACAGTCACCCGGAAAGTGAGGGCAAGACTAATAGTAAAGACTTAGCAAAGCCTAAGAAAAGGGTATTTAGCTTGGGACACTTCCGCATCCCGACGTGATCGTCTTCACACCCCGGCCCTCGGCGGTACGACAACTCTCGCAATCACGCACTACGAGCCGGTTCCCGCACTGCAACGAACTGGTTTCACACTGGACAACACCGTTTGCGCACAACAACGCCCCGGGAGCTCACCCCGGGGCGTTGCCCGACCTGCCGACCCCCGGCCGTCGCCCGCGGCCGGGAGTCCCCCTAGACCGGCAGAGCCGTGACTTGCCTTGCGGCGTCATCGATCTCACCGATCCCCGCGGAGGTGATCTCGACCACACGCGCCGTGGCGATGTCGAAGAAGAGCCCGGACAGCACCACGCCGCGCTCCTCGATGCCGCGCCGCACCACCGGATGCCGCGCCAGCACGTCCAGTTGCACGGCGACATTCACCATGCCCAGCTGATCCACCTCGCCGAACCCGGCCGCGGCGGCCGCGACCGCCACGGGATGCCCGGCGCGGAACTGTTCGAGCGCGGGGCGACCGTGCGCCAGCCAGGCGTCCAGGCCGGAACCGCTCACCCGCTCGTGGAACAGGGCCTCCATCGCCCCGCAGCCGGAGTGCCCGCAGACCACCACCGAACGGACGTCCAGTTTGTCCAGGGCATAGACCAGCGCCGCCTCCACCGAGGTGTCGCGGCCGTCGGCGGGAATCAGGTTGCCGATATTGCGGACGGTGAACAGGTCGCCCGGGCCGCTGCTGGTGATCACGTTCGGCACGATCCGCGAATCGGCACACGTGAGGAACAGCGAATCGGGGTTCTGGCCGTCGCGCAGCTCGCCCAGGTGCGGTCGCACCACGTGGGCGTGCCCGCGGTGGTAGGCGGCGACACCGGCCGAGATCGGATCGGTGCGCGCCGTGCGCCGCCACGGGCCCAGCGTCTCGTTCAGGATGCGCCGGGCATGCCCGCGGGTGGGCGGGCCCGAGGCCAGATCCGCGATGCGAGCGGTGCCCATCTCCACGAATTCGACGCGCCCACCGCCGATTTCGTAGTTGCGGGACCATTCGTGCAGCGCATCGGAAGCGGCATGGTCGACGAAATCCACCGCCATCTCCACGGTCACCACGGATCCGGCCGGAATCGCCGCCAGTGTGCCGGTCAGCCGCGGTACCGCCATGAACGTCAGGGTGCCGTCGATCGTGACCACCCAGCGCCCGCCGATCGACTGCGCCGCGATGGACACCTTCGCCACCCGCCACAGCAGCAGCGCGAGCGCCAGCGCCAGGCCGACGAGCATGCCCAGCAGCAGGTTGGCGAACACCACCACCAGCACCGTCGTCGCGTAGACGATCAGATCCCCGGTGCGGCGGGCCAGCCGGATGTGCGCGAGCTTCACCAGCCCGATGCCGATCACGATGAGCAGTCCGGCCAGCGCCGCCTTCGGGATCTGGCGCACCACGTCGACCAGCGCGACCGCGAACACCAGCACCCACAGCCCGCTGAGCATGGTCGAGGCCTTGGTGCGCGCACCGGCCTTGACGTTGGTGATGCTGCGGACGATGACCGCGGCGATCGGCAGCCCGCCCAGCGTCCCGGAGGTCATATTCGCCACGCCCTGCCCGATCAGTTCCCGGTCCAGGTCGGTGCGGCGACCCGGGCGCATCCGGTCCACCGCCACCGCCGACAGCAGCGTCTCCACGCTGGCGATCAGCGCGACCGTGAACATCGTCAGCGCGATCGTGCCCCAGCCGCCGTGCGGCACCTGCGGCAGCGCGATGTCGTCGAACAGCGAGCCGGACAGCGTGATCCGCTCGACCGTGGTCGGCACGACCATGGCCAGCAGCGTCGCCACCACCACCGCGGCCAGCGGCGCGGGGACCGCGCGCACCGGCTTCGGCAGATACTTCCAGCCCAGCAGGATGGCGATGACGACGACGCCGACCAGCGCGTCCCCGCCGCGCACCGACCCCAGCTGCTGCGGTAGCTGCACGATGCTCTGCCACGACGAACTCAGCGACTGCCCGCCGAGCAGGACGTGCAACTGCTGCAGCGCGATGACGACGCCGATACCGGCGAGCATGCCGTGCACGACGACCGGCGCGATGGCGAGGGCGCCGCGCGCGAGGCGGGTGAGCCCGAAGACGACCTGCAGCAGCCCCGCCCCGACGGTGACGAAACAGGTGACGGCCCAGCCGAATTGCTGAATGCTCTGCGCGACCACCACCGTGAGGCTGGCCGTCGGGCCGCTGACCTGCAGCGATGAACCCCCCAACGCTCCGGCGACCAGGCCGCCCACCACCGCGGCCAGCAGTCCGGCCGCGACGGGTGCGCCGGTGGCTACGGCCACGCCGATGGACAAAGGTAAAGCGACGAGAAAGACCACCACGGAGGCGGGTAGATCGTGACGAAGCAGACCTGGAAGCGCGCCGGAAAGACCGGGAAGCGACGTCCGTCGGGCCGGATCGGTGTCGGTTGACATATTTCTCCTTCGCCGAACCGGGCTACCGGATCGGTTCATCGGTCAAACATGTACTGGCATCGAAAAGCTGGCGGGCGAAGCCAAGTGGAGCCGAGACACTGTGGAGCTGTGAGACTTCCGAGCTGAAGACCCCGTGACACAGGGTCTGCCCAATAGTAAAGAATCGGCAAAGGAGATGGAAAGCGTTTGCAGTAAGAATCTGCCTTCCGCTACCAAATCGTGATCTCTCTCACTTGGAAGCATCGGGCTACCGACCTAGCCGAGGCCGTGCTCGTCGACCGCCGTGCTCATGCTCGTGCCGTTGATTTCCAGATACAGCAGGCGCTCGTGGCGGGACAGCGTGACGATGTTGCGGCGTTCCAGCGCGGCGACGGCGGAGTCGACGAACTCCCGGTCGAAGGCATAGAGCGGAATCGCCTCGGCGCGGTGAATTCGCTTGCCCGCCAACGGACTCAGCACCTTGACGGGATCGCGATGGGTGTAGACCGCGACCCGCTCGGCCAGCTTGCTGCCCCGATGCAGGCGGTCGGCGTCGGGAGCGCCGACCTCGATCCACGCGGTGAGCCGCCCGGTCAGATCGCGCACCAGGACCGCGGGTTCGTCGGTGGACGACACCCCGCCGTCGCTGAAGGCGATGCCCTCCTCGAGCTCGAGGCAGTAGGCCAGCACCCGCGTCACCATGAACTCGGCCGTCTCCGACGGGTGCCGCGCGACCCGCAGGTCCAACTCCCGATAGACGTCGCGATCGACGTCGGCCAGTTGCACGGCGAAGGTGTAGACGGTTGCGCTGAGGGCCACAGGACCGGGAGCCTAGCGGTCGCGGTCGCTACCGCGCGGCGGGAGTGGGTGATTCACGGGCGGGCCAGTCGGCATCCGGGACCACGTCGGCGAGCGACCGGGTGCCGGTGGCGACGGCGGTGGCGGTGGCCATGTCCAGGCGGAGTTCCATGTCCGGATCCGGCGCGGGGCCGTCGCGGTGGGCGATTCCGGTGTCGTCGACGACGACGTGGAAGACCGTTTCCCCGATCGTCACGGTGACGGTTCCGGCCTCGATGCGGCGGGCGATGGCACGGCCGAGCGGCAGGGCGAACCAGTGCGCGCGCACCGCATCGGTGGCGCGGCGCTCGCCGAGCAGCGGGGTCCCCCACGCCGACAGCGCCTCCAGGACCGGACGCAGCGCCGCGCCCTCGGGGGTGAGCTCGTAGGCCGCCGTCGCCCCGCGCGGTCCGGCGCGATGCCGGGTCAGGACGCCGTCGCGTTCGAGGTCCCTGAGCCGCGCCGCCAGCACATCGGTGCTGATGCCGGGCAGATCGGCGAACAGATCGCTGTAACGGCGTGGGCCGGAACACAATTCGCGGATCACCAGCAGGCTCCATCGGTCGCCGACGACGTCGAGGGCTCGGCTCGCGGCGCAGTAGTGGTCGTAGCTTCGGCGTGGCACATCCCCACTGTAGCCCGCGACTTGGAAAAACCAAGTGCATACTTGGAACTTCCAAGTAGAGTGGGTGTCCACCGCACCGAGGAAGGGATGTTCATGCAGGTCAAGCAGTCGAGCAAGCTGTCGGGGGTGTCCTACGAGATCCGCGGACCGGTGGCGGAGCACGCGGCCCGGCTGGAGGCCGAGGGCCACCACGTGGTGAAGCTCAACACGGGCAACCCCCTGCAGTTCGGTTTCGAGGCGCCCCCGGAGATCCTGCAGGACATCGTCCGCAACCTGCCCGCCTCGAGCGGCTACTGCACGTCGAAGGGACTACTCTCGGCCCGGCGCGCGGTCGTGCAGTACTACGAGACCCTCGGCGTCGGCGACCTCGACATCGAGCAGGTCTTCCTCGGCAACGGTGTCTCCGAGCTGATCATGATGGCGATGACGGCGCTGCTGGAGAACGGCGACGAAGTGCTCGTTCCCGCACCGGATTTCCCGCTCTGGACCGCGTCGACGACGCTCAACGGCGGCCGCCCCGTGCACTACATGTGCGACGAGTCCGCGGACTGGTTCCCCGATGTCGCCGATATCGAGGCGAAGGTCACCGACCGCACCCGCGCGATCGTGATCATCAACCCGAACAATCCCACCGGTGCGGTCTACTCACCGGAGGTGCTGCGACAGATCCTCGAGGTCGCGCGCCGCCACAACCTCGTGGTGTTCTCCGACGAGATCTACGACAAGATCCGCTACGACGATGCCGACCACGTCGCCACCGCCGCGCTCGCGCCCGATCTGCTGTGCCTGACCTTCTCCGGACTGTCGAAGTCCTACCGCTGCGCCGGATTCCGGTCCGGCTGGATGGCGGTCTCCGGCCCGACGCAGCACGCGGAGAACTACCTGGAGGGCATGACCATGCTGGCGGGGCTGCGGCTGTGCGCGAATGTTCCTGCGCAGCAGGCGATTCAGGCGGCCCTCGGCGGCCATCAGAGCATCTACGACCTGACATTGCCGGGCGGGCGGCTGCGCGAGCAGAGCGAGCGGGCCTGGGAGGCGCTCAATTCCATTCCGGGCGTATCGTGCGTGCGGCCCCGGGGCGCGCTCTACGCGTTTCCGCGGATCGATCTCGACATGTACCCGATCCACGACGACGAACAGTTCGTCCTGGACCTGCTGCTGCAGGAGAAGCTGCACATCGTGCAGGGCACCGGATTCAACTGGCCGCGACCGGATCACTTCCGCATCGTGACCCTCCCCTACGCCGACGATCTCGAGGCCATCATCGAGCGCATCGGGCGCTTCCTGGCAACCTACCGCCAGTAGCCG
Source organism: Nocardia mexicana NBRC 108244 (assembly GCF_001613165.1). Lineage (GTDB taxonomy): Bacteria > Actinomycetota > Actinomycetes > Mycobacteriales > Mycobacteriaceae > Nocardia > Nocardia mexicana. Next base: position 5,277 of record NZ_BDBV01000123.1, read on the forward strand.
GTCACGGGTCGGCCCGCTCGGCGACCAGGAAGTCGCGGTGGCCGATCCGGAGCAGCCGGGGGCGGCGCATCGCGATGAAGCGGCCGCGGTGCTCCAGCCGGAAGTCGCCGGACGCCAGGATGTTTCGCACCCAATCGCTGGCGCGGCCGTAGTTGACGGCGACCATCAGCTCGTCGCCGTCCCAGGTGATCCCGATCGGGGTGCGGTAGCTCCGGCCGGAGCGGCGGCCCACGTGCACGACATTGGCGTAGCCGTCCACCCGCCCGGCGAACCAGCGGAATCCGGGATTGGTCGCACAGCGGTTGACGCGCGCGAGGAGCCGCATCGCAGTCATCGGTTCAGCCTACCGGGCGTTCGCTCCGTTCTCGGTGAGCTCGACTATTTCGTGCACGGGCCCGGCGACCCATCGACCGAGACCCCCGACAGCTGCACCGGACCCGCCACGCAGACGTTCCCGGTACTGCCCAGCGCGCCGCCGCCGAAGTCGAGTGCGATGCTGCCGCTTTCGCCACCGCGCCGGTCGGCGCGGATCGCCGCCTGCGCGGCGCCGGTGATCGAGGAGTCCTGCACCCGGACGCGCAGTGCGGCGGGATTGCCGACCACGAGCACGTTCAGGCCGTTGACCGCGGCACCGGAAACGCGGGAATCCTGGATGTCGAAGCTCATCTCGGCCGCGCCGCCGCCCTCCGGCGTGTAGCTCACGATGCCGATCCCGTCGCCGCTGCAATCGCCGAACTCCGAGTTCCGCACCACCAGGCCCGTCTTCGAGGCGCGCCCGAATCCCGTTGTCACCAAGCATGTTCCGAGGTTGACGGGTACCACCGGGTGCGCCGCGGCGCCGGGGAAGGTGGAGTGCATGGCACGGACGCCGTCCAGTGTCAGCTGCTGTTCGGCGGCATCGCCGCTGAGGTTGTAGTTCTCGATCACGTCGCCGACGACCCGGTCGAAGGTGCTGTCGGTGACCGTGACCTCGGAAGTCGGTGAGCCGCTGGTCGTCACGTACTCCAGGCCGTTGGCCGAGAAGTTCCCGCCGCCGTTGTCGAACCGGTGCCGGTCGACGCGGGCGCGCAGCCACGAACGACCGGTGGGGTTGATGAAGATTCCCTCGCTGTCGGCGGCCAGATTGCCCGGATGCCCTGCGGGACTGGCGATATCGGTCTCGGTATTGCCGGTGAGGGTCGCCTCGAGCCGGGAATCGTCGTTGCTCTGCAGTCCGATCGCCAGGATCGACAGCTTGGCGAGACCCAGGTTGATGTGGGTCAGGGTGTTGTCGGTGAGCTCGGCCGCCACCGTCGCCGAACCGAAGGTGCGCACGTCGATGCCGTCACCGCAGCCGGTGTCGTGCACCCGATTCCCCTCGATGCGAACGGTTCCGGTGGCGGTGGCGGCATCCACCATCACCGCGGCCCAGCCGTTGTTCAAGAGCAGGAACGGGGGCAGCGGAGCGACCGCCACTCCCGCGGGCAGGGTCACCGGGACCTGGAAGGGGCCGATCATGAAACCGTCGTGGCACAGGCGGTTGGTGCCCGAGATGTCGTTGCCGGACACCGTCACATCTGCGACATCATTGCCGTAGATGCCGCCGCGGGTGGCGCCGTCGATGACCAGATTGCGCACGGCCGCGCCCCTCGCGAGTTTCACCGCGTCTCCGTCGCGCGCGAGTCTGCTATTGGTCAGCCTCGGCACCGGGGCGGCGGCGGGCGCCTCGGTCACCGCCGGTCCGGCACCGATCAGCTGCTGGCCCGGTTTCAGCGCGATCCCGCCGTCCAGCGGCGGCGCGTTCCGCGGGGCGGGCAGCACCACGATGGTGTCGCCGGGACTCCCCGCGCGCTCGACGGCCTCGAGACTGCCGAACGGAGCCGCCTCGGAGCCGTTGCCGCCCGCTGCCGCGCCGGAAACCACGTACCAGGTCGCGGGTATACCCGGATCCGCCTGCGCGGCACCATAATTCAGGCTCGCTACGACACCGACGAGCACGGCGAGCACCGGAACGCTCAGCGGGCGACCACGTTCCCGGCACTCCCCTGCGGCACCGGGTCCCCTGGCCCGCCGCCCGGCCACGCGGCGGTCGATCGCCCACCGTTCATACGTCATGGATCGCATGGTTCCAGACCGACCGGCCATCGACAGCGGGCAAACTCACGGAAACGACCGCTGCCGCTTGTGCATTCGAACGGATACCTACCAGGTGCGGCCGAGCGGCACGCTGGCGTAACTGGGTGCGGCAGGGTCCAGTTGAACGTGCTGGGGTTTCAGCCCCGTCTCGAGCAGCATCGGCAGGGCCGGAACGCCTTTCGGGAAGTTGGCGGCGTAGACGTCGATGCGGAGGCGATGGCCGGGCTGCAGGACGGCCTCGGTGGGGTTGAGGCCGATGTCGAGCGCGACGGGCTGCCCGGGCGTCACCGGGCGGCGGGTGTCGAGCCCGAGCCGGTAGTGCGGGGCGACGACATCGCCGGTGGCGGAGTATTCGGTTGCGCCGTCGTCGATTTCGCGCATGGAGGCGACGAGCTGCCCGGTGGTGAGCATGGTGGAGCGGCCGTCGGGGGCGACATCGTTGACCGTGGCGGTCCAGTACCCGTCGGTCGCGTCGTGAACGGTGTTGAGGTGCAGGTTGATCGGGCCCGAGAGGACGGTCGGCTCGGCCACGGGCGTACTGGTGAAGGTGAGGCCGTTCATCTCCTGGGGGCGGGCGTCGGCGGTGCAGCCCACCACGATCGACGTGATGCCCATGGAGGTTTCGGCCGTGTCGCGGGAACACAGGCTCATGACGCCGGGCGCCACGGTGAGCCGGGCGTTGTCCATCGGCGGGGCGAAGCCCAGGCTGCCGTCGTGCAGGCTGCCGCCGCCGGTGCCGCTCGGCGCGGCGGACAGGTAGACCCGCTCGTGCGTGACATCGGGGTGCGGGAAGGCGCCGGCGACGCTCCAGCCCCCGCCCTGCTGCTGGCTGACCACCGGCCCGTAGCCGTCGATGCCGTTGTCGATTCCCTTGAGCCACTTGTCGAACCACGCGCGCTGCAGCACATCCAGCCGCGGCGGAGCGCCCGACCGGCCGAACCCGGCGCCCGGGTTGAGGTGATAGGTGTCCCCCATCAGCAGCTTCTTCTGCCCCGCGGGCAGCCGTAGGCCGTTGAACTCGCGCGGTTCCGACATGTTCCAGACGTCGTGCCAGCCGCCGACGACGAAGGTCGGCACCGTGATCGCGCCGAGGTCGTTGGACCAGTCCTGCCGGAAGGCGCTGCCGGGGTCGAACGCCTGCCGCACATGCGGTGGCAGCTGGTCCAGCGACGGCGTGGTGAGCAGCGCCAAGGCGTAGTCCTCGAAGGCCATCGGGCTCGCCAATCGGTCGGTGAGCCATCGCGTGTCGAACCGGCCCTGCAGGATGGACTGCAGGTCGGGAACGAACTTGGCCAGATTCACGATCAGCGGCAGCCCGGGCACCACGGGGCCGATGCCACCGCCCTGGGCCGCGTAGCCGCGCATCAGGTCGGCGCCGCCCTCGATCGGGAAGATCGCCTTCAGCGCAGGCGGATTCGCCTCGGCGGCGTGGAACTGGTTGATGCCGGAGTAGGACACCCCGTTCATGCCGACCTTGCCGTCGTTCCACGGCTGCCTGCTCACCCAGTCGATCACCTCGGCGTTGTCCTGCCGCTCGCGCGCCCCGAAGACCTGCCAGATCCCTTGGGAGAAGCCGGTTCCGCGCACATCCACCACGACCTGGGTGTAGCCGCTCTGCACGAGCCTGCGGTCCACGCCGAGCGTGCGGGTGGCGCCGCCGGACAGCGCCTGGGTGATATCGGTGACGCCCTCGAGGGCCGTGCCGTCGGCGGCGAGGCTCCCCAGCCAGTTCGTCAGCGGCTCCGACAATCCCGGAATCGACTGCAGCGTATCGAGAATCGTCCACATCAGCTTCGTGTACGGGGTCATGTTGAGGATCGACGGCATCGACTCCTCGACGACGCGCCCGGCGGCATCCATCGGCCGATACACGTTGGCCTTCAACACCGTTCCGTCGCTCATGGTGACCGGCACGTCCCAGTCGACGTGCACACCGGGATACCGGGGCGCCGCATCGTGCGTGGCCGTCCACTGCGCGCCCCGGTCGCCGCCGTCGACGGGCAGCGCCGGCGCGGCGGGTGCGATAGCGGTGGCCGAGACCAGCAGGGCGGCCGCGACCGCCAGCAACGGGACACAGCGTGTCAGTGCTCTCATCGCAGCCACCACCTGTCGGCGAACATCGTCATGCCGACACGGTAACGCTATATAAACATTTGTGTCTATAGATTCGGAAAGGAGTCCCAGACAATCCGTCCGAGCCGCATGATGTGGCCGCGCAGCTCGCGCACCGCGGCCAGATCACCGGCCACGATCCGCGCCGTGGCCAGCGAGAGCACCGCGCCGACGAAGGCCTCGCACGCCGTCCGCTGCCCGTCGGTGGTCGCCCCCAGCCGGTCCGCGATGGAGTCCGCCACCATGCGATGCATCGCGAAGCGCCGCTGCAGCAGCTCCGGACCGGCCGCATAGGAATCGACCAGGAAGATCCGGGCCAGCGCCGGTTCCTCCGACAGCGTCTCCAGGTAGGCGCCGAGCGCCTGCTCGACCTGTTCCATCGGCTCCGCCCGCGCCCCCTGCGCCGACAGTGCCGCGCCGATCCGCCGCGCCACCTCCTCGGCGAGGGTGTCGTAGGCCGCGACGAAACAGGCCTCCTTGTTGGTGAAGTGCTCGTAGAACGTCAGCCGCGACACCCGCGCCCGTTTCAGGACATCGGCGACCGTCGTTGCGGCATAACCCTTCTCGGCCACGACCTCCGCCATCGCGAGCATCAACCGGCCGCGCTGCGACGCCGCGACCTCCTCCCGGGACAGTGCGTGCACACCGCGCGGGAGCGGCGTGGGCGTGCTGGGCGATCGCCGGTGATTCACGCCCCGATCGTAGGCGGCTCGCCGCGGGCGCCGGGCTCGCCGCGACACTCGGCGCGGCTCCCGGTGTTCCGGGCCCCGACGTGGCGTAATTGAGCCCTGCGCGAGCACGCGGGGTCCGCCGGGTCGTACTCTGTCCGGGCTCGGCGCGCAGGGACCCGGGCACGGCGCGCGAACGTAACACGTATGTAGCCCGCGGCCGACATGACAGCAGCCTCACCTGGCGACAATGCGGTGCGGCGGTCCGGTATCAGCACATTCGGGAGGCGGGATGGCACACGGCACGGCAATGCCGTCCGGCGGGGACGCGCGGCCGCGGCGGTCGCGGCGCGAATTTCTCGCCCTCGCGGGTGCCGCCGGTGCGGGCCTGGCGCTGACCGGGCTCTCCCCCGGGCCCGCCCGGGCGCACACCTCCGCATCGGAGGCGGCGGAGATGTCGATCCGGCAGCTGCGCAACGCCCTCGACGGCGGCGCGTTCACCTCGCGGGACCTGCTGGGCTACTACCTCGAGCGAATCGACGCCTACGACCGCGACGGGCCCGGGATCAACTCGATCATCACCGTCGCACCGGCGGCACAGGATACGGCCGCCGCCCTCGATGCCGAACGCGCCCGCACCGGCGCACGCGGTCCGCTGCACGGCATACCGATCATCCTCAAGGACAACTTCGACACCTCGGACCTCCCGACAACGGCGGGCAGCACGATGTTCCGGGACTACGTGCCCGAGCGCGACGCCACCGTCACCCGCCGGTTGCGCGAGGCGGGCGCGATCGTGCTGGCGAAGGCGAATATGCACGAGTGGGCGGTGGGCGCGACCACCCTCAGCTCGCTGGGCGGGCAGACCCGCAACCCCTACGACATCACGCGCAATCCGGGCGGTTCCAGCGGCGGTACCGCCGCGGCGGTAGCCGCCGGGTTCGTCGCGGCCGGGCTCGGCACCGATACGCTGGGGTCCGTCCGGATCCCGGCCGCTCGCAACAACTGCGTCGGCCTCCGGCCGACGGCCGGGCTGGTGAGCCGGGCCGGGATCATCCCGCTGTCGACGACGCAGGACACCGCCGGGCCGATCACCCGGACCGTCGCCGACGCGGCCCAGATCCTCGACGTCATCGCCGGGCCCGATCCCGCCGACCCCAGCACGGTGGGCGCCCAGCGTCCGTCGTCCGGCTACGTGTCACTCCTGGATTCGAATGCGCTGGCGGGCAAGCGCATCGGCATCGTCGACCACTTCTTCGGCGATCCGGCGGACCCCGCCCGGGCGGCCACCAACGCGGTCATCGACCGGGCGATCGAGGATATGGCCGCGCTGGGCGCGCAGTTCGTCCACGTCGGCGATCCGGGCGCGGCCGCATCGCTGGCCGCCGAGCTGACCGAATACGAGTTCCGGCAGGCGATCGACAAATACCTCGCCGACGCCGGCGCCCCGCCCCCGGCCCGCAACCTGTGGGAGATCATCGCGTCCAATACCGCCGTGCCCGACGTGCAGGCGGTGCTCATCACCTACCTGCCGTTCACCACCGAGTCCCCGCTGTACCACGCCGCCTCCGCGGCCCGCGCGGCGATGATCGACTACACGCTGAGCGTGCTCGACGACATCGAGCTGGACGCCCTGGTCTACCCGACCACCCAGACCCCGGCACCACTGCTGTCCACCGGCGCCCAGGCCCAGCAGACGATGGACATGCTGGCCGAGGGCCGCAGCCCGGTCACCGGCCTGCCCGCCATCACGGTCCCGGCCGGGTTCACCGACGAGGGCCTGCCGATCGGCGTCGAGCTGCTGGGCCGGCCGTTCGACGACGGCGCCCTCCTCGCCATGGCCTACGCCTACGAGCAGGCCACTGGGCACCGCAGGCCGCCGCCGCTGGGCTGAGCCGAGAGCTATCGGCGCAGCGAGCCGATCAGCATCGAGATCGCCGTGAGCATGTCCGCGCGCCGCCGGTCCCGCTCGGATTCCGGAGCGGCCGCCACCCACCGCGAGGCGTCGACCAGCGCGCCGTTGAGCAGAACGGCGAGGCCGCGCGCGGGCATCTCGGCGGCGATGACACCCGCGTCCTGACCCCGGACGATCAGTGCCGCAATCGATTCCACGCACTGCGTGTTGGCCGCGTCGACCGTGCGGCCGAGCACCGCCGGGGCATCCTGGAACAGGATGCGCTGGACATCGGGCCGGAGAGTCAGCTCGAGGTCCGCCCGGGCCCGCAGCTCCAGCGCGGTGACCGCGTCGCGCTCCCGGGCCGAGATCTCGTTGAGCTGCTCGTCGAGTTCGGCGTCCACGTCGGCGACCACCGCCGCGAGCAGGCCGCTCTTACCGCCGAAATGGTGGTAGAGCGCACCGCGGGTCAGCCCGGCGGCCGCGGTCAGATCGTCCATGGACGTCTCCGCGTACCCGTATTCGCCGAAGTAGTGGCGAGCCGACGCGAGCAGCTTCGCCCTGGTCTCCTCGAGCATGTCGGCACGCGTACGGCTACCCATCGAACCTCACCTCCGGCACGCTATTTGACATACGCGTCGTATGTCAAATAGCGTGCCCGTTCACATACGGCGCGTATGTGAACCGGGGGATTCGAGGAAGGGAAACGCTATGTTCGGCGCGTACGGTGAGCTGTTCAGGTCGCCGGGAGCCATACCACTGACCACTGCCGGACTGCTGGCGCGAATGCCGTTGTCCATGGTGGGAATCGGGCTCATCACGATGGTCGCGCAGAGCGGCGACGGTTTCGGGCTCGCCGGCGGGCTGGCCGCGACCTACGCGGTGTCGACCGCCGTGGCGGCGCCCCAGGTGTCGCGGCTGGTCGACCGGCTGGGACAGCGGCGGGTGATCCCGGTGGCAGCCGGGATCAGCGTGGCGGCGCTGGGCGCCCTGCTGCTCACCTCGGCGCTGTCGGGCCCGGCCTGGCTGCTGTTCGCCTTCGCGGTCTGCGCGGGCGCCGCGCCGAGTGCTCCGGCACTGGTGCGGGCGAGATGGACCGAGCTGCACCGTGACTCGCCGCTGCTGCACACGGCCTTCTCCTGGGAGACGGTGCTCGACGAGGTGTGTTTCATTGTCGGCCCGCCGATCTCGATCGGGCTCAGCGTCGCGCTGTTCCCCGAGGCTGGTCCGCTCGTCGCGGGCGTACTGCTGCTGATCGGCACGATATGGCTTGCCGCGCAACGCCGTACCGAACCGGCCATCGGTGCCGCCGCGCGGCAATCGCTGATCGGGGCGCTGCGGCATCGGGTGGTGTGGATGGTCGCGCTGGTGATGGTCGCCATGGGCACCATCGCCGGGACCATCGATGTGGTGAGTGTCGCGTTCGCGCAGCGGCAGGGCGAGCCCGCGGCCGCCAGCGTGGTGCTCTCGGTCTACGCCCTGGGCTCGTGCGTCTCCGGATTCGTCTTCGGCAGTAGGAAACTCGCGCGATCGGCCGAGCGGCTGCTCGCCCTGGCCATTCTGGCGACCGCGGTGATGACGCTGCCACTGCTGCTGGTGCACTCGATCGCCACGCTGGCGGCGGCGATGCTGGTCGCCGGGGTGTTCTTCGCACCGGCCATGATCCTCTCCGGGCAGGTGGTCGAGTCCCAGGTCTCCCCGCGCGCGCTCACCGAGGCCCTGACCTGGTCAACGGCCGGGCTGGGGTTCGGTGTCGCCATCGGGCCGGCCGCCGCCGGGCCGATCATCGACGCCTACGGCGCGCGGGCGGCGTTCGGGGTGACGGTCGCGGCCGGTGCCGCCGTGGCCATCCTCGCCCTGGTGGTCCACCGGACCTTCCGCACCCCGGCGCGCACGGAATCGCTACCGGCCCAGGCCGTTCCGGCCGGATGTGCCGAATGAGCAGCGGACCGGGATCACAGCCCCATTCCGGCGGCCAGGACGGGCCAGGACTGTTTGAACGCGTCCTGCCAGTAGCCCCAGGAGTGCGTGCCGTTCGGCGTGTAGTCGAAGGTCGCGGGAATCCCCAACTCGCCCAGTCGATTCTGCAGATTGCGGGTGCAGGCGTTGACCCCGGCCTCGATGATGCCGCCGAGCAGGATCTGGTTCGCCAGGGTGTCGGGGGTGCGGGTGGTGCCGTAGGTCAGGAAGGGGCTGTCGAGGGTGTCGTGCGGGCCGGGCACGCCGTTGCCCGCCGAGACGAACAGGTTCAGCCCGCGCAGCCGGGCGGCGTGCACGTAGGGGTCGTTCGCCGCCCAGAGCGGGCTGTGGTCGGGCCCCCACATATTGACCGGGTCGCCGTGGCCCCAGAACTCGACCATGGTCTTCACCACGCGCTGCCCGATCGGATCGCTGGTCTGGGCGCATCCGCTGTAGGAGGCGACGCTGCGATACAGGCCGGGTGTGCCCATCGCCAGCGCCAGCACCGAATCGCCCGCCATCGACAGTCCCGCGATCGCGTTGAGTCCGTTGCCGCCCAGGGCCGCGTCGACCAGCGGCGGGAGTTCCGCGGTGAGGAACGTCGTCCATTTGTTGCGGCCGAGGACGGGATCGTCGGCGAGCCAATCGGTGTACATGCTCCAGGCGCCGCCGATCGGCTGCACGATATTGGCGTTCTTGTCGTCCAGGAACCGCAGCACGTCGGTCATGGTGTTCCAGGTGTTGAGATCCTCACCGCCGCCGGAACCGTTGAGCAGGTAGAGAACCGGGCGCGGCGCGGAGGCGTCGGCGGGCCGCTGCACGTCGACCCGGATCTCCTTGCTCATCGCCGCCGAATACACCGACAACGTCAGGTGCCGTTCGTCGTGGATGGTGAAGTTCGCGATCCGCGACCCGTCGGCCGTGGTGGGCGATTCCGGTAATTGCCCCGAGGAGGTGATCGGATCGGCCGATGCGGCGGCCGATCCGCCGCCCGCTCCGACCGCGCCGGACAGCGCGATGGTCGTCGCCATCACCGCGGCGATCGCGGCGGCCCGCACCGCGTTCCCTGGTGTCACCGTGAAATCTCCCCATAGCTCAATGCAACTCGGCAATCTACCACCCGCCGGATGGGGTCTGGGAGCAGCGGGGTCGGGCGGCTACGCGGCCTCGTCGTAGAGGTGGTCGAAGACGCCCTCTCGCAGCGTGACGGCCTCGAGCCGGGATCGGACCTCCGCCAGCAGGGCGGGCGGAACGGCGGAATCCCGCGCCGCGGTGCGATGCACGTGATAAAGCCACCCCGAGGCCCGCAGTAATTCGACAATTGCCTGGTCGAAATCTTCTACAGCTTGTTTCAGATCGAGATTGTCCACGAGATTCCTTCACAACAGAAACCTCGACTCTACCGGAGACCGTCCGCCCGGTTCGGTGACCTCGGCCACGCGCACCGTCAGCGGGCACTCCGATGATCTTCCGCGATTTCCGGGAATCGATCGAGGAGATTGTCCAGGCAGCGATGCACCTCCCGCAGATCGCGGCGGAGCCGATGGGATTCGGCGGTCGAACGCGGCGTGCCCCGCCGGGTCCGCGCGATGGCCTGGACGGCGGCGGTCAGTGTCTCGGCCTCCGAGGTGAGGAGGCGGTAGAACTCCCGCGCCTGTTCGACGTCGGATCGGTCCCGCACAGGGTGCTCGCCACCGGGCCGAACGGCCACGTCGGCGGCTCTCGGGCCGGGGCGGGCACCGGGTGGATCGTCGTGTCGGAGGTGCAGGGCCCGAGCGTCGTTCATAACTCATGGTTACGTCAGGATGAACGGCCGTCAACCAGAACCTGTCGCGCGGGTCGCACCCCCGGCGAATATCCCACCACCGGACCGTATTCCGAAATTGCCATGGCGAATGCAGTTCTGCCGCACGATTTTCCATACTTTCGGTACGGCGACGGGGCGGCCTGTCTACAGTGGTTGTATTTATCGAACTGCCCATTCGGGAGGCGATCCGGGCCATGACCGAAGCAACCGAGGCGAAGATCGACTATCCGTTCGACGCGGGCCGCGCGCTCCGAATGGAAATCGCGCGAACCAAACTCCCCGCCGATCTTGTGAATAGATTCGAACGCGGCATCTTCCGAACCGATGCGCCCGCGGATGCGGTGGTCGAGGATTTCGCCGATATGGGCCGGAGCCGGTGCTGGCCGCTGCTCGAGCGCGCGCTGCGCGAGCGGCGGGCCGACGTTCCGGGCGCGCCCGAGTCGCTGCGGGCGCTTTTGGAGCCGCTGTTCGAACCTCCGCCGTGGTTCGACGCCGAACAGGTCCGCCGCGGCGCCGCGGTGTGGTGGCGTTTCGCGCCCGCCGCCGTGCTGGCGCTGGCCGCGGCGCTGCTCGCGGTCATCGAATTCGGGGACCTCAACAAGCCGCAGGCGTTGAACGGCCGCTCGGAACGGATGAGCGGCCGCCGATACGAGGAGACCGCGCGGTGGCTGATGGCGGCGAGCGATCCGGGCGCGGCCGCTCCGGGTGGTGCCGGGTTCGACGCGACCGTCCGTATTCGGTTCGTGCACGCGATGGTTCGGCGGCACCTGCGCCGGGGCGGTCGCTGGGACACCGCCGCGTGGGGTGCGCCGATCCACACCAGCGGCCAGTCTGTGGTGAACCTGGCGTTCATGCTCACTCCCCTGGCGACCTACGACGCGCTGCGCATGAAGCTGACCGACGAGGAGACCGAATCCGTTCGCCGGCTGTGGTATTGGCTCGGCTACGTCATGGGCGTGCCGGAGGAACTGCTGCCGGTGACGATGGAATACGCGTGGCAGATCCGCCGCGCCGGGAATCTGATCTTCGCGCCACCCGACCGCGATTCGATCGAGTTGGTGCATGCGCTAAAGCACAACGGAATTCGCGCCGAACGCAGGCTACCGAAGCGCCTACAACCGCGGCTGGCCCCGGTACTACGGCCCGCGGTGAGCGGGGCCGTGTGGGGCCTGAGCGACGGGATAATCAAGAAAACCCTCGTCACCGAGGCGATTACGGCGAACGGCGGCATGCCCTCGGACTACCCCGGCAGCACCCACATCGCCCTCGCGGCCCTCCGCCCCGCCATCGCTGCCTGGGAACGCCTGCGCCACCGCGGAACCCTCGGCACCGACTTCGACATCGCCCGCCGGGAGCGAGCCCACGTCGCACTGGTTCTCTCGTCGATCGATGCCGTCCCGCACCCCGTTCGCCCCGAGGACGCTGTTACGGAACCCTGAACTCGCATCCGCCGGACGCCGAGGGGCTCACTATCCGGAACGGTGGGCCGCGTCGTACCACTGATGGGGGATCGACCAGTCCGGCTCTGGGAGGGGCTGGTGTCTCTGCCGGTACTCGGCGTGGAATATCTCCGCGGAGCCGCAGGCTACGGCGCCCAGCATGATGAGGCCGCGCACGAGATGGTGCAGCACAACCGATTTCACGATGTTCATCATGAACACCTCCTGGCCCGGAACGATCTCCGCGCGTCGCCCGCACGGCGATCCGGCGTCGCCTCGCCCGACACCGCACTGCACGGATTCTGGACCGCCGCGGCCCGCGATGTGGCCGGTTTCCCGGAATTGACACCGGCGCCGACACGGCGCCTGTGCGTAACTACTTGACAACTTGTTGGGTTTTTACAACACTCTGATGCGTAATCAGAGTGGCATGAGTGGAAAACTCCACATCTGGATCCCACTCAGCGGGACGGTCGAGCCGGTCCCACACGGCCCATAGCAACCGATGAAGCAAGGGAGCACCCGGCAGTGCCGCAATCGACGACCTGGAACGCCCGCCACTCCACGCGATTCCGCTGGCTCGGGGTGCTGCTGGCCACGGCACTGCTCCTGGCGGCCTGCGGAACCGGCGCGGACCGTCCGGAATCGCTGCCCGCCGACCTCACCGCCGACGTCGATCGGATCGTGCAGTCGCGCATGGCCGCCGGGATGATTCCCGGCGCCTGGGTCAGCATCGTCGACGCGGACCGGGGCACCTATACGCGGGCCTACGGGCAGGCCGACCTCGGCGCGGGCCGGGCCGCCACCGCGGGCGACCACTACCGGATCGGCAGTGTGACAAAGACATTCACCGCGACGGCCGTGCTCCGGCTGGTGGATCAGCAGCGGCTGAGCCTCGACGATCCCCTCGAGCGGTACATCCCCGCGATCCCGTACGGGGACACCATCCGCCTCGCCGACCTGCTGGGAATGCGCAGCGGCGTCTACGACTACACCTCCGATCCGGAATTCGTCGCTGCGGCCGACGCCGATCCGCCGATGACCGGGTGGCGGCCCGACGACCCACTCCGGATCATTGCCGCACACCCGGACGAGGCCCGGCCGCCGCGCACCGAGACCGTCTACGACAACGCGAACTACTTCCTGCTAGGCCGTGTCGTGGAGCGGGTCACCGGTCGGCCGATCGGCGAGGTCCTCGACGATCTGGCCGCCGAACTCGGGCTCGCCGAAACCTCCTACCCCGCCGACGACCGGCTGCCGGACCCCGCCGCGCGCGGATACGCCTACGAGGGCACCGAACCCGTCGACGTCACCGACCGCACCCCGCCGACCACCTACAACGCCGCGGGCGCCATGGTTTCCACCATCTCGGATATGACGAAGTACGCCCGTATGCTCGCCCGTGGCGAGCTGCTCAGCCCGCAGGCCCGCAGCGCGCGGGCACAGTTCACCGAGCTCGGCAACAGCGAGTACGGACTGGGCCTGCTCCGCATCGGCGCCTGGGTCGGGCACAACGGGGCCGTCGCCGGATACCGCACGATGGTCGCGCACCTCCCCCATCGCGATGTCAGCATCGCCGTCGCGGTGAACCAGTACTCGTCTCCGGATCAATTCGAGATGGGCGCGGACGATATCTGGGCGGCCGTCGTCGACAAGCTGTATCCGGAGACGACGGGCGACGGCCCGCCGCCGGCACCGGCACCGCGGCCCGCCGTCCCCGCCGCGCCGGACCTGCAGGCCGGGCTGCGCCGGACACTGGACCCCGCCGTGGCGGCGGCGGACAAGCCCTTCACGGTCGCCGACGCCGCGCGCGATCCGCAGCTGGTGACCCGGCTCGCCGATGCCTTCGGCGACTCGGGCGCGACGATCCGGGTGGACCGGGTCACCGATCTCGGCGACTCCGTCGTCGCGACCGCCACGATGGAGTTCCAGGGGCGGCCGATGCTGGTCAACTTCCCGCTCGTCCCGCGCGACAACGCCTGGCGCATCCCGACCGACTGGGCCTGCCGTTCCGTGCCGAACCCGGGCGCGTCGCCCGCCTGCGGGTGATCGGCGACGCGCCTTGCGTGTTCGGAAGCGCACCGTCCCGGATTCGCTTAGCGTGAGCAGGTCGATGTCGAGAGGGGTCGTGATGCGAGCCGGGATGCTGAGTGTGGCCGATCTGGTGCGGCAGGTCGAGGCGGGGACGCTGGACACCGTCCTGGTCGCGATGACCGACATGCAGGGTCGGTTACAGGGAAAGCGCTGTTCGGCGCGCTATTTCGTGGACGAGGTGCTCGACCACGCGACCGAGGCGTGCAACTACCTGCTCGCCGTCGACGTCGAGATGACCACGGTCGACGGCTACGAGATGTCCTCGTGGGACACCGGGTACGGGGATTTCGTGCTGCGTCCCGATCTCGGCACGCTGCGGCCGGTGCCCTGGCTGCCCGGCACCGCGCTGGTGCTGTGCGACGTGGAACACGTGGATCCGCACGGGAAACCCGTCGCGGCCTCGCCCCGGCAGGTGCTGCGCACCCAGCTCGACCGGCTGGCCCGGCACGGCCTGCACGCCTACGTCGGCACCGAACTCGAGTTCCTGGTCTTCGACGACACCTACGAGCAGGCGTACCGCGCGGGCTACCGCGACCTGACACCCGCCAACCAGTACAACGTCGACTACTCCATGCTCGGCACCGCCCGCATCGAACCGCTGCTGCGCCGCATCCGCAACGAGATGTCCGGTGCGGGACTGTATGTCGAGTCGGCGAAGGGCGAATGCAATCCGGGCCAGCACGAGATCGCCTTCCGCTACGACGAGGCGCTGGTGACCTGCGACAACCACAGCATCTACAAGACCGGCGCCAAGGAGATCGCGGCCCAGGAGGGGCGCAGCATCTCCTTCATGGCGAAATACAATGAGCGCGAGGGTAATTCGTGCCACATCCATCTCAGCCTGCGCAACGCGGCGGGCGATCCGGTTTTCGCCGGTGACGACCCGGACGGCGGATCGGCGCTGCTGCGGCACTTCCTGGCCGGACAGCTGGACTGCCTGCGCGAGCTCACCTATCTGCTGGCGCCGAATATCAACTCCTACAAGCGGTTCCAGGACGGCAGCTTCGCACCCACCGCGGTGGCGTGGGGACGTGACAACCGGACCTGCGCGCTGCGGGTGGTCGGGCACGGACCGTCGCTGCGGATGGAGAACCGGGTGCCGGGCGGCGACGTGAATCCGTATCTCGCCGTCGCGGCGTTGATCGCGGCCGGGCTGCACGGCATCGAGCAGCGGCTGCCGCTGGAGCCGGAACTGCGCGGCAACGCCTATCGCTCCGAACGGCCGCGGGTGCCACGCACCCTGCGCGACGCCGCCCAGCTGTTCGGCGACAGCGAGATCGCGAAGGCGGCCTTCGGCGAGGACGTGGTGCGGCACTACCGGAATGCGGCCCAGGTCGAGCTCGACGCCTACGATGCCGCGGTGACCGACTGGGAGCGAATCCGTGGCTTCGAACGGCTCTGAATCTACCCACCCCGCCGGCTCCGCAAGCTCCGCCGACTCGCCGTCCCCCGAACCCGTGCGGCGGCCGGTGATCGGGCTGCCCACCTACTCCGAGCGCACCCGATTCGGGCACTGG
The DNA here is from genome assembly GCF_001613165.1 of Nocardia mexicana NBRC 108244. Classification (GTDB taxonomy): domain Bacteria; phylum Actinomycetota; class Actinomycetes; order Mycobacteriales; family Mycobacteriaceae; genus Nocardia; species Nocardia mexicana. The sequence continues at coordinate 20,882 of NZ_BDBV01000123.1, forward strand.
GATGTCGACAGTGCCGTGCTGCATCGCACCTACATCGATATGACCGAGCGCGCCGGGGGTATCCCGGTGTTGTTGCCGCCCACCGGAACTGCGCGCCAGGAGCTCGTGGACCGGCTGGACGGGCTGGTGCTCACGGGCGGCGCCGACCTCGATCCGGCTCGCTACGGCGCCGCGCCGCATCCGGCCACGCGCGGAGTGCGCCCGGACCGAGACGAATTCGAGTTCACGCTCTTCGAGCGGGCCCGCGCCGCGGGGATGCCGGTGCTGGCGGTCTGCCGCGGACTGCAGCTGGTGAACGCCGCGCTGGGCGGCACACTGCTGCAACATCTTCCGGACGTCCTCGGGCACACCGACCACTCCCGCAGTCCCGGCACGTTCACGGTCAACACCGTCCGGACGGTCGCGGGCAGCCGGGTCGCCGCGATCGCCGGACCCGAGCTGAAGGCGCACTGCCATCATCATCAGGCCATCGACACGCTGGCGCCGGGGCTGACCGCCACCGCGCACGCCGCGGACGGCACCATCGAGGCCGCGGAGGCCCGCACCGGTCCGTTCCTGGTGGGCGTGCAGTGGCATCCGGAGGAGAACGCGGCCGACCACCGGCTCGTGCGGGCGCTGGTCGAGCAGGCGGCAACGTATGGAGAGGAGCGCATTCGGTGACAACGACGCAGGTCGTCAACCCCGCGACCGAGGAGGTCGTGGCCACGGTCGAGGCAGCCGACGAGGCCGCCACGGATGTCGCCATCGAGCGGGCCCAGCAGGCCCTGCCGGGCTGGCGCGCGGTCGCACCGGGAGACCGCGCGCGGCTGCTGCGCCGGTTCGCCGAGGCGGTCGACGCCGACCTCGAGAACCTCGCGGCGCTCGAGGTGCGCAATGCGGGCCACACCATCGGCAACGCGCGCTGGGAGGCGGGCAACGTCCGCGACGTGCTGCACTACAGCGCCGGGCTCCCGGAACGGCTGCTGGGCAGCCAGATTCCGGTCGCGGGCGGTGTGAACCTCACCTTCCACGAGCCGCTCGGCGTCGTCGGGATCATCGTGCCGTGGAATTTCCCCATGCCGATCGCGGCGTGGGGCTTCGGCCCGGCGCTCGCCGCCGGGAACACCGTGGTGCTCAAGCCGGCCGAACTCACGCCGCTGACGGCCGTGCGGCTCGGCGAGCTGGCGGCGCGAGCGGGACTGCCGGACAACGTCTTTCAGGTGATTCCGGGCCGCGGGTCGGTGGTCGGTGCGCGGTTCGTCACCCATCCCGCCGTGCGCAAGGTGGTCTTCACCGGCTCCACCGAGGTGGGCAAGCAGATCATGGCCGGATGCGCCGACCAGGTGAAGCGGGTCACGCTCGAGCTGGGCGGCAAGAACGCCAATATCGTGTTCGCCGACGCCGATGTGGAGCGGGCCGCCGCCACCGCACCCTACGGCGTCTTTGACAATGCCGGTCAGGACTGCTGCGCCCGCTCCCGGATCCTGGTGCAGCGCAGCATCTTCGACCGATTCCTCGAACTGCTGGAGCCCGCGGTCCGAGGTGTGAGAGTGGGCGATCCCGCCGATGCGGACACCGAGATGGGCCCGCTGATCTCGGCCGCGCACCGCGAGCGGGTGGCCGGATTCCTGGAGCCGTCCACCAAGGTGGCCTTCACCGGATCCCGGCCCGACGGACCGGGGTTCTGGTTCCCGCCCACCGTGGTGCTGCCCTCGAGCCCCGCGGACCGGGTCGTGACCGAGGAGGTGTTCGGGCCGGTGGTGGCGGTGCTGCCGTTCGATGACGAGGCCGACGCCCTGCGCATCGCGAACGACACCGAATACGGCCTGTCCGGGTCCATCTGGACCTCGGACGTGGGCCGGGCACTACGCGTCTCGCGCGGGGTGGAGGCGGGGAACCTGTCGGTGAATTCCCATTCCTCCGTGCGGTATTGGACCCCGTTCGGCGGTTTCAAACAATCCGGCCTCGGCCGCGAACTCGGCCCCGACGCCGCCCGCGCCTTCACCGAAACCAAGAACGTCTTCATCGCCACCGACTGACCATTCGCGCAGGAACGAACAGAGGAGAGACAGTGCAGCGCTTGCAGGATCGAGTCGCGGTCATCACCGGTGGCGGCAGTGGCATCGGCCTCGCCACGGCCCGGCGGTTCGCACAGGAAGGCGCGAAGGTCGTTGTCGCCGATATCGACGCCACCTCCGGTGAGGCCGCGGCCGCCGAGGTCGGCGGCCTGTACGTGAAGGTCGACGTCACCGACGAGACCCAGGTGCAGGCGATGTTCCAGGCGGCGGTCGATGCCTACGGCGGCCTGGATATCGCCTTCAACAACGCCGGAATCTCACCGCCCGACGACGATTCGATCCGCACCACCGGCATGGACGCCTGGCGGCGCGTGCAGGAGGTGAACCTGACCTCGGTCTACCTGTGCAGCAAGTACGCCATCGAGCACATGCTCGAGCGCGGCAAGGGTTCGGTGATCAATACCGCCTCGTTCGTCGCCGTGATGGGCGCGGCCACCTCCCAGATTTCCTACACCGCTTCCAAGGGCGGCGTGCTCGCCATGAGCCGCGAGCTCGGAGTCCAGTTCGCCCGCCAGGGGATTCGCGTCAACGCGCTGTGCCCCGGGCCCGTGAACACTCCCCTGCTCCAGGAGTTGTTCGCCAAGGATCCCGAGCGCGCCGCCCGCCGCCTCGTCCACATCCCCCTCGGCCGCTTCGCCGAAGCGGAGGAAATCGCCGCGGCCGTGGCATTTCTGGCCAGCGACGATTCGTCCTTCATCACCGCCTCGCAGTTCCTGGTCGACGGCGGAATCTCGGGCGCCTACGTGACCCCGCTCTGACTTCGTCCTAGAGGCAATCAGTCGATGTTTCGCCTGGGGCCCGTGAACCAGCGGCGGGCGGAGGCGAACCACCAGACGGCGATCGCGCCGACGACGCCGACCAGGGTCAGGGGGGCGTAATTGACCGAGGTCCAGGTGAATTCGTCGTTCCACGGGTAGCCGCGGTCGTCCATGGGCAGGATGAACAGCGCGCTGATCGCCACGATCCAGAGCAGCGCGACGATGCCGACGGGGCGGTACCACGCACCGAGCGTCCACGGGCCGGTGGCGAATCGGCTGCCGTGTAACTGCCGCAGTAGCACCGGAATTCCGTAGGCGATGTACAGGCCGATGGTGGCGACGGAGGTGGCGGCGGCATAGGCGGTCGGGGCATTGGCGGCGGGCACCAGCATCGACGGGATCAGCAGCACGAAGGCGAAGAACGAGATGAACAGGACCGCGTTCACCGGCACCTTGCGCGCCGAGAGCCTCGACCACAACGCCGATCCCGGCACCGCGCGGTCGCGGGCGAAGGCGAACAGCATTCGCGAGGCCGAGGTGACCGAGGCGTACCCGCAGAACAATTGCGCGACAGCCGCAATGATCAGCAGCAGCCCGGACCAGAACGAATTCAGCGAATTCTCCAGGATGTAGATGACCGGGTAGCCGCTGTTCTTCTCCGGGTCCAGCGCGTCGCCGAGGTTCGGAATCGCGAACGTCACCGCCAGGATCAGCAGATAGCCGGCGACGGCGGAGACGATGATGGTGTTGATGATGCCCTTGGCAGCCATCCGGGAGGCGTCGTGGGTCTCCTCCGACATATGCGCCGACGCGTCGTAGCCGGTGAACGTGTACTGCGCGTGCAGCAGGCCGAGCAGGAAACTGAATGCGACGCCGCCGAATCCGACCGCGCTGTTGTCGACGGTCTCGGTGAAGACGAAGCCGACGCTCTGATGGTGTTCCGCGCCGATTCCGAGCACCAGCACGAAGATCGCGACGCCGCCCACGTGCCACCAGGCCGATACGTTGTTGATCACCGCGGACAGGTGCGGGCCGATCGCGTTCAGCACCGCGTGCAGCACCAGGATGGCCGCGAACACCACGAATATCGCGGTGCGGTCGGTGCCGATATCGATGCCGATGACGTTCAGCACCACGGTGGTGAAAATGGCCGCGCCATAGTCGATCGAGGCGGTCACGGCAATCTGGCCAATCAGATTGAACCAGCCCGTGAACCAGCCCCAGATCGGGCCGCCCAGCTCCGAGGCCCACCAGTACAGACCGCCGGAAGTCGGGTACGCCGAGGCCAATTCGGCCATTGCCAGCCCCACGAACAACACCATGATCGATACCAGGGGCCAGCCCCACGCCATGGTGATGGGCCCGCCGTTGGACAGGCCGATGCCATAGCTGGCGAGCCCGCCGGTCAGGATCGAGACGATGGTGAAACTGATGGCGAAGTTGGAGAACCCGGACCAGGACCGGGCCAGCTCCTGCTTGTAGCCGAGTTCGGCGAGGCGGCGTTCGTCGTCGGACGGGGATCGGGTCTCGGTCATGGATGCTCCCGGGTGAAAACGCCGCCCTCACACGGCGTTTGCCAGGTGCTCATTGTGCGGTAAACCCCCGTCGACCGCAGCGCAACGCTGAAACCGGTTACCGGACGGTCATCTGGATTTCGTCGTCATCGCATACCCTCCTACGCGTCCGACCAGTTTCGAATGAACGGAAGGCACATGCGAGGCTTCTCCACCGCCATCGGCGCGATCGTGTCCGCGGCTGCCGTGGCAGCCCTGTCGATTCCGGGGACGGCCGCCGCCGAGCCGCCGGGGATTCCATCCGCCGATTCCGCGCGCGGCATGCTGAATGAACTCACGGTGCGCGACGAGGGATCCATGAGCGGCTACTCGCGGGAGAAGTTCCCGCACTGGAGCACCGTGTCCGGCCAGTGCACGACCCGGGAGACCGTGCTGCAGCGCGACGGCAGCGGCGTGCAGGTGGACGCCGAGTGCCGCCCCACCGCGGGCAGCTGGTATTCGCCCTACGACGACAAGACCGTGGCCGATGCGGGCGATGTGGATATCGATCACGTTGTCGCCCTGGCCGAGGCGTGGCGATCGGGTGCCGCCGAATGGAGTACCGACCAGCGTGAGAAGTTGGCCAACGACCTCGACGACCCACAGCTGATCGCGGTCACCGCCGCGTCGAATCGCTCGAAGGGCGACCAGGATCCGACCCAGTGGCTGCCGCCGAACACCGGCTACCGCTGCACCTACGCCCGGATGTGGGTCGCGGTGAAATCGAAGTGGGACCTGACGCTGCAGCAGGCCGAGAAGGACACACTCGGCGGAATACTGCAGGGCTGCTGACGGCCCGCCCCGATCCGGACCGGGTCACCGCCGCGACACCTGTTGTCGCGGCGGTGAATTGTTGCCCAACACTGTCCGCTCTCGCTGGACCGGCCCCGTGAGTGCGCCGAACATGGTTGCCATCCAATGCATTCGGGGGACATGACCCAGGTGGACAACTATCTGGTCCAGATCGGACTGCCGCTCATCGCGCTCGCGGTCTCGCTGATCGCATTCCTGTGGGAATTCGTGGTGATCCGGCGCAAACAGCTCGGCTACCGCGTGCAGATGGACACCCCGGTGACCGGCGAGATCGAGTCGGCGTTCCCGGGCGTGCTCACCCAGATGCGGCCCGACGACGCCGATTCCGGCGCGGAGTTGAAAGACCTGTCGGTGGTGCTGATCCGCATCGAGAACAACGGCGTCACCGATATCGACTCCGCCGACTACTCGATGCCGGACGGGCCGGTCGGGCTACACCTGCATTTTCCGCGGCGCCGCGTGGTCGGCATGGCGGTCACCGAGCTCAGCGAACCGACGCTCGGCGATCACCTCGAGCCCGGCCGGGGCATCGACGCCCGCGAGGACACCGCCCACCACATCGGCATCATCGACCTGCCCAGGGTGCCGATGAACCGGCGCGACCACTACAAGATCCTCGCCATCCTGCAGCGCACCACGGGCGGCAGCGACTACCCGGAGCCGACCCTGTACGGCAAGCTCAAGGGCGGCCGCATCACCGAAACCCGCAGCCAGACCGGCGTTTCCCGAAACATGCTGGGATTCATGGCATTCCTGGTCGCGGTGATCGTGATCCAGTTCTCCATCACCCTGCTCGGCGACGATCCGCCCGCGCCGCACTGCGTCCGCGGCAGCCTCACCCTGGTCGGCTCCTCGGCCTTCGAGCCGGTCGTCCGCGACGCCACCGCGGCCTACCGGAAAGGTTGCAGCGGAGCCGATTTCACCTTCGCCTTCGAGGGTAGCGAGCGCGGCCTGACCCGCGTCGACGAGGAGGGCGGCGGCAATGCCGGACTGCTCGCCATCACCGACGGCCCCAAGGGCGTCGGCTATCCCGGCCTGCTGCCGCGGCCGCTCGCGATGGCCGTATTCGCCGTGGTCGTGCACCGCGACCTCGGGATACGCGATCTGACCCGGGAGCAGATTCGCGACCTGTATCAGGGCCGGATCACCAACTGGAATCAGGTCGGCGGGCCGGATCACCCTGTGCGCGTGATCAATCGGGCGCTCGGCTCCGGCACCAGGGAGACCTTCCAGCAGCGGCTGCTCGACGGCGGCTCCGTCGCGCTCCCCCAAGCCGGCTGCCGCGCCATCCGATTCACCGCACCGCCCGGCCTGTCCGCCTGCGAGGTGCCGCTCACCCGCGACATGCTCGAGACCGTGGCCGACATTCCCGGCGCGATCGGCTACGCGTCCTACGCGGAGGCCGCACACAGCGCCGGGACCGTCACGGTCACCATCGACGGACACCGCCCCGGGCGGGACGAGGTCGTCGCGGGCGGCTATCCGTTCTGGGGAGTCGAATACGCCTACAGCAACGGCGAACTCCCGCACGACTCGCTGGAGGCCGCCTTCCTGCGCTACCTCACCGACAATGCCGGTAAGGACGTCGTCCGCACGCACGGCGATACGCCGTGCGACGAGCTCGCCCAGCCCGGCGCCTGCAGCCCGCAACGCTGAACGTCAGTCCGCGCCTTTCGCACTGGACACCAGTGGGCGGGCATCGGGTTCGGACGGCGGCAGCGCTCGCGCACTCTGTCCGACGGTGTTCAGGTGCCCCAGGGCCTGGGCATAGGACTCCAGCAGCCCGGTCTCGCAATACGGCAGCCCGCGCTCGGCGCAGAACTGCACGACCAGCGGTTGCGCCCGGCGCAGGGCGGGCCGCGGCATCGCCGGGAACAGGTGATGCTCGATCTGATAGTTCAGGCCGCCCAGCGCGGTGTCGACGAACCAGCCGCCGCGCACATTGCGGGAGGTGAGCACCTGGCGGCGCAGGAAGTCGGTGGACTCCTCCGCCGTCAGCACCGCCATCCCCTTGTGGTTGGGAGCGAAGGTGCAGCCCATGTACAAACCGAACAGGCCCTGGTGCAGCAGCACGAATGCGAGCGCGTGGACCGGCGGCAGCACCGCGAGCACCAGGACCAGGTATCCGACGAAGTGCGCGCCCAGCATCACCGCCTCCCGGCGGCGGTGCCGAATGTTCCAGCTCGCCACGCCCCGCACGCTCGCGCCGTGCAGGCTCCAGCCCTCCAGCAGCAGCATCGGGAAGAACAGCCACGCCTGGTACCGGAAGATCAGCCGCCGCACGCCCTGCCCGCGCCGCGCGCGCTCGCCGGAATGCGCCAGCACCCCGCTGACGTCCGGGTCCTCCCCCTCGGTATTGGGGTGCGCGTGGTGGCGGTTGTGGTTGCTGGTCCACCAGCCGATGCTCACCCCGATGCCGAGGTTCCCGGCGATCAGCCCGTACAGGTGATTGGCCCACCGGGTGCGAAAGATCTGCCGGTGTCCCGCATCGTGCCCGAGGAAGGCGAGCTGGGCGAACACCGCGGCCTGCCAGGCCGCGACCGCCACCTGCCACCACGAGTCGCCCACGAGGACGAACGCCACCCATCCGGCAACCCAGGCGGCCGCCGTGATCGCACTCTTCCAGCCGTAGTAGCGCACCCGCCGATCCAACAGCCCGGCCTGGCGCACCCGGCGCAACAACACCGCGTACTCACTCCCCCGCACCGCGTCGGAACGCATCGGAGGATCGACCGCCGCCCTCGCACGCTCGGGCGCTCCGGCTCGCAACGCCACCGAGCCGGATAAGTTGTCCATTGTCACGCACGGCCTACCGTTCTGCCCCGGTTGTCGGTTTCGGGGCTCGCACTTCCGCACACCCGCAGCCATTCTGCGGCATCGGGCAGTCGGCACTGTCGGCGGCCGCGCGAACGCGGCTCGCTATTCGATTCCAGGTTGCCGCGAGGACATATCCACCGAGTAAACGAGGGTGTGGTACGGCGACACATCTGCGTGACGATCCGTGCACGGGGGTGGACAGGATGCGCCGCGGAGAAACCCCTAGTACCACGGTATTACGGCCGAACAGCACCGCAGCGGGGTGTGGGCCGGGACCGGAGATTCCTACCTTCGGCACCATGGTCACCAACGAATCCGAATTCGCCGCCGCGTCCGCCACTTCCGAGCACCGTACCGCCAGGCCCCTGTGGCTGCGCGGGATGGCGGGCGCGGTGGCGGCGGTCGCCACCGTCAGTTTCCTGGGCGCTGCCGTCGCGGCGGCGGCGACCGGCCCCGAACCCCGATGTTTGTGGGCCGGAAACGATTACACGCAGTCGTCGACGGTCGTCGCGGGCGGCTCGGCCTTCACCTGCGCGGCCGACCGCGGCGCACCGCACTGGATTCGCGGTGCGGCGACCGGCGCCCCCAGCACCGTCGCGAACCCCGGCGCCGCCATGCACCCCGCGGGCATGTTCAGCGTCGGCGCGGTGCAACCGGGAACCGAGTACACCGACTACTGCGTGGGCACCCAGCTCGTCGACGGCAGCGAACGGCAGTACCAGGTGGTCGAGGCGTCGGGCACGCTGTTCTGGAAGGCGGCGGGGCCGATTTCGGGGTGGGCGTTCGACCCCGGCACCGGCCCGGTCCCGACCACCCGCTCCGCGAGCCTGTGCCCGGAGGATCCGGTGCTGTGGCCGCAGAACTGAGCCCGGTGACCAGGGTCACGGTGCACACCCGCTGCTCCGGGCATAAATTCGGTAATTAGCGAAATACCGAAGGAAGGCGAGTGTGCTCGAACAGTGCAAGGCGCTGGCGAACGAGACTCGGCTGCGCATCCTGGAGTGGCTGAAGGAACCGGCCGCGAACTTCCCGGGGTGCGACAGCGAGACGGCCGAGCTCGGCGTGTGCGTCGGTCTCATTCAGCAGAAGGCCGGGACCTCCGCCTCGACCGTCTCGGCGCATCTGGCGGTCCTGCAGCGCGCCGGATTCCTGACCGCCACCCGCCGCGGGCAGTGGACGTATTACCGCCGCGACGACGCCCGCATCCGCGCCTTCACCGAGCACCTGCACCGCATTCTGTGACCACGAAAGGCAGCGTCGTATGCCGCTAGCACTGTCCATCCTCGACCTCGCATCGATCGCACCGGGCGGTTCGGCGCGCGACAGTTTCGACAACAGCGTCGCCCTGGCCCGGGCCGCCGAACGCAGCGGCTATCGACGGGTCTGGTACGCCGAGCACCACAACATGGGCTCCATCGCCTCGAGCGCCACCAGCGTGCTGATCGGACATGTCGCGGCGCAGACCGAGACCATCCGCCTCGGCTCCGGCGGCATCATGCTGCCCAACCATTCGCCGCTCGTGATCGCCGAGCAGTTCGGCACCCTGGAGACGCTGTTCCCCGGGCGCATCGACCTCGGCCTGGGCCGGGCCCCGGGCAGCGACCAGAAGACGATGCTCGCCCTGCGGCGCAATCCGAGTTCCGCGGACACCTTCCCGCAGGACGTGCTCGAGCTGCAGGGCTATCTCACCGGGCACTCGCGCATCCCCGGCGTGCAGGCCGTCCCTCGCGCGGAAGGCGTTGTGCCGCTCTACATTCTGGGGTCGTCACTGTTCGGTGCGCAGCTCGCCGCGCAACTGGGCCTGCCGTACGCGTTCGCGTCGCATTTCGCCCCCGATGCGCTGCACCAGGCCGTGGCCACCTACTGCGAGCACTTCCGGCCGTCGGATCAGCTGGCCGAGCCGTACGTGATGGCCGGCGTCAACGTGTTCGCCGCCGAGGACCACGACGCCGCGGCCGAGCAGAAGACCATCGCCTACCGGGCGCGGGCGCGGATGATGATCAAGCGGGGCGCGGCCGACGCCCGCTTCACCGACGAGGAGATCGACGCGTTCCTGGCCTCCCCCAACGGCGCCCAGCTGACCGCGATGACCCGCTACACCGCCGTCGGCACCCCCACCGAAATCCGTACGTACCTCGATGATTTCGCCGCCGCGATCGATGCCGACGAACTCATCCTCGCCCACCACGCGCACGGCATCGAGGACCGGGTGCGATCGGTCGAACTGACCGGCAGCGCCATGGGCGCCCTGGAGCCCGCCGACCACTGACCCGCGGCCGCCGTCCGGCAAATCAGTCGCTCGCGGGCTCGTCGCGCGGGCCGATGAGGGCGACCGCGGTGTCGACGGCGACGTCGATGATCCCGGTGATATCGCCGCCGTCCTCGACGGTGGAGGCGATGAGTTCGCGGTAGCCGCCGTAGAGGATCGTCGCCGTCTGCCGGGACGGCGGGTGCAGGTCGGCGGACTGGAATTCCGGTGTCGCGGTGAGGTTTCGGATGAGCGAGACGAAGGCTTCCCCGGTCTCGCGGTGCAGGCGCCGGGCGTCCTCTCCGAGGGCGGGGATATCGCGGATCCACGCCAGCGTGATCGAGGTGTCGCGCTGGGAGGCGCCGATCCACGCCTCGATCGCCTGGCGCACCTGGGTGCGCCACGGCGCCGCCGGATCGACCGCCGCGTAGATCTGCCGGATCGTGTCGCTGTTGCGCTCGCTCAGCAGGGCGATGAAGCAGTCCTGCTTACCGCGGAAGTGTTCGTAGAAGGTCCGGCGGGAGGTGCGGGCGTGGCGGACCACGTCGGCCACGGTGGCCTCGCGATAGCCGTGTTCGCGCACCGCCTCGGCCATGCCGTCGAGAAGTCGGCGCCGGAACCCGGATTCCGGCGCGGCCTCGGTGGCGGGGCTGGATGCGGGCTCGGCGCGGGTCACGGTGACCAGCCTAGTTTCCGCGCGCTCGAGCGGGCGCACCCGCCGACCTCATGCCGTGGCCGCCGATCGGCCGGACGCCTGCCGCAGCGGATTCAGATCGTGACCGTCTCCGACTCTTGCCCACCAACCCCGGAACTCTCCGATCGCGGCGGCCGATTCGAGAACCGCAAGGTGCCGTCCGCCAGGCGTCCGTACCGCAGCGTCAGCACGTCCTGGGCGTAGTTCATGCCCAGCCGCCACGGCCTGCGGCCGCCCGCGCGGGGGAATTCCTCGATGGACCTGAGCACGTAGCCGGCCTGGAAATCGAGCAGCGGCGTGGCCGGCACGGTGGGGTCCGGCGCGGGGGTGCAGGTGTCACAGCCGTGGTCGTCGAGGTACCGCAGTATCCGGCAGACGTATTCGGCGACCAGATCGGCCTTCAGCGTCCAGGACGCGTTGGTGTAGCCGATGGTGAAGGCGAAGTTGGGGACTCCGCCGAGCATCATACCCTTGTACGCCATGGTTTCCGGCAACTCGACCGGGCGCCCGTCGACGGCCAGCTCGATCCCGCCGAGCGGCAGCAGCCGCAGCCCGGTCGCCGTCACCACCACGTCCGCCTCGAGCTCCGTGCCGGACTCCAGCCGCAGCCCGGTGGCCGTGAACCGCTCGATGCGGTCGGTGACCACGGACGCGCGACCGGCGCCGATCGATCGGAACAGGTCGCCGTCCGGGACCAGGCACAGCCGCTGATCCCACGGGTTGTAGGACGGCTTGAAATGCGTGTCCACGTCGTACCCGCCGGGTAGCCGCCGGACGTTCTGCTCGCGGAGGAACTTGCGCATCATGTCCGGACGACGGCGGCTGAGCTGGTATATCAGGGTGCTGACCAGCACATTCTTCCAGCGGGTGACGGTGTAGGCCCGTCGTGTGCCCAGCAGCGCACGCAGCCGGGTGGCGAGCGCGTCCGCGGCGGGGACGGGGAGGATGTAGCTCGGCGACCGCTGCAGCATGGTCACGTGCGCCGCGGTCTCGGCCATGGCCGGTACGAGCGTGACGGCGGTGGCGCCGCTGCCGATGACCACCACCCGCTTACCCGCGTAGTCCAGGTCCTCCGGCCACTGCTGCGGATGCACGACACGGCCCCGGAAGTCGTCGAGCCCGGCGAATTCCGGCGTATGCCCGCGGTCGTAGCGGTAATACCCGCCGCACATGTACAGGAACGCGCAGGTGAACGTCGCGGTCGTCTCCCCGCGCCGCACCTCGACCGTCCAGCGCGCCGCATCCGTCGACCAGGAGGCCCGGATCACGCGGTGGCCGAAGCGGATTCGGTGCACGATACCGGCGTCGGCGGCGGTGTCGCGGATGTAGCGCAGGATCGCGGGACCGTCGGCGATGGCCTTGCCCTGGGTCCACGGCCGGAATCGGTAGCCGAGGGTGTACATGTCGGAATCCGAGCGCACGCCGGGATAGCGGAACAGGTCCCAGGTGCCGCCGATCGCGTTGCGCGCCTCCAGGATCGCGTAGCTGCGCCCGGGAAATTCCTGCTGCAGATGGTGCGCGGCACCGATACCGGAAAGCCCCGCCCCCACGATCAGGACATCGACATGCTCGGTCATGCGGTGACCTCGGCCGCGCGCGCCGTGGTGTCGGCCGAGGGTCGCGGTGCGCGGCGGTGCACGACCGCACGACCCTTCCCGCCGGGAACCAGTGCGACACCGCGGAAGTGTGTGCGCTCGTCCGGGCGGTCGGTCGGCTCGAGGACGAAATCCCTGAGCAGCGTGCGCAATACGACGTTCATCTCCAGGGTGGCGAATGCGGCGCCGATGCAGCGGCGCGCGCCGCCGCCGAACGGGATCCAGCTGAAGGTGCCGGGCCGCACGCCGACGAAGCGGTCGGGATCGAAGGTGCGGGCGCGCGGGAAGAGGTCCTCGTTGTCGTGCATCAGCCGGATGCTGACCATCACCTTCTGCCCCCGCGGCAATGTCCACCGGCCCAGCGAGATCGACTCGGCGTGGACCTGGCGCGCGGTCGCGTCGATCACCGGCCGGACGCGCTGCACCTCCAGCAGCGTGGCCTCGCGCAGCGCCGAACCGCCCTCGTCCACCTCGGATACCAAGCGGCGCAGGATATCCGGATGGCGGCGCAGGCGCTCGATCGTCCACGCCAGGGTCGTCGCCGTGGTCTCGTGACCGGCCGTGAGCAGCGTCAGCAGCTCGTCCGCGATCTCGTCATGGGTCATGGCGGATCCGTCGTCGTAGCGGGACTGCAGCATCATCGACAGCACGTCGTCGCGGTCGGACAGATTCGGATCGTCGACCGCGCGCCGGATGAGCCGCCCCACGATCTCGTCGTAGCTGCGGCGGTGCGCCGCGAACCGCGCCCAGGGACCGTAGCGCCCCAGGAACTTTCGCGGCATCGGCACCGCGGCGAGCGCCGACCCCAGCAGGACCAGCTTCGGCAGCAGCGCGCGGAGCCGATCGAATTCCGCACCCTCGGCGCCGAATACGGCGCGCAGGATGACGTTCAGGGTGATTCGCATCATCGAGTCCATCGACGCGAACTCGCGGCCCGACGGCCACCCCGCCATCTCCGCGACCGCCTCCTCCTCGATCATGGCCTCGTACACCGACAGTCGGCGGCCGTGGAACGGCGGCGTGAGCAGCTTGCGTTGCTTGCGGTGCTCGTCTCCGGTCAGCGAGAACAGCGAACCGGGCCCGAGGAACTGACCGAGGTTGATGTCGATGTTGTCCACCAGGTCGGTGCTCGTGGTGAACAGCGCCTTCACCTCGGCCGGTTCCGACAGCACGACGGTCCGCCCGAATCGGGGCAGGTACACCGTGAACGCCGACCCGTAGCGCTCGTGCAGCCGCCGCCACGCGCGGGTCCGTCCGGCCATTACCTGTAAGCCCTGCACGAGTTTCGGCGCGCTCGGTCCGTCGGGCAGTTTCACGGGGGTCATATGCCGCCTCCAACGTGGTACATCTACGTACCATCAGCACGGTACGCTCACGTACCGAGTGTGGCAAGGGTCACGGCAGACCTCGGCTCGACATACAGTGATGCGGTGGTGGTGGTCGCGGTCGCGGGAATCGTTGTTGTGGTGTGCCTCGTGGCCCTGGGAATGGTTGGGCTGCACTGGTATGTGTGGCGTCGGCTCGTCCGGGATACGACGGCGCGCGGGTCCGTCGGCCGCCGCGTGGGCACCGGGGTGATCGTCGCGGGCCCGCTGCTGCTGATCGGCGCGTTCGTGGCCGAACGGGCCGAGGCGCCGTTCCTGCTCACCCGGATCATCTCCTGGCCGGGCTATCTGTGGGGCGCGCTGTTCGTGTACCTCGTGCTGTGGCTGCTGGCGGGTGAGCTGGTCCGGCCGTTCTTCCGGCGCTGGATCGCCCGCGCCGACACTCTCGCCGCACAGGTCGAGCCGGAGCTGGTTCCCGCGACCGGGAACGCGATGCCGGATCGACCGGACCTACCAGATCGTCCCGCGCCGGTTTCGCGGCGGCTCTTCGTCTCTCGGGCGGTGAGCGGTGCGGCGGGGCTGGCGGCGGTGGCCACGGTCGGGTACGGCGCCCACGGCGTGCTGGCCGGACCGCGCGTCGAGCGGCTGGCGGTGCCGCTGGCCAACCTGCCGCGCGCCGGGCACGGATATCGCATCGCCGTGGTCAGCGATATTCACCTCGGTCCGATCCTGGGCCGCGGATTCGCCGAGCGGGTGGTCGACACGATCAACGGCACCCAGCCGGATCTCATTGCCGTGGTGGGTGATCTGGTCGACGGCAGCGTCGAACACCTGCGGTCGGCGGTGGAGCCGCTGTCGCGGTTGCGGGCACGGCACGGCGCCTACTTCGTCACCGGCAACCACGAGTACTTCGCCGGCGCCGAGCAGTGGATCGAGCACGTGCAGGACCTCGGGCTGCGGCTACTGGCGAACAGCCGCACCGAACTCCCGCATTTCGACCTGGCCGGTGTCAACGATATGCAGGGCGAAAGCATCGGGCAGGGACCGGATTTCGCCGCCGCGCTGGGAGATCGCGATCCCGCGCGCACGGCCGTGCTGCTCGCGCATCAGCCGGTCCAGATCCACGACGCGGTCGAGTTCGGCGTCGACCTGCAACTGTCCGGCCACACCCACGGCGGTCAGATCTGGCCCGGGAATCTCCTTGCGGGACTGGCCAATCCGACGGTCGCGGGGTTGGAACGCTACGGCGACACCCAGCTCTACGTCACCCGCGGCGCCGGCGCCTGGGGACCCCCGGTCCGCATCGGCGCCCCCTCCGATATCACCGTGATCGAACTGGCGTCGAAACAGACGTGACGGATTCACAGGTGTGAGCCGTCGGCGGCGGCCGTGATGATGTCGCTGGTGCGGTCGGGCCGTACCGCGTTGACGCACAGGCGGTCCCAGATCGTGTGGTAGGCGTCGAGATCGCTGGATTTGTCCAGGAAGCGGGCATCGGTGGCGTGGTGGATGTGCACGATGTCGCCGAGATCGGCGTCCGCGAGCCGCAGCAGGACGAAGGGGACGGCGCTGATGAGGGGGCCGCACGCGTGGTCGGGCATGATCTGCACGGTGATGTTCGGGCGCTCGGCGGCGCGGGCGAGATGATGGAGCTGGTCCCGCCAGACCTGGTGGCCGCCGGGCTGGCGGCGCAGGGCCGCCTGTTCGATCACCACCCATAATCGGGGCGGCGTGGCACGGTCGAGTATCTCCTGACGCTTCAGCAGCAGATCGATCTGCTGCTGGATATCGGCGGCGGCGCCCGGCCGGGCCAGGGCTGCCACCTCGCGCGCATACGCGGGCGTCTGCAGCAGGTCGGGAATCACCCCGGGCGCGTAATAGCGCAGCAGGGAGGACGAGTCCTCGAGGGCGAGATAGGTGTCCATCCAGAGCGGCGCGGCCTCGGCGCCGAGGTGGCGATGGCGGGCGGCATCGGCATGTCGCACCTTCCGCAACCGGCCGGCCAGCACCCGGCGTAGTAGTACCGCATCCTCGGGCGGCCTCCCGTCGTCGCCGGAATCCGCGACGGAGGCCGAGCCGTCGATCATCGATCGTCCCCCAATCGCCCTCGGGTGTCGTGCTTTCCGAGTTTGCCACAGCCCCGCGGCTGCTGCCGGATAGCTGGCAGCAGTTCGAGCCGGTGGATCACCGCCCGACGGGCGCGTGCAGCGTATGCAGAACCCAATGCCCTCTACCGTTCGTCTTGGCGTAGTAAAGGCTGGTGTCGGCGGCGTCGAGGAGAGACTCCGGGTTCGCCCCGGCAGCCGGAGTGACAACCGCACCGATGCTCGCGGAGATCTGCAGTTCGTGCCCATCGGCGGTGATCGGGTGCGCCAGTGACGACTTCAGCCGATCCGCGATGACGGTGACGTGATGACTGCTGGCAGGCGGCGGGACCAGGGCGACGAATTCGTCGCCACCGATGCGCGCGACGAGACAGTCGTGGTCGCGCACGCTGCGGTCCAGACGGGCGGCGACAGCGGCGAGGACCTGGTCACCTACGCCGTGCCCGTAATGGTCGTTGACGTGCTTGAACCTGTCGAGATCGGCGAAACACAGGCCGATCCGGTCGGCGGTGGCGGCGGTGGCGATCACCGCTTCGATCTGGTCGAGGAGGTGGCGCCGGTTCGGTAGTCCCGTGAGCGGATCGTGGCGGGCTTGATGCTGCAATTCCTCCTGCAGCCGGTGCTGTTCGGTGACATCCTCGCCCAGGGCGAGCAGGTAGTCGGGCTGTCCGTCAGTGCCTTTGACATAGGTGATGGCGAACGACGCCCATCCGACGCTGCCATCGGCACGGAGTAGTCGCCGCTCGATCTTCACCGTCCCCTCCTGGGCGGGAACGAGTTTCTCGTAGACGAGATTGCGAATTTCGTCCTGATCGTCGGGATGGGCGAAGTCGTAGACCGAGATCCCGCGCAGATCCTCGGCGGGTACACCGATCATCGCGGCGAGATGGGGATTGGCCTCCAGCAGAACGCCGTCGATATCGCCCACGGCGATCGCGATGGCCGCATTGTCGAACACGATCCGGAACCGCTGATCGATGTCGCGCCGGACGCGGTCGAGGGTTCGTGCGTCCGCGTGCACCTGCGCCTGATGCCCTTGACCGATCGCCACCAGGAGCGCGGCCAGTCGCCGACCGGCGTCCGGGTGGCCGACCTGATCGGCCAGGCCGTGCAGTACCTGCGCCGAGACGATGGGCACCGTCGGGTCGATCAGCTGCGCCCGAGCCAGTGCCTCGCCGATCCGGGTGCCTACGGCAGCGTCGAACGGCTCGGCGGCCAGCCCGGACAGCAGATCGCCGAGCAGATGTGCCAGCAGCGCCTGCCGGTTGTGTGCGCCGTCGATGTCGGCCAGCGCACGCCACCATTCCCGGACGAGCGCCGTGCGGTTCGGTTCGTCCACCACAACCCCCTCGATGGTCCTCGCCGCTCCGGTCGACCCCTCGCCCGAGGCGGCGTCACTGTCATCCAACGGTAGACGCCTGTTCTGAAAAGCTATCGCACGGAAACTTTTCCGGGCTGGGAACAGTCAGTCTAGCCAGTTTTCGGTGAAGATCGACAAGCCCTTGTATCGCCGGGTTGTGCACTGCCACACCCAGGTCGCCTGCAGGCACCGGTCCAGGTCGTCGGCATGTGCGGCGACCGATTCGGCCAGCCCCGCGTCACCGAGCGCTGCGCAGTGGCTGGTGAGCGCCGACCGGGTGCGGTGGAATCGGGTCAGTCGATCGCGCACGATCTGCGCGGCCCGGTTCACGGCCCCCACGAGGCCGGAGCCGGGTGTGTCCAGCAGGCAGATCGGGATCAGGTTGAAATCGGATCGGTCGCCGATGCATTCCTTCTCGAAGGAGAACATGTCGTTCATCAACGCGCCGAGTTCGGCCGTCAGGCGCCGGAGTTGCCGGAGATCGTGGCCGAGCCCCGCGCCATCGAGCCGATCCCACGGCAGGTAATCATCGCGAGCGAACTCGCACAGCGCGATCGCCGGATACATCCCCGACACATGGACCCGCAGGTCGATATAGTCCTCCACGCTGAGCAAGGCGTCGCGCGCGCGGGCATTCTGATCGCGGATCGCGGGACGCAGATGGTCGGCCGTCGCGGTCTGAAATCGTTCGAACCACACCGGGCCGGCGTGCTTGCGCAGCGTGGTGAGCAACTCGGCCGTCGCCGCCTCCACGGGGGTGAGATCGTCTGTCGCGAACTGCGTGCCGAGCAGCCGGCATAATCGGTCCACCAGTTCATGGGCCTCCTCCTGCTCGATCGCCGACAGGTGCGCGAACTTCTCCCGCCCGACCCGATCGTTGAGCCAGAACAGAATCGCGTTGAAGGTCCCGATGATCGTCATCCGCTCGGCGGTGACCGTATTGGGGTGCAGGTACGGCGTCATGCTGTTGTAGTGGGCGCCGCCGGACTCCAGCCAGATCCCGTGACCGCGGCAGAAACGCTCCACCTCCGCGCAGGCCTGCGTTCCGAACCGGTTCGGCCGGAAGCCCCTGCAGTAGTCGGCTATGTCACTGCTCGGCGTGCTGAACAGGCTGCGCAACGACCACCGCCCGCCGTCGCGCAACAATGACTCGTACTCTTCACGCATTGCTGCGAGGTCCGCCTCGACCTCCGGCGTGTACCGCTGCACCACGACAACTCTCCCGATCTGTGCCCCTCGCTCGTGTCGGCGAACCGAGTCGTTCCGGCATCCGCGAAGGATCGATTATCGAATGGTAATCGACGCCCGGAGCCGTCTCGGTCACCGAAGGCCATAGTCCCGATCTCCGGGACCCCTCCCGAATGCGTTGTCCGACACTGGCCATCCGCCCGCATACGCACTTCGGAAAGGGATCCGGATGGACCGACCGGCATCCGCGGCTCCGGCCGGGGACCCTTGGGCCGTCGCGATCGGCAATGCGTCGCTGCTCGGGATCGGATACCTGATGGCCGGGCGGCGCGCGACCGCCGTCGTCTCGGGTTTCGGCACCGCCCTGCTCGTCACGTTCCTCGCCTGCGCGGCGCGATCGGTGTGGGCGGAGGTCCTGGTGCTGCTGTGGTGGGCGGCCGTCATCGCGCACGGCTGGTTCCTCGGCGCCCGCCACGGCGGCCCACGCACCGGGGCGCGGGTTCGACGGCAGCGGATGATCGCGCTCGCCGTCACCATTCCGGTGCTGGCCGCGGTCGTCGTCCTGCGCGTGGA
>NZ_BDBV01000124.1 GCF_001613165.1 Nocardia mexicana NBRC 108244
GCTCGTTCGCCACCGCCCGCTCCTCGTCGGCCCGGGTGGCGGCCGCATCCGCCGGGCGAGCGGGCGCCGGATGCTCGAGGCCGCCGCACACCGCGCAGGGCTGCCCCTCGGTCAGCGCACCGGCCAGTTCGGCGGCCATTCCCGCGAGGCGGCGCTCCCGCACGTCGAGGGTGCGCTCACGGGCGTCGACATGTGCGGACCGGGCCGTCTCGTAGTCGGTGCGCGCCTGCGCCGCTTCCGTTCGGCGCCGGACCAGTTCGATCGCGGCGGTCGCGGCGGTGCGCAATCGCTCGCATTCGGCGGCCAGCCCCGGTAGCCCGGCCATCGCATCGGCCGCCTCGCGCAGTCGCACCTCGGCGGTCCGGATGGACTCCGGCAGCTCCGCGCGCCGGACCGACAGCTTCTCGGTGCGGCCGGTCAGCTCCGCGTATTCGGTGCGCAGACTTGCCAATTCGGTTGTCAGCGCGCTCGCCGACTCCGCATCGGCCCGCACCTCGTCCAGCGCCCCGATCTGTGCCGACCACCGCTGCACGGCCGGTTCCAGGCCGTATTCGGCGGCTACCTCCTCGATCGAGGGGTCCGGATCCGGGGCGGCGGGCAGGAAGCTGTCGATCGAGAACAGCTCCAGCTCGACAGGCTGGGTCAGGTCCGGGGTCGGCGTGGCGGGTTCACCGGAATCCGTTGTGCCCGTGCTCGACTCGTCTCCGCCGGTCTCTTCCCGCTGGGCGGCGGCCGACCCGGGCGCCGCCGAAACATCCGGTGCCAGCGCGCCGAGGTCATCCGCGAGGTCCGTTCCGGACAGCTCCGCCGTGGCGAGATCTGCCGCGGCCCAGCCGGTTCCCTCCAACTCCGCGCTCGGTGGCTCGAGCAGGCGCGCCGCCAGGCGTTCGGCCGTCGCGCGGGCCTCATCGGTGCGGCGCCGCAGCACCACCGCAGCCGAGCGCGCCTCGGTGAGGGCCGTGGCGACCGGTTCGGCGCGGCGGGATCGGTCGAGCTCGTCGGTCAACTGTGCGCGGCGGTCGGCCCCCTTCGCGTGCTCGTCGAGTTGGGCGCGGGCCACTGTCAGTCGACGCCGCAGCTCGTGCAGGCGGCGCTGTTCCTCGGCGGCGGTCTGGGCGCGGGCGGAGTCCCGCTGACAGCGTTCGAGTTCCGTTGCGGCGGTGGTCAGGTCGGTGCGGGCGGTCGCCAGCAGCCGCTGCGACCAGTCGACGGACTCCAGCGGGCCGACGGTCTCCGTGGCACCGGCACCGGCGGCGACGCCCACCTGGGCGATCAGCCGGTCGATGCTCAGCCGCTGCGCCTCCAGGTCGGCGCCGCTCTCCCGCCGCCGCTGCGCCAGCCATTGCTCGGCGGTGCCGAACCGCTCGGTGTCGAAGAGCTTTTCGAGCAGCCGCTCCCGATCCTCGTTGTCCGCCTGCAGGAATCGCGCGAAATCGCCCTGCGGCAGCAACACGACCTGGAAGAACTGATCGGCGCTCATGCCGAGCAGGCGGTTCACCTCGTCACCGATATCCGGTATGCGGGAAAGGTTCCGGCCGCGCCCGTCCAGCCACTCCAGGGTCGCGGCGGCCTGTTCGGTGGCCCAGCCGGTGCCGCGCTTCTTCGGCCGCTGGAATTCCGGCGAGCGAATCAGGCGCAGGCGGCGGCCGCCGAGCGTCGCCTCCAGCGTGACCCGCGGCGGCGTCTGCGGATCGGCGTGGTCGGAATGCAGCCGCTTGCTCTCCCCGCGCGCCCCGGGCACCCGGCCGTAGAGCGCGAACGCGATCGCGTCCAGCACGGTGGTCTTTCCCGCGCCGGTCTGCCCGTGCAGCAGGAACAGTCCGTCGGCGCCCAGCTCGTCGAAGTCGACGGCCGCGGCGGTGGCGAAGGGCCCGAAGGCCGTCATCTCCAACCGATGCAGCCTCATGCGCGGCCTCCGCGCGGCGCCGAGTGTGCGAGGCGACGGCTCATGCCGAGAGCTCACCGGTCGCGGGGGCCAGCGCCTCGGATTCGCGTTCGGCGACGGCAGCGACCAATGCGCGCTCCACCCACTGCATTTCGCCCGGCGTGGGGTCGCCGCGGACATCGGTGAGAAAACTGCGCGCCACCTCGGTGTCGCGTCGGCCGTGCACCCGCTCACGGTAGCGCAGCTCCGGATTGCCCTCGGGCCGAGACCATTCCACGTGCACGGCGTGCGGGAACCGGGTCCGCAGGCGGCGCAGCGCGTCCACCGGCCGGGCGTGGTCGGTCAGCGTCGCCGAGACGTAATCGTCCTCGGCCGCAGCGTGTGCCGGGTCCGCCAACAGCTCCTCGAGCGGGCCGGTGAGCTGCGAGAGCCCGCGCACCTCGGGAAGGTCGTGGCGCACGACCTCGGTCAGGCCGTCACCGTCGAGTTCGAGGATCCAGACGGCCTTGCGATGCGAGCGCTCGGCGAACGAATACGGTAGCGGCGAACCGGAATAGCGCACCGACTCCGACAGGGTCTGCGGCGAATGCAGGTGGCCCAGCGCCACGTAGTCGATGCCGTCGAACGCGCCCAGCGGCACCGTCTCCACGCCGCCGATCGAGATGGACCGCTCCGACCCCGTCGCCTCGCCGCCCACCACGAACGCGTGCGCGAGCACCACCGACCGCGGAGTCCCGCGCTCGGCGAGATCGGCACGGATGCGCTTCATGGCGGCATCGAGAATCTCGGCGTGCGAACGCGCCTCGGGCACCCCGAGTTCGGCGCGGGTGATCTCCGGCTCCAGGTAGGGAATGCCGTAGCAGGCGATCTCGCCGAACTCGTCGGACAGCAGCACCGGCCGCCACATATCGGCCACCGCGGTGCGCAGATGCAGCCCGCCCGCTGCCGCGAAGCTACCCAGCGCGCCGAGGCGAGTCGGCGAATCGTGGTTGCCGGAGGTTGCCACGATTACGGCCCCCGCCGCGCGAATCGCCTCGAACCCGCGGTTGCACACCGCAATCGCGTCCGCGCTGGGAATCGATCGGTCGTACACATCCCCAGGCAGCAACACCGCATCGACCCGCTCGGCGGCCACGAGCTCGGCAATGGATTCCAGCGAACGTGCCTGATCGGCAAGCAGATCGACGCCGTGGAACGTGCGCCCGATATGCCAGTCCGACGTATGCAGCATCCGCATGCCGCGAAACCGTAGCCCCTCCTACCGACAGAGACGAAACCGCCAGGCCGAGCCCCCACCAACCTGTCCCAAAATCGCCAGCCACACCGGGCAAACAACCCGAATGTCCGGCGGCCCGCCTCCACACACCGCCCGCGGTTTGCCCGCTTCCCCACTCTTGTCGGTGGCATGGGGCACTATCTGCACCTATGACCGCACCGATGCTGTTTGCGCTGCTGTTGGTGTTCGCCGCCGGGTTCGGGCTCGGCTGGCTGGGGCATGCCGCGCGGGCGGGCCAGCGCGCGGCCGCGGCGGAGGCGCAGCTGGCGGCGCTGCGAGACAACGAGAGACTGCTGCGGCAGTCGCTGAGCGCGGCGAACGAGGATGCGGCACGGCGTAATTCGCATGCGGTCGGCACCCTGGTGGAGCCGCTGCGAGAGGCGGTCGGCGCGTTGAATCAGCACCTCCAGCAGGTCGAGCACAATCGCATCAACGCCTACTCCGGCCTGCGGGAGCAGGTGGCGGGCATGCAGCGGGTCTCGCATCAGCTGTCCTCGCAGACCGGGCAGCTGGTGTCCGCGCTGCGGGCGCCGCAGGTGCGCGGGCGCTGGGGTGAGATCCAGCTGGAGCGAGTGGTGGAGCTGGCAGGGATGTCGCGGCACTGCGATTTCGACACCCAGGTCAGTGGCTCGGGGCAGGACGGCGGGGTGCGGCCCGATCTGGTGGTGCGGCTGGCGGGCGGCCGCCAGATCGTCGTGGACGCCAAGGTGCCGCTGACGGCCTATCTGGACGCCACCGCCGAGGACGATCCGCGGCCGCGCGGCGAACAGCTGGCGCGGCATGCCAAACATCTCCGCGCGCATATCGATCAGCTCGCCGACAAGGCGTACTGGACGGCGTTCGACCCCGCTCCGGAGTTCGTGGTGCTCTTCGTCCCCGGCGACCCGTTCCTGGACGCCGCGCTGACCGCCGATTCGGGGCTCCTCGAATACGCCTTCGGCCGGAATGTGATCCTCGCAACACCGACGACGCTGATCGCGCTGCTGCGCACGGTCGCGTTCGGCTGGCGTCAGGAGGCGCTGTCCCGCGATATGGCGACGGTCCAGCAATTGGGCCGGGAGCTGTACACGCGCCTGGGCACCACGGGCCGCCACCTGGACCGCCTGGGTGCGCAGCTGGGTAAGGCCGTAGACGCCTTCAACCACACGGTCGCGGCGGTGGAGTCGCGGGTGATGGTCACCGCCCGGAGGCTGCACGAGTTGGAGATCGGAGATCGCGAGGTTCCGGCAATCGGCCGCGTGGAGTCCTGGCCGCGTGCGGTCGGACTGGCCGAGACCAGCGAGTAAGCCGTCCATCCGCCCGGCGTCGAGACACGTTTCGGCCGCGGCAGATAGTGTGCTTTACGTGGCAGCTACCCAACGCGAGCGATCCGAGGTGCCCGCATCGCACCGCTCGATTATCCCGTCGGTGCCCGGTGTCCCCGCCGGCGCCGCGGTGTTGATCGCGGTGGCCTGCACTTTTATCGGATTCTTCATTGATGCGGGCAGCAGCGGCAAGGAGCTGACCCGGACGTTCTCGGTCGCCTACATCGTGGGCTGTGTGCTGGCGGCGCTGGTGGTTCGCTACCGCGGCCTGTTCACCACCATGGTGACGCCGCCGCTGCTGCTGTTCGTCTCGGTCCCGCTGGCCTATCAGCAACTATTGGGGCGCACGTCGACCTCGGTGAAGGACGTTCTGCTGAATCTGGCGATTCCGCTGGTGAACCGGTTCCCGACGATGGCGATGGCCACCGTGCTGGTGCTGCTGATCGGCGGTGGCCGCGTGCTGATGCACCGGCGGGAGGCACAGGACACCGGCGGCGACCGCACCCGCAAGAGCACGACCCGCGGGCCGCGACCGGGCGATCGTGCCCGCCGGACCCGCCCGGCCGGGCAGTCCGATACGCTCCGCCGACGCGCGCGTTCGTCGGGATCCGCGGCGGCGGCCGACGCCGACCCGGAGCCTGCCCCCGCGCGACCGAGTCGCCGGACCTCCGGACGCGTCGCGGAGCGCCCGCCCCGCGTGTCCCCCACTCCGGCCTATCCCCGTGCCTCGGATCGCGCCACAGCGAACGAACAACCCTCGCGGCGCGCCCGTCCGCAGCGCAATGGCGACGTCCCGCCGCACCCGCGCCCGAATGTCCGCTACCGCGACCGGGATTCCGGACGCATCGAGCGCTGACATACGCCCCCGGCGAGCCCGCTCCGCGCATCATCGTCCCCACACCGGGATTGATCGCTTCCCCCCGCGAACGACGTTACGCCCAGCTGGAAGGTGCAGCCGGTGGACGCTTCTTCGACTCAGCGGCGGGCGGCGCGCAGTTCGCGAGGCAGCGAGAAGACCAGGGTCTCGTTGGCCGTGGTGACCGGCTGAACCTCGCCGTAGCCGTGTTCGGCCAGCAGGTCCAGGACGCCGCGGACGAGGAGGTCGGGCACCGAGGCGCCGGAGGTGACGCCGATGGTTCGCACGCCCTCGAACCACGCCGGATCCACCTCGCGGGCGAAGTCGACCAGATACGACGCGGCGGCGCCGGCGCCGAGGGCGACCTCGACCAGGCGCTTGGAATTGGAGGAGTTGCGCGAGCCGACCACGATCACCAGATCGCACTCCGGCGCCATCGCCTTCACCGCAGTCTGGCGGTTGGAGGTGGCGTAGCAGATGTCGTCGCTCGGCGGGTCCTGCAGGTTCGGGAAGCGCTCTCGCAGCCGCTGCACCGTCTCCATGGTCTCGTCGACCGAGAGGGTGGTCTGCGACAGCCAGATCACCTTGTTCTCGTCGCGCACGGTGACCGCGTCCACCGATTCGGGGCCGTCGACCAGCTGGACGTGGTCGGGCGCCTCACCGGCGGTGCCCTCCACCTCCTCGTGGCCCTCGTGGCCGATGAGCAGGATGTCGTAATCGTCGCGGGCGAAGCGCTTGGCCTCCTGGTGCACCTTGGTCACCAGCGGGCAGGTGGCGTCGATGGTGTGCAGGCTGCGGGCGGCGGCCGAGGCGTGCACCGCGGGCGACACACCGTGCGCGGAGAACACCACGGTGGCGCCCTCGGGCACCTCGTCGGTCTCTTCGACGAAGATGACGCCGCGCTCGCGCAGGGTCTCCACCACGTGCCGGTTGTGCACGATCTCCTTGCGGACGTAGACCGGGGCGCCGTGCTTTTCCAGCGTGCGTTCCACGGTTTCCACCGCGCGATCCACACCGGCGCAATAGCCACGCGGTTCGGCGAGCAGCACGCGTTTGGCCGCGCCGGTCTCACCCGACCCGGCCGACCGCGCGATTCCTACATTCAACGGGATAGCCGAGGACATGTCCCACAGCTTACGTGCGCGCCATGCGACTCGCCCAGGAGGCGGCCCGCCGGCGACACCCCCGACACGCCCGCCGACCGGCCCAATCGCCGATTCCGGCGAATACACCCCGATATCGGCGACCGGCGCCGCGGCTGATTTAGTAGAGACATGGGTAATTCTCCCGGCCCCACCCTTTGCATCACACCGCGTTTCGGGCACGCTATGACCATGTTTCGACCGCCGTTCTTCGCCCGCGTTGCCGCCGGGGCAGCCGTGTACGCCCTCGAGGAAACCCGTCGGCTACCCACTGCGGCAGTGAATTTCCCGATCACCGCCATCAGCCAGCTGCTGCAGACCACCATGCACGCGCAGCAGTTCGTGACCAGTCTCGCCCTGAAGGGTGACGCCGTATTCGACCGTTTGGCCAATCGCCCGGTCGAACAGCCGGAGTGGGCCACTTTCGACGAGGACATCGAGCCCGAGCAAACCTTCGGCTCCCCCTTCGATTCGGCCCGCGTGAGCCGTTTCGACATGTTTTCCGAGCCCGAGCCGGAGCCCCCCGCCGCACCGGAACCGGCCCCCGAGCCCGAACCGGCTCCCGCCGAATCCGTCACCGTCGCAACGGCTTCCAGCAACGGCAGCGGCGGCAGCGTCGAGGTGATCGAGCCGGAGGTCGCCGCCCGCTACGACTACACCAATATGACGCTGGCACAGCTGCGCGCCCGCCTGCGCATGCTGAGTGTCGAAGATCTCACCGCCCTGCTCGACTACGAGCAGCAGACCCGCGACCGGGCGCCGTTCGTGACCATGCTGACAAACCGGATCGCTACTGTGCAGGCCCAATGACGGAGCGCAGCGACGCGCCGACCGACACTCCCGGTGGGTCGGCGCGTTCTGCTGACCCGGCCGGAAATCGCCCCGCGAACTCGGCCGAGCAGCCGTGGCCGGTGCGCAGCATCGCCGTCAAGGTCGCGCAGTGGATCGAGCGGCTCGGCAGCGTCTGGGTGGAGGGTCAGATCACCCAGATCTCGCTGCGGCCCGGGGCCCGCACCGCGTTCCTGGTGCTGCGCGATCCGGCCGCCGACATGTCGCTCACGGTGACCTGCGCGCCGGAGCTGCTGCGCAATTCGCCGGTGCCGCTGCAGGAGGGCAGCCGGGTCGTCGTGTACGGCAAGCTCTCGTATTTCACCGGCCGCGGCACGATCTCGTTGCGGGTCACCGAGATTCGGCCCGTCGGCATCGGCGAGCTGCTGGCCCGCATCGAGCGGCTGAAGGCGCTGCTGGCCGCCGAGGGCCTGTTCGACCCGCGCCTGAAGCGCCCGATTCCCTTCCTGCCCAAGGCCGTCGGCCTGATCACCGGCCGGGCGAGCGCCGCCGAGCACGATGTGCTGACCGTGGCGCGGGAGCGCTGGCCCGCGGTCCGGTTCGAGGTGCGCAACACCGCGGTGCAGGGCCCGACGGCGGTGCCCCAGATCCTGGACGCGCTGGCCGAACTCGACCGCAATCCCGACGTCGAGGTGATCGTGCTGGCCCGCGGCGGCGGCAGTGTCGAGGATCTGCTGCCCTTCTCCGACGAGACGCTGTGCCGCGCCATCGTCGCGGCCACCACGCCGATCGTGAGCGCCATCGGGCACGAGCCGGACAATCCGATCGCCGACCACGTCGCCGACCTGCGCGCGGCCACGCCGACCGATGCCGCCAAGCGGGTCGTCCCGGACGCGGCGGCCGAGCTGGCGCTGGTCCACGAGCTGCGCGAACGCTCGGCCGCGGCGCTGCGCGGCTGGGTGCAGCGCGAGTCCCGCGCCCTGGAGCAGCTGCGCTCGCGGCCCGTGCTGGCCGATCCGCTGCGCCTGCTCGAGCAGCGGCACGAGGAGGTCGAGCGGTTGCGCGCGGCCACGCACCGCGCCGTCGACCACCTGCTCACCGCCGAATCCACCACCACCCGGCATCTGCGCGACAAGCTCACCGCGGTCGGTCCGGCGGCCACCATGGCCCGGGGATACGCGGTGGTGCAACGGGTTACGGGCCGGGAGCGGCACGTGATCCGCGCCGTGGCCGACGCGCCCCCGGGCACTCAGCTGCGGATCCGGGTCGCCGACGGCGCGATCAGCGCCGCCACGCTGGGCAGTCAGAACTTGGGTGGGACACGAAACACGAAGGAGGCGAACGATGACCGACAGTGACCTCGCCGAGATCTCGACGTTCGGCTACGAGCGTGCCCGCGACGAGCTCGTCAACGTCGTGAAGATGCTGGAGCAGGGCGGCATGGACCTGGACGATTCGCTGGCGCTGTGGGAGCGCGGCGAGGCGCTGGCCACCCGCTGCGAGGAACATCTCGCCGGTGCCCGCAAGCGCGTCGAGGACGCGCTGTCCCGCCGCGACGCCGAAAGCGAATAGGCCCATGAGTATCCGCCGCGCCGTACCGGATCTGCAGCCCGCCGATATGGAGCGCACCCGGGCCTTCTATCGGCAGCTCGGGTTCGAGGAGGTGATGGACCTCGGCTGGGTCGTCACACTCGCCTCGCCGTCGAACCCGACCGCGCAGATCATCCTCTTCGGCGCGAATGCCGAGGAGCCGCAACCGAATATCAGCGTCGAGGTCGACGACGTGGACGCGGTCCACGAGACGATGGTGGCCGCCGGGGCCGAGGTCGTCTACGCGCTGCGCGACGAACCGTGGGGTGTGCGAAGGTTTTTCGTGCGCGACCCCGACGGCACCGTCGTCAACGTCGTCAGCCACGGCTGACCGCGGCGCCCGCGCTCAGCTGAGCATCCGCACCAGGCGGTCGTGGACCGTCCGCCAGCTGTCGGGGCCGAGGTCGTGCTCGTTCAGCAGCTCCAGCATCCGCACCACCTGCAGGGCCCGAACCCGCTGCACGAGAGCGGGATCGGACGGATCGATCCCCGCGCCGTCCAGGAAGGCGGGGAACGCGGAGGTGAACACCTCGGGCCCGGCGAAGCTCACCGACCACGCCCACCACGCCACGTCGAACAGCGGATCGGCCAGCCGCACCGATTCGAAGTCCAGCAGGCCGGTGATCGAGGTGCCCTCGACGAGGACGTTCACCGGCGCGAAATCGCCGTGCGCCAGGACGGCCGGGCGGCCCTCGAACAGGTCGGGCAGATCGATCAGCACCGATTCCAGGGCATCGCCCTGTTCGGCGGACAGCGCGGGCGCCAGGCATTCGGCCCACGCGTCGGCGCGCGCGGCGAGGTAGCGCGGGCGGGCCCACGCATCGTCGAGATCGAGATCGTCGCAGGACAATTCGGAGAAATCGGCGAGCATCGCCCCCATCGACCACGCCACGAGCGGAAACCGCGGACCACGCAGCCCGGTTTCCGGGCTGTCGGGCACCGGGACGCCCGGTAGCGCCTCGAACACGATCCACGGCGGGTCGGCGTCCAGGTCCGACTTGCGGACGCCCGGAATCGTAATTCCCTTGTCCGCGGCCGGTTTCCGCAAGGCGTCCATGATGCGCACCCGGCGCTCGCCGTCGGCCCGATGCCGATAACGCTGCAGCACAACGCGGGTGTCGTCGGCGAGGGTCACCATGTCGGTGCTGTTCTGAGTGCCCCATTCGGCGGGTATCGAAGCGCTGACCTCTTGCCCCACCGTCTGCTCGAGCCAGCCGATATCCGCACGTTCCACTTGCCTGACGTTAGCGGGAGTACCCGGGCCCACGCCACGAAACGGGGAGCCCGCAGGTCGTGGATCTGCCTTACGGGGTGATCGGCCGAGCGGATCCGACCGCGCCCGCCAGCGTCTTGTAGGCGTCCTGGTTCCCGGCGCCCTTGACGACCGCGCGCACCGGCCCGAAGTCGGTGATCCAGGCGGGTTCGCTGCCCTCGACGTGGTAGACGGTCCAGGTGTGCTCGCCGATCTGCTGGGTGCCGCTGCGCGAACGGGTGTCCAGCATGTGCTTCGCGAGCGCGTCGGCGGTGGCGTTGGACTGCGACAGCTGCATGTAGGTGCCCTGCGGTGTGATGAAGCCGACGGTGCTCACCGCTCCCCCGCCCGCACCGGCCACGGTGTCGCGGCTGCCGGAGTTCGGCTTCCAGTCCTCGGGCAGGGCGGGCTCGCGCACCGGGAACGGCAGCGTGCGCGCATCGTCGCGGAGGGCGGCGTGCGCGTCGAAAACCGGAATCTTCCCCGGTGTCGGGCCGTTCGCCGAGAAGCTGCACTGGCTGGCGATCGCGGCGATCACCAGGCAGATCAGCACCAGCGGAAGCAACGACCAGAACAGGTCCTTGTAATCGTGCTGACTGCGCGGCTTCTGGTACGACACGCCCCAAGTATCCACGCCCGCGGCCGTCCGCCGCCGCACGGGCTCCCGCACTCGAGACGTCGGCCACGCGCCCCGGCGACCGGACCGGATCATTACGGA
Source organism: Nocardia mexicana NBRC 108244 (assembly GCF_001613165.1). Lineage (GTDB taxonomy): Bacteria > Actinomycetota > Actinomycetes > Mycobacteriales > Mycobacteriaceae > Nocardia > Nocardia mexicana. The sequence continues at coordinate 10,813 of NZ_BDBV01000124.1, forward strand.
AGTGGAACGCCAGTGCCTGATCGAGGCCGCGAACCGTCTGCGACAATTTGCCCAGCAGTAGACAACTCGAGGAGGCACCCCACATGACGGCACCCCAGCCCGCACCGAGCCGCCGTGAGGCCCCGGACCGCAACCTGGCACTGGAATTGGTCCGGGTGACCGAGGCCGGCGCGATGGCGGCGGGCCGCTGGGTCGGCCGCGGCGACAAGGAGGGCGGCGACGGTGCCGCGGTGGACGCGATGCGCCAGCTCGTGTCCACGGTGTCGATGCGCGGCATCGTCGTGATCGGCGAGGGCGAGAAGGACGAGGCGCCCATGCTGTACAACGGCGAGGCCGTCGGCGACGGCACCGGCCCCGACGTCGACTTCGCGGTGGACCCGATCGACGGCACCACGCTGATGTCGAAGGGCTCGCCCGGCGCCATCGCGGTGCTGGCGGTGGCCGAGCGGGGTGCGATGTTCGACCCGTCGGCGGTGTTCTACATGGACAAGATCGCCGTCGGCCCGGAGGCCGCCGACGTGATCGACCTGTCCGCGCCCATCGCGGAGAACCTGCGCCGGGTCGCCAAGGCCAAGGGCTCCTCGGTGTCCGACCTCACGGTGTGCGTCCTGGACCGTCCCCGGCACGCCCGCCACATCCAGGAGGTCCGCGATGCCGGGGCACGCATCCGGCTGATCTCCGACGGCGACGTGGCGGGGGCCATCGCCACCGCCCGTCCGGATTCCGGCACCGACGTGCTGATCGGCGTCGGCGGCACCCCGGAGGGCATCATCGCCGCGGCCGCCATGCGCTGCATGGGCGGCGCGATGCAGGGCAAACTGGCGCCGAAGGACGACGAGGAGCGGCAGAAGGCCGTCGACGCGGGCCACGACCTGGACCGCATCCTGTCCACCGAGGATCTGGTCTCCGGCGAGAACGTCTTCTTCTGCGCGACCGGCGTCACCGACGGCGATCTGCTGCGCGGCGTGCGCTACTTCGGTGGCGGCGCGTCCACGCAGTCCATCGTGATGCGCTCGAAGTCCGGCACCGTGCGCATGATCGACGCCTATCACCGGCTCACCAAGCTGCGCGAGTACTCCTCGGTCGACTTCCTCGGCGACGAGCACGCGGTTCCGCCGCTGCCCTGATCCGGGCCCGCGATGCTCGACGGCGAGTGGCTCGCCGCACTGACCCGGACGGCCCGGGAGGCCGGTGCCGAGGGCGAACCCGAGGTGCTGTCCGACCGGGCCGACGGTCCGGTGGTCCGCGTGGGCGACGTGGTCGCCAAGGCCCACGCCTCCGACACCGATGACTCCGCCCTGCGGGCTCGCCTGGGCGTGGCTGCCGATCCACTGCTGCAAGATGTGCTGCTCCCGCCGCTCACGGTCGGCGGCAGGCTCCTACAGCATCACGCCGGACGGCCGATCACGGTGTGGCAGTACGGCATTCCCGTCGACCCCGACGATCCGGACGCGGCACCGTGGGAGCACGCCGCGGCGCTGCTCGCCCGGCTGCACAGATCCGCCCCGCGTGCCGAAAGCGGATCGCCCCGTCTCGACCGTTCGGCCGCTGCGGCACCGAGTGATCCGGGCGCGCGCCGTTTTCCCCACCCCAGAGCGGGAGATCCGGGACAACCGTTGCCGAGGGCGACGGGCGAGTCTCGCCTACCGGTGGCCGGTGCCCCGGACCGGGTGCGGCGAGCCATCGCTCGTCTGCGGGCGGCGACGCACGCCCATCCTGCGGCGGCCGCGGCAGTGCTGCGCGCCCACGACCAACTGCCGGAGCTGGAGAATGTTCCGAAAGCGCTCGTACACGGCGACTTTCATCTCGGCCAGCTGGTCCGGGCGCCGGGTGGCGCATCCCCGGCACTGCCGCGCGAGTCGGATACCCGGCCGCATGACCTCGCGTCCGGCACCGACCTTCGCGATCAGCTGATCAACGGTGAGAACCCTTGGCGTCTGATCGACGTCGACGACCTGGGCATCGGGGACCCGGTGTGGGATCTGGCCCGCCCGGCGGCGTTCTTCGCGGTGGGCATTCTCGAACCCGTTGCGTGGGAACGGTTCCTGGGCGCCTATCGCCGCCGCGGCGGTCCCGCGGTGTCGTCGCAGAGCAACGAGTGGGCGGCCCTGGACCTCCCCGCGCGGGCGCTGGTGGTCCAGCATGCGGCGCTGGCGGTGGTGAAAGCCGGTGCGGCCCTGGACGATCTCGACACGGCGCTGATCGATGCCTGCGTGCGCATGTCCTAGCTCACGTATTGTGGTTGGCGCATATCGTCCGTCCTGCATACGCGCAGGAGAGCCAGGGAGTTCAGCCGCATGCACTGTCCTAAATGTCACGGTTCGATGCACACCTACAACCGCAGCGGGGTACAGATCGAACAGTGCTCCAACTGCCGGGGGATCTTCCTGGACTACGGCGAACTCGAGCATCTGACCCAGTTCGCGTCCGGCTATGCGGCGCCCCCGCCGCCGCCCGCGGCGCCCGCGCCCGGTTGGGGCGCACCGCATCACGGCTACGGCCACGGGCACGGCCACTACCGCAAACGCGGTTTCGGCCACATGCTGTTCTCGTCCTGACCGGCGCGAAGAGCACAGCACACCGGCCGCGCCGAAGACCGGGCGCTATTCCCGCCGATCCGCGCCGCCGGTGTGCGAAAGCCCTCAGGCGTGGCAGCCCACTCCGGCTGCGCGCGGGCTTAGGGTCGGAAGTATGAGCGACGACCAGACGCAGTACCGCATCGAACACGACACCATGGGCGAGGTTCGCGTCCCGGTGAACGCGCTGTGGCGCGCGCAGACGCAGCGAGCGGTGGAGAATTTCCCGATCAGCGGCCGCGGCCTGGAGCGCGCCCAGATCCGCGCGCTCGGCCTGCTGAAGGCCGCCTGCGCGACGGTGAACAAGGATCTGGGACTGCTGGACGCCGCCAAGGCCGACGCGATCGTCGCCGCCGCCACCGAGATCGCCGACGGCCGCCACGACGACCAGTTCCCGATCGACGTGTTCCAGACCGGCTCGGGCACCAGCTCCAACATGAACGCCAACGAGGTCATCGCGAGCCTGGCCGCCGGGAGCGGGACCACGGTGCATCCCAACGACGACGTGAACATGTCGCAGTCGTCGAACGACACCTTCCCCACCGCAACCCATCTGGCCGCCACCGAGGCCGTGGTGACCGACCTGATTCCCGCCCTGGAGCATCTGCGGCTCCGGCTGCTGGACAAGTCGACCGAGTGGCGCACGGTGGTGAAGTCCGGCCGCACCCACCTGATGGACGCCGTCCCGGTGACGCTGGGACAGGAGTTCGGCGGCTACACCCGGCAGATCGCCTCGGGCATCGAGCGGCTGATCGCCACGCTGCCCCGGCTCGGCGAGCTGCCGATCGGCGGCACCGCGGTCGGCACCGGGCTCAACGCGCCGGACGGCTTCGGCACGAAGGTCGTTGCGGAACTGCGGAAGTCGACCGGACTCGACGAATTGTCCGAGGCGCGAGACCATTTCGAGGCACAGGCGGCCCGCGACGGACTGGTCGAGGTGTCGGGCGCGCTGCGCACCGTCGCCATCTCACTGACCAAGATTGCCAACGACATTCGCTGGATGGGTTCGGGCCCGCTGACCGGCCTGGGCGAAATCCAGCTGCCGGATCTGCAGCCGGGCTCGTCGATCATGCCGGGCAAGGTGAATCCGGTACTGCCCGAAGCGGTCACACAGGTGGCCGCGCAGGTAATCGGCAACGACGCCGCTATCGCGTGGGGCGGCGGTAACGGCGCATTCGAATTGAATGTCTACATTCCGGTGATGGCGCGCAATGTGCTCGAATCGATCCGCCTGCTGGCCAATGTTTCCCGGCTGTTCGCCGATAAATGCATCGTGGGACTGACCGCCGATGTCGAGCGGCTGCGCCGGCTGGCCGAATCCTCGCCCTCGATCGTCACGCCGCTGAATTCCGCCATCGGTTACGAAGAGGCGGCCGCGGTGGCGAAGGAGGCGCTGAAGGAGCACAAGACGATTCGCCAGGCAGTTATCGATCGGGGACTCATCGGCGACAAGCTCTCCGAGGCGGAACTCGACCGGCGGCTGGACGTGCTGTCGATGGCGAAGGTGGACGAGGGGAAATAGCCGTGGACACTCGGATGCGCAGGTAGTGCCGCAGAATTGTGGTGCTACCTGCGCATCCCGGCCGTTGTGCCTTTATACGCCGACCAGATCCCTGAGGAAGTCGTATACGTCGGCTCCGAAGTCCGCGAGTGCGGTGACGATGTCGAGAAGCATCGCTCTCTCCTTTCTTGCATCCGCTCATCGAGCGGCTACTTGGCTAATCGCAGGCAATGCCCGCCGTGTTTCACCCAATTACGACGGCCCGGCCACAGCGGGTTTTTGCGAAAGCACAAGAATGGACATACGACCAATTCATTCGACGGTGACGGCCGCCGCCTCGTACTCCTTCAGATCGATATCGTTGGATATCTTGTCCCCCATCTTCGTCATCACCCCGAACATCCGCGACCGCAAGAACCAATTACGCGCTCGAATACCGAGTGCCGTCTTCGGCGCAAGGAAGGAGCCGGGGGTCGTCTTCCCCGCATCCTTGGCGTAGCGGCGCATGATCTCGTCGTACCGTGCGAACGCGACCGTGTGGTCGCCCGCCGCGGCCGCCAGCTCCCCGGCGAGCACATAGGCCCCGACCACCGCCAGCCCGGTTCCGAAGCCGCCCAGCGTATTTCCGTAGGCGGCGTCACCGACCAGCGCGACCCGGCCCCGGGTGTATCCGTCCATCATCTTCACCCGGCTCAGCGAGTCCATATAGAAGCCGTCCAGCCCCGGCAGTTCGGCGAGCATGCGCGGCACCCGCCCGCCCACACCGGCGAAGGTATCGGCCACGATCCGCTGCTGCGCGGCGATGTCGTCGCGGGCGTAGCCGAGCTCCGGCGAGGCGAACATGTACATCTGCGGCGCCTTGGATCCGCCGTCGACCGCGACCCGCCCGGGGGTACTGAAGGCATGGGCGATACTCCGCTCGCGCTCAACCGTGTGGCCGTTGTTCGCGGTGGCGCCCGCGAGGCAGTAGTAGTACCCCAGGAACTCGACGTAGTCCCGCTCCGGCCCGAAGGCCAGCCGCCGGACCCGGGAGTGGATGCCGTCCGCACCGAAGACCAGATCGAAGTTTCGCGCGGGCGCCCGTTCGAACTCGACACGGATACCGTCGGCCGTTTCGGCCAGCGCGGCGATCGAGTCACCGAACAGGTAGTCGCAGGTACCGGACGTCCGCTCGTACAGGATCTCCGCCAGGTCCCCGCGCAGGATCTCCACGTCGCCACCGGTGAATTCGCCTGACATACAAGCCAATTCCCTCCCCTCCGCATCGACGTACAGCATGTCGGTGCGACCGGTCTGCCTGCGCTCGACCTCGGCGAGGATCTCCATGCGCTCCAGGACCGTGCGGTGCGTGCGGCCCTTGAAGTCGACGGCCTGCCCGCCGGGCCGCAGCGCCGGTGCGCGCTCCACCACGGTGACGTCGAAGCCGTATCGGTCGAGCCAGTAGGCGAGGGACGGGCCCGCGATGCCGGCGCCGGAGACGAGGACGGTGGTGTTGCGCATGGCCTTGACCCTTCGTTAATTGCGTCTATCGGACGCTGTTGTTGATTAATAGCGTATGTTGGACGCAGATTCTCGTCAAGCGCTTCTTTCGGGGAGGATGTGCACCATGCCGACACCGACCGCCCTCGAACTGCTGTGGGGCACCCAGCAGCGGCCCAAGCGCGGACCGAAACCCACGCTGACCCTGGACCGGATCGTCACCGAGGCGATCGCGCTGGCGGATGCCGAGGGGCTGGCGAATCTGTCCATGCAGCGGCTGTCCGAGCAGCTCGGCTGCGCCAAGATGGCGCTGTACCGCTATGTGCCCGGCAAGGCCGAACTGACCGCGCTGATGCTGGATATCGGGCTGGGCCGACCGCCGAAAATCGAGGCGGCCGAGGCGGATTCGACCCAGGAGCCGTGGCGGGCGCAGCTTCGGGCCTGGGCGGAGACCATCTTCGAGCGATACCGGGCCCACCCCTGGAGCCTCGAGCTCCTGCCCGGCGTCCGCCCGCTGGGTCCCAACGAGATGGAATGGATGGAGGCGGCGCTCGCCCCGCTCGCCGGAACGGGGCTGACCGGCGCCGAGCGTCTCGACACCGTCGTCCTGCTCAACGGCCACGCCCGCAGTCTCGTCCACCAGACCGCCCGCCTGGGCTACGAGAACACCGAGGCGGAGTTGGCCCGTGCGGTCGGTGAGGTCGTGGCCGCGCATGCCGACCGCTATCCGGAGGTGGTGGCGGCATTCGCGGAGTCGGACCCGACCGGCCCCGACAACGCCCTGGACTACGGCATCGACCGCATCCTCGACGGCGTCGCCGCCCTCATCGCCACCCGCGCCCGCTGATCCCCACAGCCCGCGCCCCCGGCGAGTTGGGAACCGACACGAAGTGTGCGAAACCGTGCGGGAACACTCCCGGAGCGACCGCGCGACGCTTACAGTCGGAGCATGTCCGAGCTACCCGAGTTACAGCAGGATGCGATCACCACCGTGCGCGAGTTCTTCGCGGCGCTCGAGATGGGCGCGGTGGACGAGGCCCTGGACCTGGTCGACCCAGACATCGTCTGGAAGAACACCTCCCTGCCCGATGTCCGCGGGGCCGGGCGCGTCGGCGGCCTGCTGCGCGGGCTGAACCGGCCGTCGTTCGGATTCCGCGCCGATATGAACCACATCGCCGCGGAATCCAACGGCTCCCCCGCCGCGGAGGGCAGCACGGTGCTCACCGAGCGCATCGACTACCTGCGCGCGGGCCCGGTGGAGATCGCCTTCTGGGTGTGCGGCACCTTCGAGATCGTGGACGGCCGAATCACCCTGTGGCACGACCACTTCTCCTGGGAGAACTTCCTGCGCGGCACCGCAGTCGGCCTCTGGCGCGCCATGCGCCGCTGAACCTTTCTCGTCATTCCGGCGTGCTTTTGGCCGGAATCAGGGGCGCAAGTGGGCCAATTCCGCTCGGGCCTGCTCGCCCGCGTCGCTGAAGTCGGTGCGGGAGAAGATGTTCCAGCGCTCCAGCAGCGGCGTGAACACCAGTTCGCCCGTGCGGGCCGGGTCGTAGATGCCGGCCTCGGCGAGCACCTCGGTGCTGTTGCGCCCGTCCGGCAGCGGGACCTCGGGAATGCTGAAGTCGGCGACCTGGTCGGCGATCGCGCGCACGGTCTGGTCCGGCGCCAGGTCGAGGGCGGCGGCGAGGAGATTGGCGAAGAACACCGACTGCAGCTCGTCGTCGACCGCGATCCGCTCGGACATCGCGGTCACGATCGGGTTCTCCTGCAGCGCCGCGGTATTGCGATGGCGTACCGCGGCGGCCGACTCCTCGAAGGCGCAGGCGGCCAGCACATCCAGCAGATGCAGCGCGGGGCGGCGGAATCCGGCGGTCATATGCGCCATCCGCGCGCGCTCCAGCTCCACCGGATCGACCGACCGCGTCACCATCAGGTAGTTGCGGATCATGATCTCGTGCCGGTTCTCCTCGGCCGTCCACCGGCCGACCCACCGCCACCAGGAGCCGGTGCGCAGGTACTTGCCGATCTCACGGTGGTAGGAGGGCAGGTTGTCGGCGATCAGCACACTGACCGTCAGCGCCAGCTTCGCGACCTCGCCGAGCTCCGATTGCTCCGACTCCCAATCGATTCCACCGAGGAAGGAGAAGTTGCGCCCGTCGTCCCAGGGCACGTAATCGTGCGGCTGCCAGCCGTCGGCCTCGTCGATGTGCCGCCGCAGGTTCAGTTCCACCTCCACCGCGAGCGATTCCAGCAGCTCCCGGTCGGTCAACAGAGTTTGCACCCCGACAACCTACCGACTCTGCGGCAGGAATGGGGACCCAACCGGGAACACGCAGACAATCCACAGCAACGGCCCCGGAAACCTTGGGAGGTTTCCGGGGCCGACGTGCGAACGGTGACTACTTCTCCGTCACCGTGGTCTTGCGATCGGCGGCGGTCCAGCTGATCGTTCCGCCGGTGAATTCGCTCTCCTTACCACCGGCGATGTCCTTCTCATCGGTGGTGGGGTAGCCGAGCTTGCCGTTGACGCCGCCGTTGTTCTCCCATTCGACGCCGATGTCACCCCACACCACGTGCGGTCCGGTCTTCTCGCTCCAGCAGATCGAGCCACCGGTGAACTCCTGGCACGAGCCGCCGTCGGGCCCGTCCACCGACGCCTTCTCCGGCGCACCGAGCGCGCTCTGGGGCCCGCCCATCTCGGTGTACTTCGCGAGGATGTTCCCGGAGACGGTGAATTCGCCGTTCGGCGTGGCGATCTTGGTCTCGGTCGCCGCACCGGCCTCGCCGCCCATCGCGTTCTCCGAGGTGGCGGCGGGCGTGGTGGTCGCCATGGCGCTCGTGGACGAGGCCGAACTGTCGGAATCCTTGTTGTCGTCGTTGCTGCAGCCGGCGAACGCCAAGGTCGCCGCAGCAAGCGTCATCGTGCAGGCAGCCGTACGTCGAGCGATGTGGTGCATGTCCTCAACCTCTCGAAAGTGGCTGCCGGTGGCGCCCGCTGGGGACGCCACCGGCAACTCAGGCCGGTGCCCGGCTATGGTTCGGCGAATCGAAGAACTTCGTCTGAAACCACGCCGAACAGGTATCCCGTCGAAATATACCCGTCGACCTGTGAGGTGAAACACATACCAGGGATTTGCCGACCTACGCGTTCGGCCCGTACTCCTCCAACATCTCGGTCACCAGCGCGGCGATCGGCGACCGCTCGCTGCGGGTCAGCGTGACATGCGCGAAAAGCGGGTGCCCCTTGAGCTTTTCGATCACCGCGGCCACGCCGTCGTGCCTACCCACGCGCAGGTTGTCGCGCTGGGCGACATCGTGGGTGAGCACCACCCGCGACCCGCTCCCCAGCCGGCTCAGCACCGTCAGCAGCACGTTGCGCTCCAGCGACTGCGCCTCGTCGACGATCACGAACGAGTCGTGCAGCGAGCGGCCGCGAATGTGGGTGAGCGGCAGCACCTCCAGCATGCCGCGCGAGAGCACCTCCTCCATGACCTCCTGGCTCGCCAGGCCGTCGAGCGTGTCGAACACCGCCTGCGCCCAGGGGCCCATCTTCTCGCTCTCGGACCCCGGCAGATAGCCCAGCTCCTGGCCGCCGACCGCGTACAGCGGCCGGAACACCACCACCTTGCGCTGAGAACGCCGCTCCAGCACGGCTTCCAGGCCCGCCGTGAGCGCCAGCGCCGATTTGCCCGTGCCCGCCTTGCCGCCCAGCGACACGATGCCGATGCTCTCGTCGAGCAGCAGGTCCAGCGCGATGCGCTGCTCGGCGGAGCGGCCGTGCAGCCCGAATGCCTCCCGGTCCCCGCGCACCAGCTGCAGCCGCTTGTCCGGCGTCACCCGGGCCAGCGCGCTGCCGTTGGCGCCGAGTAACCGAATCCCGGTGTGGCAGGGCAGATCCCGGGCCTCGTCGACCTCGACGACGGAGTCGGCGTAGAGCCGGTCGACGGCCTCGGGGGCCACCTCGAGCTCGGCCATGCCGGTCCAGCCCGAGGTGATCACGTCCTGCGCGTGGTACTCGTCGGCGTGCAGCCCGACCGAGCTCGCCTTCACGCGCATCGGAATGTCCTTGGACACCAGGGTGACCGAGTTGCCCTCCGCCGCGAGATTGAGCGCGCAGGCGAGGATGCGGGAATCGTTGGTGTCGGTGCGGAATCCGACCGGCAGCACCTCGGGATCGGTGTGGTTCAGCTCCACCTGGAGCGTGCCGCCCTCGGTGCCGATCGGCACCCGCTCGTCCAACCGGCCGTGCACCAGCCGCAGGTCGTCCAGCATGCGCAGGGCCTCCCGCGCGAACCAGCCGAGCTCGTGGTGGTGACGTTTGCCTTCGAGTTCGCTGATCACCACCAGCGGCAGCACCACGTGGTGCTCGCCGAAACGCGTGGCGGCCCAGGGGTCCGACAGCAGGACGGAGGTGTCGATCACGAAGGTTTTCAGCCCGGATTTGTGGGCAGACTGCGAGGCGTTGGCTCCCTTTCCGGAGCGTGCGCTCTGAGTAGAGCGGGCTTTCGCCGAGGGAGCGATGACGGAGCGTGCATCAGTCACGGTGGGCTCCTTTGTTGTTCGTGCAGCACCCGCACGAACGTTCTCGCTGGACCGGTCCGCCCAGGGGTCAAACGACCCGAGGGCCGGGCGCCGGCCCCCTCGCACTGAATATCTCAGCCACGATCAGGACCTCCCGTACGAGCCACACCGCCGCGGCCCGCACAACCGACGTTACTGCGGATCCACGATTCCGGCTCCCGAGATCGCCAGCGTGTCGGTGAATATGTCGTTAACGCCGGGCCCGTATACCCAGGCGGGCGAAAGCACATGCCGTGACGCACATCTCATTTCGGACACGCGTCGACCGGGGCACGTGCCACGCCGAAAGCGTTAGCGCTCCAGTTGCTCCAGCAGCACCGCCACCTGGCTGTGCCGCGGATCCCGCACCGCGGTGACGAGGGTGACCGGACCCTTCGCGGCCAGCTCGCGCAGCTGCGCCAAACCCTGCTGCGGGGCCTCGGCCGCGAGTTCTGCCCGATACTTCTTCCGGAACTCGGCCTCGCGGTGTTCCGGGTCGGCGTGGAACCAGCGGCGCAGATCGTCGGACGGAGTCACGTCCTTCGCCCACTCGTCGATGTGTGCCCTCTGTTTGCTGACGCCGCGTGGCCACAACCGGTCGACGAGCACGCGCGTACCGTCCGATGCCTCGGCGGGATCGTAGACACGCTTCACCCGGAAACCGGGCCGCGGTTGCTGTGCCATGACTCCATGGCAGCACACATCCGGCCACGGCAGCGGTCCCCACGCCGCCGCAGCGGATAGAGTCGACGCATGGCCGATGTTCAGCAATTGGAGCAGCTGTCTTCGAAGGAGCTGCACGACCGCGCGGTGAAGTACGCCGTCCGGCACGGCGACATACGGTTCCTGTGGCGGCTGCTGGAGTCGATCCCCGCCGCCGAGGCCGCCACCGGCAATATCGGCGAGAGCGAGGCCGACATCAAGTACGTGCTGCCGATGCTCGACGACTATGTGCATTCGGGCGAGGGCGAGATCGCCGACGTGCTCCGGCCGATGTACATCGAGTACCTCGCCGAGCACGACTGAGCTCTTGACCTGGAGTGCGCTCCAAGTTCTAGCGTTGTCGCCATGAGCATTCGCCTCGGCTATCAGATGCCGAACTTCAGTCATGCGACCACGCCTCGCGAGCTGTTTCCCTCGGTGATCGCGCAGGCCCGGGCCGCGGAGGCGGCCGGATTCGACGCCGCGTTCGTGATGGACCACTTCTATCAGCTGCCGGTGCTGGGCGCGCCCGAGGAGCCGATGCTCGAGGCCTACACCGCGCTCGGCGCGCTGGCCACGGCCACCGAGCGCATCCAGCTGTCCACGCTGGTCACCGGCAATACCTACCGCAATCCGGCGATGCTCGCCAAGACCGTCACCACGCTGGACGTGGTGAGCGGCGGGCGCGCGGTGCTGGGCATCGGGGCGGGCTGGTTCGAACTCGAGCACACCGGCTACGGGTACGAGTTCGGCACCTTCACCGAGCGGTTCCAGCGGCTCGAGGAGGCGCTGCAGATCATCCAGCCGATGCTGCGCGGACAGCGGCCGAGCTTCGACGGCGCGTGGTACCACACCCGCGACGCGATCAACGAGCCCCGCATCCGCGACGATCTGCCGATCATGCTCGGCGGTGGCGGCGAGAAGAAGACGTTCGCGATGGCCGCCCGCTTCGCCGATCACCTCAACATCATCTGCAACACCTCGGAACTGCCGCGCAAGGTGGCGGCGCTGCGTCAGCGCTGCGAGGAGGCCGGGCGTGATCCGCAGAGCCTGGAGACCAGCTTCCTGGCCTTCGTGATCGTGGACGAGGACGGCGACCGGGCCCGCAAACTACAGGAGGAACTGCTGCAGAAGCAGGCCGCGCAGGATCCCTCGGGACTGCCGGTGCAGTCGCTGCGCGAGGGCCAGGCCGACCGCCAATTCGTCGGCACCCCGGACGATGTCGCCGAGCAGATCCAGCGGCGGGTCATCGATCAGGGCGTCGACGGCATCATCGTCAACATGGTCGCCAACGGCCACGAGCCGGGCGTGCTGGAGCTGGCGGGTAAGGCGCTGAGTCCGCTGGTGCACCAGGGCTGAGGCACATCCGTCGTCAATCCCCTTGCCCTGCAAGGCGTATCGCGCCGGATGGGCAGGCCTCCACCGCCCGGACCAGCGCCTCGCGCTGCTCCGCGGTGGCGGCCTCGGCCAGCACCACCACCTTGCCCTCCTCGGCATCCTGGTCGAACAGCTCCGGGGCGGTCAGCGCACACATCCCGCCGCCGATGCAGTATTCACGAATTACGGTGAGTTCCATAGGATTTCAACCTCCTACCAGGTAACCGGGAGGTTGTAGACGCCGTAGATGTCCAGGCCGTGCCGCAGCGGGATCTCCTCGGCGGGCACGGCCAGGCGCAGCGTCGGGAATCGGGTCACCAGCGCGGGGAACGCCACTCGCATCTCCACCCGCGCCAGCTGCTGCCCCAGGCACTGGTGGGCGCCGTGGCCGAAGGCGACGTGCCCCACGGCGTTGCGGCGCACGTCGAGGCTGTCCGGGTCGTCGAACTTGGCCGGGTCCCGGTTCGCGGCGCTCATCGAAAGCGCCACCGTCTCACCGGCTTTCACCACCCGCCCGTCGAGTTCCACATCCTCGAGCGCCGCACGTGTGCCGATGTGGGCGATGGTCAGGTAACGCATCAGCTCCTCGACCGCCCGGTCCGCGAGGTCGGGATCCTCGCGCAGGGCGGCGAACTGGTCCGGGTGACTCAGCAGCGCGAATGTGCCCAGCGCCAACATGTTCGCCGTCGTGTCGAGCCCGGCGCCGAGCAGGAAGGCGCCGACGCCCGCCAGCTCCTCCTCGGTGAGGTCGGTGGTGGTCAGATCGCTGAGCAGATCGTCGGTGGGGTCGGCGCGCTTGGCCCGCACCAGGCCCCCGATGTACTCCTGCACCGCGCCGTAGGCCGCGTAGGCCTGCTCCGGGGTCGCGTCCACGCCGCTCATCGTCGCGGCCAACTGCTGGAAGTGATCGCGATCGGCGTACGGGACGCCGAGCAGCTCGCAGATCACCAGCGCCGGGATCGGATGGGCGAACGACTCGACCAGATCGATCGGCCCGCCCGCGCGTGCCATGGCATCGAGATGGTCGGCGGTGATCTCCTCCACGCGCTCGGTGAGCAGCCGCATGCGTCGCACGGTGAACTTGCCCGCCAACAGTTTCCGGTATCGGGTGTGCTCCGGCGCGTCGATTCCGGTGAGGTCTCCGACCGGGGCCGGCGGCAGGGCGGCACCGAGATCGCCGAGCGGGTAGTGCGCCAGTTCCGTACGCGAACTGAACCGCGGATCCGACAGCACGGCGCGGACGGTCGCGTGGCCGGTGGCCAGCCAGCCCTGGTGGCCGTCCGGGAACTCCATGCGGGCCAGCGGGGCCCGCTCGCGCAGCGGCGCCAGCCCGGCGGGCGGCGCGAACGGGCAGCCCGCGGCCCGCTCGGTCGGCAATTGCACCGGGGTGGAGGACGTTTCGGTCATGGTCGGCGACCCCTTCACGTGGCGTTCGGTATGAACCGAACGCTACGTTGCGTTCACCAGACCAACAACGCCAGATTCCCTCGAAAACCCCGTAATCCCAGGAAGTCTGGGCATTCATCGTTGCAACAACGCTGCGGCTCAACGCAATCATCCGCCCCGTCCGATTGCAACGCCCGGCCCGATGGATCGCCCCGGCAATCCGCGAGCCGGACGGTAGGGAGGCTCACGGCGGCGGGCAACGACTCGGTCATCGGATCTCCTTCGGGTCGCCGGTTCGGGATGCGGCGAACGCTAGGCCGCACCGGTCGGGCAGTCGAGGGAATCGATCGGAGACCCCGGCATCGTCGCAGGTGGGAGCCACTGCGGAGCGTTGCGATGGTTTTGCGCCCGAACGCAACGACCGGGATAGGAATTGCGGTGAGTTGAGAGTGAACGCATACTTGTACGTATATTGATACGCATGGAGGAGGTCGGGCGATGCCCGGAGGGAGACTCACCCCGCACGACCGCGAATGTATCGCCGCAGGCCTGGCCGACGGGCTGGGATTCGCGCAGATCGCCCGCGATCTGGATCGGCCCACCTCGACGATCAGCCGAGAAGTCGGTCGCAACGGCGGCCCGGATCGCTACCGCGCCGACCGTGCGGAGCTGGCCACCCGGGTGCGCGCCCGCCGTCGCCGCGACGCTCGCCGCAAGGCCCCCGCCGAGATCGACGAACTCCCCGACGACGTGCGAGAATACTCGACACACCTGACCGAGGTGCTCGCGCGGACCGGAATACCGCGGCTGACCGCCCGGATCATGGCGAGCCTGTACATCAGCGAGACCGGCAGCCGCACCGCCGCCGAGCTCGCCCGGCAGCTCGGCGTCAGCCCGGCCTCGATCTCCACCGCCATCGGCTTCCTCGAGGAACAGGGACTGATCCGTCGCGAACGCGGCGACGGGCGCCGCGACCGCTACGTCGTCGACAGCTCGGACTGGATCCGCTCACTGGCGATCAGCCTGCAGGCCAACGACGCGATCGCACAGACGGCCCACCGCGGCGTCACGATCCTGGGCCCCACCACCACGGCCGGAGCCCGCCTGGCCCACCTGCACCGTTTCCTGGACCACATCAATCACGAGCTGGCGCGGATCCTCGAGGGCTGGCAGGCGGCAGACCCCGACCAACCGGAGCGGGATCGGCTACGGACAGCCGTCGGATGACGAGCGCTCAGCCGAGCAGGCGCCAGTCCTCGAGGCCCTCGTAGAGCGGGAAGTCCTGGGCCAGCTTGCTGACCCGAGCGCGCAGCGCCTCGAGGTCGGCGTCGCCCTTCAGGGCGGTGGCGATGACGTCGGCCACCTCGGTGAACTCGGCATCGCCGAAGCCGCGGGTGGCGAGCGCGGCGGTGCCGATGCGCAGGCCGGAGGTCACCATCGGCGGACGCGGGTCGAACGGAACGGCGTTGCGGTTCACCGTGATTCCGACCTCGTGCAGCAGATCCTCGCCCTGCTTGCCGTCCAGCACCGAGTTGCGCAGGTCCACCAGCACCAGGTGCACGTCGGTACCGCCGGTGAGCACGGTGACGCCCTTCTCGGAGACGTCCTGGGCGTTCAGCCGCTCCGCCAGGATCTTCGCACCCGTCAGCGTGCGGGCCTGGCGATCGGCGAACTCCGGGGTTCCGGCGATCTTGAACGCCACGGCCTTGGCGGCGATGGCGTGCATCAGCGGGCCGCCCTGCTGACCCGGGAACACCGCGCTGTTGAGCTTCTTGGCGTAGTCCTGCTTGGCCAGGATCACACCCGAGCGCGGGCCGCCGAGGGTCTTGTGCACGGTGGAGGACACCACGTCCGAATGCGGAACCGGCGACGGGTGCAGCCCGGCCGCGACGAGCCCGGCGAAGTGCGCCATATCGGTCCACAGGTAGGCGTCCACCTCGTCGGCGATCTCCCGGAACGCCGCGAAGTCCAGGTGCCGCGGGTACGCCGACCAGCCGGCCACGATCACCCGCGGCCGCACCTCGCGCGCCTGCTTGCGCACCTCGTCCATATCGATGCGGTGGTCTTCCTTGCTCACCGCGTAGGCGTGCACCTCGTAGAGCTTGCCGGAGAAGTTCAGCCGCATGCCGTGGGTGAGGTGACCGCCGTGCGCCAGGTCCAGGCCCAGCAGCCGCTCGCCCGGATTCATCAGCGACATCAGCACCGCGGCGTTCGCCTGCGCACCCGAATGCGGCTGCACGTTGGCGAACTCGGCGCCGAACAGCTCCTTGACCCGCTCCCGCGCCAGGTTCTCCACCACGTCCACGTGTTCGCAGCCGCCGTAATAGCGGCGGCCCGGGTACCCCTCGGCGTATTTGTTGGTGAGCACGCTGCCCTGCGCCTGCAGCACCGCGCGCGGCACGAAGTTCTCCGAGGCGATCATCTCGAGGGTGTCGCGTTCGCGGGCGAGCTCGCCCGCCATCGCGGTGGCAAGCTCGGGATCGAGTTCGGCGAGCGACTGAGAGTTGACAGAGGCGGCGGTCGTCTGGGTCACGCAGACAGTCTAGGTGGCGGGTGCGACACGCTCGAACGGTGCTCCCGACACGGGCGGCAGACCATCGTGGATCATCCGTTGCGGGCGGAAGCCCGTCGTGCCGGACGGTTCGGCGGTATGGTGGACGGCACTCGCACGTCGCACGGATTGTATTGCACCAGTTGATCTTTCGAGGTGTCGCCCATGAACTCGGCCCCCGCACCCAACCTGTTCAACCAGCTGATTCTGTTCCTCGCCGCCATCTTCTGCGGGGTCCTGGGCTGCCCGGTCCCCGTGTAATCGCGGGCTAGGGCATGCGGCGGACGGCGCCGGGCGTGAGCGGTTCATCCAGCAACCGCCGGAACCGATCGGCCCGGTCGTCGGCGTCGGCGGCCCGGTCCAGCCAGCCGCCGAGCAGGCGATAGCCCTCGACGTAGGTGCTGATGTAGGCCCGCCACAGCGACGAGGACAGGAAGCGCAGCGACTGCCGCGCCCGCTCGGGCGTCGCCAGACCCCAGCGCTGCAGGAATTCGGCGACCTCGTCGGCATCGCGGCGGCGGTCGTGCAGCAGCAGCGCCGCGTCCTGGCGGACCCCCAGCAGTTTCGCCGACGCGGCCGAAAGCCGTTCCGCGCGTTCGCCGTCGAAGCGCAGACCGAGATCGGCGTAGACCTCCTGCGCCCACCTCCCCCAGCCCGGCCCCACAATCGACTTCAGCGCCAGATCGGCGAGCCCCTCCGCCATCAGGCACTGCGGGGTGTTCACCAGGAACAGCGTCTGCTCGTCCTGTCCGGCCGCGACCAGCCCCGCCTCCTTGCGGCAGTGCTCGGTGTGGTGGCCCGGATACGCCTCGTGCGCGATCAGCGCGGGCAGGTGCGCCATATGCTGTTTGAGGTCGGAGTTGATCGCCACCCGCGACCGGTAGTTCCCCAGGTAGTAGTTGAAGCCGGACCACGGCTTGTCGCCGACCACCTCGTATTCGACGGTCTCGTGGTCGGGCAGCGGATACCGCGCCCGCACCAACTCGCGCAGCGCCCCGGAAAAGGCCTGGACGCATTCGCGCAACCGCTCCGGGGGAATCTCGTCCGCCCTGCGGTGCGCCGCCACCCGATCCGCCAGCGGGCCGTCGCCGGGAAGCACCTCGTCCATCTGCCGATGCGCCTCGCGGTAATCCTCCACGTCACCGGGACCGATCTCGACGTCGAAGTAGGCGTGCACCTCCTCGACGAACGAGATCTGCGCACCGGCGAACTTGCGGCCGGAACATTCCAGGGCCCGCAGATGGACGTCCAGGAATTCGGTGCGCTCGGCCGTCAGACCCGCCTCGGGCAGTTCTTTGCGCAATGCCGCTGCGCGCGTGGCCAACTCACGCGGCTCCGGCGCGGGGCCGTCGTCCACGGCCCGGCGCAGCGCCGGATCACCGGTGTACGCGTCGACGAAGCCGGACTCGAGGCGGTCGAATGCCAGCCCCAGCCGCAGGTATTCGGTCACGAGCGGATGCGCCTGCATGACCATCGACCTTATCCGCTGCGCATTGCGGCGGGCGCGACATCCGCGAGAGAAACATCACTCGTAGTTACCGGCGAGTAATAACACCCCGCGTGCGACAGACTGTTGACCCAGAGGACAATTCGGCTATGCGAGGACAGTGGACCGGTTCTCACCGCGCCGGGTACGGCACCTGTGAGAACTCATCCGGGGCATCGTGTTTACCGATTCGAGGGCGTGGGTAAGTGGCGCGGATGAGCGAGCCGAGTCCCTATGTGGAATTCGACCGGAAACAGTGGCGCACGCTGCGGAAGTCGACTCCCCTGGTGCTCACCGAGGAAGAACTGATCGGTCTGCGCGGACTCGGTGAGCAGATCGACCTCGAGGAGGTCGCCGAGGTCTATCTGCCCCTCGCGCGTCTGATCCACCTGCAGGTCGCGGCGCGCCAGCGGCTGTTCGCCGCCACCGCGACCTTCCTCGGCGAAACCCATCCCGATCGTCAGGTGCCGTTCGTGATCGGCATCGCGGGCAGCGTCGCGGTGGGCAAATCCACGACCGCCCGCGTGCTGCAGGCACTGCTCGCGCGCTGGGATCACCATCCCCGGGTGGATCTGGTCACCACGGACGGATTCCTGTATCCCACGGCCGAACTCACCCAGCGCGGCATCATGCATCGCAAGGGTTTCCCGGAAAGCTACGATCGCCGCAAATTGCTGCGATTCGTCACCGAGGTGAAATCCGGCGCCTCCGAGGTGTGCGCGCCGATGTATTCGCACATTCTCTACGACATCATGCCCGGCGAGTTCCACTGCGTGCGCCAGCCCGACATTCTCATCGTGGAGGGCCTCAACGTGCTGCAGACCGGCCCGCGGCTGATGGTGTCGGATCTGTTCGATTTCTCCATCTACGTCGACGCGCGCATCGAGGACATCGAAAACTGGTATGTGAACCGTTTTCTGTCGCTGCGCAAGACGGCCTTCGCGGATCCGAAATCACACTTCCACCATTACTCCCGGTTCACCGACAAGGAAGCCACGATCGCCGCCCAGGAGATCTGGAACGCCACCAACCGGCCCAATCTGGTGGAGAACATCCTCCCCACCCGCCCGCGCGCAACCCTGGTGCTGCGCAAGGACTCCGACCACACCATCAACCGAATTCGGCTCCGAAAACTGTAATCTCAGATTCTCCAGGCCGCGTCCAGACGGGCGGCTACGTCTATATCGCGGACGGCGGCGATATGGGGCTTGCGGATCTCCTTGGCGATGTATCGCGCCACGAAACGGCGGATCTCGTGGTCCACGCTGGCCAGAATGCGCAGCAGCTGACCGCGTTTGGTCGCGGTGGCGACATTGATCCGTACGTCGCCGGAGCGCGGCTCGGCGATATCGATGATCACCCGCAGCGGCGCGGCGGTGCGCACGGTCAGATGGAGATGGACATTACCGTCGACCTCGAACCGGTGCCGGTCCACGGCCAGGTCCAGCAGCAGGTCGACGGCGAGTGGGATGGCGAGTTCGAAGTTGATGTGGTCACCCACGTCGCGCAGTAACCTCGGCTCCCCCAGCTGGACCTGCGCCGACACCTTGGCCAGGCGCCCGGGCCCCACCCCGATCGGGCCGAAATCGAATGCGGCGCCGGTCAACTGCGCGAAGGCACCGGAGATGCGGTGCTCCGACGCGGCGTACTCCAGAAACCGCCGCCCGAACTCCTCATAGCTGACGTAGGTCGTCGGCTCCTCCGCCGCCGCCACCGCGCCACGCTGCCCGGCCCCGCTGTCACTCATGCTGGCGACGGTACGCGAGCAATCCGGGCCGCAAGCGCACGATCATGCAATGCAACACAGCCTGGACCGGGTCGTTATGTTCGCTCACCAAGCCGTAGCGCCGACGGGAACCGGCCGGGCTACGCCCCGTACCGGCGGTGCCGGGCGGCGTAATCGCGCAGCGCGCGCAGGAAGTCCACCCGCCGGAATTCCGGCCAGTACGCCTCGGTGAACCAGATCTCCGAGTACGCGCTCTGCCACAGCAGGAATCCCGACAGCCGCTGCTCGCCGGAGGTGCGGATGACCAGGTCCGGATCCGGCTGGCCCGAGGTGTACAGATGCTGGCCGATGGCGTTGACGGTGATCGACTGGACCAGATCCTCGCCGGTCTCCCCCGCCGCCATCTCCTGGCGCACCAGCTTGCGCGCGGCGTCGGCGATCTCCTGGCGCCCGCCGTAACCGATGGCGACATTGACGTGCACGCCGCGCCGGCCCTGCGTCTCGTCGGCCGCCTTCTGCACTCGCCGCGCCACCTCCCCCGGCAGCTTGTCGAGGGTGCCGACGATGCGCACGCCCCAGTCCTTCTCCGGGGCCGACAGCTCCTCCACGATGTCGGGGATCACCTCGAACAGGGTCTCCAACTCGTCGCTGCCGCGGCTCAGGTTCTCGGTGGACAGCAGGTAGACCGTCACCATCTCGATGCCCTCGCCCTGGCACCAGCCGACCAGCTCGGCGATCTTCAGCGCACCGACCCGATGCCCGTGGCTGACATCGGTGAATCCGTTCTCCCGCGCCCAGCGGCGATTGCCGTCGCACACGACCGCGACATGGCGTGGATGTTGTTTGCCCGCCAGCTGTTTCGACAGCCGCGCCTCGTAGATGCGATACGGGAGACCACGCACCCGACTAGCAAGCTTCACGAACAGCCACCCTACGCCCGTCCGCGGATCCCGATTCGCGGCCATACATGTTGCGCACCATTCAGCTGATCATCGACTGTCACGTCTCATAGCATCCGGCGACCGCTTCCCCCGCGGGTACAGTGGCATGGACGCCAACCTACGGTACCGTAGGTTACTGAGGAGGTAAGTAGTGTCGGATACGGTGCGACCGGCCGAGACAGCGCTCGGGGCGGCCCTCGAGGAGCTGCGGGAGCTACCGCTCAAGCCGCGGATGCGGGGGTGGATCCACACCTACGCGGTCGGGATCGCGGCGATTGCTGTGATCGCGCTGGTGGCGACGACGTCCACCGTCTCGGCGACCGCGGCGTGGTCGACGCTGGTTTACGGCCTGACCGTCTGCGGAGTATTCGGGGTCAGCGCCGTCTACCACCGGGTGACCTGGCGCACCGAGCAGGCGCGCATCCACATGAAGCGCGCCGATCACTCGATGATCTTCCTGTTCATCGCGGGCAGCTACACGCCGTTCGCGCTGCTCGGGCTGCCGGGTCGCACGGGAATCACATTGCTGGCCGTGGTGTGGGCGGGCGCGGTGGCGGGGGTCGCGCTGAAACTGCTGTGGCCGACGGCGCCGCGCTGGGTCGGCGTGCCGCTGTATCTGGTGCTGGGGTGGGCGATCGTGCCCGTCGCGGCGACGCTCACGCACAATGTCGGCGTCACGCCGATGGTCCTGCTGCTGGTCGGCGGGCTCGCCTACAGCGGAGGCGCGATCCTGTACGCGACGCACTGGCCCGACCCGTGGCCCGACACCTTCGGCCACCACGAGTTCTTCCATGCCGCAACGGTTCTCGCGGCGCTGTGCCACTACATCGCGATCTGGCTGGTCGTCCTGGGTTGACCCGCCGGGGGTGACGCAGCCGACAAGATCGACCGGAACGCGACACCGCCCACTGCCCGGGTTCTATGCTCCGCCATGATGAACCGGCTGATTCTGTGGGCGCTGCGGGCGCGCTGGGGGCTGTCCCTCGTCGTGATGGCCTGCAATCTCGGCGGTCTGGGGGTCATCGTCTGCGAGCTGTGGCTCAGCGGATTCCTCGGTCGGCTCGGGCCGGACTGGGAGACGGCGCTGGCGCAGGCCGCGATCTACCCTGCCATCGGGGCGGCGGTCGGCATCGTGCTCGCCGTGCGAGATCGCTTCCACTATTTCGGCTGGCTGGATCAGGGACGTAAGCCCGGTACGGCGGAGGCGCGGCGGCTGCTGAAGCTGCCGATCGCGATCACACTGCGCGCCCTGGCCATCTGGCTGCCCGGCGTGATCATCGCGACCGCGTTCTTCGCCCACGTGATCCCGTCCCGATCCATCGCGGTCATCGGCGCGATGTTCACCCTGGGCGCGTTCGAATCGGCCGGATTCACCTTCCTCGTGGTCGATCGGCTGATCCGGCCGGCGATTCCACTCGCGTCGACCGTGCTCGGCGGCACCATGCACTGGAGTTCGACCGTACTGAACCGGCTGGTCGTGTCGTGGGCGGTGGCCGGGGCCATGCCGCTGCTCATGTTGATCACAGTGCTCGCCGATCCGGTAGCGACCGCCGAGGACCGGATCCGCACCGCCGTCTACATGTCGGTCGTCGGCCTGACCGTGGGCGCGCTGACCACGGCCACGCTGGCCCGCGCGGTCGCGGCGCCGATGCGGACGCTGCGCCGTGCGCTGGACCGCATCGCCCGCGGCGAGCTGGATGTCCGGGTGCCGGTCGGCAGCGCCAGCGAGATCGGCCGGCTGGAGCATTCGGTGAACGAGCTGGCCGTGAACCTGTCCGAGCGCGAGCGGATGCGCGCGGTGTTCGGCCGCCACGTCGGCAACGAGGTCGCCGAGCGCGCCCTCGCCTCCGGGCTCGACCTCACCGGCGACATCCGGCCGGTGACCGCGCTGTTCGTCGACGTCGTCGGCTCGGTGCAGCTGTCCACCGGGCTGGAGCCCAGCGAGTTCGTGGCCAAACTGAACCGGCTGCTGAAGATCGTGGTGTCGGCCACCGAGGACAACGGCGGGCTGGTCAACAAGTTCGAGGGCGATGCGGCGCTGTGCGTCTTCGGCGCGCCGATCGCGCTGCGCGACAACGCCACTCCGGCTCTGCGCGCGGCGCGGCGCATCCGCGACGAGGTGACCGCGGCCGGTGAGCTGGACATCGGGATCGGGGTCGCGCGCGGGATGGTGTTCGCCGGGGACGTCGGCACCGACACCCGGCTGGAGTTCACCGTGATCGGCGACGCCGTCAACGAGGCCGCCCGGCTCACCACGGAGGCCAAGCACGTGGACCGGCGAATCCTGGTGAGCCAGGCGGTAATCGACGCCGCGACGGGCGACGAGCGCACCAAGTGGGTGCTCTACGAGACCATCCAGCTGCGCGGGCGGGCCGACCCCACCGCCTGCTGGACCGACGTCGTCCCCTAGGGCTTCCAGACGATCTTGCCGCCCTGGAAGTCCTGAGCCTTGCCGCCCTGGTAGTCGTACTCGTCGCTGGTCGGGTAGCCGTAGCGGCCCTTCTCGGCGACCTCGCTGGTCCAGGTGTCGCGGATGGAACCCCACACCGCGTGGGCGCCGGTCTTCTGCGACCAGTACACGACGCCGCCGTTGAACAGGTTGTAGCGGCCCTGTCCGTCGCGGCCCGCCTTCTGCTCGTCGGTGACCGGGAAGCCGAGCGCGCCGTTCTCCCAGCCCAGCGCGCCCCACTTGTCGCGGATGAAGCCGCCCACGGCATGCGCGTCGGTGCCGACGGACCAGTAGATGGAGATGTTGCGCTCGAAGGGCTGGAACTTGCCGCCCTGGCTCACGTCCGCCTCGGGGCCGACCGGATTGCCGAAGGTGTTGAAGCCGCCCGCCCGGTCGTACTCGGCCTCGATGGCCCCGCCCACGTCGAAACTCCCGATCGGGCGCGCCTCGGCGACACCCACGGTGGTGGTCAGCACCGCGGCGGCCGCGGCGACGGCCAGTGCGCCGTAGCCGGACGTGCGGGCGGAATGTTTTCTTCGACGTAGCAGTGTCACGAGTGCTCCCTGCGCCTGAGTTCTATTTGCCTGGAAGTTGCTACCGGACGGTCACCAGCGACCCCGGACGCTATCGAGATCGGCCGCAGGACGCCGATCGTTACCGGTCCGAGACCAACGCCGCCTCGAGCTCGGTCGGATCGGCCACCGGAAGGTCGCAGACCGCGCCGCGGCACACATAGGCGGCGGGTCGCTCCGACACCGTCTGGCGATCGGCCAGCAACGGCATCGAGTTGGGTGCGCCCGCCACGACGGCGGCGCCCCCGGGCGCCCAGCGGCGCGCGGTCACTGTCAGCTCCGCGGTCTCGGGGTCGGCGCCGGGCGGGAGCGCGATCGCGACCTGGATCGGGCCCCGCAGCGCCGCCTCGGCCACCGCCAGCCACTGACCGCCCGAGCGCGGAGCCCGGGCGAGCACGATCGCGCCGCGCTGCAGCGTCTGCTCGGCCAATTCGCGATAGCGGGCGGTCCGGGTGGCATCGGCGAGTACCGACGCGGTCAGCAGCGTCTCGGCGAAGGCGGAGGCGCCGGACGGGGTGGCGCCGTCCAGCGGGTCGCGGGGGCGGCTCACCAGGGTCTCGGCATCGTCGGCGGTATCGAACCAGCCGCCCGGCACCGCCGGATCGGCGAAATGCTGGATGGCCGTGTCGATCAGGCGCTGGGCGAGCTCGAGCCAGTCGGAGTCGCCCGTGGCCTGGTGCAGGCTCAGCAGGCCCGTGGCCAGCCAGGCGTAATCCTCGAGCACGCCCGCCGCCGTCCCGGCCGCACCGCCGAGCGAGGCGCGCACCAGCCGGCCGTCGATCAGGTGCTCCGACAACAGGAATCGCGCACAGCGCGCGGCCGCGTCCACCCAGTCCGGGCGGGCCAGTCCGACGCCCGCCTCGGCCAGGGCGGTGACCGCCATGCCGTTCCAGGCGGTGACCACCTTGTCGTCGCGGTCCGGCTGCGGACGCTCGCCCCGCGCCTGCCGGAGCCGGTCCCGGACCTGCTCGAAGCGTTCGGTGTCCTTCGGATCGGTGTAGCGGGTCGGGACCGAGGTGCCGTGCTCGAAGTTGCCTTCGCCGGTGATGCCGAAAACCTCTGCGGCCCAGGCGCCGTCGTCCGCGCCGAGCACCTCGTCCAGTTGCGCCGGGGTCCACACGTAGGTGGCGCCCTCGACGCCGGGGGCGCTCGGTTCCACGTGTGTGTCGGCGTCCAGCCCGGAGGCGAAGGCGCCCTCGCCGGTACCCAGGTCGTCGATCAGGAACCGCGCCGTCTCCTGCGCTACTCGCAACGGAAGCTGTTGCTGCTCAGGGTTGTTCGACGCACGGCGCGCCAGATGCGCGTACGCGCGCAACAACTGGGCATTGTCGTAGAGCATCTTCTCGAAATGCGGTACCACCCAGGCGGCGTCGACCGAGTAGCGCGCGAAACCGCCGCGCAACTGGTCGTAGATGCCGCCGCGGGCCATCGCCGTGGCCGTCGCCGAAACCACCTGCAGCGCCTGCTCGTCACCGGTGCGTTCGTAGTGCCGCAGCAGCCCCTCCAGCAGCGCGGACGGCGGAAACTTCGGGGCGCCACCGAATCCCGCGAAGCGCTGGTCGACATCGCGCAGCACGGCGGCGACCGCGTGGTGCAACAACTCGGGCCCGACGGTCAGCTCACTGTCCGGCAGCCCGTCGGCCTGCTCCCGCAGCGCCCGCGCCACCTGCCCCGCGGCCTGGTCCACCTCGTCCCGGCGGTTGCGCCAGGTCTCGGTGACCGCGGACAGCAACTGCGTGAACGACGGCATACCGCCGCGCGGCGCCTTCGGGTAATAGGTTCCGCAATAGAAGGGTTCACCGCCCGGCGTCAGGAAGCAGGTCATCGGCCACCCACCCTGCCCCGTCATGGCAACCGTGGCCGTCATATAGACCGCATCCAGATCGGGCCGCTCCTCCCGATCCACCTTCACACACACGAAGTTCTCGTTCATCAGGGCCGCGGTCGCCTCATCCTCGAACGACTCGTGCGCCATCACGTGACACCAGTGGCAACTCGCGTACCCCACCGACAGCAGGATCGGCACGTCCCGCTCGGCCGCCTCCGCCAGCACATCGGCGTCCCACTCCCGCCAATCGACCGGGTTGTCGGCATGCTGGCGGAGGTAGGGCGAGGTCGCACCGGCCAATCGGTTCACCGTGCCAGCGTCCCACACCCGGCGGGCTGCCCGCTCGGCTCAGCCCTGGAGTCGGGCGGTGATCAACCAGCCCCGACCGGACCCGTCGAGGTCCGGATCGAACGCGGGCGGCACCGGGCGCCGGTAGGAGCGGGCGAGCGTGGCGATCTCGCGCACAGCGGGTTTCCAGCCATGCCTGCCGAGCCAGGTATCGAGATCGTCCACCGGTCCGCCGCGCCACAGCCGCACCAGTTCGTCCGATATCGCCGCGCGAGCAGCACGCAGCAGCGGCGAGTCCTCGACGTGGTCGGCGGCCAGCTCGCTCCCCGGGGCCGACAGCTCCGTCATGCGCGCGAGCAGCACGTCCGCGGCATCGGCCGGGAGGGCATAGAGAATGCCTTCCGCCAGCCAGATCGTGGGCACATTCGCGTCGAATCCGGCTCGACGCAACGTTTCCGGCCAATCCGCGCGCAGATCGGCGGCCACCTGCACATGCGCACAGTGCGCCTGGGCTCCACTGTCCCGGAGCGCGTCGCGCTTGAAGGTCAGGACCTCACCGAAATCGACCTCGAACAGGCGCGTACCGGCGGGCCAGGGCAAGCGGTACGGACGCGCGTCCATCCCGGACGCGAGCAACACCACCTGGCCGCACGAGTCGCCGGCGGCATCGAGGAGAACCTCGTCGAGAAAACGGGTACGGATCGCCACCTGACCGGCCATCAGATCGATAAAGCTCAATCCACTCGCCGGGGTAACCGGGGTCGTCATCGTCCACCCGCCCGCCCTATCCAAGAGGCGCTGCGCGTACGGATCCTCGAACAACCGATCCGCCCGCTGATTCTCCATCGCCCGCAGGGCCGCCACACCCAGCGACGTCTCCCCTATCCCGTTCAGCGACACCGCATCCGAACCGCCCTGTGTAGTACCCATCGTGCACCTCTCCCTGAACCGATCGATCCTCTTGCGTGGACAACAGCTCCAGCCTTCCACACAAACAGAATATCTGTTCTTTTTGAGTCTGGGACTCAAACGGGCGGCTGCAGGAGCGGACGTAGGCCGTTGCTGAATGCCCGTGCCCCCACTCCGTCGAGCAGCGCCTGCTGGAACAGGAACGCCGGACCGAATGTGGTGAGCACGCGGGCGACATCGCCCGGTTTGGCCGCCGGATCGAGCAAACCCTCCTGCTGGTATCGCCGCACTATCCGGGTGAAACCCTCACGGAAGTCGCGATACTTCTCGGCGAGCACCGCGCCGAGCACGGGATTGCGCACGGCCTCCGCCCACACCTGCACCACTAGGGCCGCGAACTCGCGCCGGCCGTCCTGCTTGTCCACGACCGTGAACAGTTGCTGCAGGACCTCGGTGATGGGCGGCAGTTCGGCGGCGCCGAGCACTTCGTCGAATCCGGCCGTGATCTCGGCGACGACCTCGTCGACGATCGCGGCGACCAGGGCTTCTTTACTGGCGAAGTAGCCGTACACGGCGCCCGCCGACAACCCGGACTCGGTGAACACGTCCTGCATGGACGTCGCATGGAACCCGGTACGTGTGAAGCATCGCCGGGCGGCATCCACGACCTGCTGGCGGCGAGCGGCTCGGTACTCCTCGGTGAGACGTGGCATCACCCGATCTTAGAGAACGCATGTTCCGCTTGCTGCGGGTGGCGCGTGGTATCGGCCAGGGCCAGCAGCGTCAGCATTGTCAGCGCTGTGGCCGCCCAGACCAGCAGGACCGTGAACAGCGCCCCGGCCCCCGCGCCGTCGAAGAACATGACCGAACGCAACAGCGACGCACCCGCGCCCGGCGGGAGCAGCTGCCCGACCCCACCCCACGGTCGCGGAAGCATCTCCGGACCGGTCGACGCACCGGAGAGGGGGTTGCCGAGTAGCAGGAAGGTCAACCCGGCCACCCCGAGGCCGATCCGCCCGGCGACGGCACCGCACGCGACGATGGTGGCGGACACCGCCACCGAGATCAGCCCGATCACCGCGGCGAGCGCCAGGTAGGACCCCGGGACCAGCGAAAGCCACCCCCTGACCACCGCCGCACTCGACAATCCCGCGCCGAAGGCATAGACAGCCAGTCCGACCATCCGTGCGCCGACCGACGGAACCGCCAGCGCCAGCAGATATCCCGCCGCCAGACTCGGCACCACCAGCGGCAGCACCATGGCTGCGAATCCCCCTCCGTTCGGGTCGTCGGGGTCACCGGCCACCACATCCTCGACGGCGACCTCCGGGACGCCGGACAGCTGCCCGGCGATCCGCGTCAACTGCTGGGCCACCGCCGGACTCGCCGCCGACGCGACCAGCACCTGCGTCCTCTCACCGGCCCCCGTGACAATCGCCCCATACGCCTCTCGATCGGCTATCAGTCCGCGAGCCCGCTCCGCGTCGGCAACGACGGTGACCTCGAAGGCGCCGGGAGCACGCCGCGAGAGTTGGGCAACGACCCCGTCGGCCTGCGGGCCGACGACCACGACCGGCAGATCCCGGGGCTCGACGTTGGACGCGGGCCAGGCGAACGCGATCAGCATTACCCCTTGAAGAACTACGGCGGCGATTGCCACCGCTACCGCACGCTGCACGACAGTCATGACACCCTTCCAGCAAACAGAATGAACACTCGTTTTATGGGGCTAACAGTGACAGTACCCAGAGATTCTGTCAAGAACGAGCGTTCGTTTTATGCGAGGATGGCCGCGCAGCGTCGCCGGCCCGGCCGAGGTGTGCTGCCCCTGCACGAAACTCGATCAGCCCCCGGACAATTCAGCGAGGAGTGCGAGACTCTGTCACCCTGGTCGCGGGCCGCGTGTGCGGTTCCGAAAGATGAGGGAGTAGCAGCATGATTCGCAAATTCACTGTGTCCGTGGCCGTTGCCGCCGCCATGATCGGCGCCGGCGCAGGCATTTCCCAGGCCGCGGCGCCCGCGCCCGCCCCCGTGCAGCCGGTCGCCGCCGGACAGACCCAGGCGGTTCCCGGCGAGGCGGTCGGCGGCGTCGTCGGCGGCGCC
>NZ_BDBV01000125.1 GCF_001613165.1 Nocardia mexicana NBRC 108244
GGCCGATCGTGGATTCCGGCAGCTCCTCGGGCTCCGGCGCGGTGGTCAGCCGCGCGGCCGAGGCCGTCGGCGAGGGCCCCGAGGTGTCGGCCTATCTGGCCGCATTCGGCTACGGGGTGACCCATCCGAACGCCGCGCCGCCGGGCGCCAACCGCTGGGACTGCCGTCCGAGCGCGGAGCATCCGAATCCGGTGGTGCTGATGCACGGCACCTGGCTCAACGCCTACGACAACTTCGCCTATATGGCACCCGAACTGGCCCGCGCCGGATTTTGTGTTTTCGCCTTCAATTACGGCCTGTCCGGACTGCTGGAGGGTGGTGGACTGGGCCCGATTCTGCCCGGCCGCAACGGCGTCGGCCCGATCGGCGAATCCGCCCGGCAGCTGGCGGCCTTCGTCGACCGGGTGCGGGCGGTGACGCAGTCCGACCGCGTCGATATCGTCGCGCATTCGCAGGGCGGCACCGTGTCGAATCAGTATCTGAAATTCGAGGGCGGTGCCGACCGGGTCGGGCGGCTGGTCACCTTCGGCGCCACGCACCACGGCACGACGATGATGGGCATGGCGACGCTGGGGCGGATCATCACCAATCTCGGCATCGACATCATGGGCTTCTACCGGCCGCTCATCGGACCGGCGAATATCGAACAGGCCATCGGATCCGAATTCGTCACGCGGCTCAACGCCGGCGGCGACACCGTCCCGGGTGTCGCGTACACGGTGGTCGGTTCGCGATACGACGAGGTGATGAATCCGCTCGACCTGGCCTTCCTCCGCGCCGGGCCGGACGCCACCGTCGACAACATCACCCTCCAGCAGGGCTGTGAACAGGACCTGTCGGACCACCTCACGATGATGTATTCCCCGCGGGCGCTGTCGATCGCGTTGCGCGCCCTGGATCCGGCCGGTCATCCGGACCTGGCGTGCTCGTTCAATCCGTGGCTCGTCGGCGGCGGGGGCGGCCTGTGAGCGATGCGGCGAGTGTGTTTCCGCTCCGTCCCGATGTCGACCCGTTCTATCGCCCGCCGGACGGGTTCGAACGGCTGCCGGACGGCACGGTACTGCGTTCACGGATCGTCGAAATCGCACTGTTCGGCCTTGTCCCGCTTCGGGTCTCGGCCTGGCAGCTGCTCTACCGGACCCGTGACCGGCGCGGCGCCCCCGAGGCGGCGGTCACCACCGTGCTGCTGCCGCACGGGGCCGCGCCGGACCGGTCGCGGCCGCTGGTGTCCTTTCAATGTGCGATCGATGCCGTTGCGCCGCAGTGTTTTCCGTCGTACGCGCTGCGGCGGGGCGCGCGGGCGCTGGGTGCCATCCCGCAGCTGGAGTTGCCCCTGATCGTCGCCGCGCTGGCGCGGGGCTGGGCGGTATCGGTGCCCGACCACGGCGGTGCCGGCGGACATTTCGGGGTGGCGCGGGAGCCCGGCTACCGGGCGCTCGACGGAGTTCGTGCCGCGCTGACATTCGGCCCGCTGGGCCTGGGTGCGACGACATCGATTGCGCTGTGGGGATATTCGGGTGGCGGTTTGGCCACCGCGTGGGCGGCCGAGCTGGCCGCCGACTACGCACCGGAACTCTCGATCGTGGGGGCGGTCGCGGGCTCGCCGGTCGGCGATCCGGGCCGGGCGTTCGAGCGATTGAACGGCACCTGGTTCGCGGGGTTCGCGATGGTGTTCACCGCCGGGTTGTGCCGGGGCTACCCGCAGTTGGCGGCGGTGCTACGGGCCCACCTGCGCCCGCGATACCTGGACATGCTCGCGAAAGCCGAAGTGACAGCGACGCTTCCGCTGCTGGCGAAGCTGGCGCGCCGCAATGTCGACAAGCATTCCAGCGGCGGTCTGACCACCCTGATCGAGACGCCGGTGATGCAGGAGATCCTCGCCGACATCCGCCCCGGCGGCACGGCCCCGGCCATGCCGCTGCTGGTGCTGCAGGGCGTCAACGACGAGGTGATCGCCGCCGCGGACGTGGACGGTCTGGTGCTGCGCTACGCCGGCGCGGGTGCCCGGGTGCGATACCTCCGTGACCGCCTGAGCACCCACCTGCCCCTGGAGTTCCTCGGCATCCCGGTGATGGCCGACTGGATCGCCGACCGCTTCGCCGACCTCCCGGCCCCCACCGGCACCGACACCGTCTGGTCGGTAGCCACCTCCCGCCGCGCCCTCGCGGGCCACCGCCACCTGGCCGCCCTCACCCTCCGCATGCTCACCGCTCGCCCCATCCCCGTACATCCCGTCACACCGGTGTCGGTGCGGCCTCCTGGCGCTCGTCGAATTCTGTTCGCGCGGTGAGTATTTCGTCTTTGTGCTCGATGGTCCAGGTGCCCAGCAGGTGGGTTACCCGGCCGAGGTCGGCGCCCAGTTCTGTCAGCGAATACTCCACGCGCGGCGGGACGGTCGGGTAGACCGAGCGCCGGACCAGGCCCTCGCGTTCCAGGGTGCGCAGCGTCTGGGTGAGCATCTTCTGCGTGATGCCGTCGAGGCGGCGGCGCAGATCGTTGAATCGGACGGGCCCGCCGCTCGCGCGCAGCACCCCCAGCACGAGCAGGACCCACTTGTCCGCCAGGACGGCGAGGATCTCGCGGGCGGGGCAGTGGTGCAGATAGCTGTCCACCAGATTGTCGGGGTCGGCGGCCCAGTCGTCACAGCCGGTATCCATCGGGTACCTCGGTATGGAAATAGTGCCTTCTTTCCAAGAGATACTAGGCGACACAGAATCGGTTTCATGCGAGCAATCAGTCAGAAGACATTCGGTGGCCCTGACGTGCTGGAGACCGTGGAGGTGCCCCGGCCGACGCCCCAGCCGGGGGAGGTGCTGGTCCGGGTGGCGGCCACGTCGGTGAACCCCGCGGACTGGAAACTGCGGTCGGGAGCGCTGCCGCATTTCGGTGAGCCGCCGTTCACCCTCGGGCTCGACGTCTCGGGCACCGTCGCCGAGGTCGGCGCGGGCGTCACGGTATTCGGGCTCGGGGACGAGGTGTTCGGCATGCTGCTGAGCCGGTCCGGGGCCTATGCGGAATACGTTGCGGTACCGGCGGATTTCCTCACCCGGAAGCCCGCGAGCATCGACCATGCGCGGGCCGCCGCCCTCCCGGTGGTGGCGCTGACCGCCTGGCAGGCCCTCGCCGAACTCCGTGCCGGACAGCGCATTCTGATCCATGCGGCGGCGGGCGGCGTCGGTCATCTGGCCGTGCAGATCGCCGAGGCGCGCGGGGCATACGTGATCGGCACGGCCCGCGTCGCCAACCACGAGTTTCTGCGCGCCCTGGGGGCGCAGGAGCTGATCGATTACACCGCAGTCGATTTCACGGAGGCTGTGCGCGACGTCGACGTCGTGCTCGACCTGATCGGCGGCGCGTACGGCACCCGCTCGCTGCAGGTGCTGCGCCCCGACGGCCGCTATATCGACACCCAGGGCTCGGACGCCGAGCACGATCCGCGCTACCACCGCGTCTACGCCGAATCGTCCGGCACGGACCTGCAGCGCATTGCCGAACTGGTGGAACGCGGAGAACTCCGCGTCGAGATCGACCGGGTGCTCTCCCTGGCCGACGTCGCCGAGGCGCACAAACTCAGCGAATCCGGCCGGGTACGAGGCAAGATCGTCCTGCTGCCCTGGGAGACAGCCTGACCGCCGCGAAATGGCGTTGCGAGGGCTGTCGGGCCCGGCATGATGGTCGGCATGGATGCCCACGACGAACTGATCGATCTGGCCGAACAGTACTGGGACAGTGTCCTGGAGTCGTCGCCGAGTTCGGCGACGCTGCTGGGGGACAGGCGTTTCGACGATCGCATCGAGGACCTGTCGGAAGAGGCCGAGCGGCGGCTGCAGGCTGGGTGGGAGCGGCTGCTGGGGCGAGTCGCGGCGCTCGATCCCGAGCGGCTGACCGCCGAGGACCGGGTCACCCGCAGCCTGCTGCAGAACGAGCTGGAATCCGGGATCGACCATGTGGCGTGGCGGCCGACGGAGCTGGCCTCCGATCAGATGGACGGCGTGCACGCCGGGATGCTCACGCTGGCGCCGCAGGTCAACGCGCCGCAGCCGGAGAACGCGGTGGCGCTCGTGCAGCGCTACCGGCAGTTCGGCACGCTGCTCGACCAGGCCGCGCAGCGGTTCCGCAACGGGCTGGAGGCCGGGCGCACCCCGGCGCGGATCGCGATCGAACGCTCGCTCAACCAGCTCGACGGCTACCTGGCCTCCGATCTCGCGAGCGACCCGTTCGTCACCTTCGCCGGACCCGCCGACTGGGACGGCGAAAAGGACTGGCGCACAACGCTGTCCGACGTCGCGCGCGACGTGATCCGCCCGGCGTTCCGGTCCTATCGCGATGTCCTGGCCGACGAACTCCTCCCGGCCGCCCGCCCCGACGACAAACCGGGCCTGTGCTGGCTGGGCGCCGACGGCGAGGACATCTACCGGCGCCTGCTGCAGCATCACACCACGCTGCCGGATCTGGGCGCCGACGAGATCCACGAGCTGGGCCTGACCGAGATCCAGCGGCTGGGCGAGGAGTACGCCGAGGTGGGCGGCCGCCTGTTCGGCACCACCGACCTGGCCGACATCTTTGCCCGGCTGCGCGAGGACACCGCCCTGCGCTATGCCGACGGCGACGAGATCATGGCCGATGCCGAGCGCTGTCTGGGCGCCGCAATCGCCGAGATGCCCAACTGGTTCGGGCGGCTGCCGCGCGAATCCTGTGACATCGTCCCGGTTCCGGAGTTCCTGGCCGCGGATGCGCCTGCGGCGTACTACTTCCCGCCCGCCTCCGACGGCTCCCGGCCCGGCACCTATTTCGTCAATCAGCACGACCCGAAGAGCCGCAGCCGATTCGAGACCGCGGCGGTGGCCTACCACGAGGCCATCCCGGGCCATCACCTGCAGCTGACCATCGCCAACGAGCTGGATCATCTGCCGCGATTCCAGCGACAGTCGTTCTCCAACACCGCATTCGTGGAGGGCTGGGCGCTCTACACCGAGCGCCTCGCCGACGAGATGGGTTTGTACGGCGACGATCTGGCCCGGGTCGGGATGCTGGCCGCGGATTCGTGGCGCTCGTGCCGGCTGGTTGTCGATACCGGCCTGCATGCCAAGGGCTGGAGTCGCCAGCAGGCGGTCGACTTCATGGTCGCCAACGCGCCGGTCGCGGTCTCGGAGATCATCGTCGAGGTCGATCGCTACATCGCCATCCCCGGCCAGGCCGTCGCCTACAAGGTCGGCCAGTTGGAGATCCGGCGACAGCGCGAACTGGCCGCCCGCCGGCTCGGGGATCGCTTCGACATCAAGGCCTTTCACGATGTGGTGCTGGGCGCCGGATCGGTGAGCCTGCCGGTGCTGCGGGAGCTGGCCGCCACGCTGTAGCAATTTCCTGGACAAGCCGTCCCCTGCCGGCGGCGTACGGTGTGCGGTCGCGAACTGTGCGCCGCCGGTAAACGCGCATCCGAAGAATCGCCCGTAAACGGGCACAAGGTTTTCGGTCGCGTGATCAGCTGTGCCGCAAGTGGTGTGTCCGCTTTCGGTCGGGGGCGCCGATGCGGTTCAATTGATGTTGTTCGACGAGTTACACCTGCATGCTCTCGCCGCCCACCGCGTCATCCGGGCGGACTGCTTCACAACGGCAATACCTCAGCATCCGAGAGGACAACGAACGTGAGCATGGTTCTCGCCGCGGCACACGATATGTACAGCACGGTGCTGGCTCAGGTCGGCAACCCCACCCCGGAGACTCCACCGGCGGCCGACAAGCTGATGAAGCTGGTGCGGTACTTCACCTGGTTCATCCTGCTGTCCGGCGTCATGGCCGTCACCTACGGCGGCGGCAGGTTCGCCTGGGAGAAGTGGAGCGGCGGCGGCCTGGAGTCGCCGAAGATGATTGCGGGCGCCATGATCGGCGGCGGCGTTGCCACCAGCGCCGGCACCATCATGAACGCCGTCATCGGCGCCTGACCCCGCCCCCGCGCGCGGGTGTGCCGGAGTCCGGCACACCCGCCTATTACTCAGCTCTGGCCGAGCATCCCCCGCATCTGCTGGATCTCCGCCTGCTGAGCGGTGACGATGTCCTGGGCCAGGCGTTTCGCGTCCGGGTTGGTGCCCTGCGCCAGTTCCGTGTTCGCCATATCGATCGCGCCCTCGTGGTGGGCGATCATCATCTGCATCCACATCCGGTCGAATTCGGGGCCGGTGGCGTTCTGCAGGCCCGTCATCTGATCCTGCGACATCATGCCGGGCATGCTGTGGCCCATCGCGGCGGGCGCCGGCTTGCCGAAGCTGCGCAGCAGGTCGGTGAACTGCTGCATCTCCGGTGCCTGTGCCTTCTCCACATTCGCCGCCAGCGTGATCAGCTGCGGGTTCTGTGAGCGGCTCGGCACCAGCTTCGCCATATCGACCGCCTGCGCGTGATGCGGATACATCATCTGCAGGAACGACACGTCGGCGTCGTTGAAGTCGGTGCGGGTGGGCCGGCTCGCGGTGCCGGACGCTCCGCCGTGATGCATTCCCGGCATATCCGACATACCGGCCGCCGACGTGCTCGACGCGGGCGCCGAGGTGTCGGAGTCGTCGCTGCCACAGCCCGCGACGAGCAGGGCGACGGCGATGCCGGTGCCCGCCAGGGTGATTCGGGTGCGCGAAGTGAACATGATTGTGCTCCTCGGTAAGTGCGATAGGTATCTGAAACAGGTAGGCGAGACCCGCGCCCACGTGGGTTTCACGTCGGCGCGGCAACCTCCATCAGATCCGCAGAATCGCCAATTCCGAGAGTGAAAGCACCGTCCAGGGCGGCGGCCGGGCCCGCCGGAACGCCTGCCGCGAAGTTGCCTGTCGCCCGGTGTCGCGCCCGCCGAACCCGACCCAGGCCAGCACCGCCAGCCCCAGCGCCAGCACGAGCGCCGCCAAGACGAACACACATGCGTGCATACCGCCGTGCGTCCCGCCGCAGCCCTCGCAGTTCGCCCCGGTGTCGGCGCGAGCCGGGACCGATGCCACACTGTCGGCCCGATGTGCCGCTGCGGAATCGCCAGGCAACCCAGGGCCGCCCCATGAATCGGCGTTGGCTGCCGAGGGGGCCAGGGCCGCCGAGTGGGAAGCGCCCGCCGAGTGGCCGATGCTGCTCCGAATGTCTGCTGGCATCCGCGCATCCCAGGGACGTGTCGCCGAGTGCCCGCTGTGGACTGCGGCCGGAGGACGCCCCGCATATCCCGAGGTATGCATCAGTACAGCGCCGGGCCCCTCCGCCGCCATCGGCTCAGCTGCCTGCGCGTGCCCGACTGTCTGTGCATGCCCGGCCGCCTGTGCGTGACCGCTGCCGAAGACGACCGCGTGCATTACGGCCACGCCCGCCAGCAGCACCAGCACGCCTAGCGCACGGATATATCCGGGCATGCGCGGCGGGGCCGAGGGGCGGCTCGTCGGCGCGTCACCGTCGGCCCGGCCGGAGCTGGGCTGGTCGACCACGCCGCCATTCTAGAGCCTCGATCGGAAATACCCCCTTCCGGTATGGAATCACGCGCGCACGCGGGGCGTTCGACTCAGTTGTTGAGCCGAGCTAATGAGAGAGGGTGCCCGTGACCGCCGCCGCCAGAAAACCCTCCATCGGCCTCCGTTCCGAGCGCGGCGCCATCCTGGCGGCCCTGATGCTGTCCACCTCGCTGGTGGCGCTCGACTCGACGATCATCGCCACCGCCGTGCTCACCATCACCGACAACCTCGGCGGCTTCTCCCAGTTCCCCTGGCTGTTCTCGATCTATCTGCTGGCGCAGGCCGTCACCGTCCCGATCTACGGCAAGATCGCCGACACCTTCGGTCGCAAGCCGGTGATGCTGTTCGGAATCGCCGTCTTCGCGCTCGGTTCGCTGCTGTGCGGACTCGCCTCGAACATGCTCGCGCTCATCATCTTCCGCGCCGTGCAGGGTATCGGAGCGGGCGCGGTGCAGCCGATGTCGATGACCATCGCCGGCGATATCTACACCCTCGAGGAGCGCGCCACCGTGCAGGGCTACCTGGCCAGCGTGTGGGCCGCCTCGTCGGTGCTCGGGCCGCTGCTGGGCGGGCTGTTCTCCGACTACGTCAGCTGGCGGTGGATCTTCCTGATCAACCTGCCGCTGGCGGCGCTGGCGGCATGGGTGCTGCTGCGGTCGTTCCGGGAGACCGCGCCCCGGCAGCGGCACCGCGTCGACTATCTCGGCGCCGCGCTGCTGGCCGTGGGCGCGGGCGCGGTCATCCTGGGGCTGCTGGAGGGCGGGCACTCATGGGAGTGGAATTCGCCGATCAGCATCGCGGTGTTCGCGGGCGGTGCGGCGCTGCTGGTGCTGTTCGGATTCATCGAGCACCGGGCGCCGAATCCGATTCTGCCGCTGTGGGTGTTCACCCGCCGCATCGTGGTGACCAGCAGCCTGGCGTCGCTGCTGATCGGCGCGGTGATGCTCGGATTGACCTCGTACGTGCCGACTTTCGCGCAGGGCGTGCTCGGCGTCGGCGCACTGGTTGCCGGTCTGACCGTCGGCGCGCTCACGCTGGGCTGGCCGCTGACCGCGTCGCTGGCCGGAAAGCTGTACCTGCGCATCGGTTTTCGCCGCACCGCGCTCATCGGCAGCTCGCTGGCCGCGCTCGGGGCGCTGTCGACCCTGCTGCTCGGCAGCGGCTCCGCCCTGTGGCAGATCGCGCTGAGCTGTTTCGTCGTCGGCGCCGGGCTGGGCTGGGTCGCGGCACCGACCCTGATCGCCGCGCAGACCAGCGCGGAATGGAGTGAGCGCGGGGTGGTGACCGGCACCAACATGTTCGCGCGCTCGATCGGCAGCGCCGTGGGGGTCGCGGTGTTCGGCGCGCTGGTGAACATGCGGGTGGGCGGCGCCGAGCACCCCGCGCCGGAGGTTCTGTCGTCGGCGATCCACCTGGTGTTCCTCG
The DNA here is from genome assembly GCF_001613165.1 of Nocardia mexicana NBRC 108244. Taxonomy (GTDB): domain Bacteria; phylum Actinomycetota; class Actinomycetes; order Mycobacteriales; family Mycobacteriaceae; genus Nocardia; species Nocardia mexicana. Next base: position 8,898 of record NZ_BDBV01000125.1, read on the forward strand.
GAGTCTCCGCGATGGCTGTGGTCATGGTCGTGGCCGCCGCGGCGCTGCCCCGCAGCCGGTCGGCACGTTCGGTGCCGGTCGCGTCGGAAAACCTGGCGGCCGTACAGGATTGACGATCCGCTCACCGAGGGTGGGTGGCTCGTGGACCCGCGCACGTCGGAGGTGCGGCGTAGGGTGGGCCGCATGGGACAGTTCGGTGAACTCCTGCACGGCGGGAGGCTGCGCAAAGAGAGCGACGACGAGGCGGGCAGCGGCCAGTCGTTCGAGGTCGGCGATCTCGACCTCGACCGCGGCGTGATCCGCCTGAATCCGCGATCCGAGCCGGCACCGCGCGACGAATCCGGCGAGTGATCCGCCCGGCCAGACGAACGGCCGCAATGACTGCCACGGCCTGACGAACGGACGCAATGACTGCCACGGCCTGACGAACGGACGCGCGAAGCGTGTTGCGGTAGATTTGCTGTGACCCGATCGTGCGGTACCCGACCCGAAAGGGGCGTCAGTATGGCCGACCAACTCGATCCCGTGGTGGCGAAGTTCGTGGACACGCTCAACGCGGGCGACAGCGCCTCCTTCTGCGATCTGCTCACCGACGGCGCGACGATGTCCGACGACGGCAGCGACCGCGACCTGCGGCAGTGGGTGCAGGGCGAGGCCTTCGACACCAACGGCCGGATGACCGTCGACCCGGCCACGATCGCCGACGGCGGCCGATCCTTCGTCGCCGACTACGCCAACGACCGCTGGGGTTCCATGCGCACCGCCTGGCGCTTCACCGTCGCGGGGGACAAGGTGTCCCGCTTCGAGACCGGCCAGGCCTGACCCCGGCCAAAAGCGTGCCGGGGATGAAGATGGGTGTCGCCGCGTGCCGGGGATGAAGATGGGTGTCGCCGCGTGCCGGGGATGAAGATGGGTGTCTCCGCGTGCCGGGGATGAAGATGATTGCCTCCGCGTTCAGCTCGTGGCGACGTCGATGACCAGCCGCGCCGGGTTCTGGAGGGCGCTGACCGAGAAGGCGGGCTTGTCGGCATTCACGCCGATGAACGACTGCGTGGTGCCCTCGTAGACCTGGGTGCGGTAGACGCCCGCGATGGCGGGCGCGTCGGGGTCGGTCGCCGGATCCGGGCCCTCGTACGCGGTGACGCCGCTGTCCCACGGATAGGCCGAGCCCAGGATCTGTACCTCGAGGATGGACTGCCCGGCCACATCGATCAGCCGCCCGCTGCCGTCCTGCACCGCCCGGTCGGTGTACTGCACCCGCCAGCCCGGGGTGCCGGTGCCGCCGAGTTCGTAGACCACCCGATCGAAGCCCTCGTGGTGGCCGATGCGCACGCCGGTGACGGTGAGGCGGGAGTCGTTGGAGGGCTTGCCCTGCTGCGGCGTCGCGGCCGTGGGCGGGGACTCCGGCCCGGCCGTCGACGTGACCGGCGCGGCCGCGGGCGGCGGCCCGGGCGTATCGGACGAACCGTCGGAGCAACCCGCCAGCAGTGCGAGTGCCGCCACCACCGTCAACGCCAGCCTGTTACGCATGGGGCCGATGGTATGCGGTAATACCACCGGGGTCGGCGCGACGACACGGCAACGATCTAGCACACTGTAGGCGTGCAGGAGGTCGATGACGTATTGAGCCGGCTGCGGCGATACCCCGACGTGGAAGCGGTGAACCTCTATGCGGTCGACGCCGCCGACCGGCTGATCCTCGATGTCGCCGCCGACTCCCTCGCCGCCGTCGAGGGCGATCGGGTGGCGGTGATCGACGACGGGTACGGCGCGCTCACGCTGGGGGCCATCGCCACCCACGGGCTGAGCGGGGTCCGCGTGCATCAGGACCTGCTCACCGGCGAGCTCGCACTGGCCAACAACGCGCGCGCCCTAGGGCTGGCCGACCGCTATACCGCGCACGCGCTGGGGCGGCGGTTGCTCGAGGATGTGCGCGTGGTGCTGCTCCGGCTGCCCCGGGCGCTGTCCGGGCTGGCCGAGATCGCCGACGCCGTCGCCCGCTACGCCGATCCCGAGGTCGAGGTGTTCGCCGGTGGCCGCGACAAATACCTGACACCGGCCATGAACGACGTGCTGAGCGAGTCGTTCGCCGCGGTGCGGGCCAGTCGCGGTAGGCAGAAGTCGCGAATCCTGCTGGCGCAGCAGCCGAAACCGCTCGGCGAACCGCCCTACCCCGTGCACAGCCGGCTCGACGAACTGGAGTTGGAGGTCGTCGCCCACGGTGCGGCGTTCTCGGGCCCGCGCCTGGACATCGGCACCCGTTTCCTGCTCGAGCATGTGCGGCGGATGAAGCCGGACGCCCGCGACGCCATCGATCTGGGCTGCGGCACCGGCATTCTGGCGGTCGCGCTGGCCAAGGCGCGCCCGCAGGTCAGCGTGGTCGGCACCGATCAGTCGGCGGCCGCGGTCGCCTCTGCGCGGGCCACGGCGGCGGCGAACGGCGTGGCCGATCGGGTGACGGTGCTGCGCGACGACGCGATGGCGGGGGTGGCCGAGCACAGTGCGGATCTGGTGGTGTGCAACCCCCCTTTCCACGTGGGTGCGGCGGTGCATACCGGCTCGGCGATCAAGATGTTCGCCGAAACGGGGCGGGTGTTGCGACCCGGCGGTGAGCTGTGGACGGTATACAACTCGCACCTGAACTATCGTGGGGTGATGGAACGGCTGGTCGGCAAGACCGACGTGGTGGCCCGCAACCGCAAGTTCACGGTGACGCGGTCGATGCGTGGTCTGCGCGACGTACGACAGGAGTAGATTCGGGGCGGTACAGTCCGCTTTGTCCGGATTTTCGCCCGGTTCGGGAACTTGATCCTGCCGCGGCACGTTGCATACTCGAAACGGCCACGAGAGTCGTGGACCGCGACCTTCGGAAAGGCACGAGAACGGTGCGCACCTCTAGCAACCCGATCTTCAAGAACCTGCCGCAACAGCAGGGTGGATACGCGGGGTTCGGTTCGGCGGCTGCGGGCGCCGGGCGATTCGCCCAGTACGGGCAGCAGCCGCAGGGTTACGAGCAGCAGTATCAGCCGCCGACCCAGGCCGCCGCCCGTCCGATGACCATCGATGACGTCGTCACCAAGACCGGCATCACCCTCGGCGTGGTCACGGTCGCGGCGATCCTCTCCTACGGATTGACCGCCGCCAACCACGCGCTGGCGCCGCTGTTCGTGATCGTCGGCGGCCTGGTCGGCCTGGTGCTGGTGCTGGTCGCCACGTTCGGCCGTAAGCAGGACAACCCCGCGATCGTCCTGAGCTACGCCGCCTTCGAGGGCATGTTCCTGGGCGCGCTGTCGTTCATGTTCACCAACGTCGCCTTCGGCGGCGTGGGCGGTTCCGGGCTGATCGCGCAGGCGGTACTCGGGACCTTCGGCGTGTTCTTCGGCATGCTCGTGGTGTACAAGACGGGCGCCATCCGGGTGACGCCCCGCTTCACCCGCATGATCGTCGGCGCCATGATCGGCGTGCTGGTGCTGATGGTGGGCAACATGATCGCCGCGTTCTTCACCGAGGGCGGTTTCGGCCTGCGCGACGGCGGCCCCATCTCGATCATCTTCAGCCTGGTCGTGATCGCCATCGCCGCGTTCAGCTTCCTGCTCGACTTCGACGCCGCCGACCAGCTGATCCGCGCCCAGGCGCCGGAGAAGGCCGCCTGGGGCGTCGCCCTCGGCCTCACCGTCACCCTGGTCTGGCTGTACCTCGAGATCCTGCGGCTGCTGAGTTACCTGCAGAACGACTAGCGGTCCGCATAGTTCGACGGGTGGCCACCGAATCCTCGGTGGCCACCCGTTTTTCGTGCGGGCGGGAGCAAGGGAATGCCGGGCGGCGTTGCGGTGAGTGAGGAAGGGAGCGGAAACGTGCTGTATGCAAAGGCCGCCGATGGCATTCGCATCGCGTATCAGGTCGAGGGTGACGGGTCGCCGCTGCTGCTGATTGCCGGGCAGTCGAACAACCATCACTGGTGGGACGGCATTCGCGACGATTTCCACGGCACGCATCGCACGATCACCCTCGACTATCGCGGCACCGGGGACAGCGACAAGCCGGATATCGCGTACAGCACACCGGGATTCGCGGAGGACGCGATCGCGGTGCTGGACGATCTGGGGATCGACCGCGCCGACGTGTACGGCACCTCGATGGGCGGCCGGGTGGCGCAGTGGCTGGCCGCGCGGCATCCGGATCGGGTACGCGCGCTGGTGCTCGGCTGCACCTCACCCGGCGGGCGGAAGGCGGTGGATCGGGGTGGCGACATTCGCCGGCTGCTGGCGGATCCGGCGACGGCCGAACACGCGCTGATGGATCTCATGTACACCCCGCAGTGGCTCGCCACCCACCCCGGGCCCTACCAAACCCTCGGCGATCCCGGAATGCCGTCCTACGCCCGCCGCCGCCACCTGATCGCCAGCCACCGCCACGACGCCTGGGATGTCTTGCCCGACATCACCTCTCCGACCTTGGTCGTGCACGGCAGCGACGACCGCTTCAATCCCGTCGCGAACGCGCCCCTGCTGGCCGAGCGAATCCCCGGTGCTCGTCTGCACCTGATCCCGGGTGCCCGCCACGCCTATTTCGAGGAGTTCCGTTCCACCGCAAGCCCGTTGGTTCGCGACTTCCTGACATCGGCCGGTCGGTGAGGGACCGGCCGCTGAGCCCCGCGGCCCCGGCTTAGGGGCCGGGGCCGCGGGGTGATCAGAGTGCCGAGTTGCCGGGCGTCAGCTCAGGCGCTCGATGATCATCGCCATGCCCTGGCCGCCGCCGACGCACATGGTCTCCAGGCCCCACTGCTTGTCGTGGGTCTGCAGGTTGTTGATCAGGGTGGCGGTGATGCGGGCGCCGGTCATGCCGAAGGGGTGGCCGAGGGCGATCGCGCCGCCGGACACGTTCAGCTTGTCCAGGTCCATGTTCAGCTCGCGCGCCGAGCCGAGCACCTGCACCGCGAACGCCTCGTTGATCTCGTACAGGTCGAGGTCGTCGATGGTCTTGCCGGCCAGCTTCAGCGCCCGCCGCACGGCCTCGATCGGGCCCAGGCCCATGATCTCCGGCGACAGCCCCGACACACCGGTGGACACGATGCGCGCCAGCGGGGTCAGGCCCAGCTCCTTGGCCTTGGTGTCGCTCATGATCACCAGCGCCGCCGCGCCGTCGTTGAGCGGGCAGGCATTGCCCGCGGTGATCGTGCCGTCGGGCCGGAACACCGGCTTGAGCTGCGACACCTTCTCGTAGGTGGTGCCCGCGCGCGGGCCGTCGTCGGTGGTGACGATGCTGCCGTCGGGCAGCGTCACCGGGGTGATCTCGCGCTCGAAGAAGCCGGACTTGATGGCCTCCTCGGCGCGGTTCTGCGACCGCACGCCCCAGTGGTCCTGGTCCTCGCGGGAGATGCCGGTGAACTGGGCGACGTTCTCGGCGGTCTGGCCCATCGCGATGTAGACATCCGGCAGCTGGTCGCTCTCGCGCGGGTCGACCCAGCCGTCGGAGCCGCCCTCGGCGCGCTTCGCGGTGCGGGCCTCGGCGTCGGCGAACTTCAGGTTGTGGGTATCGGGCCAGCCGTCGGAGGTGCCCTTCGGGAACCGCGAGACGGTCTCGACACCGGCGGAGATGAAGACGTCTCCCTCGCCGGCCTTGATGGCGTGGAAGGCCATCCGGCTGGTCTGCAGCGACGACGAGCAGTAGCGGTTGAGCGTCACGCCGGGCAGGAAGTCGTAGCCCAGCTGGGTGGCCACCACCTTCGCCATGTTGAAGCCGGCCTCGCCGCCGGGCTGTCCGCAGCCGAGCATCAGGTCGTCGATATCGGAGGCGGCCAGCGCCGGCACCTTGTCGAGGGCGGCGCGGACCATCTGGGCGGCGAGGTCGTCCGGGCGCATGCCCACGAGCGAGCCCTTGCCTGCACGGCCGATCGGGGAGCGGGCAACGGAAACGATGACGGCCTCTGGCATGAGGACTCCTTCGTCGGGCGGCGAACGACCAAGCGGCCGTTCGGTACACAGGTACGGAATTCTCCTCCGAATCTACGTCGCCCCGATCGGGCTAGGAACACCCGGTATGCCCGTATCCCGCTCATCGAGCTCGCGCAGCAGCGCCGGGAGCAGGTGAGCGGCGGCCAACTCGTACCCGGCGGCCGAGGGATGGAAGCCGTCGGCGGAGAACAGCACCTCGGGTGTGCTGCGGAAATCGTGGCCGAGCAGATCGCCCATCGGCACCGGGCACCCGCCGACCGCGCGGGTCGCGGCGGCCTGGGCCCGCGCCAGTCGCACGCTCCAGCTGTGCACGACGGTCCGCAGCGGCTGCGGAATCGCGGCCACCGAACCCAGATCGGGACACGTGCCGACCACCACCACGCTGCCCGCGTCGTGCAGCCGCTGCACCGCCCGGCGCAGCCGCTGTGCCGAGCGGAGCACGGAATGCTTCTTGGTGACGTCGTTGGCGCCGACCAGGATCACCGCCGCATCCGGCGGCGGACCGGCGACGAACATCGCGTCGACCTGCCCGGCCAAGCCCTTCGACGTGGCACCCGAGATGGCCTTGGTGCTCAGCCGGATTCGCTGTCCGGTCGCCTCGGCGAGGCCGCGAGCGACCCGCACGCCCGGCACCTGCTCGGCGTCGTCGCAGCCGACGCCCGCGGCGGTGGAGTCACCGAAGATCATCAGGTGCAGGTCGAAAGGGATTCCGGTGCGCCATGATTCGGGCGCCGGACATCCCGCGGTATAGACGCCGTCGGCCTCCGGCGGCTTGGAGGTATCGCGACCGATCACCGCTCGGGCCGCCTGCGCCTGCTGCATCAGCAGCCGATAACCCGCCCACCACGCGGTACCCGCACCCGACCCCGCCGCCACCGTGGCAGCACCGGTCACCGCGAACGTGCGCCACGTTCTCGCCACCTGCCGACCCCTTTCCGCTCCACCGCACCCGACCACGATTTCGTCTGTCTATATCGTGCCGGATCCGGCGAATGTGAGCACCTGTCATCGGCGCGTTATCGGGGTCGAACGGACTCACGCACCCCGCATCGCCGGGTGCGTGTCGGGAGTCGGGCCTTACTCGCCCGGGGGCGGAGGTGGCGGGCCTACGACCTCGAAGCCGCCCTTGGCCGGGATGTTGAAGTTGCTGGTGGAGACCGTGACCTCGATGTGGCCCGGGCCGGTGTCCTGGAACTGGGCGTAGAGGATGCTGCCGTAGATGCCGGCCACCACGTTCAGCCGGTACTCGCCCGCGGCGCCGGTGGTGGTGTTGCGCCAGGCGACGGTGGTATCGACGTTGCACAGCGGTGCGAACGGATACTGGCCGGAGCCGACGCCCGCGATGGGTAGCGACTGGACATTGATGATGGCCCGGCCGGGATAGTCGGGGCTGGTGTCGGCCCAGGTACGAATGTTGCCCCAGCACAGGCCGCCGTAGAACACGCTCGGCGTCTGGGGGAATTCGACGGTCTGCGCACCCGCCACGGCGGACGACGCGATCGCCGTCGCGGCCCCGAGGGTTCCGAGCACGGCGGCGGTGCGGGCGGTCTTCGGCATCCTCACCCGGCAGATCATAGGCGGAAACCGAGATATTCGTCGCGGCGTCGGCCGGTGTGCCCGCTCATACTTTCCCGACCCCGGGGCGGTTGCCGGGTGAGCTGCGACATTCTGCAACGATGGGCCTATGCGCATCGCGAACCACGTCGTCGACCTGATCGGCAATACCCCGCTCGTGCGGTTGAACTCCGTGGTGGGCCCGAACTCCGGCCTGGTGGCGGCGAAGATCGAATACCTGAACCCGGGCGGCAGCTCGAAGGATCGCATCGCGGTCAAGATGATCGATGCCGCCGAGGAGCAGGGTCTGCTGCAGCCCGGCGGCACCATCGTCGAGCCCACCTCCGGCAACACCGGCGTCGGCCTGGCGCTCGTCGCCCAGCAGCGCGGGTACAAGTGCGTGTTCGTCTGCCCGGACAAGGTGAGCGAGGACAAGCGGAACGTGTTGCGCGCCTATGGCGCCGAGGTCGTGGTGTGCCCGACCGCCGTCCCGCCGGAGGATCCGGGCAGCTACTACAGCGTCTCCGATCGCCTGGTGCGCGAGATCCCCGGCGCGTGGAAACCCGACCAGTACTCCAACCCCGGCGGCCCGGACAGCCACTACGAGACCACCGGCCCCGAGATCTGGAGCGATACCGACGGCACCGTCACCCATTTCGTCGCCGGTGTCGGCACCGGCGGCACCATCACCGGCGCGGGCCGCTATCTCAAGGAGATCTCCGGCGGGAAGGTGCAGGTGGTCGGCGCCGATCCGGAGGGTTCGGTGTACTCCGGCGGCTCGGGCCGCCCCTATCTGGTCGAGGGCGTCGGGGAGGACTTCTGGCCCAGCGCCTACGACCCGGCCGTGCCCGACGAGATCATCGCGGTCTCCGACGCCGACTCCTTCGATATGACCCGCCGCCTGGCCCGCGAGGAGGGCCTGCTGGTCGGCGGTTCCTGCGGCATGGCGGTGGTCGCGGCGCTGCGGGTGGCCGAGCGGGATCCGAATGCGGTGGTGGTCGTGCTGCTGCCCGACGGCGGCCGCGGCTATCTGTCGAAGATCTTCAACGACCAGTGGATGAGCTCCTACGGCTTCCTGCGGTCCCGGCTCGACGGCAGCACCGCCGAGCCCACCGTCGGCGACGTGCTGCGCGGCAAGTCCGGCGCGCTGCCCGATCTGGTGCACACGCACCCGCAGGAGACGCTGCGCGACGCCATCGAGATCCTGCACGAATACGACGTCTCCCAGATGCCGGTGGTCGGGGCGGAGCCGCCGGTGATGGCGGGCGAGGTGGCGGGCAGCGTCACCGAGCGCGATCTGCTCTCGGCGGTCTTCGAGGGCCGCGCCCACCTCACCGACCCGGTGTCCAAGCATATGAGCGAGTCGTTCCCACTGATCGGCTCCGGCGAGCCGGTCTCGGCCGCGACCAAATCGCTCGAGTCCACCGATGCGCTGATGGTGGTCGAGGACGGCAAGCCGATCGGCGTCATCACCCGCCACGACCTCCTCGGCTTCCTGAGCCGCTCCGGCCTCCCCGCGCGCTGAGGTGCGAGAAAAGCTGGAGTGCAACAGGTTCGGTGCCGTCTTCCGCCGATGGACGAGCGCTTCGGCGATGCTGTGCGCACCCTGGATCGCCGAGGGTTGACGCTGCAAGGTTGCCCTGCAGGCAATTTGACAACGTATTTCGCAAGCAGGCGGAACAGCGCCGTTGAATTTCCCTATAGTGCAGGGGAATTCATCGTGAGTCCGGGATCACCGCGCTTGTGACGAGGGATAACTGTGCTGTTACCCGACGTTCATCAGCGGGGACGAGCATGGCGTGGCATGACCCGGTGGCAAGCGCTCGGATGGATGGTTCTGCTGGCGGCCGTGCTGGGCGTGGCGGAGCTGCTCGATCGCACCCGGTTCCCGGCGCCGCAGATGATCGTCGCGATCGTGGTCGGGGCGGCGCTCGCGCTCACCGGGCGGCTGCCCGCGCCGCTGCCGAAAGAGGTGTCGGTCGGGGTGCAGGCCATGCTGGGCGTCCTGATGGGCAGCTATCTGCAGGTCTCGCTGCTGCGTTCGGTCGGGTTGGCGCTGCTGCCGGTGCTCGCGGTCACCGCCGCCACGGTGGTGGTGAGCGTGCTGGTGGCCCTCGTATTCGCGCGGGTGGCCCGGGTGGACCTGCCGACGGCCACCCTCGGACTGATCGCGGGCGGCTCGGCCGCGGTGGTGTCGTGTGCCGACGAACTCGACGCCGATCCGCGGCGCGTGGCGTTCATGCAGTATCTGCGGGTCGGCATGGTCGCGCTCACCGCGCCGGTGCTGGCGATGCTGCTCGACGACGGGGACCGCGCGGTGGACGTCCTCGAGACCTTCGGCGACGGGGTCACCAATCCCGATCTGCCGCACTGGATGATCGTCGGCCGCGGCGACCAGGTGGCCGGGTTGTCGATCGCGATCATGCTGTGCCTCATCGGAATTCGCTGCGGCCGACGGCTGCGGTTGCCGAGTCCGGCGCTGCTGGGGCCGCTGCTGATCACCGCGGGTCTGACCGCGGTGGGCGTCAGCCACGGGTACGCGCCGACCAACCTGTTCAAGGAATTGCTGTTCGTGCTGATCGGATTCGAGGTCGGCACCCGGTTCACCCGCACCGTCGTGATGGAGATGGCGCGGCTGCTGCCCGGGATGACCGCGGCGGTCGTCGCGTTGTCCGCGCTCGTGGCGGCGCTCGCGCTGGGGCTGGCGCTGTTCGTAGACCTGGAACTGTCCGATCTCTATCTGGCCACCACGCCCGGCGGGCTCAACGCGGTCCTGGCCGCCGCCGAGGATATGAACGCCAACATGCCGCTCATCACCACCGTGCAGAGCGTGCGCCTGTTGCTGATGATCCTGCTGCTGCCGCTGATCATGCGCGCGCTGCACCGCTGGGCGGGGGCGGATCCGGCGAATGCGGACCGCGTATCACCGGACCCGGTGCCGTCGGTCGCCGTTCCCGGACCGGAGGCCGGTTCGGGAACGGACGTGAAAACAGTTGTTGCGCAGTCATCTTCGTGAACCGTGCTCAGGCCGAGCGCATCCGCTGGCGGGGCTGGCCGTGTAGGACCTCGTCGACCAGGTCACTCCAGTCGTCGGCCAGCGACGCCAGCCGGTACCAGGCCGTGTGCACGCGTTCGTCGGAGACGTCCGCGGCGCCGTGCAGCAGCCGATTGGCGTGCACCTGGGCGGCGGCCAGGCGGTCGACGGCCGCACCCAGCGATTCGGGGTACAGGCCGCGATGTCGCCGTGCCGGTAGCCGTTCGCCGATCCAGCTGTCTATGGTGGCGACGAGTTCCGCTCGGCCGCAGTCGATTTCGGCCGCATGAGTGGGTTGTAGATGTCGTCGCAGATGTAATTCGGCGAGCGCGCGTGCCCAGCGCACCATCGGATGATCACCCGGCTCGTCGCCGAGATGGCCGCAGAACGCGGCGAGCAGTTCGTGCCAGTCCGGCAGCGCGGCGGCGTCACGCGAGGACATGAGCGTCCTCCCTGATCGACTCCCGCACGGCGGCCAGCACCGCGGTGCGCTCCGGCAGCAGCATCGGCCCCGGCGCCGGCTCGCTGGCCCAGTGCCAGCCGAGCGGATAGTCCGAGGTCGGCAGCATGACCCGGTGCCCGGCGGCGAGCAGGGTGACGCCGGAGGCCGCCATGAGATTGCGCAGTTGCCGTCCGGCGGCGTGGTAGGGCCGCGGCGGCGCGGCCAGGAAGACCCAGCGACGGTTGCGCGGATCGGCGACCGCGGGTGTCGCCGGCGCCGAACGCAGTCCGGCGCGCACCCGCCGCCCCATATCGGGCGGCATGGCGATGCCGTCGATGCGACGGCCGCAGGACAGGAACGGACGTCCGGCGAACAGGTCGACGGGAAATCCGAAGCGTATCCGCAGCAGATACGCAACTTCGTCAGGGGAGTGGCAGGATTCGAACATCGGTACCTCCGGGGCGGCGAGCGCTGTTCACCCGGCACGACCCCTGGCGATCCTGCGGCGACCGTGCCCCGTGCGGCGGATGGTCGGCATCCGGCACCGGGTGTGCTGATAGCTTGCGCGTTCAACCTTGCCGCTGCGGTGACCGGCAGATGGCGCTTCGATGACCGGTCGTAACAAGGTCATGCGCATCGGTGTGCCGCGGATTGTGAGGTCGGCGTCCGTCCCTTCGTGCCGGGCGAACACGGGGTTATCGGCGAGCGCCGGCGCGGATGGTCACGAACCGTTACCTAGACGGGCTGATGCCCCCAGAAATCCGGGCAAATCGACGCTGTCCAGCACGACACGGCAACTTTTTCTGTGACCCGCGGCACTTTGCGATTACTGCCGAATGACCTGGTCAGCGGGTTATAGAAGATTGAACTTTAAGCGTTTGCCAGGGGTGCGCACCGTTTGTTCACCTTCAGTTCAGTTTACGTTAACCTACCGCAACCATCCTGTGACCTCGTCGGTTGTCCCGACCCCGGATAGCACGAGGAGTTGTCACGCCAATGCGGAATACGACCGCGACGGACGCGCCGCCAGGTACGGCGTTCGTCGCAGCGGCAGCCGCCGCGGCCGCGAGCGCTTCGGGCGCCGTTGCCGGTCCGCCCGGCAATCGCTGATCTCAGTCGTGTCAGTGGGGACTGCGAATCCCCTTCTCTCATAACAAGTTCCACAAAAGCAGCAGTGCACAGGTGAACCGTGACGGTATCGCCCCGGTTCCGTGCTGCCTGCTGCAGGCCCGCAACGGCCGACACCAGAGTAGGAAACACCGCGCATGTCGAAGAAGTCCATCAAGAGCAGTAGAGCCAAGGCGGTCGCACGCACCGCCGGATCCGCGAGCCTGGCGCTGGCCGCCTTCGCCGCCGTGACCTCCGCAGTGGGTCACGGAACGGACGATGTGCAGCCCGCCGCGCTGGCCTCCACGATCGCCGCGACCGCCGATAACACCACTGCTCCCGCGGCACCGGCCGCGCTCCAGGCACCGGCCCCCGAGGCCGCGCCGGCTCCCATGCCCGCGCCGCTGCCGGTCGCCCCGCCGCCGCCTCCCGCGCCCAGCTACCCGGACAACCTGGACGGCTGGATCCGCGAGGCGATGGACGTCATGGCCGTGCACGGCATCCCGGCCAGCTACGACGGCATCATCCGCAACATCATGCGCGAGTCGACGGGTAACCCGCAGGCCATCAACCTGTACGACTCGAACGCCGCGGCGGGCATCCCGTCCAAGGGCCTGCTGCAGGTGATCGACCCGACCTTCCAGGCGTATCACGTCGAGGGCACGTCCTGGGATATCTGGGACCCGGTCGCCAACATCGCCGCCGCGTGCAATTACGCCGCTCACCGGTACGGCTCGATGGACAACGTCAACTCGGCCTACTGATTCGCGGTCTCGTTAGCGGACCCGTTCGTTATCGAGACGTCAGCAAAATGTTTGCAAACCGCTGATTCAGATGATCACAGCGGGGTACGTCCCCCCTTGTAATGTTCTGGCAAACTGCCCGAACAGGCGAGATAGCGAAGGGATCGGTCGTGTACACCTCCAATCTGGCTATCGATTTTCAGCAGGGTATGTCGAACGCGTGGAGCGCGATTGCGACGTTCGTACCCAAATTCGTCGGATTCCTGGCGATCATGTTCGTCGGCTGGATCATCGCGAAGGTGGTCGCCAAGGTCGCCGATCGGGTGTTGCGCCGGGTCGGGTTCGACCGACTGGTCGAACGCGGTGGCATCAAGGACATGCTGGCCAACAGCAAATATGACGCCACCGATCTGCTGGCGAAGCTGGTCTACTACGCGATCCTGCTGATCGCGCTGCAGATCGGCTTCGGCGTCTTCGGTCCGAATCCGGTCAGCACGATGCTCAACGGCATCGTGTCCTGGCTGCCGCGGGCCGCGGTCGCGATCGTCATCGTGTGCGTCGCGGGTGCGATCGCCCGCGTGGTCACCGATCTGATCGGCAATATGCTCAGCGGGCTGTCCTACGGCCGCATGCTGGGGCGGCTGGCCGCGGTGTTCATCTGGGGCGTCGGCATCATCGCCGCGCTCAATCAGATCGGTGTCGCCACCTCGGTGACCACGCCGATCCTGATCACGGTGCTGGCCACCATCGGCGGCATCCTGGTCGTCGGTATCGGCGGCGGCCTGATCCGGCCCATGCAGCAGCGCTGGGAGGGCTGGCTGGACACCGTCGAGGGCGAGATGCCGCAGCTGCGCGGGCACGCCGAGGCGTATCAGCGCGGTCGCGAGGATGCCGATCGGCAGCAGTGGGCGGGCGCTCCGCAGCCCGGCGATCGGTGGACACCGCAGACCAGCGGTGCGAGCTATCGCCCGGAGGCCGGTTCCGAGCACGGCTACGGCGGATCCAGCTACGGCGGCTCGAGCTATGGCGGATCCGGTTACGGCGAGGCGCCGGGATACGGCGATCCGCAGCAGCCCCGCTGAGGTCGGCGGCGACAACACAAATCCCGGGCGGTCACGGAGTAATCCGTGGCCGCCCGGCCTTTTTCGTCCGCGTTCAGGCCTTCGCGCCGGACAGCACGCAGACCGCGGCCAGCCGCAGCGACAACCACTCGGCGGCGGCCCAGCCGGGGACATCGTGCGGCGCGCACGCGGCACCGCGGCCGGAATGTTCCACCAGGCCGCGGGCGTACCCGGCGAGCAGCACACCGGACGGGACGGCCGCCGAATTCTCCACACCGAGGTCGAGGATGTCGCGGACGGCCGCGGCATGCTGATCCAGCGCCGCCGACAGCGCGGGCATCTCGCGCGCCGCGGCGAGCGCCGGAGCTCCGTGCGTGGAGTGCAGGCGTTTCAAGGTCTTGCGCGCCGACACTTCGAGCAACGCGGAGCCGAGCAAAAACACCCGCTCATGCTAGCAATCATGCAGCATTTGAAACACTGTGATGTAGCACTCGGTGAATTTCGGATCCGGTTATCCCTCAGCATTCGAAACTCGGCGAAAACCGCTGTCAGCGAAAGGCTTTGGCTCCGGTGAGCGCCTCGCCCAGTACCAGCTGATGCACCTCCGCGGTGCCCTCGTAGGTGAGCACCGACTCCAAATTGTTGGCATGCCGCAGCACCGGATAGTCGAGGGTGATCCCGTTGGCGCCGAGCACGGTGCGGCATTCGCGCGCGATGGCCAGCGCCTCCCGGGTGCTGTTGAGTTTGCCCGCGCTCACCTGCTCCGGCCGCAGTTCGCCGCGGTCCTTCAGGCGGCCCAGGTGCACGGCCAGCAGCTCGCCCTTGCCCAGCTCGACGGCCATATCCGCCAGCTTGGCCTGGGTCAGCTGATAGGCGGCCAGCGGCTTGTCGAACACCTCGCGGGTGCGCGCGTAGTCGATGGTGGCGCTCAGGCAGTCGCGCGCGGCGCCCATCGCCCCGAAGACGATGCCGAAGCGGGCCTCGGACAGGCAGGCCAGCGGGCCCGCCAGCCCGCGTGCCCGCGGCAGTTCGGCGTCGGCGGGCAGCCGAACGCCGTCCAGGTCCAGTTCCGCGGTGATCGAGGCGCGCAGCGACAGCTTGCGATGCATCTCGCGGGCGGTGAAACCCGGGGTGTCCCTCGGAACCAGAAAGCCGCGGATGCCGTCCTCCGTGCGCGCCCACACCACCGCCACGTCGGCCACCGAGCCGTTGGTGATCCACATCTTCGCACCGTCGAGCACCCAGTCCGCGCCGTCGCGCCGGGCGCGGGTGCGCATGCCGCCCGGATTGGAGCCGAAATCGGGTTCGGTCAGCCCGAAGCAGCCGATCACCTGACCGGTCGCCATCTCGGGCAGCCAGTGCTGCTTCTGCTCCTCCGAGCCGAACTTGTGGATCGCTGTCATCGCCAGCGAGCCCTGCACCGACACCATGCTGCGGATCCCGGAATCCACCGCCTCCAGCTCCAGGCACGCCAGCCCGTACTCGGTGGCGGAGGTGCCCGCGCAGCCGTAACCCTCGAGATGCATGCCGAGCAGGCCGAGTTTGCCCAGCTCCGGGGCCAGCTCGCGGGCCGGGAAGGTGCCGCCCTCGAACCAATCGGCCACATGCGGCCGCAACCGCTGCTCGCCGAACGACCGCACTGTCTGTCGTATCTGGCGCTCGGTGTCGCTCAGCAGGGAATCGATCGCGAACAGCTCGTCGACGGTGACCATGGGAATCACAGTATCGGCCCGCGGGGTTCCCGCGTCCGGAGCGAGAGAGCCGTCCTTCTAGGCTTGCCCCATGACCGACGATCAGCTGGGGTTCTCCACACGGGCCGTGCACGCCGGATTCGATCCCGATCCGCAGACCGGCGCGGTGAACGTGCCGATCTACGCGAGTTCGACCTTCGCCCAGGACGGGGTGGGCGGGCTGCGCGGCGGCTACGAGTACGCCCGCACCGGCAATCCGACCCGCACCGCGCTGGAGGCCAACCTGGCCGCGCTGGAATCGGGCCGGTACGGGCGGGCCTTCTCCTCCGGGATGGCGGCCACCGACTGTGCGCTGCGGGCGTCGCTGCGGCCCGGCGACCACCTGGTCATCCCGGACGACGCCTACGGCGGCACCTTCCGGCTGATCGACAAGGTGTTCACGCAGTGGGGCATCGAATACTCGGTGGCTCCGGTGTCGGATCCCGACGCGGTGCGAAATGCCCTGCGGCCCAACACGAAACTGGTCTGGATCGAGACGCCCACCAATCCGCTGCTGAACATCGGCGATATCGGCGCGCTGGCCGATATCGCGCACGGCGGCGGCGCGAAACTGGTGGTGGACAACACCTTCGCCTCGCCGTACCTGCAGCAGCCGCTGCTGCTGGGCGCCGACATCGTGCTGCACTCGACCACCAAATATCTCGGCGGCCACTCCGATGTGGTCGGCGGCGCGCTGGTCACCGACGACGCCGAACTGGATGCGGCCTGGGGCTTCCTGCAGAACGGCGCGGGCGCGGTACCCGGCCCCACCGACGCCTTCCTCACCATGCGCGGCGTGAAAACCCTTGCGGTGCGGATGGATCGGCACTGCGACAATGCCGAGACCATCGCCGGATTCCTCGCCGATCACCCGGCGATCGAGACGGTGATCTACCCGGGTCTGCCGGAACATCCCGGATATGCGGTGGCGCAGAAGCAGATGCGGCGCTTCGGCGGCATGATCTCGGTGCGGCTGCGCGGCGGACGCCAGGCCGCCCACGACTTCTGCGCGAAGACCCGGATCTTCACCCTCGCCGAATCGCTGGGCGGGGTGGAATCGCTGATCGAACATCCGGGCGCGATGACGCACGCCTCCACCGAGGGCTCCGAACTCGAGGTTCCCGCCGATCTGGTGCGGCTCTCGGTCGGCATCGAGGACATCGGTGATCTGCTCGCCGATATCGAGCGGGCGCTGGGCTGAACCACAATCCTGCAAGCCCCGAATACATGAAACAGCGGCCGCGCCGGAATCTCCCGGCGCGGCCGCTGCGTATCACTCTCGACGGCCCTCGGCGGCAGTGCTGCAAGCTGCCGCCGGGTGGCTCGGTCAGCCTGTCAGCTGTGGTACGGCTCCGCGCTGACCAGCGTCACCTTCATGGTGTTGCCGTTGGGCAGCGTGTACTCGCGGGTCTCGCCGACCTTCGCGTTGATGAGTGCGCCGCCGAGCGGCGAGTTCGGCGAGTACGTCTCGAGGTCGGTGCCGCCCACCAGGCCCTCTTCGCGGGTCGCGATGAGGAACGTCTCGGTGTCGGTCTCGTCGCCGTCGTAATAGACCTTGACGACCGATCCCGGCAGTGCGATCCCGGATTTGGTCGGTGCAACGCCCACCTTGGCGTTGTTCAGCAGTTCCTGCAGCTGGCGGATGCGCGCCTCCTGCTGGCCCTGCTCCTCGCGCGCCGCGTGGTAGCCGCCGTTTTCCTTCAGGTCGCCTTCTTCGCGGCGTTCGTTGATCTCGGCCGCGATGACCGGACGGTTGGCAATGAGCGCGTCGAGTTCGCCCTTGAGCCTTTCGTGCGACTCCGGTGTCAGCCAGGTCACGTTCGTCTCAGTCATCTCGATCACTCCCTAGTAGTTGTTCCCGGCGAGCCGGGATTCCCTGATATCCGCTGCTCCACGCGACCGGAGACGCGCACAGCAGCAGTGGACGGCTAGAGCGATCCCTGGGGGATGTACTCGAACCCCGACAGGCCCTGTTCCGCGCGCACCACTGGTGCCCGGAACCGACAGCGCTGGCCGCCAATGCAGCAAACACGGCTCCGAGCCTCGGAACCGTGTGTTGAGCCATTTTAGCACGATCTACAAATTCGCAGGTCGGAGCGATGATTGCGAGGCGTTTCGCCCGGATCGGGATTGCTGGGGTTGTGGCGTCAGGGGTCAGCCGGCCCGCAAATAGGCGGGGATTTTGTCGCTGCACCCGTAAATGTCGCCCGCGGCGGGGCGGCCGGTGGTGCGGACGGTCGCGTTCAGCTCGACGGTTCCGCTGGTCGAGGCCGGAATCAGGACCTCGCGGCGGCCGACCTCGGCCTGGTCGGAGTCCATGGCGCGCACGAAGCAGACGATCGGCCGATCGGGATGTTCGCGCGTGACCTTGAAGTGGATGTCGAGGGTGGAATCGTTCACAACCGAGTAGCCGAGCTGCTCGGGCTCGATGTCCTTGGGCCCGAACTTCAGATAGGCCGCGACGGCGACGGCCACGCCGATCAGGATCGCCGCCGCCCCGAGCGCATAGGGCAGCCAGGGGCGGTGGCGCCGGGGCCGGGTCCCGTAGCGGTCGGCGACGCGGTCGGGTGGGACGGTGGCGGCGCCGGGCCGGTCGGCTGTGTTCGATGTCCGCTCGGTCACCGGAGGTCGCTCCTGTGGTCAATCGCAGGGGGGTAGGTCGGAACAAATGACGGTCGAATGGAACTATATGGGGTGTAGATCGGCGCGAGTGCTGGGCGGGTCGTGTTCGTGCGACCGTCCCCGTGGCCACGGGGAGCTCCGCTCGCGCCGAATGAACTCGACACCCGCGGCAAAGAGCGATGAGGTGAAGACGGTGAGCAACGAGGTGAACGAGACGTGAGTGGCCTTCGCCTCATGGCGGTACATGCCCACCCCGACGACGAGTCCAGCAAGGGCGCCGCGACCACCGCGAAGTACGCGGCCGAGGGCAACGACGTGCTGGTCGTCAGCCTGACCGGCGGCGAACGCGGGTCGATCCTCAATCCGGCGATGGACGTGCCCGGCATCCTCGACCGCATCAACGAGGTGCGTCGCGAGGAGATGGCCGAGGCCGCCAAGGCGCTGGGCGTGCAGCAGCACTGGCTGGGCTTCGTGGACTCCGGTCTGCCCGAGGGCGATCCGCTGCCGCCGCTACCCGAGGGGTGCTTCGCGCTGGTGCCGCTCGAGGAGGCGACCGAGGCGCTGGTGCGGGTGGTGCGCGAGTTCAAGCCGCACGTGATGACCACCTACGACGAGAACGGCGGCTATCCGCACCCGGACCACATCATGTGCCACAAGGTGTCGGTGGCCGCCTTCGAGGCGGCCGGGGATCCGGAGCGATTCCCCGACGCCGGTGAGCCGTGGACCCCGCTGAAGCTGTACTACGACCACGGCTTCAGCATCCAGCGGATGGAGGTCTTCGCCGACGAGTACGAGCGGATCGGCGAACCGTTCCCGATGCAGGAGTGGCTGGACCGGTTCCGCTCGATGGCCGCCGAGCGGGGCGACATCATGGCCCGGGTGACCACGCAGATCGAATGCGGCAAGTACTTCCCGCAGCGGGACGACGCATTGCGCGCGCACGCCACCCAGATCGACCCGAACGGCGCGTTCTTCGCCATCCCGATGGAGATGCAGCAGCGGCTGTGGCCGACCGAGGAATTCGAGCTGGCCCAGACCCGGGTGCGCACCGAGATCCCGGAGACGGACCTGTTCGCCGGGATCCGGGAGGCCGAGGACGCGCGCACCGCGCTCGGGGACACCGCGCGATGATCCTCACCCTGCTCGCGCAGCCCACCACCAACCCGACCGGGCCCGAATTCGGCAAGGCATCCCCGCTGGGCCTGGTCATCATCCTGCTGCTGCTGGCGGGCACGGTGCTGCTGGTCCGCTCGATGAACAAGCACATCAAGCGGCTGCCCGCGGAGTTCTCCCCGGAACATCCCGAGCCCGATCAAGAGGCCGACGACGGGACGGAACATGGCGCCGTCCAGTCGGATCCCACCGCCTCGGACGCCGCGGAGACCTCCAGGAAACCGGACACCTCCAAACCTGAAGCCTCCACGAAACCGGACACCCCCGGCATTCCCTAGCCGCACCGAACCTCCCGGCGCACCCCAACTCTCGCGCACCCCGTGCAGTGCATGCACGGGGTGCGTGGTTATTGCCGGGTGCGCGAGCTGTGGATTCGGCTGAAGTGTTCGCCACGTAGGCCGACTGCCTTCGAACACCCTCATTACCCAGGCACTTTCCGTGCTGTCGCCGGTTATTCCGCCTACCCACTTGCGAACACTGTGCGGTGAACGTACAGTGTTCGACATACCGCACAGTGTTCGGAACCGATGGAGGGAATCATGGCGGAGAACGTGAACTGGACTGCCGAGGGCGCCTGGAAGGCGAAGGGCGCGTGGGGAACCGCGGATTCGCAGGGCGGCGGGTTCTCGGTGGCGCGGTGGCAGGCGCGGCTGGACGAGCTGCGGGCCGCGCACCACGTGCCGGGCGCGCAGCTGGCGGTCCTGGTCGACGGCGAGATCCACGAGCTGGCCAGCGGGGTGCTGCACCGCGGCACGGGAGTCGAGGCGACCGCGGACTCGATCTTCCAGTCCGGCTCGATCGCCAAGATCTACACCGCCACGCTGATCATGCAGCTGGTCGCCGACGGCAAGCTGGACCTGGACGCCCCGGTGGTCGACGTGCTGCCGGAGTTCGCGACCCCGGATCCCGAGGCGACGCGGGTGATCACCACCCGGCAGCTGCTCAGCCACACCGGCGGCGTGACCAACGACTTCACCTACGACGCCGGTCGCGGGGACGACGCCATCGAGAAGTACGTCGCCGCGGCGCGCGAGGTGCCGCTGGACTGCGCGCCGGGCGTCGGAACGTCCTACGGCAGCCTCGGATACGTGGTGCTGGGCCGCATCGTCGAGGTGCTGACGGGAAAGACCTGGGACCAGGCGATCCACGATCACATCGCCGCCCCGCTCGGACTCGGGCACCTGATGACGCTGCCGGAGGAGGCGCTGCGCTTCCGCGTGGCCATGTCGCACCTCGGTGACCCCGGCGTCGATCCGGAACCGGCGCCGGCCTGGGATCTGATGCCGCGCTCGGCCGGGCCCTACGCCCGCGTCCTCACCAGCGCCGGGGATATGGCCCGGTTCGCCCGCATGCACCTGGACGGCGGCATCGGGCCGGACGGGGACCGGGTGCTGGGCGCCGATGCCGTGGCCGCGATGCAGCGCCGCGAGGTCGACGTGCCCGACAAGTGGACCGTCAGCTCCGACGCCTGGGGGCTGGGCTGGACCCTGTACGACTGGGACGGGGTCGTCGGATACGGCCACGACGGGGCGGCCATCGGCCAGTACTCCTACCTGCGGGTGGTTCCGCACGCCGGGGTGGTCGTGGTGCTGATGACCAACGGCGGTGGTGCGCGGCAGCTGTACGCGGATCTGTTCCGGGAACTGCTCGCCGAGATCGCCGGAGTCCGGATGCCGGATTCGTTCGGGCCCGCGACGCCGCCGATCGCGGTGGACGTCGCGCCGTACACGGGTACCTACCGGCGCGAGGGCGTCGTCATCACGGTCACCCGGAACGACGACGGAACCGGCCACATGACATACGAATTCGTCGACGGCATGAAGGACATGTCCCCGACGCTGGAGATGGAGCTGGTGCCGGTGTCGGACAAGGTGTTCGCCGCCTCCGGCGCGGGCCCGTCGTTCAGCGAGGACTACATGCCGGTCATCTTCGAGACCCTGTCCGACGGCACCGAATGCTGCTATGTCGGCATGCGCGTGACGCCCAAGATCGCCTGAGCGGCAAGCGCGTTCGCCGAGTCCGCACTCCTCCGGGGACGGGGGAATGCGGACTTTGCCGTGTCGCAACGGCTGCTGGACTCGCCGTCCACTGCTGCTCGACCTCGCGACTGTTCCGCCGCAGTGGAGTCACCGGTGTCCGCCACCGGTGCGCGGCGTGACTCAGAACGGTGGGTCGTGATGTCGTCGGCGGCACAGGTCGCAATCGCAGTCGAAATAGCCGATACCGGCACTGCCGTGGGCGCCGCGGCGCTCGGCGTCTTCGAGGTCCGCGAACCACGGGCGGCGCGCGGGCCGGGATCCCAGCGAGGTCGAATTCTTCATGTTTGCGAAGTACCCCGTAGACGGACACCAGTGCGTTTCGGTTTCGGCACAGCTGAGCTGTGCGCGCCGCTAGGCCTTGTGCTGGGCCGAGGAGCGCGCCGGATTCGCCTGCTCGGCGGCCTTCGGGTCCTTCTCGCCCGCCTTCGCCCGGACACCCGACTCGATCCGGTCGCCCAGATCCTTGTCGACATTGCGCCAGTACTCGAACGCCCGCGCCAGCACCGGCTCGGTCACGCCGTTGAGCAGGTGGCCGACGATGTTGTTCACCAGCCGCTCCCGCGCGGCGTCGTCGAGCACCTCGCGCACCATGGTCCCGGCCTGACCCCAATCGTCGTCGTCGCGCCGAAGGGTGTAGGCGGTGTGCACCATCTCGCCGTCGCTGTACCAACCGGCCTGCGGACCCGCCTGTGCCGTATCGGCATGCGGGCCGCCCTTCGAGTTCGGCACGTACACCGGATCGCCCGGATTGTGATGCCGCATGTGTCCGTCCTTGCTGTAGGAGCGCAGCGGCGCCGCGTGCGGCGAATTCACCGGCAGCTCCTTGTAATTCGCGCCGATGCGGTAGCGGTGCGCGTCCGGGTAGGAGAACCAGCGGCCCAGCAGCATCTTGTCCGGGCTGGGCCCCGTCCCGGGCACCGCGTTGCTCGGCTCGAACGCCGCCTGCTCGATCTCGGTGTGGTAGTCGGCGGGGTTCCGGTTCAGCGTCAGGCGGCCCACCTCGATCAGCGGGTAGTCCGCGTGCGGCCAGACCTTGGTGAGGTCGAACGGGTTGAACCGGTAGGTCTTGGCGTCGTCGAACGGCATGATCTGCATTTTCAGCGTCCAGCTGGGGTAGTTGCCGCCCTCGATGGCCTCGAACAGGTCGCGGGTGTGGTAGTCGGTATCCATCGAGGCCATCTGGTCGCCCTCGTCCTGGGTGAAGAACTCGATGCCCTGGTCGGTCTTGAAGTGGTATTTAACCCAGAACTTCGCGCCGTCCCGGTTGACCCACATGTAGGTGTGACTGGAATAGCCGTTCATATGCCGCCACGTCCGCGGAATCCCGCGATCACCCATCAACCAGGTGACCTGGTGGGCGGATTCCGGCGACAGGGTCCAGAAGTCCCACTGCATATCGTGGTCGCGGAGGTTGTTGTCCGCCCGGCGCTTCTGCGAGCGGATGAAGTCCTGGAACTTCATCGGGTCCCGGACGAAGAAGATCGGGGTGTTGTTGCCGACCATGTCGAAATTGCCCTGCTCGGTATAGAACTTCAGGGCGAAGCCGCGCGGATCGCGCCAGGTATCGGGGCTGCCTCGCTCACCGGCCACGGTGGAGAACCGGGCCAGCACCTCGGTCCGGCGGCCGGGCTGGAAGACGTCGGCCGCCGTATAGGCGCTGACGTCCTCGGTGACCTCGAAGACGCCGAAGGCGCCGCCGCCCTTCGCGTGCGGCTGGCGCTCGGGCACCCGCTCGCGATTGAATGCCGCCATCTTCTCGATCAGGTACGCGTCGTTCAGCAGGATCGGGCCGTCCGGGCCCACCGTCAGTGAATGCTCATCGCTGGGAACCGGAATTCCGGCGTCATCGGTGGTGTAGTTCGCCGGCACGTCGGATCGGGTCATGGTGCACCTCCCATCTAGTCGGGCACGAGTTCAACCGCGAGCATTTCGGGTACTACCCACGCAACCACGGTCCAATCAGCGGATAACCCCGCAATTGCGGATCGAGGGTCCGGCGTGTCCGCTCAGGTCCAGGCGCGCAGTTTCTCCGGGTTCCGGATCACCCAGATGCGGGTGATCCGGTCATCGGCGATATCGAAGGCGTAGACCGAGACGACGGTGCCGTCGACCTGCGCCACCAGGCCGGGCTGTCCGTTGACCGTGCGCTCCAGCAACGTCACGTCCGGGGTCCGCTTGCCGATCTCCATCCAGGCGGCGGCGATCTGCTCGCCGCCGCTGATCGGGTCGAGGAAGGCCAGCACCTTGCCCCCGCCGTCGGCCGTCGCGACGGCCTGCGGATCCAGCAGGCCGACCAGGGCCTCGATATCCCTCGTCTCCCAGGCTCGTTTGAAATCCCGGACCACCTCGGCGCGCTGCGGTACCGACGGACGTTGCGCGGTCCGGATGCGGCGGCGGGCACTGGAGGCAAGCTGTCGGCAGGCCGCGGGGGTGCGCCCGACGACCTCGGCGACCTCGGCGAAGGAATAGCGGAACACGTCGTGCAGCACGAACGCCACCCGCTCGGCCGGGGTCATGGAATCGAGCACCACGAGGAAGGCCATGCTGATCGTCTCGTCGAGGGTGACCCGGTCGGCGGGGTCGGCGGGCATGGGACCGCCGAGCCAGTCGGACCGCCCGGGCACCGGCTCCGGAATCCATTCGCCCACATAGCTTTCCCGCCGGGCGCGCGCCGAGCCGAGCAGATCGAGGCAGATGCGGCTGGCGACCGTCGTCGCCCAGGCGCCGGGCGATGCCACCTCCCGCCGCTGCCGCTCGGACAGCGCGTACCAGCGCGCGTAGGTCTCCTGCACCACGTCCTCGGCCTCGGCCAGGGAGCCGAGCAGGCGGTAGGCGAGGTTGATCAGCTGACGGCGTTCGCCGGTCACCGCGGACAGGTGCGGGTCGGTCATGGTCGGCTCCTCCGGTGTGTGTCCCTCACCGAAACCGACGATTCGGCGACTCGTTTCGTGAGGCGGCCTGACATTCCGGACGGCTGTGTCGTCGGAAGGTCATAACCCGTTCAGCAAAGCAGGAGTTCCGGAAATGACCAGAATCGGCATCATCCTCGGCAGTACCCGGCCCAACCGCAAGGGCCCGCAGATCGCGCAGTGGGTGCTGGATTCGGCATCGCAGCGCGGGGATGCCGAGTTCGAACTGATCGATCTGCGCGACCACCCGCTGCCGCATCTGGACGAGCCCGTGCCGCCGATGTTCGGCCCGTCGGTCCACGAGCACACTCGTGCCTGGGCCGAGCGGATCGCCCCGTTCGACGGCTTCGTGATCGTGACCCCGGAATACAACGGCGGCGTCCCCGGAGTGCTGAAGAACGCGCTGGACCACCTGTTCGCCGAGTGGACGGACAAGGCGGTCGGATTCGTCTCCTACGGCGCGGGCGGCGGCGCCCGCGCGGTGGTGCAACTGCGGACGGTCTGCAGCACGCTCGGCATGGCCGATGTCGGCTATCAGGTCGCGATCTCGGTGCTCACCGATTTCGAGGACAACACCACCTTCACGCCGCGGGACCACCACGCCGCCGCCCTGGGCAAAACGCTGGATCAGATCCTGGCCTGGAGCGCCGCCCTGGCGCCGCTGCGGGCGCGCGCCGAAACCACCCTCGTGAATTCCTGAGGAGCCCGATCATGACTACAGCCAACGACTTTCAGGCACACACCGACCGCGGTGCGGACGACGCCGACCTTCGCCGCCAGATCGACAAGGTGGTCGAAGCGCTGCGGGCCAAGGATCTCGCGGGTCTCGAGCGGCTGTACACGGCCGACGTCGTGTCCTTCGATGTCGAACCGCCGCTCCAGCATGTCGGGATCGCGGCGAAGCTCGAGAACTGGGCGAAGGTGTTCCTGTTCTTCGAGAGCGTGGACTACGAGGTGCGCGACCTGACGTTCACGGTGGGCGGGGAGGTGGCGTACGGGCACGCCTTCGCACGCTTGCGCGGCACGCTGCAGAACGGCGCGACCACGAGCGGTATGTGGGTCCGCGTCACGTACGGCATGCGGAAGATCGACGGCGCCTGGCTGATCGCACACGACCAGGTCTCGGTGCCGTTCGATGTCGCGAGCGGCAGGGGAGTGGCAGACCTCGAACCCTGACGGACCGCCGCGGCGGCAGGTGGAATCTTGTTGAACGACAACGGCGCCCGGATCCCCCGGCGGGATTCGGGCGCCGTCGCGACCGTCAGGCCGGGATCTGTCCGCCGATGGCGCCACCCAGGCCCGCGCCCGCCGCCGCGCCGAGGGCCGCGCC
>NZ_BDBV01000126.1 GCF_001613165.1 Nocardia mexicana NBRC 108244
GGGTCGGCGACGAACACACTCGAGGACGGCCATTAGCCGGGCGTCGGTGCGAATCCTGTTCGGGCGCAATAGCTCGGACGGGACAGGCACCCTTCGGCCCGGCTGTGGATGATGCGGCTGCGGCTGCAGTGGTTCGGTGCATCGGGCCGACGCGTCCGATCGGTCATTGTTTCGTCACCGGATTCTGGGGTGTTTGCCGAGTTCGGAGGTCTACAGTCACGATGTGACCAGCAGTGTCGGGGAAGCTGGCCGCGGCTCATCCGAATCGCGCTGCCAGGGGCGCGTCGACACCGAAAGGTTGAGGTCCGTGACCGACTTCGCCGATCTGCGGGCGTTATTCGTCAATTGCACGCTGAAACGCTCCCCGGAACCCAGCAACACGCAGGGCTTGATCGATCTGAGTGCGCGCATCATGGAGAAGAACGGCGTGCGGGTCTCCCACATCCGGGCCGTCGATCACGATATCGCCACCGGTGTGTGGCCTGATATGACCGAGCACGGCTGGCCGACCGACGAGTGGCCCGCGTTGCAGCGGCAGGTGATGGATGCCGATATTCTCGTGCTGGCCGGGCCGATCTGGTTGGGCGACAACAGTTCTGTGATGAAGAGGGTCATCGAGCGCCTGTACGGGAACTCCTCGATCCTCAACGAGCGGGGCCAGTACGCCTATTACGGTCGCGTCGGTGGTTGCCTGATCACCGGGAACGAGGACGGTGTCAAGCACTGCGCGATGAACATCCTCTACAGCCTGCAGCACCTGGGCTATACGATCCCGCCGCAGGCCGATGCGGGTTGGATCGGCGAGGCCGGTCCGGGTCCGTCCTATCTGGACCCGGGCTCCGGGGGACCGGACAACGATTTCACCAACCGCAACACCACCTTCATGACCTGGAATTTGCTGCATCTTGCTCGAATGCTGAAGGGGGCCAACGGAGTTCCCGCGCACGGCAACCAACGGTCGGAATGGGACGCGGGCTGCCGATTCGATTTCGAGAATCCGGAGTACCGCTGACTGCGACAAACGAGCGGGCCTGTCCCTGGGGGCTCTTCACTGGGCATTGATGGCGCGGTCGGCCCAGCGCCACAACACGATAGTCACGCTCTGACTTGATTCGATCATCGCGCCGAATTTTCACTGCCATGCTGGTGATGCTGGGCGTTGATCAGGCCCGATGCGCGGGCCATCCGGGGTAGGGGGCGCCGGGCGTCGGCGGTGTGGCAAACAGCGTCCGGGCTGCGCTGTTGGCGTCGAGGGGAGCGGTGTGCGGCGTGGCCTGGATCCAGCTGTTGCAGGCGTCGGCCTGTGGTGCCTGGTCCGGCTTCCGCGGTGATGGTCCCCAGGCGTCGCTGATGATCCAGCCGGCGAAGACGTCGTAGTTGGGTGCACGCCTGGGTGGCTGTCCGGACTGCCCTGCGGCGGGTTCCGAGTTGTGTTGTCCGTGTATGGGATCGGCCTGGATGGTCAGCCAGGTGGTCGCGTTGGTGCTGAAGCCGGTGGTCGGGCGTAGCCAGTAGAAGGTGGCGCCGCTGTCGTCGGACTGGGTGACATCGGTGGTGTCGAGGCAGTAGGCGGCGAGATAGCCGTCGGCGGTGGGCTGGATGTCGAGGATGCGCGCGTGGAAGGTGCCCTGCCAGCGTTGGCTCCAGTTCCCCTCCTCGGCGCCGACTGGGTAGAACCCGCCATCGGGGTACTGCAGCCAACTGACGGTGGTGATCGTGTCGGCGTAGCCGGGGTAGGCCAGCCGGGCGCCCACCGACATCGACAGCCGCTTGCTTTCGGCGAATCCCCGCACGACGGCTGCTACCGAATCGGTCAGTGCGATCCCGTCGGCGGCACTCCATCGGAACGTATAGTCCCCCGCCCACTGGACGGGGAATGTGTAGTCGGAGACCGGGACAGCAGGCGGATGGGAAGGTCCTTGTGTCGGCGACATGACCGGCGGATGCCGGGTGCCGCATCCCGTGGCTGCCAACATCACCGCCGCGGCAACCATCATCGTGCGGGTGGTCGACCGCATGACGCAGACCCCTTTCCGCCGACGAGATGGGTTCTCCGAGGGGAGTCGACAGTACTCGATGTCAGCTGTGTTCCGGTCTGCTGCGTGCCGGGGTGTCGTCGGCCGGTCGCGTCGACATACGGTGGCCTCGTGGTCGGCGGCGTTCCCACGGTCGGACCAGCAGCGCGGTCGCGGCCACGCAGGCGGCGCATGTAGCGCGAGCCACCGAGATCCGGGGGTGTCGATCGTCGGCAGGCCTCGGGGATCCGGCCGATGTAGTCGATCCCGGAGTTCAGCCACGACCCTCACGTGC
Source organism: Nocardia mexicana NBRC 108244 (assembly GCF_001613165.1). GTDB lineage: Bacteria > Actinomycetota > Actinomycetes > Mycobacteriales > Mycobacteriaceae > Nocardia > Nocardia mexicana. The sequence goes on from NZ_BDBV01000126.1 coordinate 2,311, forward strand.
CTGCAGGGAAATTGCTGCCGTGCCCGGTTGCTGGGTCGGCAACTCGGTGCGGCGAGTCCGACGCCGTGTCCGATGTCGTCTTCACTGAACCATCGGGATCACGGAGGGTGTGCGTCGCCGAGCACCGCGACAGCCTGCGACAGTGATTCGACAGCGATCTGGCAGACCGCTTCGGGATGCTGCGTGGGGAGGTGATCGAGGATGATGTTCATCGAATTGTTCGTGTCCGACGGTGCGCTCGATCCGGCGCAACGGCGGCGGGTCGCTCAGCGTCTGGGCACGATCCACGAGTTGGGTGCCGGTGAGCCCGACAGCGAGGGAGAGGAGATGGCGCCGCGGTCGGCGGCGGTGTTCGCGTCGATGTTTCAAGTGGTGGTGCACGAGCCGCAGATCTGGGTCGCCGGTGAGTGTGCGCTCACCGAGCAGGATCCTCCGCACTGTCTGGTCCGGATTCATGTTCCGGGGCCGTGGCGCAAGGATATGAGCGAGACGTTGATCTCGTATGCGACACGGATCGTCTCCGACGAGTTCGACGACACGGAGTTGCCGTACCGCCGGCCGACGGTGCAGGTGCATGTCGTCGGGATCTCGGAGGGGAGCGTGGGGATGCTCGGGCGGATGGTGAAGTCCGAGGATCTCGTCGAGATGTTGAGTGATCCGTACCGGGCAGACGCTGAGTCGGGGAAAGCGCTGAAAGATCCCATGTGCGGGGTGCTCGTCCCGCTGGGGGACGACACCGCCACCGTCGAGATCGACGGCGAGCTGTTTGCGTTCTGCTGCCGCGGCTGTCGCGCCGAGTACGTGGCGAAACGAGAGAAGGCCGCGGGGGTGTGACTATGAACGGGGTCGATATGACTGGATTTCCGCAAGGGCGCTCGCGGAGTCGAGGCCACATCCGCGCTGGTAATCGTCTCGGTATCCCTGCAGGGCGTCCGTCAGCCGCGTGACGTCGGGGTTGCCGGAGTTGGGACCGCCTCGGAGCGCGTGGGCGACGCCGAGGATCTCCGAGGCCCGTCCGGGTTCGCCTCGCCGGTGGGCCAGGTCGGCCATCCCGACCGCCACATGGGCGAGCATCGGCATATCGGGCAGGGTGCTGGCGATACCCCTCGCTTCGCCCAGATAGGTTGCGGCGGCGGTGAAATCGCCGGTAGCCGTGGCGAGATATCCTGCACCGGCCGCATAAAGGGCGCGCTCGGGCGGATCGGCGGCATCCGCGGCGTAGCCGAGGTGTCGCTTCGCCTCGGCGAGATCGCCGTCGTGGCGGGCCAGGTCGGCGAGGGAGATCCGGGCGAGGATGATCTCGTGCGGAGCGGTGGCCCGGGTGAGCACCTCCGACAATTGCTTGCGCGCGGTAGCGATATCCCCGGCGTCGATGCGGACCATGGCCAGCCAGGCTTGCTGACCGTCGTGGGTCCCTAGTTCGCGGGAGAGCGATTCCGCCTCGTCCAGGGTGGTCAGGCCCTCGGCAGTGTCACCGGCAGTGATCAACGCACTGGCCAGCGACATCAGCGACAGTGACAACGCCCAACGCTCACCGCACCCGCGAAACCCCTCGACGGCTGCGCTGATGTCACGTCGGCCGTCGTCGCCTCGGCCCGCGGCGCCGTGCAGCAGCGAGCGCGCGAACGACAGCATTCCTCGCGTCCAGGGATCCGGGTGTTTCAGGTGCGGTTCCAGCGTCGCCAATCCGTCATCGGTTCTGCCGGTGGCGAGGGCGAGCAGGGCCGAGATGAATGCGGCGGTCGGTTCGTCCGCGGCGCCGGGGCGTTCCACGGTGGCCGCGGCGGTGCTGAGACTGCCCGCGAAGGTCGCGTTGAGCAGGTAGGCGGCGGTCGCGCGCAGCCGCAGCTCGGTCGGCTGCGGACCGGGCATCGAGACGACCTCTCGCAGTTTCCCGGTGGCTTCCGCGTGATCGCCGTGGACAGTCCAGAACTGGCCGAGTGCGGCGCCGAGCCGGATGGCTGTATCGGTATCGCCGCCGTCCACGGCGAACGCGAGTGCCACGTTCATGTTGTCCCGTTCCGCGGCAAGGCGAGTGAGCCACGGGAGCTGTCCGAAGCCGCGCAGGTGTGGCTCCGCCCGTTCGGCCAGCTCGAGGTAGTAGCCGGCATGGGTGGTGCGAGCGGCATCGAGGCGGCCGGTCACGGTCAGCTGCTCGACTCCGAATTCGCGGATGGTGTCGAGCATCCGGTATCGGCCTTCCGCGTACTCCAGCAGCGATTTGTCGACCAGAGCGTGCAGGGCGTCTGCTGTGATGCCGACGTACTCGGCGGCCTCACCACAAAAGCTCCCGGGAAAGGCCGCTGCCCGTTCCGCTGCGGCGCGTTCGGTGCCGGTGAGCAGGTCCCAGCTCCACTCCACCACGGCCCGCAATGTCCGGTGCCGGGCAGGCGCAGTGCGGCTGCCGCCGGTCAGGAGCCGGAATCGGTCGTCCAGGCGGGTAGCGAGAGTTTCGATCGACATCGATCGCAGGCGAACGGCGGCCAGCTCGATGGCCAGCGGCAAGCAGTCCAGCCGGCGACAGATCCGATCGACATCGCCGGTCGGCACAAAGTCGGGTCGCACAGCTCGCGCCCGCTCGGCGAAAAGCTGCGCCGCGGGAACCACCTCCAGCGGCGCTACCGGGAACAGCATCTCGCCGGTGATGCCGAGCGGTTCCCGGCTGGTGGCCAGTATCCGCAGCCGCGGGCAACGGCCGAGTAGCTCCGCTGCCAGCTGTGCCGCCGCCGCGACCACATGCTCACAACCATCGAGGATGACCGCCGTCTCACAGTCCGCGAGCGTCTCGACCAGGCTGGATGTCGCATCTGCCGAGTCGCGCAGGCCGAGGGCGGCCACCACCGCGCGGGGCACATCGTCGGGACGTGTCATCGGCACGAGTTCCACGAGCCAGACCGGGATATCGAGCGTGGCGCCGGTCGCTGTGGCGAGGCGGGTCTTCCCCACTCCGCCGGGCCCGACCAGGGTCACCAGCCGGTTGTCCAGGAACCGTCGGCCGACCTCGCTCCGATCGGCCTCGCGGCCGACGAAACTCGTCAACGGCGCGCGCAGGTTCCCGCGGACGTGCGACCACTCGGCGTCACCGCGCAGCATTCGCAAATGCAGTTCGCGCAGTTCGTGCCCGGGATCGGCACCCAAATGCTCGGCGAGCACGACGCGGTAGTCTTCGTACGCCGACAGCGCTTCGGTCTGTCTGCCACTGGCCGCCAAGGCCCGGATGAGAAGGCTCCGCAACCGTTCCCGCAGCGGGTTGGCGGCGATCAGCTGATTCAGCTCCACCACTAGTAGGGCTCGCTCCGGGGAAGACCCGCTGAGCAGCGCCTCGATCCGGTCTTCCATGGCACCCAGCCGCAGGTCGTCCAGCCGCGCAGCCACCACGGCCGCGAACGGCAGGTGAACCACATCGACCAGCGCCTCCCCCCGCCACAGCCCGAGCGCCTCGGTGAGCAATTCCTGGGCTGCGCCGTGGTGTCCGGCGCCGAGAGCCCGACGCCCCTCCTCGGCGAGCAGCTCGAAATGTAGGGCGTCGACCGCGTCGCCCGGAACGTCCAACCGGTATCCCGCCGTCTCCGCAAACAGCGTGGCAGATTCCGGCAGCGTCCGCCGAAGTCGCGCCACGAGCGAATGCAGCGCGGCATCCGGATGAGCCGGAACTTCTTCCGGCCACACCGATTCCACCAGCGTCCGCGCGGATACCACCCTGCCCGCGTCCAGCGCCAGTCGTATCAGCAGCGCCCGCGACCGCACACCACCCACACCCACGCTCCGGTCGTCGGTGACAACCCGCAGCGGACCCAGAACCTCGATGCGCACACCACGATTCTCCAGGGCCGCCATCGGGGTCGGTGACAGGCATCCGACACCGATTCGACAGGGCCACGCGACACAGTCGATCTCGATCACTCCGTCGTACAAGGAGAATCCCCATGACGCACATCAGCAACACGGAGCAGTTCCGGATATGGAACGGAGCCGACGGACACCACTGGGCCGACCACCACGCCCGATACGACACCATGGCCAGTGGCTACGACGAGCATCTCTTCGAAGCCGCCGCGCTCAGCGAACACAGCCGCGTGCTCGATATCGGTTGCGGGACCGGGCAAACCACCCGCACGGCTGCCCGGAGGGCCCATCGCGGGCACGCAGTCGGGCTGGATCTCTCCGAGCCGATGCTTGCCCGCGCACGGCAGATCGCCGCGTCCGAGAAGCTCACCAATATCGGCTTCGAGCAGGGCGACGCTCAGGTCCACCCGTTCACCGCGGACCGATTCGACACGGTGATCAGTCGCGCCGGAGTGATGTTCTTCGCCGACCCCGTCGCCGCGTTCACCAACATCGCCACCGCCATGAAGCCGGGGGGCCGGATCGTGTTCACCTGTCATCGGGAGCCGGGCGACACGGTTTCCGAGATATTCGCGGCGCTGGCCGAGTATGTTCCGATTCCCGAATTCTCCGACCTCGACCCCGGGGTCACGAACTTCGCCGATCCCGATCAGGTTCGCGACGTCCTCACCACCGCAGGCTTCGCCGCCGTCACCGCAACCGGTTTCGAATGCCTGACAATCCTCGGCCGAGACCGCCGCGACGCGACCGACTTTCTGTTCACGGCACACCTGCGTTCGCTCGTCGCGGGCGCCGACACGACGGCCCTGCGCAAAGCCAAGGACGCCGTCGAAGCGACGCTGCGGCCGCACGAGACCGACCTCGTGCGGATTCCCGCACGGGGATGGTTGTACTCCGCAGAGAGGATTTGACCGGACCGAGCTGTCCGATCCGGGTCGCCTGTGATGCGGCACCGAGGAATCCGGAATGCGCCGCGTGGGTACCGGCTCCCGGTAAGAATCGTGCCGCGCGTAGCACGCAACTTCGGCAATGCGGCGCGGCGAGCATGGTCGACGCGACGACGCTGAGCGCCGAACACATCAGCGACTCACAACGCTCGCTCTCGCATGACGCGGGCGACATCCATGCGCCGCACGAACCGCAGCGCGGGCAACTGGGACAGAGCAGCGGCGGCGAGGACCGCAGCGACGGCCGAGACGGTGGGCAGCGCGCCGAAAGTCGGGGCGAAGGCCAATCTGTCACTGCTGAGGGTGTGCAGGAACAGATAGGCCGAGACCGTTCCCGTAGCGAGGCCGATCGGAACGGCAAGTATTGTGGCGGTGAGGTTTTCGACCATCAGAGCTGTGGTGAGACGCTGTACGGAGACCCCAGCGGCCCGCAGCGCGGCGAGTTCTGTGGTGCGTTCGGCCATATTCGCGGTCATGGTCACGTAGATGACGGTGAAGGCGAGGGCGGCACCGAGGGCCAGCATGACCGCGGTGAAGATCCAGTACACGGCGAGGAACCTGTTGGCCTGATGCTTCAGGGAGTGGATGTCGGTATAGGTGACAACGCCAGGAATCGCGGTCGCGGCGGCGCGGACGGCGGCCCGGTCCGCGCCGTCCTCGAATCGGAGCAGGTATCCGGGGAGAGACGCGGGCGCGATGGCGCGGACCGCGTCCTCGGTGGCATACAGCTGGGTGCCCATCGGTTCGTCTACCAACGCCGCCAGCCGCACTCGGTGGGGACTACCGAAAGTCGACGACGTCACGGTGAGCAAGTCGCCGACTCGCACATTCAGCAAGCCGCTGAGGGCCTGCCCGGCCACGACCGCGTCGAGTGGCAGGCCGGATTCGCCGCTGGTGGTGCGGAATCCGTGCATGGTCGTGTTCGGCGGCAGCCCGGTCAGCGAGGTCGAGTAGGACTTCCCATCGGCCTGCACTGTTACCGACGCAATCCGGCCTGCTTCGATTGCCGATACGCCCGGCACGGCTTGCAGCTGCCCGGAGATGTCGCCGGACTTCGGATCTGTCTGGACGGTGGCGTCTTCGCGCTGGACCTGGTCGTACTGGACGTCGACCATGGTGTGCATGCTGGTGAAGACGCCGACCGAGGTCAGGATCAGCACCATGGCCAGGACGGTGCCGGTCATCGTGGACAGGGTGCGGCGGCGGTTCCGAGCCAGCGACCGCAACGCCATCCGCATCGTCGTGGGTAGCCGGACCCAGCGTGCCGCCCACCTGGCGGGTCGGCCCGGGTGGTGGTCGCCACGCATCGCTTGTGCGGGTGCGGTCCGGGCGGCGGCCAGCGCCGGAGCCAGTGCTGTCAGGCTGCCGGTCAGCAGACCGAGCGCGAATCCGACCGCGGCGGTGGAGATCCTGTGCGAGACAACGGTATCGGGGATGCCGATCGCCGACGTGTAGGCCGAGGTGACCGCAGAGGTCACGACCGCACCGAGCACCACGCCGGCCACGGCACCGAGTGCGGACACGATCGCGCCGTAGGCGACGTAGTGTCGCACGAGAACCCCGCGTCGCGCCCCCATCGCCAGCAGCGCGCCGATGATCGGCCGTTCGGCACACACCAACCGGGTGATGAGCACATACTCGGTGATTCCGGCGGCGACGAGGAACAGCAGCGGAAACCCGACAGCGATCTTGGAGAACCCGGTCAAGTTGCCGTGCAGGGACGCATTCGAGGGTTGCTCGGCCTGCGTCATCACGTCGTCCGCCCCCGCCGACCGCAGCCGTCCCACCAACGCGTCGCGGTCGGATCGCGTTGCGGTGGAGGTCATTTCGATCACGACCTGATTGCTGCCCGACTGCCCGGTCAGGTACGAGGTCCGCGGCTGCGGTGCGAAGAAGACCGCGAAACTGTTCGGATCCCCGAGGACATCCTGACGGCTGCGGGCCGGCCACAGGTATTCGGGCGAACGCGCGATACCGGAAACCGTCACCGCATGCCAGGCGCTGCTGTCGAACACCCACAGCCGGTCACCGAGGTCGAGGCCGAACGCGTCGGCAGTGTGGTGCTCGACCACGACCTGGTCCCGTTTTCCGGGTTCCGGCAGCGCCCCGGCGGTTAGCGAGATGTCGTTCACCTCTGGCGCAGACGGCAATCCGATCACGCGACCGACCAGCTTCGTGGTGTCGACGATCATCGGCACGTCGGCCTGAGTGCGTGTCGTGACCCGCGCGACGCCGTTCTCACCACGAATCGCCTCCGCGACGTTGTCCGCGTTGACAGCCGTGGCGGTGAGGTCGGCGAAATGCAACCTCTCATAGGTGCGCTCATAGGACACCGACAGGTTGCGGAACGAATCGTAGCTGGCGATGAACAGCAATACCCCGAGCAACACCATTACCGCGATCGCGGTCGATTGCCTGCCTCTACGCCGCAGGTCGCGGCGAATCTTGGTGAGCAGTGCCCAGCTTCGCGGCAGGTACATGGTCTCTCACCACCGGATGGTGGAGATGTCCGGCGGGGAAGCGTTACGCACATCGAACTCCACCCTGCCGTCGCGCATCCGGACCACCCGGTCGGCGATGACGGCGGCCTCCTCGTTGTGCGTCACCATCACGACGCTGCATCCGGCACGGCTGGTGGCCCGCAACAGCCTCAGCACCCCGCGTCCGGTCGCGACATCCAGTGCGCCGGTGGGCTCATCGGCCAGCACCACATCCGGATCGGTCGCGAGCGCGCGCGCCAGCGACACCCGCTGCTGCTGCCCACCCGACATCTGCCCCGGAAACGAATCGGCGCGATCGGCCAGATCGACCGCGCACAACAATTCGTCCACGCGGCCACGGTCGCCGCGCCCAGTCATCTCGATGATCGCCAGGACATTCTCCCGCGCCGTGAGGCTGGGAACGAGATTGAAGAACTGGAACACGAAACCGATGTGCGCCCGCCGGAATTCCCCCAGCCGCTCCGGCCGCTGGCCCGAAATATCCTGTCCGGCAACAATTATCGTGCCCGAATCCGCTGCTTCGGTACCGCCGACGACATTGAGCAGCGTGGTCTTCCCCGACCCGCTGGCACCGACGACCGCGACAAGCTCCCCCGGAGCGACATCCAGATCGACGTCGCGCAACGCCTGAACCGCGGCTTCGCCGGTGCCGTAGGTCTTGTTCACGCCCCGCAGCCGAATCTCCGCACGTCTCGCGGCAGCGGTCCGGGATGTCATTCGCCAGGTCCTCCGTCGCCTCCGCTGTCGTCGGGAATTCCGGCCGATCGACACAGCGGCACTGCCGATCCCGGGTTCACTCGATCCGACATCTACCGGCCGGTGCGGCAAGTCCCATCGGGGCACCGCAACCACAGCGTGTCGGACACCTCGGGTCCGATGGCCCTGGGCCGCAGGAGCCGACTTCCGAGAGCTGGCAGATCCCCTGGGATCCTCGGCGGTACCATCCCCTGCCACTCCGAAATGTGGTGCCGGACAGGAAATCTCACCGAATCGGGAAGTCCGCTCGCCGCCGCGCAGCCGACGACCGGGTCGAGTAACCGCGCCGTCCCCGTTTCCAGCCGGATAGGGCGATCGGTTCGACCGGAGGTACGCCGTGCGCATGTTCGACATCCACGCTCGGCTACCGCGACCATGTCATCCTCCGGTAGTACATCTACTGCGGACAGCATTCGACTCTGCTGCAGGTGAGGTTACACCGAAGGATGCGCCGTGAACTGGTTGTCCACAACATCTGTCGATATCTCCGCATCTCAGCTACGGGCCGCTCACCGGCGACGCGCGCCGCAACGCCAGCTCGACAAACTACTCGCGCCGCAAAGGTTCAACCAGTATTCATGCAGCAGGCAACTATTGCAGAAGACACTGCAGGTAGCGTCTCGAACTCGTGGCGCGTCGCCCGCGGCACATTGTCCGCGCGACAGATGAGGGGCCGCGTCCGGATGCCGCCGCGGGCGATCGCCCGGCACACCGGATCGCGTGGCGCGACTGACGCGCATCAAGGGCCGGACTCTTCATTGCGTATCCACGCGGTATCCCACTGCGCAGCGCGGCGTCGCGAGACGAGCCACCGCGCGAACTCGATCACTCCCGCCGCGCCGAGGCAGACGACCACCAGGACCGTGAGAGCACTTCCCACGCCCGACCAGGCCGCCGCCATGGACGAGGACGGCGCATCGGCGATCGCCCCGTTGTTCTTGTCGACCCAGATCCCGATCCGGTCGCCCCGGACCGCGTCGACCGGTACCCGTGCAACTTTCGTCGACCGAACGCGGCTGTCCCAGCGCCACTGCAGAGCTGCCTCGGCCCGCTGGGCGGAACGTGCGTATCGGGCGTCGGCCATCACCGTCGCCGTCACAATCGAGCGTGTGGCCTTCTCGGACGACATTCGCCGCGCAGCCGCGCCGTAGTGCGCGGTCCCGACGGCACAGGCTATCGGCACGGCGATGACGCAGCACACGAGGGCGAACAGCGTGATCGCCGCCAGCAGACGGTCCGAGGTGCGCATCAGCGGGTTGCGGCTCCAGGGAACACTTCGCCACGCTCGCACCACCGACGAACTCGCCGACGATCCCTTCCGGCCGCACCACACGAGGGCGAATCGTAAGCGATACCGCAACCGCTGTCACCACCGGACAAAATGCTTGTGGGCCAAAGGATCCGGCAGAGTTCCCATAGCTCGTCGGTTCGAGCCGCCCCGATCCGATGCTGTGGCGACGTCGGTCCGCATTCGTTCAGGCTTTGCGGGCGACAAGACGTTCGACGAGACCGGGGGCGGAAGTCAGCGTGGTCGCTGGCGATGGCGAGCATGTGCTCGCTGATATCGAGCGCACCACCACCCGCGAAATCGCCCGGCCGGGCAGAAATGCTGTGAAATCGAATGGGCCACAAGATCTCACGGCCGGGTGAGGCGGATTTGCACCATGGGCAACTCGGTCCCGCGGTCGTCGATCGGCGCACCGAGGGTGTTCTCGATCGCCGGCTTCATGGTGGCCCAAGCACGGGGATGCTGCCTGACGTAGGTGTGCAGAGCGGCTGCCGCCTCATCAGCGCCGAGGACGTGGGCGGTGGCGCGAGCGGGGCCGCGGCGACCGATCCAGACACGCGCTTGCGGGCTCGCCTGGAGGTTGCGGAACCACTGTGCGCGGGTACCGAACCCGGAGACGACGACATAGCTGCCGGGCTCTGGGCTAGCGATGACTTCCAGTACGACGTAGCGCCGGGCGCCGGTTTTGCGGCCGATATGTTCGAGCATCAGCATGCGTGAGCCGAACAGAAATCCGAGCCTCGCCCGGTAGAGCCGGATCGGGGCACGCATCAACCGGCGATTGTGCAATGCCCGCGTTGCCGTATTGACAAGCATGTCTGCGATCGAAGACCGCGACCGGTGCGTCTGGGGCATGGGGTGACCTCGATTCGTGAGCCTCGCAGACCAACAGAATCGAGCATACGGCAACAATTGCTGTATGCATGTTTCTGGTTGTGGGACCCACTGCGCATCGAGATGTCGCGAGACGATCCACCGCATCAGTTCGACGATCCCTGCCTCGACTCCTATAGCTGATAGCTGTCGATGTCGGTTGCGGCGGAGGTTTCACCGCCTGCGGCACTGAACGCGGTGAGGGCACGGATCAACCCGGACCGGTCGTCGGCGGGCATGCGTTCGACGACCGCGGCGATCTCCCGGCGGCGTCGCGTCGTCACCGCCGCGACGATCTTGCGGCCGCGCGCGGTCAGCTCGATGATCAGCTCGCGCCGCGACTCCGGGTTCGGTGTGCGGTCGACGAGTCCGGCGGTGACCAGCCGGTCCACCATCCGGGTCGCGGTCGACGGCTGGACGTTCAGGGCCGTGGCGAGGGCCGCGATCTTGGACGGTCCGCGGGTGGACAGGATCACCAGGGTGCGGAACTGGGGGATGGTGATCGTGTCGTCCACGTGCGCGATCGACTGCGCGGACAGCGCGACCAGCAGGCGGGACGCGGTCAGCAAGGCATCGGTGATCTCGTCGACCGACTCCTCCGCTACCGCTTGCCGTCGCGCCATGACAACCTCCATCCCGGGGCCTTCCAGTATTTCCATCCTGCCCCGTTCGTCCGGCCGTCGCCTGCACCGGTACCACGACGCCCGCGCGGGACACATGTAGATGGAAACCATTGCATGGTGCTCGTGATCGGGTAGTGTCTGCGGCTCGTGGGGATACGTGCAGCGCTCGCACCGCGATCGGACGTGTTTCGATGGGGGCTGGCCACCGTTGCCGGCGTGGTCGCGGGGTATGCGTCGGTACTGCTGGCCAACCCTCGCCACTTCTACACCGACGACACCGAAGCCCAGTACGCACCACTGTGGGTAATGCTCGGCCGCCACCTGCGCGAGGGCCGATTCCCCGCGCTGGTGCCGTGGGAGTGGATGTCGGGCAACTACTCGATGGAAGAGGCGGGACTGTACAACCCGCCGCAGATGCTGGTCGACTTCATCGCCCCCTCGGTCGACAACCTCGCGGTGTATGCGACGGTGGTCAAGCTGGTCTTCTCGATCGTCGCGGCGCTCGGTGTGTTCCGGATCTGCCTCGCCTACGGCTCCAAGCCCGCGTGGGGAGCCGTTGCGGGAGTGGGTTTCACGCTGTCGGGCTGGTTCCTGTTCTTCGATGAAGCCAGCTGGGCGACCTCGCTCGCCGGGACCGCGTGGATGCTGCACGCGTGGGCGTCGGCAGTCCGATACACCCGCGGGCGTGGTGGGCCGATCCCGGTGTTCGTGTTCCTGTATCTGGCGATCTCGGTCCAATACATCTTCCCCGCAGTCGAATCCGCGATCATGATCGTCGCCGTGGCGGTCGGCGAGTTCGTCTACCTGCGCGCCTGGCGACCGGTGCTGCGGCTGATGCTGGCCGCCGGTTGTGCCGGACTGGCCGGACTGTCGACGTTCCTGCCGAGCATGCTCTCGTCGTCGGTGACCTGGCGCGGCAATCAGCGCATTCTCAATGATTCTTTCCTGGATGTGCCGTGGTCGGAATCGCTGAATGCCAGCCTGCCCAGCACGGTTCCGGCGTTCGAGGGCTGGTGGGGCTACGTCCAGCCACTGCCGATGGTGTACATCGCCTGGTTCCTCATCCCGCTGCTGGCCTTCATCGACTGGCGCGGCGTCCGGCGTGATGTCCGGGAATTCACCGGTCCGGCACTGTTTGCGCTCATCTTCCTGATGTGGACCGCCGGCCCCGGTCGCATCGGACCGCTGCGCTGGCCCGCTCGCGTGCTGCCGATGCTCGCGATCGGGTTGCTGGTGCTGGTGTGTGTGCTACTCAGCCGCTACGGCACGTTCGCGGATTGGCGCCGCCGCGGCATCGCCGCCGCCGTCCTGATCGGGCTGCTGTTCGTCCGAACCTTCAGCGCCGCACCACATCTGGTGGTTCGTCACCTCGTCGCCGTCGTCGTCGTGGCGGCACTGACGGCGGCGGTGGTGTGGGCGGCCCGCGCCCGGGGCACGGCACTGGCCTGTGTGCTGGCGATACTGGCGATGTTCCCCATCACCTACGACCAGGTCCGCGCCCAGGGTGCCACTCCGATGTCGTATCACTTCCCCGAACGGCGCTCCGATATGAGCGCCGCATTCCCCGACTTCTCCGGTGTCACACTGCAACTCGCCGACCGCGCACTGGTCGCACCGCAGGACGAGAGCGTCGACCGCGCCTGGGGATCGCTCGCTTTCGGCAACTACGCCAAGGCCATCGGCCTGGACTATGTCAACGCCTACAGCCCCATCGGCCACCGATGGTTCAGCGACATGCTGTGCATGGGCTGGAACGGCAGCACCTGCCCCGACGCCTACCGCCGCGCCTTCACCACCGAACCCACCACCGGCCGCACCATCGTGGACCTGATGAAGGTCGACCGCGTCGTGCTGCAACGCGCCCAGTACCCCGACGCCCGCAACCACCCGGCACCACCAGGTTGGAATTGGATCGACTACCCCGGCCACGAACGCTACATCTGGGTGCTCGAACGCGTCACCGGCCCCATCTCCACCCACAAGGGCCTCCCCGCCGACACTCGCGGCGTCACCGCCACGTCCGTGGCGCGCGACAGCTTCACCAGCCACCTCCGCGTCAGCTCCGACACCGGCGGCCGGGTGGTATTCGCCCGGCTGGCCTGGCCCGGCTACCGCGCCACCCTGAACGGCCACGACATCGCATTCGACACCGTCGCAAAGACTTTCGCCGCCGTCGACATCCCGCCCGGAACACGCGACGCCGACCTCGTCCTCACCTGGCGTCCACCGGGCTGGAAGATCGGCATTGCCACCGCACTCGCGGGTCTCCTCGGACTCGGCGTCCTGCAGTGGGCGTACCGCCGCAACCGCTACACCGACCCCGACACCCCGGGCGACGACCCCGCCGACACGCACCCGGACCGTGAACCCGGGCAGCTCGTCCCGGCCTCCGCTTGACGGACGGCGCAAAACGAATTCATGCCGATCAAGCACTGGCACTGTCGAACCGACCCTGTTAGGAGAATTGATCAGTTGACGCATCGCTGGCGGCTGCATGCAGCACTGCCTCGAGCAAGCCGGGGAAGCGGTGATCGAGTTCCTGGCGGCGTAGCACGACGAAGCAGCGCGTGCCTTCCTGTCGAGTCTGGGTGATGCCTGCGTCTCGTAGCACGCGAAGGTGGTGGCTCAGTGTGGATTTCGCGACCGGCGCCCGCAGCTCTCCCCATCCGCGTTCGACATTGTCGGCCAATTGACGGGCCAGCCCGAGCCTGATCGGGTCGCTCAATGCGGCGAGTACAGCCGTCAGCTCGATGTCGGAGGCCGACGGATGCTGTGGTTCACGCATGCCGCACATGCTAGCGTGTTCGATGTTCTATGAATATCGAACATTAGGTGGTGTGCGGATGGGGCGCTTCGACGGTCGAGTCGTGATAGTGACCGGGGCGGGAACGGGGATCGGCCGGGGAACAGCGATCGCGTTCGCGCGGGAAGGTGCCAGTGTGCTCGGCGTGGGCCGGCGGCGGGAGTCGTTGGAACAGACCGCAGCCGAACACTCCGGTATCGAGATTGTGGCGCACGACCTGCGTCGTGGCGATGCGGCCGGCGTAGTCGTCGGCGCGGCTATCGCGCGATGGGGCCGGCTGGACGTGCTGGTGAACAATGCGGGTGCGACGGCGGTCATGCCGTTGGCCGACGTGACGGGTGAACGCGTGACGGACCTGTTCGCGCTCAACGTTGTCGCCCCGAGCGTGCTCGCGGCCGCGGCATTGCCGCACCTGCGGGCGACCCACGGCAGCGTCGTCAACGTGTCGAGTACCTACGGGCATCGGCCGCTGCCCGGGGCGGCGCACTATGCGGCCGGCAAGGCGGCGTTGGAGCAACTGACCCGAAGCTGGGCGCTCGAGCTGGCCGCTGACGGTGTGCGAGTGAACGCCGTGGCCCCCGGTCCGACCGAGAGCGAGGCGCTGTCCGCGGCAGGACTCGCCGACGATGCGGTCGAGCAGATCAAAAGAGATGAGGCGGAGCGAATACCCTTGGGGCGCCGTGGTATTCCTTCCGAGGTCGCTGAGTGGATCGTGAACCTGAGCGACCCGAACGTCTCGTGGATCACCGGGCAGATCGTCACCGTCGACGGCGGGCTGGAGCTGGTGTGAGAACGGGCCCGGTGCGAGTGCCCGCTCACACGAGATCGGCGAAGGATTCCACGCAGGCGATGCTGCCGGACACGATGAGCTGATCTCCCTCGGCGACAACGGTTTCCGGTGTGGCGTAGGTGAATTCCCCACCGGGGCGCTTGATGGCGACGACGGTGACGTTGAAATGTTCACGCAGGCCGCTCTCGGTGAGCGTCATGCCGATGACTGCTTTCGGTGCGGTGGTTCGCACCATGGCGTAATCCTCGTCGAATTCGATGTAGTCGAGCATGCGCCCGGTAACGAGGTGGGCGATGCGCTCGCCCATGTCGAATTCGGGCAGCACGACGTGGTGGGCGCCGATGCGTTCGAGGATGCGGCCGTGCTGGCGGCTGTTCGCCTTGGCCCAGATGCGTGGAATCCGGAAGTCGACCAGGAGCGAGGTGGTGAGGATGCTGGCTTCCAGGTCGCTGCCGATCCCTACCACGGCATGCGGGAAGTCCGGGACGCCGAGCTGCTCGAGTGCGTCCGGATCGGTGGTGTCGGCGACCGCGACATGCGTGAGCTCGTCCGAATACTGTTGCACCAGACGGGCATCGGAGTCGATGGCCAGCACCTCCGAGCCGTGCTCGACGAGTTCGCGGGCCAGCGACCCGCCGAAGCGGCCGAGCCCGACGACCACCACCCGGGTGGTCGGGTGCTTGGGGAGTTTGGTGAACACTGCCTTAGCCAACGATGGGTCGCTCCTCCGGTAGCTCGTAGCGCCGTTCGTACTCGCGCAGCGCGAGTGCCGACGCCAGGGTGATCGGCCCGACACGACCGATGAACATCATCACGACCAGCAACAGGTGCCCGGCAGCGGGCAGATCGGCGGTGATCCCGGTGGACAACCCCACCGTGCCGAACGCCGAAACCACCTCGAACAGCACCGCATCCAGCGGCAGCTCCGACACTCGCAACAGGATCATGGTCGCGACCAGCACCGCCGCGACGCCCAGCAGCGCGACGGTGATCGCCTGTCGCTGCACCGTCGCGGCCAGCCGTCGTCCCATGACATGCACGGTGGGCTGGCCGCGTACCTCGGCGTAGATCACGAAGGCCAGCAAGGCGAAGGTGGTGACCTTGATTCCGCCCGCGGTGCCCGCGCTGCCGCCGCCGATGAACATCAGCGCGTCGTTGACCAGCAGCGTGGTCGGGTGCACGGCAGCCATGTCGACGGAATTGAAGCCCGCCGTGCGCGGGGTGGCCCCCTGGAACGCCCCGGCGAGCAGTTTGCCGGGCACCGACATCGGCCCGAGTGTGCCCGCGTTCGCCCACTCCAACGCCGTCACCAGTATTACGCCGACCGCCAGCAGCCCGAAGTAGGTCACGATCGTGATCTTGGTGTGCAGCGACCAGCCATGTACCCGGCGCCCGAGCGCACGTGTCCGTGCCGCCCGCAGCACCTCGAACACAACCGGGAACCCGATCCCGCCCGCAATGAACGCCAGCGTGATCGGCACAATTATCCAGGCATCGGTGGCGTGCCGCACCAGGCTGTCATCGTGTAGCGCGAACCCGGCATTGTTGTATGCCGAAATCGCATGAAAGACACCGTAATACAGTGCGGAGCCGAAGGATTCGGTAGTGGTGGCGAGCCGGCGGGCGGTGAGTACGACCGCGACGAGCGTCTCGACGACGAGGCTCATCACGACTACGCCGAGGACCACGCGGCGGGTATCGCCCAGGCGCAGGGTTTTCGTCTCGGCCTGGGCGACCAGCTGCATCCGCAACCCATCCGGCGAGCCACCAGAAGACCCAGCAGGGACGCCGCGGTCATGATGCCCAGCCCGCCGACCTGAATCAGCGCCAGTACCACGGCCTCTCCGAACGGAGACCAGTACGTGGCGGTGTCGACCACGACCAGCCCCGTCACACAGACCGCGGACGTGGAAGTGAACACGGCAGTGACCACCGGGGTCCAGCCGCTGGATTCCGAGGAGATCGGCAGCATCAACAACAGGGCGCCGAGCAGATTCACCGCGGCGAATCCGGCGACGGTGAGCCGGGCCGGATGCCCGAGCGGTCCCAGCCGGCGCATGACCGGAACTGCGGTGCGACGCATCCGGATCAGTCGGCCGGTCGCGTCGCCGGAGTGACTGCCGCAGTGTTGCTCAACGGTGTCTCCCTACACGTCATCCAGCCTCCGGCCGCGGCACTTCCGCACGGGCGCGGTAGCGGAACCGTACGCCCTTTACGGATTCGGTTTGCGCCGCAGGCAGTCTATACGGCAAATTTACGCACGGTGCGCCGGGAAGTCTGGTCGGTAGCGCGGCTCGAGCCCCGGGTCGTGCTCGACAACGGACGGGTGGGGTGTCATGGCGCTGGTCTTCGCCTTCGGTGTGGTGTTGCTGGTCAGCGTGTCGCTGTCCGGCCTGGCGGCCAGGACGGTGTTGTCCACGGCGTTGCTGTTCCTCGTCGCAGGCGCGGTGATCGGGGACGGCGGGCTGGGGCTCGTGTCGATCGGACCCGACGACGACCTCGTCGTCATGCTGGCCGATATCGCCTTGTTCACGGTGCTGTTCACCGATGGCCAGCGCGCGAACCTGCCCGCGCTGCGCGACGGCTGGCGGCTGTCCGGGCGGGCCCTGGGCTTGGCGATGCCGCTGACGATGGTGCTGATCGCGGTTCCCGCACACTGGCTGGCCGGATTGGATTGGCCCACAGCGTTTCTGCTCGGCGCGATTCTGTCGCCGACCGATCCGGTGTTCGCCTCGGCGATCGTCGGCCGCACGGACGTACCGCTGCGGCTGCGGCGGCTGCTGAACGTCGAATCCGGGCTCAACGACGGACTCGCGCTGCCATTCGTCCTGATCTTCCTGGCCACGGCGGCGCACCGCGACTCCGGCATCGAGCACATCGCCTGGGAACTCGTACTGGGCCTGGTGCTCGGCATCGCGATCACGGCGGCCGTCGCACTGGCGTGGCGGCTGCCGATCCTGACGGCCGAACCCCGGCTACAGGCGCTGGGCCCGCTGGCGATCGCGGTGACCCTGTACGGCGCATGCCATCTGACCCATGCCAATCCGTACCTCGCGGCGTTCGCGGCCGGATCGACGCTCGCAACCCTGGATCATGTCTCCGCCGAGCGCTTCGAACCGTTCGGCGACCTGCTGTCGGAGGCGACGAAATTCGCGGCGCTACTGGTATTCGGCGCGCTGATCACGCCGGACCGATTGTCGCACCTGGGTGTTGGCGGCTGGGTCCTGGCAGTGCTGGCGATCCTGCTGGTACGCCCGGCCGCCATGCTGGTGTCACTGCTGCGCACGCCGCTGACGAAACCCGAACGCGCCGCCGCGGCCTGGTTCGGGCCGAAGGGATTCGCCTCGGTGGTCTACGGCCTGCTGGCCCTGCAGTCCGGCATTCCTGCCAGCGAGGTGGTCTTCGATCTGGTCGCCGTCACGATCGCCCTGTCGATCGTGCTGCACTCCTCGACCGACGTCCCCATCGCCCGAAAACTGCGCGTCGAGCCGATGGACAACCTCCCCAGCGGCAAACACGATGCCGGAGCGCCCGTCTCGGGCCAGTGACCTCGCCGCACGGCATACGTACCGATGCCACAATCATCCGGTGAGCCCACTACGACGCCTCAGCCGCGTGATGGTGGCGTTCGTGCTGGTGACATTGGCGGGCACGGTCGGATACGCGGCACTGGGTTTCGGATTCCTCGACGGGCTCTATCAGACGGTGACCACGATTACGACGGTGGGCTTCCGGGAGGTCCATCCGCTCACCCCGGTCGGCCAAGTCTTCACCATGGTCCTGATCCTGGTCGGGGCGGGCACCGTCTTCTACATGTTCGGGGTCCTGCTGGAGGCCCTCATCGACGGACACCTACGGCAGCGTTTGGAACAACGACGAATGAATCGGCAGATAGACCGCCTGCGCGGACATGTCATCGTGTGCGGCTGGGGACGAGTCGGCCGCTCCACCGCGCAGTACCTCAGTAGCCTCGGCAAACCGATCGTGGTCATCGACCGCAATCCGGAGCGATTGCAGGACATCGAATTCGCGAACATCGTCGGTGACGTCACCGACGACACGGTCCTCGGCGAGGCCGGCATCGGGCACGCTCACGCCCTGATCGCGGCGCTGGACAATGACGCCGACAACGTCTACGTGACGCTGTCGGCCCGATCCCAGCGCCCGGACCTGACGATCATCGCGAGGGCACGAACCGACAGCTCGAAGTCGATCCTGCTGCGCGCGGGAGCCAACCGCGCAGTGAACCCCCAGCTGATCGGCGGGCGCCGGATGGCGGCATTTGCGTTGCAGCCCAACGTGGCCGAGTTCCTCGACGTCGTCATGCACGACGACACCCTCGAGTACCGGATCGAAGAGATCACGATCGGCGCGCAGTCTCCACTCGTGGGCCGCTCCCTGACCGATACCGTGCTGCGCCACACCACTGGTGCGCTGATCCTCGCCCTGCGCACGCCGGGCGGTCGATTCATAGCCAACCCCGCCGACGACACCCCGATCACGACCGACACCATCCTGATCGTCCTGGGTACGCCCACCCAGCTGGAAGCGGTCCGCGCACTCACCACGAACTAGTGGATGTTTTCGGTGTGGGCGGCATCGAGTTCGACCGAGGTGATCGCGGGCGCTGTAGATGTCACGGCTGTTCACCGCCGTCGATGCGGTCGCGGATCTCGGCGACCAGGTCCGCGAGCGCGGTTTGGCACACGATGATCAGCCGTCGCTGATCGGGATGGGCGGCCAGCAGTACGCGGTCACCTTTGCGCAGGCGGATCGCCCTGCGGATGTCCGCGGGTATGGAGAGTTGGCCGTTTCGTGCGATCGCGTGGCCGCCGGGCTCGCCGTCGGTGACCAGCAGCACACCGGGCGCTGCGGGCCGGATCCGGATCGGCGTGCCCGTCGTCCAGCCCAGTGAGCCGAGCACCGCGCGTTCGGCCAGACGGCCCGCGTGATTGACCAGGACCGAGCCGTAGACGACGCGAACCCTGTCCAGCGAGGTCGGCTGCATCCGATCCAGACGCCCACCGCGCAGTCGTGCCGGGGGTGTGCCCGAGTCCGTTGGCACGGCACTGTGATCGGCCGTCGCGCCGGGCGCGGGCAGGGCGAACGGGAAACCGCCGCCGATGTCGGGTGTCTCTGGAGCGTGTTCTAGCGCGCTAGAACACGAGATACGAGGAAGGTGTCCAGGAGTACCAAAAAGGTGCGCCATCAGGGACTCGAACCCCGAACCCGCTGATTAAGAGTCAGCTGCTCTGCCAATTGAGCTAATGGCGCTTGGTGCATGATCCGGCTCCGGGGCCCGTGGGGCTCCGTTCCGGTGCGTGGAAAACCATAACAGGCGCGGGTGGGGAAAGTGAAATCGCCTGTTCGCGGGCCTCGAGCCGCCGCCGGTGCAGCACGGGCGGGGGTGGTAACGGATCGGGGGCCGGATCGTATGAACGTGCAGACCGATCGGAGATCCCGCCGTGTTTGCGCGTTTCGGGCCCTTCCGGCTGGCAGAATAGGCGGGGCGTGGTCTCGACCGATCCCCGCAGGCGTGGTGGGTTGAGCAGCATCGCCGGGGCGGCCCGGCGGCGCCGAGAACATGAAACGGGGTTGGACATGAGCGTTTGGCGGGGCCGACATCGGTCGAAGGTAGTGCTCGGATCGGTTGCCGTACTGTCCGCGCTAGCGCTGGCGGCGACCGGATGCAGCGATTCGGGGGCGAGTTCCGGGCCCGCGATCGAGTCGAATCCGGTGACCGAACTGATCAAACCCAAGCTCGTCGCGCCGGTCAAGGACGGCGACGTCGGCGTATCCCCGGCGGTGCCGCTGCAGGTGCGTGTCGAGGACGGCAAGTTCACCGCGGTCACGCTGTTCAACCCGGAGGGCGCCCCGGTGGCCGGTCAGCTCGCGCCCGACGGCCGGTCCTGGCAGGTGGGTGAGCAGCTCGGCTTCGGGCGGACGTATCGGCTGCAGGCCGAGGCGGTCGGACTGGGTGGCAAGGCCTCCAGCACGCTGAGCTTCACCACGCTGTCGCCGCGCAACCGCACCCATCCGTGGCTGCTGCCCGGCGAGGCCGAGGTGGTCGGCATCGGGCAGCCCGTGGCCGTGCAGTTCGACGAGAACATCCCCGATCGCCGGGCGGCCCAGGAGGCCATCAAGATCACGACGAATCCGCCGGTCGAGGGCGCGTTCTACTGGGTCAACAACCGCGAGGTGCGGTGGCGGCCGGAGCACTTCTGGGCGCCGAACACCCGGGTCACCGTCGATGTGAACACCTACGGCAAGGATCTGGGCCACGGCCTGATCGGCGACAGCGACATCCACTCGAGCTTCACGGTGGGCGAGCCGACCGTCTTCACGGCCGACGACAACACCAAGACGGTGACGGTGGAGATGAACGGCCAGGTCGTCCGCAGCATGCCGACCTCGATGGGCAAGGCGTCCGACCCCACCGACAACGGCATCTACATCATCAGCGACCGGTTCGACCACATCATCATGGATTCCTCCACCTACGGTGTCTCGGCGACGGGGCCGAACGGGTACCGCACACCGGTCGACTTCGCGACGCGAATGTCCTACAGCGGCATCTTCATGCACTCGGCACCGTGGTCGCTGGGCGCGCAGGGGAACTCCAACACCAGTCACGGCTGCCTGAACCTGAGTCCCTCGGATGCCCGCTGGGTCTACGAGAACGCCAAGCGCGGCGATATCGCCATCGTGAAGAACACGATCGGCGACACGCTGTCGGGCATCGACGGACTCGGCGACTGGAACATCCCGTGGGCCGAGTGGAAGGCGGGCAACGCCGACACCAGCCGCTGACCCGGCTGTGATCCGGACTATGTCCGCACGTTCCGCGGAACCGGCGCTCCGACCAGCACGTTGAGGGTGACAGTGGGGAAGCGGAGAGCGAGGAGTGCGGACATGTTCGGTTCGTGGATGGATTCGGACGAGGCGTACGACCGCGGCCGCGCGCTGCGCGAACGCGTCGACCACAAGGAGCACCGGGAGTTCGAGCTGCCTGCGGGCCGCCCGTCGATCATCGATTTCGTGGTGGCCAGCAATGCCGACCGCGTGCCGGAGCTGATCCCGCTGCGGGTCCGCCGGATGCTGGAGTCCCCGTTCGCGTTCTACCGCGGCAGCGCCGCGCTGATGGCGGGGGATCTCACCGCGACGCCGGACAGCGGCCTGACCGCGCAGCTGTGCGGTGACGCGCATGCGGCGAACTTCGGCCTCTACGGCACGCCCGACGGCCGAATCGTCATGGATATCAACGACTTCGACGAGACCGCACCGGGCCCCTGGGAGTGGGATCTGAAGCGGCTCGCCGCCAGCCTGGTGCTGGCCGGACGCGTGGGCGGGGTGTCGGAGAGCGGCTGTCGCGAGGCCGCGCACGATGCCGCCAAGAGCTACCGGCGCACCATCGACCACCTGGCGCAGCTGCCGTTCCTGGAATCGTGGACCGCGCTCGGGGACGAGTCGGTGATCGACCGGGTCGACGCCGACGAGCTGACCGACGATTTCGCCAAGGCCGCCGATAAGGCGAAGAAGAACACCAGCGCCAAGGTCGCGGCGAAGTCGACCCGCGCCGAGGGCTCGGAGTGGCGGTTCGTCGCCGACCCGCCGGTGCTCACCGAGGTGTCCGAGAAGACGGCCGCGGAGGTCACCGGCGCGCTGACCGACTACGTGGACACCCTGCGCGAGTCCCGTGCCCACCTGATCAAGCGGTACACGGTGTGCGATGTCGCGTTCCGGGTGGTCGGAACGGGCAGTGTCGGGCTGCGCAACTATCTGATCCTGTTGCACGGCAACGAGGACGAGGCGCTGGTGCTGCAGGCCAAGCAGGCGCGGCCGAGCGTGCTGCAGGATGTGCTGGGTCTCCCGGCGGTGCCGCACGAGGGTCGGCGGATCGTCGACGGCGCGCGCCTGGTGCAGGCCGAGACCGATATTCTGCTCGGCTGGGCCACCATCGAGTCGCGGCCCTACATCGTCCGCCAGTTCCGAAACCGCAAGGGCTCCATCGAGGTCACCGAGTTGAAGAAGGACCACCTCGACGACTACGGCCGACTGGCGGGAGCGCTGCTCGCCCGCGCGCACAGCCGCTCGATCGACCCCCGCGTCCTCGCGGGCTACTGCGAGGACGGCGACAAGATGGACTCCGCCTACGCCCGATACGCCATCGACTACGCCGACCAGACCGAGGCCGACCACGAGGAGCTGGTTCGCGCGGTGCAGAGCGGTGCGCTCCAGGCGGCCGACGAGGACGACTGAGAATCCGCGCGGCGCAGTGCGTTCGGCCGGTGAACACCGGTTGCACACCTGGTTGACGCCCGGCCGGTGCGGGACTGCGCTTGTAAGGTTCTACCCATCGGAACATATCGGGGTGCGGAGCGGATGAAAGGGACAGCCACGATGTCGGATGCATCGACCGAGGTGCTGCTGGACGACTTCGAGAACAAGGGCCGGTGGGAACTCGGCGGTGACGGGGCGAGCAAGACCCACCTCACCACGTTCGCGGAGGGGGCGCCGGGAAAGAGGCCGGGCGTATACGCCGACGGCGCCGCCGGGGCCGATCACCGTGCCCTCGTCCTGCTCATCCGCTCGGCTACCGAGGACCTCGAGGTCGACCTGGTCGCGAAGCCGGGTCGGGGCTTCGCGGTTCCCGGGAAGCTGGGTGCGTTGAATCTGTGGGTGCGTTCGCCCCATGCGTCGATCGAGATCTCCGCCGATCTGGGGGAAGAGGCGCGGGATCTGTTGCTGGGCACCGTATCCGCGGATGGCGAGTGGCAGCGCGTCCAGGGCCGCCCCGGCGATCCGATCGCCGAAGCCGCCCTGCTCGGCCTGCAGATCCGGCTCACCGAGGTCATCAAGCGAGAGGGTGAGGTCATGATCCTCCTCGACGACCTCACCGCCCACATCGAGCCCTGAGCGCCGCGATCTGCCGGGGCCGATGTTCGTCGAGAACTATTGTGCGGCAAGGGAGATGATGTTGCCGTGCTGAGGATCTTCGATAGAGACTTCGCGCGCGATCCGTGGCCGATGTTGCGATCGCTGCGCAATGCGGGCGGCGTGCATCGAGTCGAGACGCCGGACGGCCCACCGGCGTGGCTGGTGACCCGATTCGAGGACGTGCGCGCCGGGCTGCTCGACGACCGGCTGACGCCTGTTGCCCGGTATTCGGCGGGAAGCGATTATCGGGGATTCGCGGTCCCCGCACCGTTGGACGCGTTCCAGAACAGCGATCCGGACGACCATGCCCGCATACGCAGGGTCGTCGTCGGGGAATTGCGGCCACGGCGGCTGGGGGAGTGGACCGATGCTGCGGCCGCGCTGGTCCGGCCGAACCTGCGGCGACTCGACGATATCCGCGAATTCGACTTCGTCGGTCAGGTCGCGGTGCCGCTGCCCGCGGCCGTGCTCGGGGAGCTGCTCGGTTTGTCCGCGCCGGTCCGGGAATCGCTACTGGCATGGGCGAATTCGACGCTGGCCGCCGATGCGGCGCCACCGGCTCGGGACACGCTCGCCACCATGGGAACGATCATCACGGCAGCGATCGAGCACGCCCGGCGGTCCGGCGAGGACACCATGCTGGGCCGCCTGGCGCGTGCCGACGGCCTGAGTTCCGGGGAGCTGGCCAGCTTGGTGTTCTACCTGCTGTTCGTGTGGTACGAGGTGCTGGTCGACGTTGTTGCCGGCGCGGTCCTGGTGTTCTCCGCCGGGCCCGACCGGCTCGACGCGTGGCTGTCGGGTATCGACAGGCCCACCGCGGTCGACGAACTGCTGCGGTACCTGTCGCCGCAGGTGTTGGCCGGACCGCGCTTCGCGATGACCGATATTGCCATCGGGGAATATTCGATCGCGGCCGGTGACACCGTGTTGCTGTGCTTGGCCGCTGCCAACCGCGATCCCGAAATCTTCGACATGCCGGACGAACTCGACCTCCGGCGCAGCCCCAATCCACAGCTGTCGCTCGGCTATGGGATCCACGCCTGTGCCGGAACGGGATTGGTTCGCCCCGTTCTGGCCGCGGTTCTCGATGGGATCTATGCGCACTGGCCGAAGCTGCGGGTAACCGTTGATGCGCAAACGGTTTCGTGGCGGTCCGGTTTCCGGCACCGCGGGCCGCTTACGCTGCCGGTGACTTCCCGGTGACCCGGCTGGGCGGTCGCATCGCAGCGCTTCCGGTAACTATCCCGGCTCAATCCGGTTGCGCGGTCAGCTGTTTCGCTGCGCTTCGGCTGTGGTGATCGATCCGCCGACGGCCTGATGGGCCTACGTTGTGGTCAGCGCATCGGTACGTTCACGTCGCTGCCGCCCTCCAGCGTCAATCGGGTGCGGACCTTCGCCAAGGCGGGGGCGGGGACGAAACCGCCTGCGAAGAGGGCCTCGCCCTGGCGGAACCACGGGGAGCGTTCCAGTAGCGCGGTGGGTGCGTAGCCGAAGTAGGTGCCCAGTTCGTCGAGGTCGACGGGGGAGGTCATCTTCATCAGGGCGAGGTTGTCGCACTGGGAGATGATGCCCGGGTGCACCTTCGACGGCCGCTGGGTGGACAGCAGCAGCCACAGCCCGAACTTGCGTCCCTCCGCGGCGATTTGGATCAGGCGCTCGCGCACGGCGACCGCGATGGGTGAATCCAGGCGCGGGGAGGCGAGATTGTGGGCCTCGTCGATGACCAGCAGCACCGGACGTCGCTCCTCACGCCGCGCCCACAGCTCGTCGAGCAGCGAGAGCGCCACCACCCGATGCTGCTCCGGGGTGGAGAACCCGCCGAGGTCGAGCACGGTGACATCGGGCCGGTCGGCGACGATATCGGTGACCGCCTCGTCGTCCCGCGCCCACACCTCCCAGTCCGCCAGCCCGAGGTTCTCCACCCGCATGGCCAGGCGCCGGCCCGCGGCGGCATCGGAATCGCGCAGGCGCGGCAGGACCTCGTCGATATCGGTGTTCTCCAGCACCGCGCCGAGATGGATGAGTTCGTTGAACTCCTCGCGGTCGGCGATCGGATCGATCTGCAGCACAGCGGCTTTCGAGGCCAGTGGCATGGCAAGGAACCGTGCCCGCAGTCGCTCGCCGGGGCCGGAGTTGGGTCGGAGTACCCGAATGTCGCGCTCGCGCAATGCTTCCGCCGTGCGCCCGGTGGCATCCGGGCGGAGCTCGGCGAGGCGGACGAAATCGGAGTTCGGGTCGAAGATCACCACCGGCAGCGCGGTGTGGGCGATGAGCTGTTCGAGCACGACGCCGAGGGCATAGGTCTTGCCGGACCCGCTCTGTCCGCACCAGAAGGTGTGCCGGTTGAACCGTTTCGGCAGCAGTCGCGCGGGCCCGCCGGGAGCGGTGAGGTTCATCCCGACCTCGAGTACGGCACCGGTGGTCTCGTGCAGGGTCTCGACGGTATCGGTGTCGGCGGGCGTCACCTCGCCGCGTTCGAACGCGTGGCTGGCGCGAGTGTCGATGCCGTCGTCGGTCAGCTCCCCGATCAGCCGCCCGCGCAGCCGCACCGGCGTGGTCTCCGACCGCTCCTCGACCAGCGCGAGCTGCCGCCGCCGGGCGGTGGCGATCACAACCAGCGATCCGGCGACGAACGCGCTACCGGCGGCATCGCCGATGACGAAGGACCGTCCGTCGTCGGAGCGGGCGGACAGGGGCGCGGCGTCGACTACCATCCCCCGAGTTTGCCATCCCCCGGCACACTCCTGGCAAATCAAGTGACGCCGTGGTGAGCACGGTTACAGCGCGGTCATCGCGAGGTTCCGCGGGCTCCCCTCGCCGGGCTGTTCAGCACTGCTGCTACTGCCGGTTGCCCGCTCATCTCGCCGGGTATCGTCGAAGCCCTGGAGTGAGAAGCTGACATGATTTGTGTATCTTCTTATCACATATGTATGTCGTGCCGACCGGGATGGTCGGATCCGGCGGCACGCTGGGGGAAGGAGATGCGGTGCGGGACGACTCGTTGCTACGGCGATATCTGGGTGACCGGAGATTCCTGCTGGCGCTGCCGCGTGCGGTGGGGCTGCAGATTCTGCATCCGGTGATCGCGGCCGCGCTCGCGGAGCATCTGCACACGCGGTTGTGGCCGCACAAGCGGCGCGCGGTGCACCAGATCATCCGGATCGCCTACGACGACCGGGACCTCAGTCGGATCATCCGATACGGGCACGAACACGTCAAAGGCCGGGACAACCGGGGCGCGCGCTACCACGCGCTGCACCCCGAGGTGTTTCACTTCCAGCACGCCACCTACGTCGACGCCCTGTTCACGTCGATAGCAGCATTCGCGGGCCCGCTGTCGGACGGCGATCGAGAGCGGCTGTACGACGAATGCTGTGGCTGGTACCGGCGTTACGGGGTGTCGGCCCGGCACATGCCTGACACATGGGACGAGTTCACCGATTATTTCGCGGATGCGTGCGCGCGGTTGAAACTTACCGAAGCGGGCAAAACCCTTGCACCACAGGTGATCCGGCCGGACTACTGGGTTCCCCGGCTGTTGCCGTCGTCCTCCGTACGCGTCCTGATGCACGAGCGCGCCCGGGAACTACTAGACGTGCGGGTGAGTACCCGAGACCGAATCGCCTTCGCCGCCTATGCGGCAACGGTCCGCGCCGGTGCGGGACTCTCGTCGAATAGAGTCCGTTATGTACCGGCAGCCCGAATGCCTTCGGGCGCATAGCGACTCGCTGCAGTCTCCCGATCGGGAAGGATTGCGCCGACGGACTGCGGCGTGGGTCGCGATGATCGTTGCCGCGCTGGTGCTGGCGGCGGTGCGCTTCGCCCGCACCGGCGACTCCGGCTCGATGCCCTCGGAGACCCGCTATTTCACAGGGCGCGAATGAACCTGGTCGTGTGCGGGTGTTCGCGGCCGCGAACTCAGTGTCCCGCGGCGGTGAGGCGGTAGTCGGCCTCGAGCAGCAGCCATCCGCTCAGCTGTACCGAGAGGTCGCGGCTCAGGTTCCCCGAGGGGGAGGTGGGTGAATGTGCCAGGGGTGGAACGGTTCCCGGGTATTCCGGCGCCGTGACCGGGCGGGTCCAGTCGACGCCGAACAGGGGGAGTCCGTCCACCTCGGCGCGGTTCTCCCAGGCGGACTGCGCGGAGGCGTGCACGATGTCGGCGGCGGTGGTGTCGCCCAAGGACAGTGCGGCGTCGGCGAGATATCTGGCGAGGATGCCCATGAACAGGCCGGAATCGTCCCCGGACGAGGCGGCGATCACCCCGGCGTTCGTGAGGTGGTTCCCGGTTGCGGCAACCAGCGCTGTCGCGCGGTCGAAGTGGACAGAATCGCCTGTGCGCATTGCCAATTCGGTACTCAAGCCGATCGTGACGCCCTGGCTGTAGGTGTGGACGGCCCGCTCGATCCGTCCGCCGGGCTCGTGGACACCGTCGAGGATCAGGCCGGTCTCGGAATCCTGTAATCGGGTGTGCAGGAAGTCGGAAAGCCTCAGGGCGCGGGGCAATTCGCCCAGGCGTGCCAGGGCGATCCCGGTCGGACCGATGGCGGGCGTGTTGTAGAAATCGTCACCGGAGCGCCAGGGCACCGCACCGGCAACCGGATTCCAGCCGTCGATCAGGGCGGCGCGCAGGTCCTCGACCGCGTCGCCGAACCGGATGCCGAGTAGCCGGTCGGCGCGCTCGAGCGCCAGCACCAGCCACGCCATATCGTCGTAATAGCGGTTGGTCCAGCCGGTGAGGTTGCGGGTGCGGATGCCGTGGGCGACGGCGACGACTCGGTCGATGCGTTCGGGGGTGCGGGCGCGGTACGCGGCGTCCACGGCACAGTCGAGCAGGTGGGCCTGCCACCAGTAGCACCACTGCGCGAACGACTGGTCCAGCAGGGACGACGGCCAGACGAGGGTCCCCAGCTGCTTGCCCGGCTGTCCCCAGAGCATGCGCACGTGTCGCTGTACGATCGCTTGTTCGGCCAGGTCGGCGCGTTTTCGCGGTTCGTCCGGGCCGGTCGGCACCTGCGGCCTGATCGTCCCCGCCCGCGTCGGCTGCGCCATAGCGGTGAGCGCGATCGCGGCCCCGGCCGCCACCAGTGCGCTGCGTCGACTGATCTCCCTGCCCCGGCGCTCCATCCGCTCGGACTCCCTCGACTGACCGACCACCGGAAACCGTGCGGCTGCATACTATCCCGCAATGTCCGTCACGGCGCGGCGTCGACCGTCCGCCCAGGTTGCGGGCATCGATCTGGTCTGCGCCATGATGGCCAGCGTGCCGCCCGCTATGTTCGGCCGGGCCGGGATCACCACCGTACGGCTCCGAAGTCGATCGCCTGGGGGCGAAGCGTTTTGACACGTTCGGCCAGTCCTCGCATCCGGCGCGCCATCTCGTCGGGCGGGAGCTGTCGGCGATCCCCGTGTCCGGGCAGCAGCCATTCGAATGTGATCCGGTCGGCCGATCGGGCCAGCGACTCGGCCAGTACTTCGACCGAATACCAGGTGACGCTTTCGGCAATTTCTATGTCTCCGGTGGTGCGCGACCAATACAGACTGTCTCCGCTGAAGCAGTATCGATCATCGACTATATAAAGCACGCTTCCCTCGGTGTGGCCCGGGAACGGATGCGCCATTACGCCGTCGGCTATTTCGACGGATTCGGCTCCCCGCAGTATCTGGTCGGCATCCGGGGCCGAGTCGAGATCGCCCTCGTGAATCCACAGTCGAGCCCCGAATCGGTCCGCGTAGCGCCGGCCGTGCGCGGCGTGATCACGATGGGTCAGCAGGACCTCCGTCACCCCGCCGAGCGCCTCGTACCGCGCGGCCAGCGACTCGCTCCAGCGCGGCGTATCGACCATGACATTGCCGCCGCGACGTCGCAGCAGGTAGGAGTTGGCGCCGGCGGTGTGCGACGAGTTGTGGCCACACAGATAGACGCCCTCGCTCAGGCGCATGGGGAACGGGTCGAGCGCCTTGTCCAGTGGCCCGTCGCTGCGCCGAATCGACCGGGTTTGGCACGCGAATGCGGCTGCGGAAAGTGCTCGTTCCTCGGGTTCGTCGCGCGGTTGCCGCAAAATTTCGGACCGACCATCGACCTCGCCGATCAAGCCGGGCGCCAATTGCCGGGCCACATCGCAGTTCACGCAGCGATCGTCTACGAACCAGGACATTTGCAGAACTCCCTCCTCGGTGCGTCGCAGCAGCGGCCGCACCTTTTCAGGAATACCAACCACGGCGCGAAAATTTCAAGGCTTGACTTATTTTTGAAAACCTCTCTGTGGATTGCATCGACAATTTGGAATCAAATGCTGCAACGGCAGGTGAGCCGCGGCGATCGCAGCCGACCCAGCTGACTTCTCACATTCGGCTGATGGCTGCTCCGGGAGCTGGTAGACCCGTACCCGATCATTGTTCGTGCAGCGCTGCCGGTCGCGGGACTGGGGGCGTCGGGTTGCCGACCGGAAGGGGTGGGTTGTGAGCCGCTCGACAGGGCAAGTGCCGGAAGGATATTCGCGGCTGTATGCGGCGCTGGCGGTGCTGACCATCGCTGTCACGTTTCAGCCGCTGTTCGCTCGGACGGTTGCGGTGGGAAGCGTCGAGGTGGCCGATCCGCGCCGCTCGATGTGGGAGGAACTGGGGACGTCCGCACACGAGAGCACCGTGGCGGGTGTGTTGCTGGTGCTGGTGCTGGTTGCCCTGCTGACGGCGGGCGCGTTCGGGGCGCGCTCGATCGGCATTCCGATCGGTATCGCGGTCGCGTCGGCGCTGTTGAGCGTGCTGGTGTCGCTGCGCCCCGGATACGCCTCCCCGCCACCCGATTTGACCAGCTGGGGCCAGGTCGCGATCGTCATGGGGATCGTGACCGCGGTGCTGTCGGTCGCCCACGCCGTGCACTGTGGGCTCCGCAGGGGTTCCTCGTCCACACCGCCGGATGCGTCACCCTGACGGCGGCGTGTCGTTGCGGTAGCAAGCGACCAGGCGCAGGCGTGGCCCGGTGTCGGGTGTACGGCGATGGGACGCATTCGATTACGCACCCTCATGCGAGCCGGGACCGGTCCGGTGCCGATGCCGTTAGATCTCATTCATGATTCGCCGGAGTGAGTTCGGTCCGAGTGGCAGATTCCAGGAGGGCGCGGCCGTGTCTGATGCACGCGGCCAGGGCTCGGGGATCAAGGTGAGTCGGCGAATCGGGGTGACCGTGCTCGCTCTGCTGGTGAGTGTGGCCGTCACGGCTGCGGCGGGTTGCACAGGGGACACATCCGCTGTGAGTGAGACGAGCCCGCCACAGCCCGTGCCGTCGGCCGGGGCGATACCGTCGGGATGCGACCCCTTGACCGTGAACGCAAGCTTGGATTACACAGGCGAAGGGCCGCATCCAGCGGTATTTCGCGACATGTTCAGGAGTATTCAGGTCACCGCACCCGAGACTTCTACCGGTTATCTCACCATAATGCCGACGGAGTGGACGGAGTACTGGGAGGACAGGTCCCCACCGGCTCCCTCAGCGGCCCTTCTGATCTGCCGTACGCGACTCGAAAGGACAAGCCCGACACCGATCGGTGAATGCACCTACGACAAGTCTGTGGACACGGGTCCCGGTTTCCGGACGCAAGCCCCGCGCGACCTACTGCGACCAGTCAAGATCCCGATCTACCCCGCCCTCCACCACTTCTCGGTCTATGCGCTGAAGACCCGTACCGAGCTGTCCTCCTTCTCGATCGTCGGCGACGACACCCTGGACAATTCATGCCTGGGCACGGTCGACCCGAAGACCTCCGGAATAGCCCAGGCCGTCCGCAACCAGGTATTCCTGGATCACGTAACCCCTTTCATCACAGCGACAGTGCCGTGAACGTCAACGCGCTCTGCCGGAATCCGGCCGGATGTGCCGAGCCTCGACGAGGGCCTGGTAGGCGGCGCGTTTGCGTGGGCAGTCCTCCCGGCGGCAATCTCGGTGCTGCTGCATCGCACGGTGGGCCTGCGGCACCGTGAACGGCCGTCCCGGCGCGGTGTGTGTGTACGCCGCGAAATCCATGGTCTTCGTGGGCGTTTCGGTGCGGTCGTCGGTGTCCTCATCGAGCCCGGAACGCAGCAGCGCACCGACGATGCCCCCGAAACCGATCA
>NZ_BDBV01000127.1 GCF_001613165.1 Nocardia mexicana NBRC 108244
GGCGGCCTGCGCGGCCGCCTCCTCCGCCCGGCGCTGCTGATCCCAGGCGAGGAATGCCTCGCGCTGGCCCTGTAGACCCGCCACCTGCTGCCGCGCCGCATCCAGCCGCTGCTGGGCCGAATCCCGTTGCTGCGACACCGCGTTCCGCCGCGCGGCCTGCTGGTCCTGCGCCGCCTTGGCGGCGCTGACGGCCTGCTGCGCCTCGACCTTCTTCTGCTCGGCGGCGGCCGCGGCGGCATCGGCGGCCTGTTTGGCCTGTCGCGCAACCGAATCCCGGTTGGCCTGCTCGACCTGCGCCCGGCGTAATCGCTGCAGCGCGTCCTGCCGGGACTTCGAGGCGATGCCGAGCAATTGCGCCCGGTCCAGCGCGGTCGACGGGTCGGCCCCGGCGAGCACGTTCACCAGCGCGCCGGTTCCGGGCTGGGTGTAGGCCTCGATGGCGAACCGGTCGAACTCGGTGCGCGCCTGATCCACCTTGGCGCCCGCGTCGGCGAGGTCGCGGCGGCTCGCCTCGACGGCGGCCGCGGCGGAGTCCGCCTCCGCCCGCGCGGCCTGCAGGTCGACCAGCGCCTTGTTCACGGCCTCGCGCTTCTGCGCGACCTCGGTGTCGAGCTGCTGCAGCTGCTGCTCCGCCGCGGCGACCTCGTTGATCAGCCCGCTCACCTCGGTGACGCCCGCGTCCACCTGCCCGTTGGCACCGGCGATATCGCCGTCGCTCGGATTGGGCGGGGGCGGGGGCGCCGCACCGGCCGGCGGAATCGATACCGACACCGCGACCGCGCACAACAGCAATCCCAGAGCGACCTTGATCGAGTTCCCCTGCCGGTTCGACCCAGCCACTCGCGCACCTCCCTGCATCCCGCTCCGCTCCCGGAGAACCGAGGTTCACCGGGACTGCGCTGGGCGATCAGTGACGGCATCGCCTCTCGAGCACCAGCAGCCCCTTACTTCCCACCAGCCGCTACGAGCTCTTACGACACTTCTTCCCCAAACGTGTCATTCGAAACCGTACGGCACTTTAGCCACGGAAGAAACATGGGCAACAGAATGCCAGCCGTGTAATTTACACATAGCTGGACGATAGCCCACTGCCTGCCCGATTCGAGGGTCAGAAACAGACCGTCCCGCAGGAATCTCAGCTGCGGTGTTGACCGGCTCCGACTAGGGAGCCGCTACCCGGGGCGGCGCATCCGCAGGAACGACCGCCGAACGCCGCCGGGCCTTCAGCCAGTACAGGACGCCCACGACCAGCACAACACCCGCCAGGAGCACCGCTGTCGCCGCCGTAGGCGACACCTTCTGCGGCGCTTCGAGACGATCGACGAAGATTTGCGCCGCCGTGTCGGAGTTCCCGAGGCCTTTGCCCTTGGCCGGATCCTCGGCCCGCTCCAGCCGCGCCCGCGGGATCGAGTCGCTGTAGGTCCCGACGAAATCGTCGCTGAGCACCGCCACCGTGCCGTGTTCGCTCTTCCCGACGGTGGTGGCCAGGTCACGCATGTCCTCTTCGCGCCCCTTGTTGCCCTGCACCACCACGATGCTCAGATCGATCCCGTGCTCGCGGGCACCGTCGACGATCGACGCCAGCTCGTCTTCCTTCTGACGCTGCCCCTTCGGCACGGCGACATGATTGTCGCTCAGATCGTCGAGGATCGCGTTCACGTCGGTATCCGGCGGTAGCACTGCCACTTTGGGTGTGAGAACCGAGGTGTTCAAGACGGTCATCTTCCATCCGGTCTGTCGAGCCGCCCAGGGGGCGACGGCATCCAACATTCTTCAGGCGATCAGCATGCTGACGACGCACGCCGGATCCGAATACTCCGACGGGCCCGAGAGCACAGTACGCGACAGGAGCATGATGGTTGCTGGCACGGCGCGCGTGACGCGCCCCGCGTGTTTCACAGGACAAGCGTACTGTTAGGGTTGGAGATACGAGGCGCACAGCCCGAGACTGCGCCCTCGACCGGGCCGCCGGCACAGCCCCGCCGGTGGCCGAGAGACTCACCGACGAGTGGAGCTGAACGTATGACGAGCATCGATACATTCGGCGCCAAAGGCACCCTCGAGGTCGGAGATCGCTCGTATGAGATCTTCCGCCTCTCCGCCGTGCCCGGCACCGAGAAGCTGCCCTACGCCCTCAAGGTCCTGGCGGAGAACCTGCTCCGCACCGAGGACGGCGCCAACATCACCGCCGATCACATTCGGGCCATTGCCAATTGGGATCCTTCGGCCGACCCGAACACCGAAATCCAGTTCACCCCCGCGCGTGTCATCATGCAGGACTTCACCGGCGTGCCCTGCATCGTCGACCTGGCCACCATGCGCGAGGCCGTCGCCGCCCTCGGTGGCGACCCGGACAAGGTGAACCCGCTCGCGCCCGCCGAGATGGTCATCGACCACTCCGTCATCATCGACGTCTTCGGCCGCGAGGACGCCTTCGAGCGCAACGTCGACATCGAATACCAGCGCAACGGCGAGCGCTACCAGTTCCTGCGTTGGGGCCAGACGGCTTTCGACGACTTCAAGGTGGTGCCGCCGTCGACCGGCATCGTGCACCAGGTCAACATCGAGCACCTGGCCCGCGTGGTCATGGAGCGCAACGGCCAGGCCTACCCCGACACCCTCGTCGGCACCGACTCGCACACCACCATGGTCAACGGCCTGGGCGTATTGGGTTGGGGCGTAGGCGGTATCGAGGCCGAGGCGGCCATGCTGGGCCAGCCCGTCTCGATGCTGATCCCGCGCGTGGTCGGCTTCAAGCTGACCGGTGAGATCAAGCCGGGCGTCACCGCCACCGACGTCGTGCTGACCGTCACCGACATGCTGCGCAAGCACGGCGTGGTCGGCAAGTTCGTCGAGTTCTACGGTAGGGGCGTCGCCGAGGTGCCGCTCGCGAACCGCGCCACGCTGGGCAATATGAGCCCCGAATTCGGTTCCACCGCAGCGATTTTCCCGATCGACTCGGTGACCGTCGACTACCTGAAGCTGACCGGCCGCTCCGACGAGCAGGTCGCGCTGGTCGAGGCCTACGCCAAGGAACAGGGCCTGTGGCACGACGCCGAGCACGAGCCGTCCTACTCCGAATACATGGAGCTGGACCTGAGCACCGTGGTGCCGTCCATCGCCGGGCCGAAGCGCCCGCAGGACCGAATCCTGTTGTCGGAGAGCAAGACCGCGTTCCGCAAGGACATCCACAACTACACCAGCGACGCCGAGGGCGACCCGGCCGCCAGCACCCCGCACACCCACCTGGACGAGGCCATCGAGGAGTCCTTCCCGGCCAGCGATCCGGCGGTGCTGTCCTTCGCGGACGACGACGCCGTGCTGCCGACCGCCGCCAACGGCGCGGTGGGCCGCCCGACCAAGCCGGTCAAGGTGCAGTCCGAGGAGTACGGGGACTTCATCCTCGATCACGGCGCCGTGGTGGTCGCCTCGATCACCTCCTGCACCAACACCTCCAACCCGTCGGTCATGATCGGCGCGGCCCTGCTGGCCCGTAACGCCGTGGAGAAGGGCCTGTCCCGCAAGCCGTGGGTGAAGACGTCGATGGCGCCGGGCTCGCAGGTCGTCAACGGGTACTACGAGAAGGCCGGCCTGTGGCCGTACCTGGACAAGCTGGGCTTCAACCTGGTCGCGTTCGGCTGCGCCACCTGCATCGGCAACACCGGACCGCTGCCGGAGGAGATCTCCAAGGCGGTCAACGACAACGACCTGACCGTCACCGCCGTGCTGTCGGGCAACCGCAACTTCGAGGGCCGCATCTCCCCCGACGTGAAGATGAACTACCTGGCCTCGCCGCCGCTGGTCATCGCCTACGCGCTCGCGGGCACGATGGACTTCGACTTCGAGAACGAGGCGCTGGGCAAGGACACCGACGGCAACGACGTGTTCCTGAAGGACATCTGGCCCGCGCCGCAGGAGATCCAGGACACCATCGACCGGGTCATCTCCCGCGACATGTTCATCGAGGACTACGCGGACGTGTTCAAGGGCGACGAGCGCTGGCGTTCGCTGCCCACCCCGGAGGGCAAGACCTTCGAGTGGGCCGAGGACTCCACCTACGTGCGGAAGCCTCCGTACTTCGAGGGCATGCCGCAGACCCCGGAGCCCGTCCAGGACATCAAGGGTGCGCGCGTGCTGGCGCTGCTGGGTGATTCGGTCACCACCGACCACATCTCCCCCGCCGGCAACATCAAGGCGGGCACCCCGGCCGCGCAGTACCTGGAGGCCAACGGCGTCGAGCGCAAGGACTACAACTCCTACGGCTCGCGGCGCGGCAACCACGAGGTGATGATCCGCGGCACCTTCGCCAACATCCGGCTGCGCAACCAGCTGCTGGACGACGTCTCGGGCGGCTACACCCGCGACTTCACCCAGGACGGCGGCCCGCAGGCCTTCATCTACGACGCCTCGCAGAACTACCAGGCCGCGGGCATCCCGCTGGTCGTGCTGGGCGGCAAGGAGTACGGCTCGGGTTCCTCGCGCGACTGGGCGGCCAAGGGCACCAGCCTGCTGGGCGTGAAGGCGGTCATCACCGAGTCGTTCGAGCGCATCCACCGCTCCAACCTCATCGGCATGGGCGTGATCCCGCTGCAGTTCCCCGAGGGCGAATCGGCCTCGTCGCTGAAGCTGGACGGCACCGAGACCTTCGATATCGAGGGCATCACCAAGCTGAACGAGGGTGCGACTCCGAAGACCCTGAAGGTGACCGCCACCAAGGAGAACGGCGAGAAGGTGTCGTTCGACGCGGTGGTGCGCATCGATACCCCCGGTGAGGCCGACTACTACCGCAACGGTGGCATCCTGCAGTTCGTGCTGCGCAACATGATCAGCAAGTGATTCGATAGGTTGTCACGCTCGGGCCCCGATTCGATTCGGGGCCCGGGCACTTCGCTCGGATCTGGTTCCGTCGTTCCGGCGAACACCCCCGCTTGGAGGAGCCCCATGCCCAAGGTCAGTGACGACCACCTTGCCGCCCGGCGCAGCCAGATCCTGGACGGGGCGCGGCAATGCTTCGCCGAATTCGGCTACGAGGGCGCGACGGTGCGCCGCCTCGAGGACGCCATCGGCCTGTCCCGGGGCGCGATCTTCCATCACTTCCGCGATAAGGACGCGCTGTTCCTGGCGCTGGCCCACGAGGACGCCGCCCGCATGGCGGAGGTCGCGGCGACCCAGGGCCTGGTCCAGGTGATGCGCGATATGCTCGCGCGCCCCGAGGATTTCGACTGGCTCGGGACGCGGCTCGAGATCGCCCGGCGGCTGCGCACCGACCCGGAGTTCCGGGCGAATTGGGAGCAGCGCTCGGAGGAGCTCACCGCCGCGACCATCGCGCGCCTGGAACGGCGCAAGGCCGCCGGCGCGCTGCGCGACGACGTGCCGACCGACGTGCTGCTGGGCTACCTCGATCTCGTCCTGGACGGTTTGATCGCGCGGATCGCCTCCGGACACGCCAACGACAATCTCTCCGCGGTCCTGGATCTGGTGGAGGCATCGGTACGCCGCAAACAGTGAGGCGCGCCGTATCCGTCGTCCCGGCCGACGATCCTGCCGCCGGACGACAGCGAACCCCGGCGACACACGCGTTGGGAACCAAGGGCTTACGACCTAGCCGTGGTTCTCATTGATGTGCTGCGCCGCGTGCGTCGTCCACAGCACGTCCGTCCCCGGCATGGTGTGGCCGGAGTACAGCACGTGCTGGCCGTCCGGCCACGGGGTGAGGTAACCGATGACGCCGCGGACGGCCTCGGCGTAGCGGTGCACGTTGCCGGCCGGGTCACGCATCAGCCAGCGCAGCAGCTCGTCGAAGATCAGCGGGGTGAGGTTGCCGATGCGGGCGCCCTCCACGAAGGAGAACGGCGAGATCCCCACGTCGATCAGGCGCAGCGGTGAATCCGCGGCCGAGGCGGTGATGATGTCGCCCGGATTGGCGTACTCGCGCACGTCCACATCGCCGGGGAACGGCCCGTGCCGACCGTGCAGGCCGTACAGGTGCGGCGGGCACAGGTCGTTCACCGAGACCCCCGGCGGGCGTACAGGATTGGCGATGGCGACGGAGAAGGCGATCTGCAGCGGGCTACCGTCCGGATTGGTGTATTCGCCGCACCGCACACCTTCGAGGATGTTGCTCGCGCAGATCGATCCGAGCGAATAACTCAGCAGCCCGCAGATATTCGGCGAATCCTGGATCGCCCGCACCCCGGCCTCGGTGCCCAGCCGCACCGATGTCTCGAGCGAGGGCCCCCACACCTCCGGGGTCGGCCCCACCGAGGCGGGCCAGTCCGGCTCGAACGCGCTGAACCGTGCGGGGTCGAGCAGCCTGGTGACATCGCGCAGCATGCCCGCCGGTGCGCCATCGGGATTGCGCTGCTCCCCGGTCCCCCGCAGTGTGATGATGTCGATCATTCGACCCACCCCTCTACCTCTGCTCCGGCCCGCCCCATGGCGAACCCGGTGCGATGTCACGATAGGACTGCCCACGGGCCGCCACGCGAGTAATCGGCTACCTCATTCGACGCTCGCCGAGCATCCGGAAACCGCGCAACGACTGCCGCGACCTCCTCCTGAAATCGCCGACCTCGAGCAATCACCGCCACAAGACCGCTGGAACGGCACTCGATGCAATAACGCAGAGTGTGCAGCATCGCACCGCGTGCCGATTCGCACCGGATGCGGAATCCGCGGCGTCACAGGGACATCCGGGTGTCGTGACCCAGACCACGCCGAATCGGGAAATACCGGGCATATGCCGGAGGTTTGCGGAGGTATGACGTTTTCTGTGCCTGTCACCGTCCGCGGCTACGAACTCGATGTGAACGGCCACCTGAACCAGGCCGTCTACCACCAGTACGCCGAGCACGCCCGGTGGGAGGTGCTGCGCGCGGCCGGTCTGGTTCCGGACAAGATGCGGCTGGCGGGAGTGGGGCCGGTGGTCCTGGAATCGACGGTGAAGCATCTGCGCGAGCTGCACCTGGGCGACGAGGTGACGGTCACCAGCGAATTCGAGTGGGGCGAGGGCAAGGTCTTCCGGATGCGCCAGCAGATCATCAAGCTCGACGGCACCATCTCGGCCGAATTCGGCGTCGTACTGGGACTGATGGACCTCACCGCGCGCAAACTCGTGTCGAACCCGATCGAGCGTTTCCTGGAGCTGGCCGAGTCCCGCGAGGCGCTCGGTCTGTAAGGACAGGGAGACGGTCCGCGCGTGTTGATCGCTCAACTGAAAATCTTTCGGCGATAGCGCATTACAGACCGGAACGGGCGATTTGTCCTTGCACCTGAAATCTTCCGATGTGAACCGATCGGCGGGGTCGTGGGGATATGATCCAGGTCACGCTCGGCTTCCGTGGCAAACCGCGAGCAGATCGGAGACCAGCCCTATGACCGAAACCATTCGCCCGTTCATCCCTGCCGCCGGACCGATCCCGGATATTCGGGATCTCGTGCCGCCACTACCCGGCTACCTGGTGGCAGAGTCGGACCGGACGATCAGTGTGCGCGTCGGCGAGGGCACGTGGACCTTCGACAGGGCGGATGTGCTGAGCGTCGACGACCGCCGTGACGACGACGCCCGAGCGGGCCGTCCCGTGCGGGTGTGGGTCCGTCCGGGCGCCACAGCCGATTTCACGCAGCGCCGGCGCATCGATCTCACCGACCGCCCGATGACGCTGCCCCATCGGCGCTCCCCCGCCCAGAGCGACGAGGCCCTGCGACGCCTGACCGACGAGTGGGCCCGCGCGCTGCGGCTGCCGAGTACGCCCGGCATCGGCGGCGCCACCTCCACCTTCTGCCAGACCATGACCTCCGCGCGCAGCGACGACGGTACCGCCTGCGACAGTCTCGACTGAGGCAGCGCTGCGATGTCCGCCGCCCGCCCGGCAGGTTCGGTGCTGATCGTCACCGAAACCGACGATCTGCACGCCGACGCGATGGCGGCCACGCTGCGAAAGCACCACCAGCTCAACCCGATTCGCCTCGATATGCGCGAGTTCCCGCGCGCGACCGGCAGTTTCCGCCTGGACCGCGCGGGCACCGCACGCTCGGTGTCGCAGGCGGTCGGGCTCGACGACGTCACCGCGGTCTGGTGGCGCAGGCCGCACCAGTGCGTCGTACCCGGCGGCGTGCGGCACGCCGACGACGACTACCGGCAGGCCGAATGCGACGGCTTCCTGCAGGGCCTGCTGTGGTCGATTCCGGCGGTATGGGTCAACGATCCGGGCGCCGATCGCACCGCCACCCGCAAGATCGTGCAGTTGGAGACGGCCCGCCGCAGCGGATTCCCGATCCCCGAGACCCTGATCACCAACGATCCGGACGAGGCCCGCAGCTTCATCGACTCCCGGCCCGACCGGGTGGTCTACAAGCGCACCGGCACCGGCCGCGCCGAATTCTCCGAGACCCGGATCATCGCGCCCGCCGACCTGGACCGCCTGGCCACCATCCGCTCGGCGCCGACCACCTTCCAGGACTACATCGACGCCGAATGCGACCTGCGCGTGGTGTGGATCGACGGCATCGAATGGGCGGTGCGCATCGACTCGCAATCCGGTGCGGGACGGGTGGATTCGCGCCTGGACACCTCCGTGGACTTCACCCCGGCCCGGCTGCCGGCGTCGGTGAGCAAGTCGCTGGCGACGCTGATGGGAGCGCTGGGCCTGGCGTTCGGCGTGCTCGACCTGCGGCTCGGCGCCGACGGCGAGTACTACTTCCTGGAGGTGAACCCGCAGGGGCAGTTCGCCTACCTGGAGATCAAGACCGGCCTGC
The DNA here is from genome assembly GCF_001613165.1 of Nocardia mexicana NBRC 108244. Lineage (GTDB taxonomy): Bacteria > Actinomycetota > Actinomycetes > Mycobacteriales > Mycobacteriaceae > Nocardia > Nocardia mexicana. The sequence continues at coordinate 8,758 of NZ_BDBV01000127.1, forward strand.
CGATCTTCGAGAGCCTCGCCAACTATCTGGCCATCGGCGACGCCGTGGTGGAGCGCTACTGATCCTCGAAACTGTCCAGCAGTACCCGCAGAATCCGGTCCAAATCGCGCCGGTCCTGAGCGGACAACGCCGACAGCAGCCGGGTCTCGTTCTCGGTGTGCACCGCGACGACCTCGTCGATGAGTTCGCGGCCGGCGTCGGTGAGCGCGACCCGCACGGCCCGCCGGTCCCCGGCATCGGCGACCCGGCGCACCAACCCCGCCGACTCCAGCCGATCCAGCCGCCCGGTCATCCCCGCGCGCGACAGCATCAGCGTATCGGCCAGCACCGACGGGTTGAGTTCGAACGGCGCGCCCGAACGGCGCAGTGCCGCAAGCACATCGAACTCGCCGCGCTGCAGGCCGTGCGCGACGAAAACCGCGTCGATCGCACGCCCCGCCACCAGGTTCAGCTTGCCCAACCGCCCCACGATCGCCATCGCCTCGAGCTCGAGATCGGGCCGCTCCCGCCGCCACTGTGCCGTGATGGTGTCGATCGCATCCCTGCTCCGCTGCGCCATGGACAGCATTCTATTCGCCGGTATATAGTTCGCTACCGAACTATTAACCACCGAACAAATCGGAGTCGCCATGAGCACCACCACGCCCCGCATCGCCGCCGCGATCCGCCACCCGGACGACGCCGAGGTGCACCGCACCGACGCGGTCACCATGCGTTTGCTCATCGATTCCGAGGACGCGGGCGGCAGCGTCAGCACGCTCGAGGTGACGATGACGGCCGGTGCCGACGGCGCCGCGCCGCACTACCACACCCTCTCCGACGAGCTGTTCTACGTCGCCGACGGTGAACTTCAGGTCATGGCGGGCGACGAGATCGTCACCGTCGGCGCCGGTGGCGCCCTCACCGTGCCGCGGTTCATGCCGCACGCGTTCGGCGCCGCGCCCGGCAGCCCGGCACGCATCCTGATCGCACTCACCCCCGGCGTGCAGCGCTTCGGCTACTTCCGGATCCTGGAGCGCGTGGCCAACGGCGACGCCACGCTCGCCGAACTCGCCGCGACCCAGGACGAATACGACAACCACTTCGTGGACGCGCCGCAGTGGTGGGCCGAGCGCAACGCCCATCGCGGCTGATGCGCACAGTGCGCCAGCGCATCTCGTGGCCGTCACCCGCGGATCACAACGTGCCCAACGGGTTTCGCGCCGCCGGCTACTTGCTGGCGGCTTTACGCCGGTTCGCCCCGCCCCGGCTGCGGAGTTGCACGTGCGACTCCACCAGCACGTTGTGGATGAACCCGTACGAGCGGCCGGTTTCCCGGGCCAGCGAGCGGATGCTTGCCCCCGCCTCGTACTGCTTCTTCAGCTGGGTTTGCAGGCGGTCTCGCGACTTTCCGGTGACGCGCGTGCCTTTACCCAACGTGGACTTCCCTTGTGCGGGCCTGTCACTCATGGCTTCCTCCGGTCGCCCTGCAGCCTTATTCCAGGCTAAACATTCGGCCGTCGGTGATCAACGCCTCGCTGTGATTTAGCTCACCGATTTTCGAAATAGTCCGGAACGGCCGACGAATTGCGGCCCCCGGCCCCGTCCCCATCTTCGACAGCGATACCGCGACGAATACCCGGGAGCACCCCATGCGCAAGATCACCGCAGGCCTGTTCATCGCCCTCGACGGCGTGGTGGAGGACCCGCAGGACTGGCATTTCCCCTACTACAACGACGAGATGGGCGCCGCCGTGGACGCGCAGCTCGGCGACGCCGACACCCTGCTGCTGGGCCGCGTCACCTACGACAGCTTCGCGGGCGCGTGGCCCGAGCGCGAGGCGGACGGCGGGGAGGACGCCTACTTCGCGAAGAAGCTCGGCGACGCGCGCAAGCTCGTGGTGACGCGCCAGGACCTCGCCTTCACGTGGCGCAACTCCGAGGTGCTGAAAGGCGAACTGCTGGAAGCGGTCACGGCGTTGAAGCAGGAGACCGGAGGCGATATCGCCATGAGCGGATCGGTCTCGGTCGTCCGTCAACTCCTGGCCGCCGGATTGATCGACGAACTGCATCTGTTGGTGCATCCGATCGCGGTCCGCAAGGGCCAGCGCCTGTTCGACGACGCCGACACCACGCTGCCACTCACCCTGCGGCACTCGACCACGTTCGGCACCGGCGTCGTCCATCTGGTCTACGGTCCCGGCGAGCACCGCACAGGCGGCTACGAGGAAGCCAAACAGCATCTGGCACAGGACGACTGACGGCCGTGCTCACGCCAGCTGGATGAGCTCCAGGTAATCCTGCGACCAGTGATCCTCGGTGCCGTCGGGCAGCATGATGACCCGCTCCGGGTTCAGCGCCTCGGCGGCGCCCGGATCGTGGGTCACCAGCACCACCGCACCGGCATAGCTGCGCAGCGCGTCGAGCACCTGCTCGCGCGAGATCGGATCCAGGTTGTTGGTGGGCTCGTCGAGCAGCAGCACATTCGCCGCCGAGGACACCAGTCCGGCCAGCGCCAGGCGGGTCTTCTCGCCGCCCGACAGCGTCCCGGCGGGCTGCTCGAGCTGCGGGCCGGAGAACATGAACGCACCCAGCAGACTGCGTAGCTCCTGCTCTCCCGCGTCCGGGGAGGCGTGGCGGATGTTGTCCCACACCGTGGCGGTGTCGTCGAGGGTGTCGTGCTCCTGGGCGAAGTAGCCGACCTTGAGACCGCGGCCCTGCTCCACGCCACCGGCGGTCGGGGTCTCCACTCCGGCGAGCAGTTTCAGCATGGTCGTCTTGCCGGCGCCGTTGAGCCCCAGCACCACCACGCGACTGCCCTTGTCCACCGCGAAGTTGACGCCGGTGAAGATTTCGAGCGAGCCGTACAGCTTGGTCAGGTCCTTCACCATCAACGGCGTCCTGCTGCAGGCCGCGGGCTCGGGGAACTTGATCCGGGCCACCTTGTCGGCGACCCGCACGTCGTCGAGTTCCGCGAGCATCCGGTCGGCGCGCCGCGTCATCTGGTGCGCCGCGGCGGCCTTGGTCGCCTTCGCGCCCAGCTTCGCCGCCTGGGCACGCAGCGCGCTCGCCTTCTTCTCCGCGTTGGCGCGCTCACGCACGCGGCGTTGCTCGTCGGCGGCACGCGCGTCCAGGTACTTCTTCCAGCCCATGTTGTAGATGTCGGCCTCGCCGCGCACCGCGTCGAGAAACCAGACCTTGTTCACGACATCGGACAGCAGATCCACATCGTGCGAGATCACGATGAGCCCGCCCTCGTGGTTCTGCAGGAAGCCGCGCAGCCAGGTGATGGAGTCGGCGTCGAGGTGGTTGGTCGGCTCGTCCAGCAGCAGCGTGCGGTCGGATTTGCCGCCGCTGCCGTCGGAGGCGGAGAACAGGATGCGCGCCAGCTCGATGCGGCGGCGCTGACCGCCCGACAGTGTCCGCAGCGACTGCCCGAGCACCCGATCGGGCAGTCCCAGGCTGTTGCAGATGCGGGCCGCCTCGCTCTCGGCGACGTAACCGCCCAGGGCCGAGAACCGTTCCTCGAGGCGGCCGTACTTGCGCACCGCCTTCTCGCGCTCGGCGTCGTCGGCGACCTCGGCCATCAGCGCCTGCTGCTTCTCCATGTCCCGGATCAGGGCGTCCAGCCCGCGGGCCGACAGCACCCGGTCGCGGGCCAGCACGTCCAGGTTGCCCTCGCGCGGGTCCTGCGGGAGGTAACCGATCTCACCCGAGCGAATCACCTTGCCCGCGTAGGGCTCGCCCTCCCCGGCGAGGATGCGCAGCGTGGTGGTCTTCCCGGCGCCGTTGCGCCCGACCAGCCCGATCCGGTCGCCGGACTGCACCCGCAGCGCCGCGCCCGGCGCGGTCAGCAGGGTGCGGATTCCGGCCCGGACCTCCAGGTCGGTCGCGGTGATCACAGATATCTCCTCGGCATCGGCGGTTCAGGGGTGACGGCTCGAGTGTGCATTCTTACGACACACAAGAACCACCGATTTTACCCAAGCGAACTATCACCTGGCTCCCCGGTTGCGGGTGCTTTCCGCCATACCGGTCGGCAGGTAACGTGCCGACCCATGAGCGACGAGCTGAAGGGCAAGGGTGCCCTGGTCACAGGGGCCAGCCGGGGTATCGGTAAGGCGGTGGCGGCCGAGCTGCTGTCGCGCGGGGCGAATGTGCTGATCACGGCGCGCAAGCCGGAGGCGCTGGAGGAGACGGCGGCGGAGCTGGCGACCCTCGGCCACCCCGGGAAGGTCGTGGCGATGCCCGGGAATTCCGGCGATGCCGCGGCCCGCGGCCAGGCCGTGACCACCGCGGTCGCCGAGTTCGGTGCGCTCGACATCCTGATCAACAACACCGGGATCAATCCGGTCTACGGCTCGCTGATGGACGCCGACCTGGACGCGGTGCGCAAGATCTTCGACGTCAATGTCGTTGCGGCGCTGGGCTATGTGCAGGAGGCGCATCGGGCGTGGATGGGCGAGCACGGCGGCGCGGTGGTCAATGTCGCCAGTGTCGCCGGACTGCGGTCGACCGGCGTGATCGCCGCCTACGGCGCCTCGAAGGCGGCCCTGATCCGGCTCACCGAGGAACTGGCCTGGCAGCTCGGACCCGGCATCCGGGTGAACGCGGTGGCTCCGGGCGTGGTGAAGACGAGGTTCGCCGACGCGCTCTACTCGGCCGGTGAGGAGGCCGCGGCCGCGCCGTACCCGATGAAACGGCTGGGCACGCCGGAGGACGTCGCCGCGCTCATCGGCTTCCTCGTCTCGGATCAGGCGGCCTGGATCACGGGTGAGGTCGTCCGAGTGGACGGCGGGCTGCTGGCGACCGGCGGGCTCTGACGCTTCCGCCCGGCGGCCGGAACTCCGGGTCCGGACGTCGTCTGGTGCAATCGTCCGTGTGACCACCGACCTCCTCGTGTGCGGTCTCGGGCCCGCGGGGCGCGCGCTCGCCCACCGTGCGCCGGCGCACGGGCTGTCGGTGACGGCGGTCGACCCGAATCCCGCACGGCGCTGGAACGCCACGTACGGGGCGTGGGAGGACGAGCTGCCGGATTGGGTCGCCACCGCCACGGTCGCCGCGACGATCGCGCGTCCTGCCGTCTGGGGCACGCGGCGGTTCGAGCTGGATCGCCGGTATGTGGTGTTCGATGTTGCGGCGCTCCAGATTTCGATGGATCTGGGCGACGCCCGCGTGGTAGCGGACCGCGTCGCCGAGATCGGCCGCTCGCGACGGGGCGCGAAAAGCCCTGAGTGGGTGCGGCTTTCGTCCGGCGCTGTGCTCACCGCGCACCGGGTGATCGACGCCCGCGGACTCACCCGCTCCCCCGCTCGTGCCGAGCAGACCGCCTACGGCGTGGTGGTGTCGCGCGATCTCTGGGCCGAGCCGCTGTTCATGGACTGGCGGCCGGACAACGGGGCGGCACCCGACGAAACGCCCTCGTTCCTCTACGCGATCCCGCTCGACGCCGACCGATACCTGCTGGAGGAGACCTGTCTGGCGGGCCGCCCCGCACTGAGCGGAGCACAGCTGCGGCAGCGCCTGCGGGCCCGATTGCGGTGCCGCGGTATCGAACTCGGCGGTGACGAGGCGGTGGAGCACGTGCGGTTCCCGGTGCAGGGCGGGCGTCCCGGGGCGCGCCGCTTCGGCGCCGCGGGCGGGCAGCTGCATCCGGCGACCGGTTACAGCGTCGCCGCGTCCCTCGCCGCGGCCGACCCCCTCGCCTCCGGCTCCTCGATCTGGCCGGTCTCGGCGCGGGCCGTCCACGGTTTGCGTTCCGCGGGCCTGCGCGCCCTGCTCGCACTCCCCCCGGCCGACCTCCCCCGCTTCTTCGACGCATTCTTCGACCTTCCGCCGAACCTGCAACGCGCCTACCTGTCCGGCCGCGACGACCTCCCCGGCACGGCCCACGCCATGAGCACCCTGTTCCGGAACCTCCCGTGGCACCTGCGCCGAACGCTCGTCACCGGCACTCTCGGCCTTTCGAGATGACACTTTCGGCGGGCATCCACGCCTCGGGCGCAAGAGATTCCGGCGAAAAGCATGCCGGAAATGAGAAAGGTGGCGTTGCGCCGGACAGACTATGCGTGGCGTTGCGCCGGACAGACCATGCGTGGCGTTGCGGTGTCGACCGGGCGGGGTCAGTGGCTGTCGACTACGAGGGCGGTGGTGTTGTCGGTGCCGCCGGTCTGTAAGGCGTTGTCCACCAGGGCTTCCGCCGCGAGGTCCGGGGTCGGCTGCGCGTTCAGGATGTCCTTGATCTCGGAGATCGTGAGGCGCTTGTGGACGCCGTCGGTGCTCAGCAGCAGGCGGCCGGAGCTCGTGCCCGTGACGGCATACCCGATATCGGCGGCCCGCACCGTGCGCGTGGTCGTGTACACCATATGACTCATCCGCGGCGCCGGATCGAGTCCGCGAGCCCGCAGGTACTCGGAAACGGTGTGGTCCGTGGTGATCTGGTGCAGCACCCGGCCGTTCCACCGATAGGCGCGGCAGTCGCCGACCCAGGCGATCTCGCAGCTGCCGCCGGTCCGATCGTCGGGCAGCACCGCGACGACGAGCACGGCATCGGCGCTCGGCTCCGGGAATTCGCGCAGCAGCTCCCGCTGGGCCGCCAGGATGCCGGACTGCGGGCCCCGCCGGGCCGCCTCCGTCGCGGCGACGACCGCGGCGGTCCGGGCCGCCCGCGCGGCCAGCAGATGGTCTCCGATCCCGTCGGCGACGACGAAGGCGGTGCACCCCGTCTCCACATCCGTATGACCGGCGACCGCATCGGCGTTGATCGAACGCGCCCCGCGCCTGCTCACCGACTGTCCTGTGATTCCGGTGAGCCGGATCAGCTCGCGGCGGGTGATGGCGGTGGTGGGTGCGGTATCCACAGCCTGGCCTCCTCGGAGTGGCCTGCGCGTGCTGCCGATCAGCACAATTCGAGTAAACGCCGGCAATCCAAGAGTCAACCGTGCGATCCCTGTGAAAGCGGCCACGAGATGATCACGATTCGGTAGCAGGTGGAACGGGCCGGTGCGACGGCCGGCAGGGGTGTCGACGCCGCCGCCGACCAGCCCGTTCCGGTGTCACGGACATGCGGCAATGCCCGGACCCGGCCTCGTCGAGCGCCGCCGGCACGGCCTCCGGCGCTGGCGTCCCCGACGAGTACCGCAGCACGGTGCCGGGCGTTTGCCTGTCCCGGACCGCGCCCTCAGGTTAGGACCCGGCGGTGCCCGGCGCGCGCCGCCTGGGACATGTCATCACCGGGCGATCGGCGGTTTGCGCTGCCGTCCAGCGGTTGCCGGAAACCGCCCCGCGGGCGGCCAGAAACACGCCCGCACGACCAATCCACCCGCGCGATCGCTTCGACTTCCCTGTGTCCACCAACCGCGAAAGGATCGGGCCTCCATACGTCGATACCCTTGACCGGCAACTCCGCCACCGGCGACCGCGTCCGGGACCAGTGCGTCCCGGTCGTCAATTTGCGGGGCGTAGAAGATTTTTCTGTTCGGAACCAATCCGGCGCCGCGTTGGCGACGACTCGCTTCTGTGAGGTCGAACGCATTGGACGCCGGTTTGGAAGGACACTGAATGGTCATCCGCGCCCGAGGATCGTCGGGTGGCGTCCCTGCCGGTGACATCATCGACACGGATGCGACGCTGCATTCGCTGATCGAACGTGTCGCCGCGGGTGACGAGCAGGCTTTCGCCGATCTGTACGACATCGTCGCGGGCCCCGTGCTGGGGATCGTCGCAAGGATTCTGCGCGATCGCCCGAGATCCGAAGAGGTCACCCAGGAGGTGCTCTTGGAGATCTGGCTGAAGGCTCCGAAGTTCTGTGAGCAGCCGGGCAATGTGATGGCGTGGGCCGTCACCATGGCACACCGCCGCGCGATCGATCGCGTCCGGCACGAGCAGGCCTGCTCCGACCGCGAGGACCGGATCGAACAGCTGGACGTCAGACGTCCGGTCGACGAGGTGGTCGAGGCGACGCTCGCCCGGATGGAGACCCGAGAGGTGCAGCAGGCACTCGACAAGCTCACCGAGCTCCAACGTCAATCGATTGTGCTGGCCTACTATGGCGGCTATACATACCGCGAGGTCTCCCAGGTTTTGGGCACCCCGGTCGGAACGGTCAAGACCCGAATGCGTGACGGTCTGATTCGTCTGCGTGAATATTTGGGAGCACATCAGTGACTTGCTCGGCCCCGATCCGCGATCTCACCGCACCATACGTATTGGACTCACTGCCCGACCACGAACGCCAGGCCTTCGAGAACCATCTCGGCGGCTGCCCGTCCTGCGGCCGGGACGTGGCCGAACTGCGTGCGGCCGTGGTCCAGATGGCGGTCGCGTGCGCGCAGAAGCCCGCGCCGGGCATGCGCGAGCGGGTCCTCGACAGCATCCGGGCCACGCCGCAGCATCCCCCCGAGGAACCGCAGCCACCGCCCGCGGCGCCGCGCCCGGCGCGCCGCTGGCCCGTCCGGATCGAGACCGAGATCGTCGCGGCGACCGCGGCGCCCATACCGCCGGACGCACCCCCGGCGGCCAACCGGCCGCCGGGGCATCCGCACCGTCCACACGCGTAATCGAGCTTCAGCGGCATCGTTCCCCCGATCACTCCGCGAGGTCCGCGAGAATGCGCGCCCGCAATTCGGGATCGGGCTGGCACGCCAGGCATTCCGCCAGGCGCACCACCACCTCCCGCAGCTCCCCGACCTCCTGCGCGCAGCGCGAGCACCAGGTCAGGTGACGCTCGAAGACCTCCTGTTCGGCATCGGTGAGGGCATCCAGTACGTATGCTCCGCTCAGACCGTGCCATTCCGAACCCGCCGTCACGATTCGGCATCCGTGCGCGCACCGAGCTGTTCCCGCAGGACCGTCCCGATGTCGGCGAGCGCCTCCGGGCCGGTCATCGCGCCGTGGGTGCAGTCGACCGGATGCTCGCGCAGTTCGCCGCCGACCAACCGACTCCACTGTGCCGCACCGGGATTCGGCCCGGAGTCCGCTGCCGCGGTGAAGTACAGCAGCGGGCCCTCGTACCGCGGCGGCTGATACCGGGATCCCATCCGGCTGCCCGCGAGGTAGGCGGCGTACAGGCGCTCGATATGCCCGGGGGTCAGCGCGGCGAACGGTCCGGGCCGCTCGCGCAGCAGGCGCGCGGCCTCCTCGGCCGTCACCTCGGTCTCCCGCAGTTCGTCGTCGTCGAGCAGGGCGCCCAGCAGTTCGCCGGTACTCGGCTCCGGCGGCTCCGGCTCACCCGCCAGCACGCGGCTGTCCAGCAGCGCCAGCAGCGCGACCGTCTCTCCCGCCGCGGTGAGCTGCACCGCCATCTCGTAGGCGATCAGGCCGCCGAGCGACCAGCCGAGCAGGTGGTACGGGCCCTCCGGCTGCACCCGCCGCAGTTCCTCGATGTAGCGGGCGGCCAGTTCCGGCACCGTACTCGGACCGGTCCCGTCGGTGAGGTGCGGCATCTGCAGGCCGTACACCGGACGCTCGGGTTCCAGATGGGTGACCAGCCCGGCGTAGCTCCACGACACGCCGCTCACGGAGTGCACGCAGAACAGCGGAGCCTGGGCGCCGTGCGCGCGGATCGGCAGCACGGTCCGGAAGGCGGTGTCGGCCATGGCCGCGTCCCCGGGGCCGGACGCGCCGATGCGCGCGGCGATACCCGCCGGGGTCGGGGCGAGGAACACCGCCTGCACCGGCACTTCGAGAGCGTGCCGCTCGCGCAGCACCGCCGCCATCCGGGTCGCCAGCAGGGACGTGCCGCCCAGGTCGAAGAAGCTGTCGTCGGCGCCGACCGAGGTGACGCCGAGCACCTCCTCGAAGGCCGCGCACAGCGCCGATTCCGTGGCGCCGGCCGGTGCCCGGTACGGCGCGCCCGCGGTGAACTCCGGTTCCGGCAGCCCGGCGCGATCCACCTTGCCCGAGACCGTCACCGGCAGCGCGTCGAGCACCGTGATCGCCTGTGGCACAAGGTAGTTCGGCACCATGTCCATCAGGTACGCCCGCAGGTCGGCGGCCGAGCACCGGCCGTCCGGCACCAGCTGGACGTACGCGGCCAGCGCCTGCGCCCCGCTGGGCAGGTGGCGCGGCACGGTGACCGCGTGATCCACCTCCGGGTGCCGCACGAGGGCGGCGTCGATCTCGCCGACCTCGATGCGGAAGCCGCGGATCTTCACCTGGTCGTCCGTGCGCCCGAGGTAGTCGACCTCGTGTTCGGCGGCGTGCGGCACCCACCGCACCAGGTCCCCGGTGCGGTACATCCGCTCGCCCGGTGCCCCGTACGGATTCGCGACGAACCGCGCACCCGTCAGTCCGGGCTTGCCGTGGTATCCACGAGCCAGACCGTGGCCCATGAGGTACAGCTCGCCGGGCACCCCGGCCGGGACCGGCCGCAGCCTCGCGTCGAGGACCAGCAGGCCGAATCCGCGGATCGGGCCGCCGAGTGTCACCGGCGTCCGCGGCCGCAGCGGGTGGCTGAGCGTGGCGGCGACGGTGGCCTCGGAGGGTCCGTAGGCGTTGTACATGCGACGCGGTGCCGAATCCGATCCCCGAGGCACCACCCACCGTTCGACGAGTTCGGGTCCGGTCCGGTCGCCGCCGACCATGACCACCTCGAGGTCGTCGAGGCCGTCCGGGTCGACGGTCGCCAGGGCCGCGGGCGTGACGAAGGCATGCGTGATCCGTTGCGCGGCAAGCAGATCCCACAGCTCGGTGCCGCCGTAGACGTCGGCGGGTGCGATCACGAGCGTCGCCGCGCCGCCCACCGAGAGCAGCAGTTCCAGGACCGCGGCGTCGAATCCGGGCGAGGCGAAATGCAGCACTCGCGCGCCCGGTCGCACCGTCGCCCGTTCCGCCAGTTCCCCGGCGAAGTCGGCCAGGCCCGCATGCGTCACGGTGACGCCCTTGGGGATTCCCGTCGAGCCCGAGGTGTAGATCATGTAGGCGGGGTGGTCGATCCGCGCCGGGATGCCGCGTTCGCCCGCCGTGATCGGGGCCTGCGACAGGGCCGCGGTGTCGGCCTCGTCCAGCACCAGCCACTCCGGGCCGTCCGGCAGGTCGGACCGGCAGGCCGAGACGGTCACGCCGATCCGTGCGCCCGAGTCCGCGACCATGTAGTCCTTGCGGTCCCGCGGATAGGCCGGGTCGATGGACAGGAAGGCCGCGCCGGTCTTCGCCACCGCGAGCACCGCCGACACCCACTCCATCGACCGCGGCAGCGCGACCGCCACGACGCGCTCCGGGCCCGCGCCCGCCGCGAGCAGCGCGCGGGCCAGCCGGTTCGTCGACCGGTCGAGCTCGTCGTAGGTCATGTCACGGGTGCCGCAGCGCAGCGCGACCGCGCCCGGATCCACAGCGGCGGCCGCGGCGAAGAGATCCGGGAATCTCGTTGTGCCGCAGGACTCCCGACCGCGAACAGGCGACAGCGCACGCTGCTCCGCGGGAGCCAGCAGGTCGAGGTCACCGACGGCGCGCCCGGGTTCGGCGACGGCGGCCGCGAGCAGCCGCACGAACCGCTCCGCGAGCTGCTCCGCGGTCCGTCCCTCGAACAGATCGGTCGCGTAGGTCACGCTCAGCTCGATCCCGTCCGGCTCGTCCGCGCTCGCGAACGACTCCACGAAGGTGAACTGCAGGTCGAACTTGGCGGTCTCGACCTCCACCTGCTCGGCCTCGACGGCGACCCCGGGCAGCCGCAGGCCGACCGGTGCCGCGCTGTGCACCGACAGCATCACCTGGAACAGCGGATGGTGCGCGGTGGAGCGCACCGGGTCCAAGGCCTCGACGAGCCGCTCGAACGGGATGTCGGCATTGGCGAACGCGTTCAGATCGGTCTCGCGCGCGGTGGCGAGCAGCTCGTCGAATCCGCGCGCCCGGTCGATTCCGGTGCGCAGCACCAGGGTTCCCACGAACATGCCGATCAGGCGGTCGAGCTGTACGTCGTCGCGCCCGGCCAGCGGCGTGCCGATCGCGATGTCGCCGCTGTCGCTCAGTCGCGACAGCAGTGCGGCCAGGGCGGCGTGCAGCACCATGAAGGCCGAGGCGTCGTACCGGCGGGCCAACTCGTGGATCGCCCGGTGCGCCGCGGCGTCGATGGTCGCGGTCGCGGTGGCGCCCCGATGGCTGGGAATCGGGGGCCGGGGGCGGTCGGTGGGCAGGGGCAGGCACTGTGGCAGACCGTCCAGTGTGCGGCGCCAATGGTCCAGTTGCGCGGCCGCCGCGCTGTCCGGATCGTCGTCGCTGCCGAGCACTTCGCGCTGCCACAGGGTGAAATCGGCGTACTGCACCGGCAGCGGCGCCCACTGCGGCGGCGCGCCCCGCAGCCGTGCCTCGTAGGCCGTCGCCAGATCGGTGGCCAGCGGCAGCACCGAGCCGCCGTCGGCCGCGATGTGGTGGAGCACGACGACGAGCACCTGCTCCCCCGCGGACACGCGCAGCAGCGCCATCCGCACCGGGAGTTCGACGGTCAGGTCGAATCCCCGTGCGGCCGAACGCCGCACGTACTCGGTGACCGCGTCCGCGCCCAGCTCGGCGGTCTCCAGCGGCACCTCGGCGGTCGTGATCACCTGGCCGGGGCCGTCCACCGAATCCGGGAAGACGGTGCGCAGCGTTTCGTGCCGCCGCACGACGTCGCCGAGCGCCTGCTCCAGCGCCGCCGTGTCGAGCTCGCCGCGCAGGCGCAGCACCACCGGGATGTTGTAGGCGCCGGAGGCGGTGTCGGCCCGGTTCAGGAACCACAGGCGCTGCTGCGCCGCGGACAGCGGGATCCGCTCCGGCCGCTCGCGCCGCATGAGGACCGGGCGGTCCGCGGCCGGGGTGGCGTCGAGCAGCGCCGCCAGTCCGGCGGGCGTCGGATGGTCGAACACCGCACGCACGCCCAGGCGCGGCCCGCCCGCGGCGGCGATCCGGGCCACCAGCTGGGTGGCCGACAGCGAATTGCCGCCCAGTTCGAAGAAGTTCTGATCGGCGCCGACCTCGCCGCGGCCGACCGTTTCCGCCATCGCCGACGCGACCAGTTTCTCACCGTCGGTCTCCGGGGCGCGCCCGGTGCCGATCGCATCGAAGACCGGCTCCGGCAACGCTTTTCGATCGATCTTCCCGCTCGGGGTCATCGGCACCGACGCGATCGTCACGACGGCCTCCGGCACCATGTGCGGCGGCAGGCGCCGGGCGGCGAACTCCCGTACCGCGCGCACCGCCCGCTCGTCGCACACCACGTAGGTGGCGATGCGGGACCGTCCGGCGGCGTCGGCGCGAATCTCGGTGTGCGCGAACCGCACTCCCGGGCAGGCAGAGACGACTGTGGTGATCTCGCCCAGCTCGATCCGGAATCCGCGCATCTTCACCTGGTCGTCGATGCGGCCGACGAACACGAGGTCTCCGGTCCGCGTCCACCGCACCAGATCCCCGGTCCGGTACAGCCGTTCGCCGTTGTCCCCGAACGGATTCGCGACGAACCTCGCCGCGGTCAGCTCCGGCCTGCGGTGGTAGCCCCGGCCTAGTCCGATGCCGCCGACGTACAGTTCGCCGACGGCGCCCGGGGTGACCGGCCGCAGCCGCGGGTCCAGCACCACGGTCGTCACGCCGCGCATCGGGCGCCCGAGCACGATGGGCGCGCCGGGCCGCAGCGGCTCGGACAGCGTGGTCGCGATCGTGGATTCGGACGGGCCGTATCCGTTGACCACCTGGCGGCCCGCCAGCCAGGGCGCGACGAGATCCGCGTCGAAGCCTTCACCACCGACGATGAGCCGGTGCAGGCGCGGCAGCGGCCAGCGGTCGGGATCCACGGTCGCCAGCACCGCCGGGGTGACCACCGCGTGGGTCACCTCGGCGCGGTCGAGCAGCGCGCCGAGTTCGTCGCCGCCGAAGACGTCGGCGGGCGCGATCACCATGGTCGCTCCCGCGCTCCACGCCATGAGCAGTTCGAGCATGGCCACGTCGAAGCTCGGTGACGCCAGATGCAGTGTGCGCGAGCCTGGTTCGATGCCGAACCGGGCGCGCACCTCGGCCGCGCAGTTGTGCAGGCCGCGGTGCGTGATCGCGACGCCCTTGGGCCGCCCGGTCGATCCGGAGGTGTAGATGAGGTAGGCGAGGTCGTCGTCGCGCACGCGCCGGTTGCGCACGGTGGCGAGCGCCTCGTCTGCGGGCGTGCCGGCCTCTTCCGCTGTCAGCCAGGCGATCTCGCCGGGCAGCGACGCGCGGTCCGCGGGCCGGGTGATGCCGATCCGGACGCCGGAATCCGACAGCATGTACCGGATGCGGTCGGCGGGATAGCGCACGTCGACGGGCAGGAACGCCGCACCCGTCTTGGCGACGGCGAGCGAGCCGACCACCGATTCCACCGATCGGGCCATGCCCAGCGCGATCACGTCGCCGGGGCCGACACCGCGCTCGATCAGCGACGCGGCCAGCAGGGTCGCCCGGCGATCGAGTTCGCCGTAGCTGATCTGCAGCGAATCATACTGCAGCGCAATCTGATTCGAATCGACGGCGGCGGAGTCGAACAGCGCCGGGAGCGACAGTGGGACCGCGGCGGTGGCACCCCGAGCGGGGACCAGGGCCGCCCGTTCCCGGGCACCGAGCAGATCGATGTCGCCGACCGCGGCGTCCGGGCGCGCCACGATCGCGCCGAGCACCCGGACGAACCGCTCCGACAGCGCCTGCGCGGTCTCGGCGTCGAACAGGTCGGTGGCGTAGGTCAGGCAGACCTCGAAACCGCCCGGCCGGTCGTCCGCCCAGGACGGTGTCACCGTGAACTGCAGATCCAGCTTCGCGATGCCCGGATCGATATCCTCGCTGACCACCTCCAGGCCGGGCAGCCGCAGCCGCGCCTGAGCCAGGTTGTGCAGCGACAGCCCCACTTGGAACAGCGGATGGTGCGCGGTCGAGCGCCGCGGTTCCAGCACCTCCACGAGCCGCTCGAACGGAATGTCGGCGTGCGCGAACGCATCCAGGTCGCCATCGCGCACCGCATCCAGCAGTTCGATGAACGGCCTGCCGTCGTCCACGGCGGTCCGCAGCACCAGCGTCCCGACGAACATGCCGATCAGCGGATCCAGCTGCGGCTCGGTGCGGCCCGCGACCACGGTGCCGATCGCGATATCGCGGCTGTCGCCGATGCGCGCGAGCAGCACCGCCAGCGCCGCGTGCAGCACCATGAAGATGCTGGCGTCCCGCCTGCGCGCCAGGTCCTCCAGCGCACCGTGCACATCCGCGCCCACCGCGGACACCACCGAGGCGCCGCGATGCGACGACACCGCCGGTCGCGGCCGGTCGCTCGGCAGCTCGAGGCATTCGGGCAGTCCGGCCAGGCGCTCGGTCCAGTACCGCACCTGCCGTGCCTGCACGCTGTCCGGGTCGTCCTCGTCGCCGAGCGCCGCGCGCTGCCACAGGCTGAAGTCCGCGTACTGCACGCCGAGCGGTTCCCATGCCGGTGCGGTGCCCGCACGGCGCGCCTCGTAGGCCGCCGCCACATCGGTCGCCAGGGGCGCCAGCGACCACCCGTCGGCGGCGATGTGGTGCAGCACCAGCACCAGCAGGTGCTCGTCGGGCCGCAGCCGGAACAGCCTGGCCCGCACGGGCGGGTCGACCGCGAGATCGAAACCGGCGGTGGCGAATTCGGCGATCGCGGCCTCCACCTCGTCCGATGCGCATGCGGTCACCGGCAGCCGCGGCGGCTGCGCGGGCAGCACGATCTGCACCGGGCCGTCGACGTCGGAGGGATAGATCGTGCGCAGCACCTCGTGCCGGTCGATCACGTCGGCGATGGCCGTCTCCAGCACGCCCGCGTCCAGGTCGCCGCGCAGCCGCAGCACGAGCGGGATGTTGTAGGCGCCGGAGCCGGGATCGAAGCGGTGCAGGAACCACAGCCGCTGCTGCGCCGGGGAGAGCGGGATCCGTTCCGGCCGCTCGCCCGCGGTCAGCGCCGGGCGCGACGCCTCGCCGCCCGGAGCGGCCGCATCGATCAGCTCGGCCAGCCCGGCGGGAGTCGGGTGCTCGAATATCGAACGCACGGTGAGCGCGTGGCCGGTCGCCGACACGATCCGCGCCACCACCCGGGTGGCCGACAGCGAGTTGCCGCCGAGATCGAAGAAGCTGTGGTCGGCGCACACCGTCTCGCGGCCGACGACCTCCGCCATCGCCGCGGCCACCAGCATCTCGGTGGGGGTGGCGGGCGCACGGCCCTGTGGATCCGCGGCGTCGAACACCGGCGCGGGCAGGGCCTTGCGGTCGAGCTTGCCGGTCGGGGTCAGCGGCACCTCGGTGAGCACCACGATCGCCGACGGAACCATGTGCGCAGGAAGGTGTTCCGCGGCGCCGGTGCGCAGCGTCCGCGGATCCGGCTCGGCCGATTCCGTCGGGACCACGTAGGTGACGATGCGGCCCTCCCCGGATTCGTCCTCGCGAATCTCGGTGTGCGCCAACTGCACTCCCGCGAGTGCCGCGACCACCGCGGTGATCTCACCCATTTCGATCCGCATGCCCCGCAGCTTCACCTGATCGTCGGAGCGCCCCACGAACACCAGTTCGCCGCCGGACCACCGCATCACGTCGCCGGTCCGGTACATGCGCGCGCCGCGCTCGCCGAACGGGCAGGCCACGAACCGGCCGGACGTCAGCGCCGCGCGGCTCACATATCCGCGCGCCAGTCCGCAGCCCAGGACGTACAGCTCGCCCGCCACACCCGGCGGGACCGGGCGCAGCCGCCCGTCCAGCAGCACCACGCCCGCACCGCGGATCGGCCCACCCAGCCCGAGCCGGTCGCCGGGCGACAGCGGCTGCGACAGCAGCATGATGATGGTGGTCTCGGTCGGGCCGTAGCCGTTGAGGAACCTCCGGCCGGGCGCCCAGCGCTCCACCAGTTCCGCGCCGTAGGCCTCGCCGCCGACGACCAGGCTCCGCAGGTGCGGCAGCGTCCGCCGGTCCGAGTCGATGCTCGCCAGCGCCGCGGGCGTGATGAACGCGTGCGTCACACGCTCCCGTTCGAGCAGCCGCCCCAGGTCGTCCCCGCCGTACACGTCGGGCGGCGCGACCACCATCGTCGCGCCCGCACACCACGCCAGCAGCGCCTCCAGGACCGCGGCGTCGAAGATGGGCAGCGCGAAATGCAAAGTCCGCGAGCCGGGTTCGACGCCGTAGCGGTCGCGCTGCACCTCGGCGAAGTTCGCCAGGCCGCGGTGGGTCACGGCGACGCCCTTGGGCACGCCCGTGGAACCGGACGTGTAGATCACATACGCCACCTCGTCGACCGACAGCGGCCGCACCCGGTCCGCATCGCCGACGGGGGCCGGATCGCCGTCCAGTTCCGAGATCGCCAGCCACACCACGTATCCCGGCGGTGTGGCCGCGTCGACCGAGGCGGTCAGGCCGATCCGGACCGCCGAATCCGACAGCATGTGCCGGATCCGCTCAGCCGGGTACCCGGTGTCGATCGGCAGGAAGGCCGCGCCCGTCTTCGTCACCGCGAGCGCGGCGAGCACCGACTCCACCGACCGGGCCAGCGCCACCGCCACCACGTCGCCGGGACCGACACCGCGGCCGATCAGCGCCCGCGCCAGGCGGTTCGACCGCTCGTCCAGCTCGCGATACGACAGCTCGACCGCATCGCACCGCACCGCGGCCTCCTCGGCGTACCGCGCCGCCGTCGCGGTGAAGCAGTCCGCCAGCGGCACCGGGGTGACCGCTTCACCGCCGTGCGCGGGCACCAGTGCCGCGCGTTCCCGGTCGTTCAGGAGATCCATGTCTCCCACCGCCATTCGCGGCTGGGCGACCACCGCGGCCAGGATCCGGATGAGCCGGTCCGCCAGCGATTCCGCGGTCGCGGCGTCGAACAGGTCGGTGGCGTAGGTCAGGCACAGGTCGAGCCCGGCCGGTGCCCGTTCGCCGGTCCACGTCTGCGTGGCCGTGAACTGGATGTCGAATTTGGCCGTGCCGCAGTCGATCTCCTCGGTGGCGACCTCGAGTCCGGGCAGCCGCGGGGTTACCGGGGCGTCGTCGTGCACCGACAGCATCACCTGGAACAGCGGGTGGCGGGCGGCGGAGCGCGCCGGGTTCAGCACCTCCACCAGTCGTTCGAACGGCACATCCGTGTGCGCGAACGCGTCGAGGTCGCCGCCGCGCACCGCCGACAGCAGGTCGGCGAACGAACCGTCCGCGTCCACCCGCGACCGCAGCACCACGGTCGCGACGAACATGCCGATCAGGCGGTCGAGCCCGACCTCGGAGCGGCCCGCCACCGCGGTACCGATCGCGACGTCGTCGGTGCCGCCGAGCCTGCCGAGCAGCACCGCGAGCGCGGCGTGCAGCACCATGAACACGCTCGCGTCGTGCCGACGAGCCAATTCCACCAGCGCACCGTGCAGTTCCGCGTCCACCCGCGCGGCCACCGAGGCGCCGCGATGCGACGCCACCGCCGGGCGCGGCCGATCGCTCGGCAGCTCCAGGCATTCGGGCAGGCCGTCGAGCACCCCCCGCCAGTACGCGAGCTGCGTCGCCGCGCGGCTCTCCGGGTCGTTCTCGTCGCCGAGCAGTTCGTCCTGCCACAGGCTGAAGTCCGCGTACTGCACGGCCAGCGGCTCCCAGCCCGGCGCGGCGCCCTGTCGGCGCGCCTCGTAGGCCGTCATCACGTCGTCCGCGAGCGGGCCCAGCGACCAGCCGTCCGCGGCGATGTGGTGCAGGACCAGCACCAGCAGGTGGTCGTCCGCAGCGATCCGGAACAGTCGCGCCCGCAAGGGCGGCTCCGCCGTCAGATCGAAACCGGCGGTGGCGAATTCGACGATCTGCCGCGCGTCGAGGGATCCGTCCGGGGCGTCGACCGGGTCCAGCCGCGGGGCACCGGTCTCGCGCACGACCTGGCAGGGCCCGTCGCCGGTGTCCGGGAACACGGTGCGCAGCACCTCGTGCCGTTCGACGACATCCGACAGCGCCGCGGCCAGCGCCCGGTCGTCGAGCTCGCCCCGCATCCGCAGCGCCATCGGGATGCTGTACATGCCGGATCCGGTGTCGAAGCGGTCGAGGAACCACAGCCGCCGCTGCGCGGCCGACAGCGGGACGCGGTCCGGCCGCGTCCGCGGCGCCAGCGCGGGACGTGCCGTGTCGCAATCGAACTCGCCCGACTCCAAGGCCGCGCCCAGCGCCGCGGGGGTCGGGTATTCGAAGACCGATCGCACCGTAGGCCGCTGTCCGGTCGCGGCCGCGATCCGGGCCACCAGACGGGTGGCCAGCAGCGAGTTGCCGCCAACGTCGAAGAAGCTGTGCTCGGCGCCCACCGTGTCGAGGCCGATCACCTCGGCCATCGCCGCGGCCACCAGCAGCTCGTTCGGCGTTTCGGGTGCTCGCCCGCCGCCGCCGAACGTGGGCTCCGGCAGCGCGGAGCGATCCAGCTTGCCCGAGGGGCCCAGCGGAATCTCCGCCAGCACGACCACCGCCGCGGGGACCATGTGCGCGGGCAGACGGCCCGCCGCATGGCGGCGCACGGCTTCCGGTTCCACGGCCGCCCCGTCGGCGGGCACCACGTAGGACACGATCCGGCGCTCGCCCCGCGGGTCCGTCCGGACCTCGGTGTGCGCCAGCTGCACTCCCGCGAGGGTCCCGACCACCGAGCTGATCTCCCCGGGCTCTATCCGGAAGCCCCGCACCTGCACCTGGTCGTCGGAGCGACCGACGAAGACCAGCGCGCCTTCCGACCACCGCACCAGGTCTCCGGTGCGATACATGCGCTCGCCCGCGGCACCGAACGGGCAGGCCGAGAACCGCGACGCCGTGAGTCCGGTACGACCCACATACCCCTGGGCCACACCGCATCCCAGCACATACAGCTCCCCCACCACACCGACCGGCACCGGACGCAGCCGCGCGTCCAGGACGACCACGCTCGCGCCGCGAATCGGGCGGCCCAGTTCGACCCGCCCCTCCACACGCAGGGCGTCCGAAAGTACCGGCGCGACAGTGGCTTCCGAAGGACCGTAGGCATTGAACATCTCGCGCCCCGGCGCCCACCGCTGCACGAGTTCCGCGGCGACGGCCTCGCCACCCACCACGAGGGAACGCAGCCGCGGCAGCCGCCATCGCGGACCGATACTCGCCAGGGCGGCCGGGGTCAGGAACGCATGCGACACCTGTTCCCGCTCCAGCAGTTCCGCCAGCTCGTCCCCGCCGTACACGTCCTGCGGGGCAATCACCATCGTCGCGCCCGCGCACCAGGCCAGCAGCAGCTCCAGCACCGAGGCGTCGAAACTCGGCGAGGCGAAGTGCAGCGTCCGCGAGCCCGCTTCCACGCCGTACCGATCACGTTGCTCCGCAGCGAAATTCGCAAGGCCGCGATGCGTCACCGCGACGCCCTTGGGCACACCGGTCGAGCCCGACGTGTAGATCACGTACGCCACATCGTCCACCGACAGCGGCCGCACCCGATCCGCGTCGGTGACCGGGCGCCCGTCCACGCCCTCGGAAATCGGCAGCCAGTCCACCGACCCCGGCAACCGCGCGGGATCCGACGCGGTGATGCCGATCCCGGCGCCGGAGTCGGCGAGCATGTGGCGGATCCGCTCGGCCGGGTAGCGCACGTCCACCGGCAGGTACGCCGCACCCGCCTTGGTCACCGCGAGCACGGCGACGACCGATTCCACCGAGCGTGCCAGCGCCAGCGCCACGATGTGGCCCGGACCGACGCCGCGCGCGATCAGCGCCCGCGCCAGTCGATTCGACCGCTCGTCGAGCTCCCGGTAACTCAGCTCCGCCGAATCACATCGCAGCGCGAGGCGATCCGGTACGGCGGCGGCCGCCGCGAACAGCTCCGGCAGGGTCGCCGCGGGCAGGGCTGTGCCGCCGAGGGCAGGCACCAGCGCCGCCCGTTCCGCCGCCTCGAGCACGTCGATATCGCCCACGGCGGCAACCGGATTGCGCGCCACGGTCTCGAGGAGCGCGGCGTACCGGTCCACGAGCCGCTCCGCCGTGCCCGCCTCGAACAGGTCGGTGGCGTAGTCCAGGCGCAGCTCGACACCCTGGGGACCGCCGTCGGAGGCGTGCGATTCGGTCAGCGTGAACTGCAGGTCGAATCCGGTCGCGCCCGAGTCGATGCGCTCGCCGCTGATCTCGAGCTCCGGCAGCGTGATCCGCACCGGCTCCGAGTTCTGAACCGACAGCATCACCTGGAACAGCGGATGAAATGCCGTGGACCGCACCGGATTCAGCAGCTCCACCACCCGCTCGAAAGGCAGGTCCGCGTGCGCGAAAGCGTCCAGGTCGGTGGCGCGCACCGATTCCAGCACATCGTCGAACGACCGCCCGCCGTCGATATCGGTGCGCAGCACCAGGGTTCCGACGAACATGCCGACAAGGCGGTCCAGCTGCTCCTCGGTGCGTCCGGCGATCGGCGTTCCGATCGCGATATCACGCGTGCCGGACAGCCGCGCCAGCAGCACCGCCAGCGCCGCGTGCAGCACCATGAACAGGCTCGCGTCACGACCGCGGGCCAGGCTCGCCAGCCGCCCGTGCAGGGCCGCGCCGAGTTGTGCGGTCACCGTGGCGCTGCGCTGCGAGGCCACGGGCGGGCGGGGGCGGTCGACCGGCAGTTCCAGGAAGTCCGGCAGGCCCGCCAGGCGTTCGGTCCAGTAGCCCGCCTGCCGCGACAGCACGCTGCCGGGATCGTGCTCCTCGCCCAGCACCGCACGCTGCCACACACTGAAATCCGCGTACTGCACCGGCAGCGGCTCCCACGCGGGCGCCGCGCCGGACCGTCGTGCCCCGTACGCCGTCATCACATCGGCGGCCAGCGGTTCGAGCGACCACCCGTCCGCGGCGATGTGATGAATGACCAGCACCAGCAGGTGATCTCGATCCCCGGTGCGGATCAGCTCGGCACGCAGCGGGAGCTCGGTGGTGAGATCGAAGCCGCGTGCGGCCAGGGCCCGCGCCCGATCCCCGGCCTGTTCGGCCGTGCCGTCGACGACCGGAACGGTCAGGGCCGCTTCGTGTTCCGCGGCGATCACCTGTACCGGCCCCTCGTCGGTGTCGGGGAAGCGCGTGCGCAGGCTCTCGTGGCGCGTCACGACATCGCGCAGGGCCAGGGTCAGCGCCTCGATGTCCAGCGCGCCGCACAGCCACAGGCCGATGGCGATGTTGTAGGTGCCCGACGCGATGTCGAAGCGGTTGAGCAGCCACAGCCGCTGCTGTGCGGTCGACAGCGGAATACGCTGCGGCCGTTCGCTGTTCGCCAGCACCGGCCAGGCGCCGCGCCCGTCACGATCGGCGTCGTCCAGCAGTGCCGCCAGGCCCGACGCGGTCGGGTGCTCGAAGACGCAGCGCACGCCGAGCCGGTGTCCCGACCGGGTGGCGATGCGCGCCACCAGGCGTGTCGCCGACAGCGAGTTGCCACCCAGCTCGAAGAAGGTGTGGTCGGCGCACACCTGATCCACCCCGATCACCTCGGCCATCGCCGCGGCGACCAGAATCTCGTTGGCGGTCACCGGATTCCGGCCCGGCCGCGCCGCCACGCCGAAGTCGGGTTCGGGCAGCGCCCGCCGGTCCAGCTTGCCCGCCGCGGTGAGCGGAATCGACTCGAGCGGCACGACGGCCGCCGGAATCATGTGCGCCGGAAGCCGATCGGCCACCCGGTCCCGAATCGCCTCCGGATCCGGCCGTGCCCCTTCCGCGGCGACCACGTAGGTCACGATGCGCGGCGCACCGAGGGTGTCGCGCGGCACCTCCGTATGCGCGAACCGCACACCCGGGCAGGCCGCCACCGCCGCGGTGACCTCGCCCGGCTCGATCCGGAAGCCGCGGACCTGCACCTGGTCGTCGGCGCGGCCCACCATGGCGAGCGTTCCGCCGGCCGTCCACCGCACCAGATCGCCCGTGCGATACATCCTTTCGCCCGCCGCACCGAACGGGTTCGCCACGAAACGGCCGGCCGACGCGCCCGCCTTCCGGTGGTAGCCACGCGCCAGTCCCGGCCCGGCGAGATAGAGCTCACCCACCACACCCGGCGGTACGGGGTGCAGCCTGGCGTCCAGCACGACCACGCTCGTGCCGCGGATCGGGCGGCCCAGCTCGATCGGGGCATCGGGGTGCAGCGCGGAAATCGTCACCGCCACGGTCGATTCGGTGGGGCCGTAGGCATTGAACATCTCGCGGCCCGGCGCCCACCGCCGCACCAGTTCGGCGTCGCAGGCATCGCCGCCGACGATCACGCAGCGCAGCCGCGGCAGCTCCGCCGCCTCGACGGTGGCCAGCGCGGCGGGCGTGACGAACGCATGGGTGATCTGCTCCCGTTCGAGCAGTCCCGCCAGTTCGTCACCGCCGTAGATCTCGCTCCCGGCCAGCACCAGCGCCGCCCCGGCCTCGAACGCCAGCAGCAGTTCCAGTATCGACGCGTCGAAGCTCGGCGAGGCGAAATGCAGTACCCGAGAGGTCGGTTCGACGCGGTAGCGCTCGCGCTGTTCCGCCGCGAGGCTCGACAGCCCGCGGTGGGTGACCGCGACGCCCTTCGGCGTGCCGGTGGAACCCGACGTGTAGATCACGTAGGCGACGTCGTCGACGTGCAACGCCCGGATGCGCTCGGCATCGGTGATCGGGGCGGCGTTCGCCTCCGATTCCCCGGGCGTCAGCCAGCGCACGTCCTCCGGGAGGCGTGCGGCATCGCCCTGCGCCGCCAGCCCGACCCGGACCTGCGCATCGGACAGCACATAACGGATCCGTTCGATCGGGTGCCGCTGATCGATCGGAAGGAACGCGGCCCCGGTCCCGGCGACCGCGAGCATGGCGACGACCGACTCCACCGAGCGCGGGAATGCCACCGCGACCACGTCGCCCGGACCGACGCCCTGCGCGATCAGCGTGCGCGCCAGGCGGTTCGAGCGTTCGCCGAGTTCTCGATAGGTCACGGTCGTCGCACTCGCCCGGACAGCCTCCCGATCCGGGTGCGCGTCGGCGATGCGGCCGAACGAGTCGCCGAGCGTGGCCGCCGCGGCCGGGACCGCGCCCCGCGCGGGTGCCAGCGCGGCCCGCTCGCGCCGGTCCAGCAGGTCGACATCGCCGACGGTCAGCGACGGATCCGCGCCGACGGCGGACAGCAGTCCGGTGAAGCGCCGCGCGATCGCCTCCGCGGAGTCGGCGTCGAACAGGTCCGTGGCGTAGATCAGGCGCAGCTCGATACCGTCCGGTGTGCGGTCGCCGCGGTAGCGCTCGACGAGGGTGAACTGCAGATCCCATGTCGCGACGGCGGATTCGATCTCGTCGGCCGCCACCGCGAGGCCCGGCAGGCGCACCGGTTCCGGCACCGAATCGTGCACGGAGAGCATCACCTGGAACAGCGGGTGGTGCGAGGTGGACCGCACCGGGTTGAGCACCTCCACCAGCCGCTCGAACGGGATGTCCGCGTGCGCGAAGGCGTCCAGATCGTTCTCGCGCACCGCCGCCAGCAGGTCGGTGAACCGGTCGGCGCCGTCCACATGCGTGCGCAGGGCCAGCGTTCCCGCGAACATGCCGACCAGGGCATCCAGCTGGCCGTCGGTGCGTCCCGCGATCGGAGTCCCGATGCACACGTCGCCGGTCGCCCCCAGCCGCGCCAGCAGCGCCGCCAGGGCGGCGTGCGCCACCATGAACACGCTGGCCCCGCCGCGTCGCGCCACCCCGGCGAGCGCGGCG